>JBARWY010000086.1:0-123173 GCA_049647065.1 Devosia sp. | reverse complement strand
GCCGACGGCCAGCCGATCAACATCGTGCTAGAAGGCCAGCGTCCGGTGGAACTGGGATCGACCGTCTCCGCCCATATCGACCCCAAGCGCATCCATCTGTTCAATGCCGAAGGCGAGGTCATCTAGGGCGTCTGCTTTCGCCTCTGCCAGACGTCCTATTGTGACGGCAGCGAGAGGAGACCGGCATGCCCACAGTGACATCGAAAGACGGCACCATCATCAGCTATGATCGCAAGGGCCACGGCCCCGCGATCATCTTCGTGGCCGGTGCGACGCAGTATCGCGCCGTCGACCAGATCACGCCAGCCATGGCTGACGATCTGGCGAACCGCTTCACCATCATCAATTTCGACCGGCGCGGGCGCGGCGAATCCACCGACACGGCCCCCTATGCGGTGCAGCGCGAAATTGAGGACATCGAGGTCTTGATCGATGCCGCAGGTGGCAAGGCGGGACTCTATGGCATGTCTTCGGGCGCCGTGCTGGCGCTTGAGGCAGGAGTGGCCTTGCCCGGCAAGGTCACTGGGGTCCTGATGTATGAGCCGCCCATCGATCCCGAACAGAGTTCGGCCAGCGCCTGGCAGCAGCATGCCGAAATGGTGGTCTTGTCCGAACAGGGCGACGCCGATGGCATGATGGCCGCCTTCATGAGCGGTGTCGGCATGCCGCCCGAGGCGGTCGAGGGTTTCCGCCAGAGCCCGGCCTGGCCGGCTTTCGCGGCTGTGGGCCTCACCATCGAGCACGACTATCGCGTCATGGCCGAGGCGACCGATGGCGACCACCCGCCGGCCCGCTGGCAGGATGTCAGGGTGCCGGTAGTGGTGGTGAATGGCGACGCCAGCTACCCCTTCATCGAGGCCGGCGCCGCCTGGGTTGCCTCCGCAGTGCGGGGTGCGCGGCGCAAGGTATTGGCCGGACAGAGCCACGAATTCGATCCGAAGGTATTGGGACCCTTGCTGGCCGAGTTCTTCGGCTAGGACGCCGGCGGCTCGGTTCGGCCGCTCTTGCTCGCGATCAGCATCGCCAGCCCGTCCAGCATCACCTCGAGTCCGAAATCGAACGCCCGGTTAGGATCGCCCAGACCATAGAGTTCGCCCACGATCGGTCCCACGCGGCTGGCCACCGGGTAGGGTGAATAGTCGATGGTTTCGACGAATGGCGCGATGGCGTACCACCATTCGTCATCGCTCATGCCGGTGAGCTCCTTGACCATGCTGGCCCGCGCCACATCGCGCACGGCGCCATGCACATAGTTGGCCACCATGGTCACCGACATGTCCATCTCGACTTCGCTGAGCCCCAGATTGTCAAAGGCGGCGAGGAAATACTCATAGGCCCGTAGCGTGTTGGGGCCGAGCACCGGCCGGTGCGTCCCCACCTGCAGCACCCACGGATGTCGCAGGTAAAAGGCGCGATACTCGCGCGCAACGAAGGTGACATTGGCGCGCCAGGCGTCCGGCATGAAGGTCGGCGCCTGCCTGCTGTCGCCTTCGGCCGGTCCGGCGACGGCATCGAGCATCAGGTCGAGCAGCAGCGCCTTGTCCGGAATATGGGTGTAAAAACTCATCGGCGAGATGCCGACGGACTCCGCCACGCGCCGCGTCGAGACGGCGTCGATCCCCTCGGCATCGGCAATGCGTACCGCGGCGCCCACCAGGTCGGCCAGTGCCACCCTGGACTTGGGGCCACGCTTTGGGGCGTCAGTCCGCCCCCACATCAAATGCAGGGCCTTGATCGGATCGCCACGTCCGGCAATGTCGTCGGCCATCGGGCCTCCAAATAACTCTTTACACCGTACAGAATTATGTTAAACCCTGTGCAGCGTACGGAGTTGTATCGCTCCCACGCCAGAAAGTCGAGCCCGCTGTCGAAAATCCGCCTGCTGCCGCGTCATGTCAGCAGGGCTGGATCAGTGTGCCCGCAGGACACGAAAGGGGACGTTCATGATCCATGCCAGAGACCTTCACCGCACGTTCAAGACCAAGGCCGGGCCGGTCGAGGCCGTGCGCGGCCTCAGTCTTGATGTTTCGGAGGGCGAGCTGGTCGCCTTCCTGGGGCCCAATGGCGCCGGCAAGTCGACTTCGGTTCGCATGCTGACGACGCTGCTGCCACCCAGCTCCGGCACAGCCAATGTTGCAGGCAGCGATATCACACGTGACCCGGCCGGCGTGCGCCGCAAGATCGGCTATGTCGGCCAGGGGAGCGGCGCCGGCCAATATTACAAGATGCGCGACGAACTGCTGACTCAGGGCGCCGCCATGCGCATGCAGCCGGCAGAGGCGCGCAAGCGGGCCGACGCGTTGATCGGCATGCTCGAACTCTCAGGCATGGAGGACCGCATCGGCACCACCCTGTCGGGTGGCCAGAAGCGGCGGCTTGATGTCGCGTTGGGGCTCATGCACAGCCCGACCCTGCTGTTCCTCGACGAACCCTCTACCGGCCTTGATCCGCACAGTCGGGCCAATCTCTGGGAGCATGTGCTCAAGCTCCGACGCGAGACGGGCATGACCATCTTCCTCACTACCCATTACCTTGAAGAGGCCGACACGATGGCCGAGCGGGTGATGATCATGGACAATGGCCTGCTCATTGCCGACGACACGCCGGCGCGCCTGAAGGCCAACCTGGCCGGTGATCGCATCACCGTGAGCGTGTCCTCCGGAGATGCCGCCGGCGCTGCCGAGATCGCCGCCAACCTGCCCCAGGCACGGGACGTCGCCGTCGATGGCGGTACCGTGAGCGTCGTCGTGGGCGAGGGAGAAGCGCTGCTGCCCGAATATATCAGGCGCCTGCACGAGCGGGGCGTCGATGTCGCCACCGCTTCCGTGCGCCGCCCGACCCTCGATGACGTCTTCCTCGGTCTCACCGGCCGATCCCTGCGTGAAACCGAAGCGCCCGTCGCTGCCTGAGGAGGAATGGCCATGGATTTTCTTTACGACGTCAGGACCTCCTTCGTCCGCGAGATGAAGCCGCTGATATCCGGTTGGGTCTGGCTGGCATTCGGCCTCGTCCAGCCCTTGCTGTATATCGGCCTCTTCGTGCCGCTTCTGGGCGATACCGGCATGAACGGCGCCTCGCCGCTGCAGTGGTTCATCCCCGGCATGATGGTGATGCTCACCTTGTTCGGCACGGCCATGGTGGGCTGGAGCCTTACCGAGGAACTCATGTCGGGCGTGCTCGAACGTTTCCTCGCCACCCCGATGAGTCGCCCCGCCATGCTGATGGGCCGGGCGCTCAAGGAGATGTTCCCGCTGTTCTTCCAGGCCGTGGTGATGATCGTCATCGCGCTGCCCTTCGGGCTGCAGCTCTATCCGCTGCAGATGCTGTTCGGCCTGGCGCTGCTGGGGCTGTTCGGCGTCGGCGTGGCGGCCCTCTCCTATGCCCTGGCCATTGCCGCCAAGAACAATACCTCGCTGTTCTACATGGTCAGCCAGTCAGTCGCCTTGCCGCTGATGCTGCTGGGGGGCGTCTTGCTGCCCCTCGAAACCGGGCCGCAATGGCTCTTCGTCGCCTCCCGCTTCAATCCGCTGACCTATCTCATCGAGGCGGAGCGGGCGCTGTTCATCGGGCAGTTCTTGGGCGGACCGGTGCTCTATGGCACGCTTGTCGTGGCGGTTGTGCTCGTGGTCGGACTTGCCGTCGGCGGCACGGCCATCAAACGAGCATCGATCTAGCTCTATCGCCCGCTTGACTCATCCATACCTGGTTGGCTATACGTTATTCATAGCCAACGAGGTATGAATTGACTGAAGTATCGACGACCCGGGACGTAATCTTCAGGACGCTCGGCGACCCCACCCGTCGCGCCATCTTCGAGCGGCTATGCCGTGAGGGCGAGGTGACGGTCGGGGTCCTGACGGCGGGGGCAGGGGTGTCGCAGCCGGTGGTTTCGCGCCATCTCGGCGTACTGAAGCAGGCCGGTCTGGTGCGTGATCGCCACGCCGGTCGCCAGACCCACTACAGCGCCCTGCCGGGTGCCTTGGCGCCACTGGTCAATTGGACCAGCGAAATGACCGGCTTCTGGGAGGGCCGGTTCGATGACCTCGAAAATTTGCTGGGGAGGATGGACCAATGACCGAAACGCCCCCCATCCGCACAGTCACCATCGAGCGCGAGATCGCTCATCCGCCCGAGAAGATCTGGCGGGCGTTGACACAACCGCACCTGATCGAGGAGTGGCTGATGAAGACCGATTTCAAGCCGGTCAAGGGCCGGAAGTTCACCCTGCGCCGGCAACCGAAGCCCGACTTCGAAGTCGTGGTCGATTGCGAGGTGCTCGACATGGAGCCGAACCGGTCACTCAGCTACAGCTGGGACGCCTTCGGCCTCGAAAGCGTCGTTACCTTCACGCTGGAGCCGACGCCATTGGGCACCCTGCTCCGCATGGAGCAGACCGGCTTCCGCCCCGATCAGGATGCCGCCTTTAAGGGCGCCAGGGCGTCGTGGAAGCAGTTCATTGCCGCATTGGAGAAAGTCGTGGCCGATCTCGACTGAGGTCCCGCGCGCAGCACTTGTAACAAGGAGTAACGACGATGAAGATCAAGGTGACCACCATCTATGTGGACGACCACGACAAGGCGCTGGCCTTCTACACCGACATTCTGGGCTTCGCCAAAAAGAGCGACTTCGGCAATGCAGGCTACCGCTGGCTGACCGTGGTCCCGTCTGAGGATCCCGAAGGCGTCGAGCTGCAACTGGCGCTCAACAACAATCCCCCGGCCAAGGCGTTCCAGGAGGCTACGTTCCAGCAGGGCCAGCCGGCGATCCAGTTTTTCAGCGATGACGTGAAGGCGGATTGCGAACGCATCAAGGCCAAGGGCGTCGCGCTTCGGATGGGGCCGACCGATGTCACCGCTTCGACCATCGCCCAGCTCGATGATGGCTGCGGCAACATCGTCCAGATCACGCAATTGAACTGGTAGGAGGCTGCGATGGCAACGCGCAAGACGACAAAGGACAACAGCTCGTTTTCGGCCGACGAGCTGGAGGCGATGAAGGACAAGGTCGCCGAGGAGAAGTCAGAGAAGGCGGCGCGACGCAAGGGCGGCAAGAAGCTGGATGGCGAGGCGGACCTGCTCGCCAAGGTCGCCGAGATGGAGGGGCTGGACAAGCAGTTGGCGGAGGGCCTCCACGCCCTCGTCAAGGAACATGCCCCCAGCCTCGCACCCAAGACCTGGTATGGCATGCCGGCCTGGGCGGGGGAGGATGGCAAGGCGGTGTGCTTCTTCACCCCCGGGGTAAAGTTCAAGGAGCGCTACGCTACGCTCGGCTTCAATACCGGCGCCAAGCTCGATGACGGTAATATGTGGCCGACCTCCTTCGCCCTGCTTAAGCTCGGCGATGCCGAGAAAAAGGCCATCGCCGCGCTGCTCAGGAAGGCCGCCGGCTAGGCAAGAAAAAGCGGCTCACACTGTCGAATTGAGGCCTGCTGACGCGTCATGTCAGCAGGCCTGTCGCATGAAAGCGCGGGAAGGGGACCGGCGTGCCACTCAATCATCTCAACCTGACGGTCGATGACGCCGAAGCTGCGGCGCACTTCCTCACCACCTATTTCGGCATGCGGGAAATGGGTCGGCGCAATGCCAACTTCATTTTCCTGACTGACGAGAATTCCATGGTCCTGGCGCTGATGAAGGGCAAGGATGCCACCTATCCGGCCAATTTCCATATCGGCTTCATTCAGCCCGATACGGCTGCGGTCGACGCCATCCACGCCCGGCTGATTGCCGATGGCTTCGAGGCCGATGCGCCGACCCAGCAGCATGGCTACACTTTTTACATCAAGGCACCCGGCGGGTTTCTCGTCGAATGCCTCGCTTGAGCGTCTAGGGAGTACCGACTTGGATAAGGCTGTCTACGGTTCGATCATCATTCGCGGCGCCCGCGAGAACAATCTCAAAAACGTCTCGCTCGACATTCCCAAGCGCCAGATCACGGTGTTCACCGGCGTCTCGGGCTCGGGAAAGTCGTCACTGGTGTTCGGCACCATCGCGGCGGAAAGCCAGCGGCTGATCAACGAGACCTATCCGGCATTCGTCCAGCAGTTCATGCCGCGCTACGGTCAGCCCGATGCCGATCAGCTCGAGAATATCTCGGCTGCCATCATCGTCGACCAACAGCGGCTGGGCGGCAATTCGCGCTCGACCGTGGCCACGGTGACCGACGCCGCGCAGATGCTCCGGGTGCTGTTCAGCCGGCTGGCCGAGCCGAAGCTGGGGCCGCCGAGCCTTTATTCCTACAACGATCCGCGCGGCATGTGCCCCGATTGCGAGGGCATCGGTCAGGTGGCGGCCATGGATATGTCAGCTGTCGTCGATGAGGCAAAGTCGCTGAACCAGGGTGCGCTGCTGCCCAAGGATTTTGCCGTCGACACCTGGTGGTGGGAAATCTTCAAGAATTCCGGCCTGTTCGACATGGACAAGCCGATCAGCAAATATACCGAGGAGGAACGGCACAACCTGTTCCACCTCAATGATGGCCGCAAGATCAAGGTGGGCAAGATCGGCCTCACCTATGAGGGCGTCGTCTCCAAGCTCAAAAGCGGTCTGGGCAGCAAGGACCCCGAAAGCCTGCAGCCACATGTGCTGCGCGAATACGAGAAGATATTCACCCGCGCCACCTGCCCGGCCTGCCACGGCGCGCGCCTCAACCAGAATGCACTGGGCAGCAAGGTCAACGGCAAGAACATCGCCGAACTCTCGGCCATGCAGGTCAGCGAACTCGCCGAATTCGTCCGCAAGATCGAAGCGCCGCAGGTTGGTCCGATGCTGCAGGCGCTGGCGCTGCGGCTGGAAAACCTGGTGACCATCGGCCTCGGCTATCTCAGCCTCGACCGCGAAAGCTCCACCCTCTCTGGTGGCGAGAGCCAGCGCGTCAAGATGGTGCGCCACCTCGGCTCTTCGCTGACCGATCTCACCTATGTGTTCGACGAACCCTCGGTCGGGCTCCACCCGCACGACGTCGGCCGCCTCGCCGGCCTGATGCAGCAGTTGCGCGACAAGGGCAACACGGTGCTGATCGTCGAGCACAAGCCCGACATGATCGCCATCGCTGATCACGTAGTCGACATGGGCCCGTTCGCCGGCAGCAAGGGCGGACAGGTGGTCTATGAGGGCGACTATGCCGGCCTGCTGAAGTCCGACACGCTCACCGGCAAGCACATCAAGAAGCATCAGGCCATCAAGGACAAGGTCCGCAAGCCTCAGGGTGAACTCAAGATCGCCCATGCCAAACTGAACAACCTCAAGGATGTCTCGGTTTCCATCCCCAAGGGCGTGCTGACCGCGGTTTCGGGCGTCGCCGGCTCGGGCAAGTCCTCGCTGATCCAGGGCTGCCTGCCGCTGGTCTATCCGGACACCATCATCATCGACCAGAACCTGGCGCGTGGCTCGCGCCGCTCCAATACCGCGACCTATACCGGCATCCTCGACAATGTCCGCAAGGCCTTCGCCAAGGCGAACGGCGTGGATGCCGCCCTGTTCTCGGCCAATTCCAAGGGGGCATGCCCCGACTGCAATGGGCTCGGTGTGATCTTTACCGATCTCGCCCATCTCGATCCCATGGTCACCACCTGCGAGACCTGCGAGGGCAAGCGCTTCACCGCAGAAGTGCTGCAACATCAGCTGCGCGGTAAATCCATCAGCGACATCTACCTGATGAGCATTTCCGACGCGGTGGGCTTCTTCACCGAGGCGGCCATCGCCAAGATTCTCCGCGGGCTCGACGATGTAGGCCTCGGCTATCTCACGCTGGGCCAGCCGCTCTCGACACTGTCGGGGGGCGAGCGCCAGCGGCTCAAGCTGGCGGCCGAGCTGGGCAAGGAGGGCAATATCTACGTGCTCGACGAGCCGACAACGGGCCTCCACATGAACGACGTCGATACCCTGATCGGCCTTTTCGACCGGCTGGTCGACGCCGGCTCTTCGGTGATCGTCATCGAGCACAATCTCGACGTCATCTCTCGCGCCGACTGGGTCATCGACCTGGGGCCGGGAGCCGGGCAGGATGGCGGAAGTATCCAGTTCGAGGGTGTTCCGGCCGATCTCGCCAAGGCGAAGAATTCATTGACCGGGCAGCATCTGGCGGAGCGGTAACCCTCCGCAGTCGACCCCCCTTTGCGGGGGATCAAGGGTGGGGGACGGTTGGCCCGGATATCGGGGCTCTCAACACCCCCTCCCAGCCTCCCCCGTCAAAGGGGAGGTACCGCGGTGGGTGCGGCAATGGAGTGAGCAGAAACTCAGTCTTTCAGCTCATCCTCGACATCCGTCTCTGGCCGGTCGCCGCCATCGGCCTGTTCCTCGTGCCATTTGCCCTCCTTGTCCTGATAGAGGATAGCCTCGTCCCTGCCTTCGATCTGCTGGCGCTGCGCCGCGGACACGGCCGCGTCATGGGCAGCCTGATGGGTGGGGAAGGTCTCGGAGAACACGTCCCCGACCTTGTAGGCGAAGCCACCATCATGCTCGACGATATCGTAAGTTACATGCGCCATGTCTTGTCTCCTGAGCAGGATCAACCCCGATGGCGCTCGGAGGTTGCTCGCGCCGTTACGGACCCCTACATGGAGAGCCTCACCGAGGCCCATAATGCCCGACCAAGCCCCAGCCGCCCGTATAGCCCTCAAGCTCGACATCGTCGTCATCGGTGCCGGTCAGGCCGGACTGAGCTCGGCCTACCACCTCAAGCAGCTTGGCCTCCAGCCAGGCCGCGATTTCCTCGTGCTCGACCGCGCACCACAGCCGGGCGGCGCCTGGCAATATCGCTGGCCGTCGCTGACGCTGTCCACCGTCAACCGGGTGCACGACCTGCCGGGCATGAGCTTTGCCGATACCGCGGGCGGCGACGAGAGCGTCCGTGCCTCGGTGGCGGTGCCGCACTACTTCGCGGCCTATGAAGAACGCTTCGGCCTCGATGTGCTGCGCCCCGCCAGCGTCAGCGTCATCTGCGACCGGGGTGGGCGGCTGCGCGTCGAGAGCGACCGCGGCCTGTTCTCGGCGCGTGGTTTGATCAACGCCACGGGGACCTGGGAAAAGCCGTATATCCCCGACTATCCTGGACGCGAGACCTTCCAGGGGCGCCAGCTTCACACCCGGCAATTCCATGCGGCTGAAGACTTCGCCGGCCAGCATGTGCTGATCGTTGGCGGCGGCATTTCCGCCATCCAGCTGCTCGACCAGATTTCCGCCGTGACCCGCACCACCTGGGTGACGCGTACTCCGCCACGGTTTCGCGAGGGGCCGTTCGACCAGGAGGCAGGCCGCGCCGCCGTCAAGCTGGTGGAGGATCGCGTGCGCGCCGGCCTGCCGCCAAATTCGGTGGTTTCGGTGACGGGCCTGCCGCTGTCTCCCGCCATCATCGCCATGCGCGAACGTGGCGTGCTCGAGCGGCAGGACATGTTCAGCGAGATCACGCCATCAGGCGTGCGCTGGGCCGATGGCAGGACGCTCGATGTCGACGTGATCCTGTGGTGCACCGGCTTCCGCTCGGCGCTTGATCATCTGGCGCCACTGCAACTGCGCGAGGAGAGCGGTGGCATCACCATGACGGGGCGGCTGGCAACGCAGGTGGCGCGTGACCCGCGCGTGCATCTGGTCGGCTACGGTCCGTCGGCCTCGACGGTCGGCGCCAACCGCGCCGGGGCGGCGGCGGCGCGGGAGCTCACCACCCATCTCGGTATCAAGCTCCCGGCCTAGCGCCTACAGGTTGTCGTCGAACCAGGCGGCCGTGTCCTTCACCACCTGCGCGCCGATGTCCGGCTGGTCGCTATAGACACCGAGCATGTGATCGGTGCCGGGAACCACGATCGCGGTCGTGGGGCCCTTGGCGAGGCCGAGATACTGCTCGAAATACCCGGTAGCGGGGTCATCCGCGCCGGCCAACGTCAGGAATGGGCCGTCATACCCGGCAAACCCGGCAGCCAGGTCGTGCTTCTCGACGCTGTCGAAAAAGCCCGCATCGAGCGAGATGACGCGCCAGCCGAGATCCACGGTGAAATTGCCCGTGTCGCGCGCTGCATCAAAGGCCAGCTGGCCGAGGAATTCGAGGAACTCGCCCTTGAGATCGCCCATCTGGCCCCAGACGGCGATGGCGGGATAATTTTCCTGTCCCAGCATGGCGACGGCGGCGCCGAAGCTGTAGCCGAGGACGCCGATGCGCTCGGCATCCACGCCATCCACCCCAGCCAGGTAGGCACGGGCAATGTCGGCATCCTCGAGCATCCTGTCGATGGTGACCGAAGCCTCGGATGCCGGGTCACTTTCGCCATAGCCGCGGAAATCGATGCGCAGCGAGGCGATCCCCGATTCTGCGAGCGCAGCGGCCTGGCTGGCAAAGATGCCGCCGATTTCGTCGCGCGAACTGGCAAAGCCGTGCAGCATGATCACGGCCGGCCCGGTCGCGCCGGCATCTGGCACGGACAGGGTGCCGACAATGCCCTGCGGCAGGGTAACGTTGGTTTCCTCACCCAGCACTGGCTGGGCGATGGCAAGGGCCAGGACAGCGGCGGTAACGAGTTTGGCGGTGGCGGTCATTGCAGGTCTCCTTGGGTTGATGAGACTGTTCTAGCGAGCCGTGCTCGGGCGGGATTGAAGAAATCCGTCAATCTGATCGGGCTGGCCGCAACCGCCTTTTCTCTATCGGTCTGCGTGCGCCTGGGCGTATTGTCCGGCCAGAATCGCTCAGGAAAAAGAACATGAAGACCTACACGCTCCCCCATACCGGCCGCACCGTTTCGAGCGTCGTGCTCGGCCTGATGCGCATCCCCAAGATGAGCAATGCCGAGATCGCGACGCTGGTCGGTACCGCCCGCGATGCCGGCATCAATGTCTTCGACCATGCCGATATCTATGGCGGCGAGCGGCATCTCTGCGAAAAGCGCTTCGGCGAGGCGGTGACCCTGACGCCGGCGCAGCGCGAAGAGATCGTCATCCAGTCCAAGGTCGGCATCCGCAAGGGCTACTTCGATTTCTCCAAGGAGCACATCCTCACCACGGTCGATGAGTCGCTGGCCGCGCTCAGGACCGATTATCTCGACCTGCTGCTGCTGCACCGTCCCGATACTCTGGTGGAGCCCGAAGAGGTCGCCGACGCCTTCGAGCAGCTAGTTGCATCAGGCAAGGTGCGCCATTTCGGCGTGTCCAACCACACGCCCGGACAGATCGAACTGCTCAAGAGCGCGGTCAAGCAACCGCTGGTCGCCAACCAGGTACAGCTCTCCATCACCCATGCGCCGCTCTTCGCCCAGGGCGTCGCCGCCAACATGGCCGGGCTCGACCAGTCCATCTCGCGCGACAATGGCCTCCTCGATTATTCGCGGCTCAACAACATGATGCTGCAGGCCTGGTCGCCGTTCCAGAAGGCCTTCTTCGACGGCGTCTTCCTCGGCGATCGCGAGAATTTCGCCGAGCTCAACGACGCCATCGACGAACTGGCCAAGCAGTATGGCGTGACCCCGACAGGTATCGCGGTGGCCTGGATTGTCAGGCATCCGGCCAATATCCAGGTCGTGCTCGGCACCACCAATCCCGGCCGCGTCAAGGATTCGGCGGCCGGCTCTGATGTCCAGCTGACCCGGGAGGAGTGGTACCGCCTGTTCCGGGCGGCCGGGCATACCTTGCCCTGATCGCCGTCACGGCCAGGCAGCGTAGGACCCGTCGCGGCTGGCCCGCTGCCGCAGCATTTGCTGGCGGTAGCGGCCCGGTGACACGCCCTTGAGGCGCGAGAAGAAGCGGTTGAAATAGCCGGCATCGCGGAAGCCCAGCGCATCCGCGATCTCGCTCACCTGCAGGGCCGAGCGCTCCAGCAGGCTTTCGGCATCCTGCAGCAGCCGCCCATGCACCAGCGCCAGCGGGGACTGCCCGGTGGCGCGGCGGATGGCGGACGTCAGGCGGTCGGTGGAAATGCCCATGGCGTCGGCATAGTCGGCCACAAGCCAATGCGCGCGGTCATTGAGCTCCACCAGCTGCATGAAATTCTGCACCAGCACACGCGGTGAAGCCTGTGGCTGCGCCGCCACTCCGCCCAGCCGCCAGAAGGCGATGAGCACGAGGCACAGCCGGCTCATGATCGCCTCACGCATGCCGGGCAGGTCATCGAGCGCTTCGCGCCTTATATCCTCGAGGTCACGGATCATCGCCCGCGCTGCCGCAGCATCGATCCGCATGCCCAGCAGCGGACGGTCGATGGCCTGCCGCATCGGCCCGGCAATCGAACTGGCCGGCACGACGCGGCCGAGCGCTGCATCCGATACCGTCATCATCGCCCCGCGCGCGCCAGCTTCCAGTCGCACGCTGCCCGTCATGCCACTCGGCAGCCAGATCACGCAGGGTCCCTCAATGGCAGTTAGTATCCCATCCAGCCCCACCACGCCGCTGCCCGCGACCAGCACGAAGCCATGCGCGCCTAGCCCCGCTCTGGCTGCCGAAAAATCCCATTCGGCGGCCGCGAGGGAGCCGGCGACATCTTCGACCTCCACATCCTGCATGAGGCCGGGCAGGGGGTGTCTGGCCGTCTCGATCATCATGCCTCCTCTGACCTTGGGCAGCGTCAGAAGTACATTTATCTCTCCGTAATGTCCATTTTCGCCGGCAACGCGTCGCTCTACCGTTCGGGCAAGGACGGAGCCGGGCGCCAAAAGACCAGCAAAGGTCGTGGCCGGAGCCGCATCTGGGAGAGCCCTACGGGGCATGGAGGAGCACGTCATGACCACTATCAGCCGCAGAACCGTCTTGCAGGGCATGGGCGTCAGCGCCCTGGCGACCGCCTTGTCCGGACTGCCGGTCCTCGCGCAGGACCGTACTTCCATCCGCATCGGCTATGCCATTTCCAAGACCGGCGCCAATGCGGCCGGCGCCGGCATCTCGACCACACCCAATTACCTGCTCTGGGTCGACGACGTGAACAAGGCCGGCGGCATCACGCTGAGCAAGCTCGGCCTCACCCTGCCGCTCGAAGTCACCGAGTATGACGACCGCTCGGCGGCCGAGGAAACCGTGCGCGCCATCGAGCGCCTCGCCACGCAGGACAATGTCGATTTCATCCTGCCCACCTGGGGCACCGGCGCCAACCTCGCCTCCGGCCCCACCTTCGACCGCTTCGGCTACCCTCAGCTCGCGGGCACCGCCGTCACCGACCTGGCGCCCGATCTTGCCAAGCGCTGGAAGCACAGCTTCTGGATGCTGGGGGGCGGGCATGATTATGCCAATGCGCTGGTGCAGCTGCTGGTCAAGCAGCGCGATGCCGGCACGATCAACAACAAGGTCGCGATCGCCTCGGTTGCCGACGGTTTCGGCATCGACCTCTCCAAGGCCGCAACGCCCGCCTTCACCGAAGCAGGGTTCGAGCTGGTCTATGACAAGACCTATCCACTCGGCACCTCCGATTTCGCGCCTGTTATCAACGAGGTCTCGGGCCTGGGCGTCGATACCTTCGTCGCCTTCTCTTATCCGCCCGATACCTTCGCTCTGACCCAGCAATCCGTTGTCGCCAATTTTAGCCCCAAGGTGTTCTACCTCGGCGTCGGCACCGCCTTCCCGATCTATCCGGGCATTGCCGGCCCCAACCATGACGGCGTCATGGGCGTTGGCGGTATCGACCCGGACAGCGAGGCGCTGGCCGCCTATTTCGAGCGCCACACTGCGCTCAACGGCCAGGCGCCCGACAGCTGGGCTAGCGCCATCACCTATGCCAGCCTCGAAATCCTGCAGCAGGCCATCACCCGCGTCGGCGATATCGACCGCGAGGCCGTGGCCAGTGAGATCGCCACCGGCGAGTTCGACACCATCATCGGTAAGGTCAAGCTGGTCGACAACCAGCTGCGCGCGCTGTGGACCGTCGGCCAGTGGCAGGACGGCAAGTTCGTCGGCCTCGCCCACACCGAACGCGATGGCGCCCGCGAACCGGTAGTGCCCAAGCCCGCTTGGGTCCCCGCGGTCTAAACCGACCCGATCTGCCTCCCTACCCCTTGGGGGGGAATGAGGGTGGGGGTTTTCTCCACGCACGCCGCGTTCGTGACCCCCACCCCAGCCCTCCCCACAAGGGGGAGGGAGCCCTATTGTGCCCAAGCCCAACCCACCGGAGCGCCCATGCTGCTCAGCGCCATCCTGACCGGCCTCGTCCTCGGGGGCACCTATGCCCTCGTGGCCATTGGCCTGACGCTGCAATATGGCGTCGCGCGCATCATGAACCTGGCCTATGGCGACATCATCATTGCCGCCAGCTTCGGCGCCTATGTGCTGTTCACCGCGCTCGGCATCAATCCGCTACTCGGCATGCTTATCGTCATCCCAGCCGGCTTCGCGCTGAGCTGGCTGATCTATGCCGTGATGCTGCAGCCGCTGGCGCGTCGCTCGCGCGATCGCGGCCGGCTCGAGGGTGACTCGATCCTTGCGACCTTCGGGCTGCTCTTCGTCATCCAGGGTGTTGCCCTGGTGCTCTTTGGCTCGGGCTTCATGAGCTACAGTTTTCTCGCCGTGCCGGTCGATATCCTGGGCACCACCATCGCCGCCAACCGCCTGCTGGCCTTCGTGCTGGCCATCGTCTTCGGCCTTGGCCTCTGGCTGGTCCTGACCCGCACCCGCTTCGGCACCGTCATCCGCGCGGTTGCCGCCAATCCCGCCTCGGCGCCGCTGGTCGGCATCAATGTCGACAGCGTCGCCCGCTTCGCCTTCGCCATCGGTGGCGCGCTGGCCGCGGCCGGTGGTGTGGTGGTCTCGATGTATCTCACCTTCTCGGCCACCATGGGCGTCATCTTCACCATGAAGGCGCTGATCGTGGTCATCATGGGCGGCGTCGGCAACCTGATGGGTGCCCTCGCTGCCGGGCTGATCCTCGGTCTCGTCGAAACGCTGGTCGCCAGCTTCGTCGATCCGGGCCTCACGCTCGCCGCCACCTATCTCATCTTCCTCGCCGTGCTCGTGGTGCGGCCGCAGGGCCTGTTCGGAAAGGCCGCGCGATGAAATTTCTTCTGTCTCTCATTGTACTTGTCGCTTTGGCCTTCGTGCCCAGCTTTGTCGGCCCCTATCCGCTCGGCCTCGGCATCGGCATCCTCGGCTATGGCGTGCTGGCAACCGCCTGGGCGATGTTCTCGGGCCCCACGCGCTATATCTCGCTGGCCACCGTCGCCTTCTTCGGTCTCGGCGCCTACACCGTCGCAGTCCTGGCCGATATGCTGCCCTATCCATTGGTGCTGCTGGCGGCGGCCGGCGTCGGACTCGTCGTCGCGCTGATTGTCGGCCTCGCCACCCTGCGCCTCGCCGGCATCTATTTCGTCATCTTCACCTTCGGCCTGACCGAACTGGTGCGCCAGCTGGTGACCTACTACGAGGTCAACGTCACCCGCACGCTGGGTCGTTACGTATTCCTGCCGCTTGGACCCGAGCACATCTACTGGCAATTGCTGGCTTTGCTGGCGGCGACGCTGGCAATCGCCTTCTGGGTGCGCCAGTCGCGCATCGGCCTCGCCCTGCGCGTTATCGGCGACGATCCCGTCGTGGCGAGCCACCTAGGCGTGCGGATAACCCGTACCAAATTGACGCTCTTCTCCATCTCCTGCGTGATCATGACGCTGGCCGGCGCCATCCAGGCGCCACGCTGGACCTATATCGAGCCGTCCATCGTGTTCAATCCGACCACCTCTTTCCTCGTCGTCATCATGGCCCTGCTCGGCGGTCCCGGCAGGTTGTTCGGTCCGCTGCTCGGCGCCATTCCGCTCTTCCTGCTGTTCGAATGGCTCTCCGCCAACTTCCCCAATCACTATTCGATCATCCTGGGCCTCTTATTCATCGCCATCGTCTTCGTGCTGCCTAATGGCGTGCTGGCCGCGGGCGAAAGCCTTTGGTCGCGCCTCAGCCGCAAGGCGGTGCATCCATGACCCTGTTGTCGCTGCACGACGTCACCAAGCGCTTCGGCGGCCTCACCGCCGTCAATGGCCTCGCCTTCGATCTCGCCGCCGGCGAAACCGTCGGCCTGCTCGGCCCCAATGGCTCGGGCAAGACCACCGCGCTGAACATGATCTCGGGTTATCTGCCGCTGTCAGATGGCAGCATCACTCTCGGTGGCGACGCCATCGGCATGCTGGGACCTGAGCGCATCGCCCATCGCGGTGTCGCCCGTACCTTCCAGCTCGTGCGCGCTCTGCCATCGCTTTCGGTGGGCGAGAATGTCCTCGCCGCGCTCGCCTTCCGCAAGGCCCCGCTCTGGGGCAAGGAGGCAGAGGCCCGAATCGAGAGCCTGCTCGCTGATGTCGGGCTGGCGGGCCGCGCTGCCCAGCCCGCCGACAGCCTCACCTATATCGACCTCAAGCGCATGGAACTGGCGCGGGCGCTGGCTTCCGATCCGCAACTGCTGCTGCTCGACGAATGGCTGGCCGGCCTCAACCCCACCGAACTGCGTGCCGGCATCGACCTTATTACGTCGCTGCGCCAGCGCGGCATCACCATCCTTTTGGTCGAACACGTCATGGACGCGGTTCGGGCGCTCTGCAGCCGCTGCATCGTCATGAATGCCGGCAGCAAGATCGCCGACGGCCCGACATCAGAGGTGCTGGCCGACCCCGAAGTCATCCGCGCTTATCTGGGAGACGATCATGCTTAGCGCCGGTCCCATCTCCCTGCATTACGGCAAGCATCTGGCGCTCGACGGCGTTTCCGTCGCGGTCGCCGATGGTGAAACCGTGGTCGTGCTCGGCGCCAATGGCGCCGGCAAATCGAGCCTGCTCAAGGCCATTGCCGGCCTGGTGCGTCCGGCGCCGGGAGCGAGCGTCAATCTTGGTGGCGTCGACCTGCTCGGCCGGCCGGCCCACAAATTCCTCGAAGCTGGCATCGCGCTGGTGCCAGAAGGCCGTGGCATTTTTGGCGACCTGACCGTGGCCGACAATCTTGAGCTCGGCGCCTATACCAGCCATGCCCGCCCCCACGAAGCCCGCCAGCGGCGCCTGGTGCTCGAACTCTTCCCCCGCCTGGGCGAGCGGCAGCAGCAGATCGCCCGCACCATGTCGGGCGGCGAGCAGCAGATGCTGGCTATCGGCCGGGCATTGATGAGCTGCCCGCGCCTGCTGATGCTCGATGAACCGAGCCTGGGCCTGGCGCCGATCGTCGCCTCGGAGCTCTTTGCCGCATTGGGACGCATCCAGCAAACCGGTATCGCGTTGCTGGTGGTGGAACAGAACGTCAAGGCGAGCCTCGCGATTGCCCATCGCGGCTACCTCATGGAAGCCGGCCGCATCACCGGATCCGGTACATCAGACGCCCTGCGCGGCGATGCCGCCGTGCAACAAGCTTTCCTCGGCGCGGCAGCGCCCACAATACCAAACGGAGTTTCCCCATGACCGACCTTGGCCTGCTCATCAACAACGAGGAATCCCAAGCCACCGGCGGCGGTACCTTCGAGCGCAACAATCCCATGACCGGCGAGCTGGCGACCCGCGCGGCCGCCGCCACCATTGATGACGCCCTGCGCGCCGCCGATGCTGCCGCGGCCGCTTTCCCCGCCTGGAGCAAGACGGCTCCGGCGGCCCGCCGCCGCATCCTGCTCGCCGCCGCCGATCGCCTCGAGGCCCGCACCCCCGATTTCATCGCCGCCATGGGCGTCGAAACCGGCGCTACTGCCGGCTGGGCCGGCTTCAACGTCATGCTCGCCGCCGAAATGCTGCGCGAGGCGGCATCGCTCACCACCCAGATCACCGGCGAGATCATTCCGTCCAACCGCCCCGGCTCCACCGCCTATGGCGTGCGCCAGGCTGCAGGCGTCGTGCTCTCCATCGCGCCGTGGAACGCACCGGTCATCCTGGGCGTACGCTCGATCGCGACGCCACTCGCGTGCGGCAATACCGTGGTCTTCAAGTCGAGCGAGATCTGCCCGCGCACCCATCGGCTGATTGCCGACGCGCTGTTCGAGGCCGGCCTGCCGCCGGGTGTGCTCAACGTCGTCTCCAATGCGCCCGAGGATGCGCCCGAACTGGTCGAGGCGCTGATCGCCCATAAGGGCGTCCGCCGCGTCAATTTCACCGGCTCGACCCGGGTCGGCCGCCACATCGCCGAAGTCTCGGCCCGCAACCTCAAGCCGGCTCTGCTGGAACTGGGCGGCAAGGCGCCCTTCGTGGTGCTCGACGATGCCGATCTTGAGCAGGCCGTCGCGGCGGCCGCCTTCGGCGCTTATATGAACCAGGGCCAGATCTGCATGTCGACCGAGCGCATCGTGGTCGACGAGACGGTCGCCGACCAGTTCGTCGCCGCCCTCGCCGCCAAGGCGTCCTCGCTCAAGGCCGGCGATCCGCGCGCCGGCAATACGCCACTGGGCTGCCTCGTCGATCTCGGCGCCGCACAGCGCATCGACGCGCTGATCAAGGATGCCGTGGCCAAGGGCGCTCGCGTCGTCGCCGGTGGCGGCATCGAGGGTACCATCATGCAGGCAACGGTCGTCGATGGCGTGACGTCAGGCATGAAGCTCTACCGTGACGAATCCTTCGGGCCTGTCGTCGCCATCATCCGCACCGGCAGCATCGACGAAGCGGTGCGCGTTGCCAATGACACCGAATACGGCCTGTCCGCCGCCGTCTTCGGTCGCGACGTCACCCGCGCCATGTCAGTCGCCTCCCGTATCGAATCGGGTATCTGCCACGTCAACGGTCCCACCGTGCATGACGAGGCGCAGATGCCGTTCGGCGGCGTCAAGGCATCAGGCTATGGCCGCTTCGGCGGCAAGGCCGGCATCGCCGAATTCACCGAACTGCGCTGGATCACCGTGCAGGACGGCCCGATCCACTACCCGATCTGAAGAAACGTGAGGGTCACGCATGCGCGTGACCCGAACCCCATCCGGAAACGACGAAGGGCCAGACTTGCGTCTGACCCTTTGATCGTAACCTCTTCCCGAAGAAGAAGGAAATTGGAGCGGGCGATGGGATTCGAACCCACGACCCTAACCTTGGCAAGGTTATGCTCTACCCCTGAGCTACACCCGCGCTCCGTTGTCTCCATCCTGCCTTGGCAGTCCGGCGACGCGCGCCTATATGCCCAATCACTTGTCTGATTGCAACCCACAATTTGGCCCGACCGCCATCTTAGCGTCGCCTTGTGGATTGAGGGGCTTGTCACGTCACCGTTCGCGGGCGCAAGAAGTGTCCCGAACTTCCAGATTTTGCTGAGCTGCAAGGGTCTTGTTTCCGTCATGTCTACTCCGTTCAACGGCATCTCTGCTGCCCCCCAGTCCACTGTTCCAGCCGGAGCACTGATCAAGGATTCGAGCGATCAGGCCTTCAAGGCCGACGTGATCGACGCCTCGCTCGACCAGCCGGTGCTGGTCGATTTCTGGGCGCCCTGGTGCGGCCCCTGCCGCCAGCTCACACCCGCCCTCGAAAAGGTGGTCAATGAGAAGGCCGGCGCTATCAGGCTGATCAAGATCAATATCGACGAGCACCCCCAGATTGCCGGCCAGCTCGGCGTGCAGTCGATTCCGGCCGTGTTCGCCTTTTCCGGCGGTCGCCCGGTCGATGGCTTCATGGGTGCCATGCCCGAGGGCGAGGTGCGCCGCTTTGCCGAGCGCGTCATTGCCGGCGCTCCCGCAGCGCCGCCGCCGGCCGAAGATTCAATGGAAGCCCAGATCACCGAAGCGGTCGCCGCCGCCGAGGAGGCCCTGACAGCAGGTGACCTCGGTCGCGCCGCGCAGATCTTCGGCATGGTGCTGCAGCACCAGCCTGACCATGCCGTCTCGCTCATGGGCCTCACCAAGGTGTATCTGGCGGCCGGCGAAACCGAGCAGGCCCAGGCCACGCTTGACATGGTGCCCGAAGCCGAGCGCAAGGGCGAAGCCTATACGACGCTGGCCAACTCCATTCGCCTTCTGGGTGAAGCCGCCGGTCTCAGCGAGACCGCGGCCCTCGAAGCTGCCGTCGCCGCCGATCCCGATGATCATCAGGCGCGCTACGACCTGGCGCTGGCACTCAATGCAGAGGGCAAGAAGGTGGAGGCCGCCGAGGCGCTCATTGCCATCTTCAAGCGCGACCGCACCTGGAACGAGGATGGCGCGCGCAAGAAGCTGCTGGAATTCTTCGACGCGTGGGGACCGAAGGACCCGGCGACCAACAGGGGCCGCCGGCTGCTGTCGGCTGCCCTCTTCTCTTAAGAAGCTCCGCCATGCTCAAGCGCCCCGCATCGCCGGCCGACCTGCCCAAATCCGTTCCGGTCTTTCCGCTCAGCGGGGCGCTGCTGCTGCCCTTCTCGCATCGGCCGCTCAATATCTTTGAGCCACGCTATATCGAGATGGTGGACGCCGCCCTGCGCGGCGACCGGCTGATCGGGCTGATCCAGCCCGAGGATACGTCAGAAGAGAGCCCCAAGGGCCGGAGCCCGCTGCAGTCCATCGGCTGCCTGGGACGCCTTACCCATTTCGAGGAGAGCGGCGAAGGCCGTTACTTCATCATCCTCGAAGGCGTCACCCGCTTCCGTCTCCTCCATGAGCTGACGGTCATGACGCCCTACCGGCAAGGCGTGATTTCCGCCGACGATTTCGGCACCGATTTCACCCGTGATTTCGGGGAGGATGCCGTGGACCGCGAGCGCTTCGTCAAGATGATGCGCGACTATGCCGAATTTGCCAGCATCGAGCTCAACTGGGACGAGATAGAGCGTACCGGCACGGCAGACCTGGTCAATTTCTGCTGCATGGTCGGCCCCTATGGCCCAGCGGAAAAGCAGGTGCTGCTCGAGGCGCAGACACTCGAACAGCGCGCCGAGACGCTGATCGCCATGACGGAATATGAAATCGCACGCGGCGGCAGCGGCGGCGCTGCGCCGTTGAACTAGCCATGAGCCAGGCGCCAGCCATCGATCCCCGCCATGTCTTCGATGTGAAGACGCTCGAAATGCTGGTCTGTCCGCTGACCAAAACGCGGTTGACCTTCTCGGCCGACCGGACCGAACTCATTTCGGTGGCGGCGCGGCTGGCCTTTCCCATCGTCAACGGCGTCCCCCTGCTCAGCCTCGAAGAGGCTCGCAACGTCGAACCCGAGGCTATCAGGCAATTGCCCGAGCTCAAGGACGACGGCCATGCCGGGTGAGACCGACCTCACGAGGCTGCTAGCCAGCCTCGATCCGGTGCTCGATGACAGGGAATTCGGCTATGCCATCGTGCCGCATGGCACGACACTCCCAGCCGGCTTCCATCCGCTGGGCATGTTTCATGAGGCTGAAGGCGTGACCCTGATCGCTCCGGCGGCCGATCTTGCTGCGGCGGGCATCGAGTCGCAGACCGGTTTGGCGCGGCTGACCATGATGGTGCAATCCTCGCTTGAAGCGGTCGGCATGACCGCGGCCATGGCCACGGCGCTTACCCGGGTCGGTATCAGCGCCAATGTCGTCGCGGCCTATCACCATGACCATATCTTCGTGCCCTGGGATCGGCGCGACGAGGCCGTCGCCGCGCTGCAAAGCCTGGCTGGTCCCGCTCAGGGTGGCGGCAGGACCTCGTAGCGGTCGCGGATATGGGCAGTGAAATATCGGCCCTGCGATTCCGCCGCGCAGAGCGCATCGAACACATCCGCGGGGACGTCGCGATAACCGTAGGGCAGTTCGTCGCCGGTGAACCACAGCTGCAGCAACTGCTCTTCAGCGTCATACTCCGCTCGCCAGATCGCGCTGGAGTCGAAGCGCACCATGATCAGATCGGCAAGCCGCTGAGCAGGCGTGGTCCGCTGGCAGAAACGCCGGAAGCCGTGCGGATCAGCGCCGACTTGATCGGCCCGGCGCGATCGACCAGGCCCAGCCCGAAGTCGCGCAGCGCCCGCACCGGGGCCACATCGTTGGAGAACAGGCGATTGAGACCGTCGGTCATGACAGCCATGCTTGATGTATCAAGCCGGCGCCAGGCCTGGTAGCGGTCCAGTACGTCGTCGCCGCCATGGTCGAGCCCGAGGCGCACCGCCTCAATGACGACTTCGGCCAAAGCCGCCACATCCTTGAGCCCCAGATTGAGCCCCTGTCCCGCAATGGGATGCACCACATGGGCCGCATCACCCACCAGCGCCAGCCGCGGGGCGACGAAATCGCGCGCGATCTGCAGCCGCAACGGAAAGCCCATCAGCTTCTCCTCGACCGTAACCGCGCCCAGCGTCGAGCCCATCACGGCCTCGATCTCGCTGGCAAGCTCGGCTTGCTCCATGGCGAGGAAGCGGGGAGCCGCCGCGCTGTTTTCCGTCCACACCAGTGAGGAGCGGTTCCCGGGCAGCGGCAGGCTGGCAAACGGACCGGCAGGCCGGAAATGCTCATAGGCTACCCCGTCATGGGGCAGCTCGTGACCAATAGTGGTGACGAGACCGGTCTGCTCGTAGTCATGCGCGATGACGCCGATACCGGCCATGCCGCGCAGGGCCGACTGCCCGCCATCGGCAGCCACCAGCAGCGGCGCAGTGAGCACGCGGCCGTCATCCAGCACCAGCCGGACCGCGCCGGCCTCCGCGCTATAGCCGGTGATAACAGCCGGCGCGATGACCGAAATCTGGTCCTTGACCGCATCGAGCAGCACCTGCCCGCTGACGCTGTTGGGCACCATATGGGCGAAGGCCTCGCCCGGCGCGATGTCGCCATCGAAGGTCAGGAACAGTGGCCGCGAAATATCGCCCTGGCCCGAATCGGTGATGCGCATGGACAGGATCGGCTGCGCAGCGGCAGCCATTTGCGGCCAGACGCCCAGCGCCTCGAATACGCGGCGCACCCCGGCTGCAATGGCGGAGGCGCGGGCATCGCGCGGCACCGATAGCGGCCGGCGATCCACCAGCCCGACGCGGATGCCGCGCGCCGATTGCACCAGCGCCAGCGCCAGCGTCAGCCCCACCGGGCCGCCGCCCACGATCAGCACGTCAAAGGCTTGCTCGCTCATCTCGGTCTCCTTGCCTCTATTTGTGGCCGTGCCGCCGTTTCGCGCAAGCGCGCCGAACGCCGCGGGCGCTGCCTTATTTATGCCCAGTTCTATCCAGATTTGCCCAAATATTGTGCATTTTTGCTGGGCGCGACAAATCCGCCTGCTTACGATTTCCTTAACCCGTTGAAATGGTGAGCATTTTAATCGGCCCGTCAACTTGGCACGGCGCTTGAGTCTAGTTTGCCATTCCAGACAAGCGCCATGCGCAAAGGGGCTCACATGAAACTGGTGATCGCAATTATCAAGCCATCACGCCTCGAAGAGGTTCGCCAGGCTCTTAACTCGCTCGACGTTCACGGCATGACCGTGACCGAGGTGAAGGGTTATGGCCGCCAGAAGGGGCATTCGGAAATTTACCGCGGCACCGAATATGCCGTCCACTTCCTGCCCAAGCTCAAGGTCGAGATCGCCGTCGATGACGCTCTTGCCGATGCGGTCAGCACCGCCATCCGCGACAGCGCCCAGACCGGCCGGATCGGCGACGGCAAGATTTTCGTGCTCGATCTGCTTGCCGTCACCCGTATCCGCACCGGCGAAACCGGCGCGGCTGCCCTCTAAGCGTCATCGGGAGAAAACAGATGAAGACGTCAAAGATTCTGGGGAGCGCCGCACTCGCCTCCCTGCTGCTGGCCCTGCCGGCATTCGCCCAGGACGCCGCTGCGCCTGTCGTTGAAGAAGCCGCTGCCATCGTCGACAAGGGCGACGTGGCCTGGATGCTCGTATCCACCATGGTCGTCATCGTCATGACCATTCCGGGCCTGGCCCTGTTCTACGGCGGCCTCGTCCGCGCCAAGAACATTCTCTCGGTCCTGACCCAGGTGTTCCTCGGCTTCTCGATGATCTCGATCCTGTGGGTGGCCTATGGCTATTCGCTGGCCTTTGCGGGCCCGACCGAAGGCGGTCTCTCCGCTTTCGTGGGTGACTTCTCCAAGTTCTTCCTCAATGGCGTCACGCTTGACAGCCGCGCCGCCACCTTCTCGGCCGGGTTCGAGCTGCCCGAACTGGTGTTCGTGACCTTCCAGCTCACCTTCGCCTGCATCACCTCGACCCTCATCGTGGGCGGTATCGCCGAACGCATGAAGTTCGGCGCGCTGATGGCATTCCTCGCCATCTGGTTCACCTTCTCCTACATTCCGATGGCCCACATGGTCTGGTCGGGTCCGGGCCTGCTGTTCGGCCTCGGTGCCTATGACTTCGCCGGCGGTACGGTGGTTCACATCAATTCCGGTGTCGCCGCTCTCGTCGCCGCCATCGTGCTTGGCCCGCGCCTGGGCTACCTCAAGGAGCCGATCGCTCCCCACAACCTGGTCTGGACCTATGTCGGCGCCGGCCTGCTGTGGTTCGGCTGGTTCGGTTTCAACGCCGGCTCCAACCTTGAAGCCAATGCGCTGACTGCCGTCGCCCTGATGAACACCGTGCTGGCTCCGGCCGCCGCGGCGCTTGCCTGGGCCATCGGTGAAAAGGTCACCCGCGGTCATTCCTCGACCCTGGGCGCTGTTTCCGGTGCCGTTGCCGGTCTCGTCGCCATCACGCCAGCTGCCGGCTTTGCCGGTGTCGGCGGCGCCATCGTGCTCGGCGCTGTCGCCGGTATCGTCTGCCTGTGGGCGGTCGTGAACCTCAAGCCCCTGCTCAAGTATGACGACAGCCTCGACGTGTTCGGCATCCATGGCATCGGCGGCATCGTCGGCGCCCTCGGTACCGCCATCGTCGCCGCACCTGGCCTCGGCGGCTATCCGCTGGGCGATGCTGCGGCCTACTCGATCGGCGGCCAGTTCGTCATCCAGCTCACCGCTGTCGGCATCGCCATCGTGTGGTCGGGTGTGGTTGCGCTGGTTGCCATGCTCATCGTCAAGGCCATCTTCGGCGGCGCCCGTGTCCCCGAATCGAGCGAAAGCGACGGCCTCGACCTCTCGAGCCACGGCGAACGCGCCTACAACTAAGTCTTCCCCGGGCGGCGTCCGCGCCGCCCGGCACTACCCGGTTGATCGTGGCGTGCGGCTCGTGTTCCTCTTGGCCCGCCACAGAGGCTTCCCACTCGCAAACTGCACGGGCCGCACTCCACGATCAATATGCTCACCCGCGGTCTCGCACTCCCTCGCGACATCAGCGGATAGCCTGGCCCGCCCTCCCCGGAGGCGGGCCTTTTCTTTTGCGCGTCCAGCCATCATGGCGCGCCAAGCCCATGGTTAGCCTTGGGTTAACCCGACCTCGCTAGCATGGCGGTATAGTGGGCCCGGTCAGTTCCGGGCAGTATTGAGTTCGCCCATGCCCAGTTCTCCTTCGCCCGTGCTCGACGAAATCCGCACCGTGCCCCAGCGTTCGCGCGCTGGCGCCACGAGAACAGCCCCGGTACCGCCGCCGGCGCTGGCGATTCGCATCCCGGTGCGGCTGGTCGGCCTGGTGCTGCTGGGCGTGGTTGCCATCTGCCTGGCCGCCATGGCGTCCTGGTCGGTCGACGATCCGAGCTTCTCCTATGCCACGTCAAAGGTTCCGGCCAATTGGCTGGGCTTCCCCGGCGCGGTGATTGCCGACGCCCTGTTCCAGGTCTTCGGTCTTGCGGCGCTGGTCTTGCTGGTGCCGCCGGCACTCTGGGGCTGGGCCTTCGCCCGCCGCAGCATGCCCAGCCATATGGGCCTGCGCACCCTCGCCTGGATCGCCGCGACCCTGCTCGTGGCCGGCGTGCTGTCCTTTGTCGCCATGCCGGCGAGCTGGCCGCTGCCAACAGGCCTCGGTGGCTTCATCGGCAACGGCTTCACCGGGCTCGCGGCGCTCGTCACCGGCGAGGCGCCGCAGGCCGTGACGGCGGTGCTCTTTGCCATCATCATCGCCATCCCGGCCCTCACGGCATTCTGGATAGCCATGGGCCTCGGCACCGCCCGTTCGATTAGCCCGCGCAAAGCTGCCGCAGCCGCTGCTGGCCGCAGGGGCGTCTCTGCTCCGGTCGAAGAGGACGAGCCAGAGACCAATCCGGTCGTCGATATCGTGCTCGGCGCCATGGTCCATACCGGCTATTCGCTGCGCACCGCCTTCCGCCGCGCCCGCGCCAGCCATGCCGAGCGCCGCGCCGCCGAAGCCGCCAACTGGCGCGACGACGACATGGAGCCCAGCCTTGATGGCCGCGGCCCTATGGTCGATCGGCGCGAACCCTCGGCCGCCGCCGCGCCGACCCGTCGCATCCATGCACCGGCTGAGCCGGCTTTCGGCGCTGAGCCACAGGTTTCGCCGCGCATCAATGCCCGCCCGAGCTACGACGATACCGAACTCGATTATCCCGATGAGGCCGAGGACGACATGCCCTTCGTGGCCGATGTCCCCGCAGCGCCGGTTGCCAGCCACCAGCAGCGCGGCGATTCGCGCTTCCATCCGGTTGATCCCTCCAAGCCGCGCGTCGCGGCGCCCGCCCCCCGTCCGGCGCAGGGTCAGCGCGTCATGCGCGAAGCCCAGGCCTCGTTCCTTGACGAGCCCGGCGGCTTCGAGTTGCCGCCGCTGAGCCTGCTGTCCGAGCCCAAGCATCTGGGCCCGTCGCCCGAGCATGCGCCGGAGCGACTGGAAGCCATGGCGCGGCGCCTTGAGGAAGTACTGAGCGATTTCGGCGTCAAGGGCGACATCATAAACGTCCGCCCAGGCCCCGTCGTGACCCTCTTCGAGCTCGAGCCCGCTCCCGGCATCAAGTCGTCTCGCGTCATTTCGCTGGCCGACGATATCGCCCGCTCGATGTCGGCAATTTCCGCTCGCGTCGCCGTGGTGCCGGGTCGCAATGCCATCGGTATCGAACTCCCCAACCAGGTCAGGGAGACCGTCTACTTCCGCGAAATGCTGGCCTCTTCCGATTTCGAGAAGATGAAGGGCAAGCTCCCCATCTGCCTCGGCAAGACCATCGGCGGCGAGCCGGTGATCGCCGATCTGGCGCGCATGCCGCATCTGCTCATCGCCGGCACCACCGGCTCGGGCAAGTCGGTGGGTATCAATACCTTCATCCTAAGCCTGCTCTACCAGATGACGCCACAGCAGTGCCGCATGATCATGATCGATCCCAAGATGCTCGAACTGAGCATCTATGATGGCATCCCTCATCTGCTGACCCCTGTCGTCACCGACCCGCAAAAGGCCGTCGTGGCTTTGAAATGGGCCGTCCGCGAGATGGAAGATCGCTATCGCAAGATGAGCAAGATCGGCGTCCGCAACATCGACGGCTTCAACCAGCGCGTCACCGAATCCAAGGCCAAGGGCGAGGTGATCACCCGCACGGTGCAGACCGGCTTCGACCGCGAAACCGGCGAGGCGATCTTCGAGAGCGAGGAATTCGATCTCGAGCCATTGCCCTACATCGTCGTCATCGTCGACGAAATGGCCGACCTGATGATGGTCGCCGGCAAGGACATCGAAGGCGCCATCCAGCGCCTCGCCCAGATGGCCCGCGCCGCCGGCATCCATATCATCACCGCCACGCAGCGCCCGTCCGTCGACGTCATCACCGGCACCATCAAGGCCAACTTCCCGACGCGTATCTCCTTCATGGTCACGTCCAAGATCGATTCGCGCACCATTCTGGGCGAGCAGGGCGCCGAGCAGCTGCTGGGCAATGGCGACATGCTCTACATGGCCTCGGGCGGCCGCACCAAGCGCCTGCATGGCCCCTTCGTGGCCGATAGTGAAGTCGAAGCCGTGGTGGCGCACCTCAAGAGCCAGGGCTCGCCCGACTACCTCGATTCCATCACCGAGGAAGACGAAGAAGGCGGCGAATTCGGCGGCGAGGGCGCTGCGGGCGGCGACGATTATGCCGGCTCGGGCGACGAGCTCTACGACAAGGCCGTCCACATCGTGCTGTCAGACAAGAAGGCCTCGACGTCCTATGTGCAGCGTCGCCTCGCCATCGGCTACAACAAGGCTGCGACGCTGATCGAACGCATGGAACGCGAGGGTGTCATCAGCCAGGCCAACCATGCCGGCAAGCGCGAGATCCTGGTGGGAAATAACGCCGACGGCTACTGACCTTGTCCGCCGCTGAATGTCATCGAGCCCCGGCCCAGCGCCGGGGCTTTCTGCGTTCGCGATATGGCACTGGACTATATTTCAGTCTTTGCTTATATAAGTCGAAACTGAAATATAGGAGAGCATCATGAGTTTCGATGTCGCCGAGCATCTGGGCGCGATCCAGCGGGAGGTGCGCAATACCGAAAAGGACGGTCAGCCGGCCAAGGTCGTTGTCGCCTCTCGTGTCTATGAGACCACGCCCGCCGATCTGTGGGAGGCCTTGACCCAGCCTGAACGCCTCAAGCGCTGGTTCGCCCCGGTGAGCGGCGATCTGAAACGCGGTGGCCGCTATGCCATCGAGGGTAATGCGAGTGGCACAGTCACCGGTTGCGAACACGAAAAGACACTCGCGCTCACCTGGGAATTCGGTGGCGGCATCAGCTGGGTCAATCTTACCCTGTCGCGGGAAGGCTCGGGCACGCGGCTCGAGCTGGAACACGTCGCCCATATATCTCCCCATTGGGACAATTACGGACCGGGCGCCGTGGGTGTCGGTTGGGAACTGAGCCTGCTTGGTCTTGCCGAGCACCTGCGACGACCGGCCGACGATGTGCGCACCGAAGGCGTCAACGGCTGGGAAACGTCGGACGAGGCCAAGCAATTGGTGCGGGCTTCCAGCGATGGCTGGGGCCAGGGCGCCATTGCCGCGGGCGAGGACCGCAATCATGCGCTCAACGCCGCCGAAGCCACGCGGCGCTTCTATTCGGGCGAAGTCCCTATGGGGGGCTGATGCACGCCTTCGATGTTCTGGGCGATCCCGTCCGCCGCCGCATCCTCGAACTACTCTCGGAGCGCGAACACAGCTCCGGTGAGGTGGTCGAGGTGATCGCGGCCGAGTTCGGCATCTCCCAGGCCGGCGTCAGCCAGCATCTCAAGGTCCTGCGCGAAGCCGGCTTCGCGCAGGTGCGGCCGGAGGGTACGCGCCGTGTCTATGTGCTCGATGCGACGCCCCTGCGCGATATCGATGACTGGCTGACGCGCTTCCGTGTGTTCTGGCCGGTCAAGCTCGATGCCCTCGCTACCGAGATCGCCCGTGGCAAGAAGGCGCGCGGCGAGCTCTGAACCACGCCGGGCGGAACCACCTGTTGCCTCAATTGCTTTCTAGGCTAGCTTGAATACCGATTACCTGTCCGAGGACCTTGTCCATGATTCGACGCGATGCCTTGCTGCTCGGCCTTTCCGCCGCCTTCGCCCTCAGCGTTCCGGCTTGGGCGCTCGATCGGGCCCTGACGCCCGAGGAGCAACAGCTCATCGCCGATATCGGCACGCACAACTCCGCCATCCGCACCATGGTCGGCCGGTTCCTGCAGATCGACACCAATGGCGGGCGGACCGAGGGGACGTTCTTCCTCGAGCGTCCTGACAAGATCGCCTTCCGCTATGCGCCGCCCAGCCGCGAGGAAATCGTCTCCATCGGCCGCGGCTTTTATGTGCTCAATCGCCGCGACGAGACCTATTACGCCTATCCGCAGGACTCGATTCCGCTGCGGCAGTTCCTGGGCGACAAGATCGACCTGCTCAATGCCAACGTGGTCGATGTCACCACCTCGGATGGGTACATTTCCATCACCGTGATCGATGAGACGGTGGCCGGCACCGTGCAGGTATCGCTGATCTTCGATACCGACACCAAGGAACTGGCGCAGTGGAGCCTGGTCGAGCCGAGCGGAGCCGAGCTCACCTTCTCGCTCTATGACGTGGAAAAGGACGTGGAGATCCCGCGCGCCTTCTTCTCGATCCCGGCGACGTATACGGCAATGGAGCAGCCGTAAGGCATTCACCTTTCCCTTCGGGGAGAGGTAGGAGTGCTACTTTCCGAACCCGTAGATGGCGACCAGCCCGGCAATGCCGACAGCAATGCGCCACCAGGCAAATGGCGCAAAGCCGTACTTGCTGACGAAGCCGAGCAGGTAGCGCACCACCAGCGTCCCGACGATGAAGGCGGCCGCAAAACCCACGGCGACATCGAGCGCAATCGAGCTGTCGATCAGCTCGCGGCTCTTGTAGAGGTCGTAGCCGAAGGCGCCGACCATGATCGGCAGGGCGATGAAAAAGGTGAACTCGGCGGCGGCGCGCTTAGAGGCGCCAAACAGCATTCCGGCCACGACGGTCGAGCCGGAGCGCGACACGCCGGGCACCAGGCTCAGCATCTGGAACAGGCCCACGATCAAGGCGAGATGCCAGGGAAACTGGTAGATATCGTCATATTTCGGCTTGAGTGGCAGCCGGTCGACGATGAGCAGGATCACCCCGCCGACCAGCAGCGTCCAGCAGATCAGCGAGGCCGATTCCCAGAGGTCGCCCTGGATGAAATCGCGCAGCAACACGCCTGCCGCTACCGCCGGCAGGCAGGCGAGCACGACCGACAGCGCGAACTGCCAGGCATAGGCCTTGCCGGTCAGCGCATCGCGGATCAGCATGCCCAGCTTGGCGAAATAGACCGTGATGATGGCGAGGATCGCGCCGAGTTGGATAAGCACGATGAAGGTCGCCGGCTGGGTCAGCCCGAAGAAGTGGCCGGCCAGCAGCAGGTGCCCGGTGGAGCTGACTGGAAGGAATTCGGTAAGGCCTTCGAGTATTCCAAGGATCAGCGGCACAAAAAGACCTTGATCGGCGTTCATTTGATCCCCTAATTCAGTCTAGCGGTCTGCAATGTCGGCAAGCTCTAGCGCTGTTCGCCGGGAGCGCCAAGCAGCGGACTCAAAAAGAGACGAGCGTCCAGATGCCGAGCCTCATCCACCATCCTCTTGATCCGTCCTCGCGCCTCATCCGCCTGATGTGTGCCGAATATGGCGTGCCGCTGGACATGGAGGAGATCAAGCCCTGGCTGCGCGACGCCCACCTGCTCGAGATCAACCCGGCGGCGACCCTGCCGATCCTGCTGGGCGAAAGCGACCAGCCCATCGTCGGCGTGCTGGCCACCATCCATATGGTGGAGGACCTCTATACCCCGACCTCCGTCGAGGGCCTGATGCCGGCGGAACCTGGCCAACGCGCCGAGATGTGGCGGATGCTCGAATGGGTCATCTTCAAGCTCAGTGACGAAGTGACCCGCTATGTGCTGGAAGAAAAGATCGTCAAGCGCGACAGCAAGGGCGCGACGCCCGACCCGGCAGTTCTGCGGGTGGCCAAGGCCAACCTCAACGAGCACATGCTCTATTTCAACTGGCTGTTCGCCACCCGCTCCTGGCTGGCCGGCGACACCCTGACCCTGGCCGACTTCGCCCTGGCCGCGCACCTCTCCACCCTCGATTATCTGGGCGATATCGACTGGGGCAAGGCGGGCGAAACCCGTGACTGGTATTCCCGCATCAAGTCGCGCCCGGCCTTCCGGACGCTGCTCAACGACCGCGTCGTCGCCATGCCGCCGCAAAAGGGCTATGCAGACCTCGATTTCTAGGCCTAGGCCCGAACAGCTCGTCGCCGAACTGCGCGCCCGTGCGGCGGCGCTGGGCTTTGACAGCTTCGGCATCGCGCAGGCCAACGCCCGTCCCGACCTGCCCGAAAAGCTGAACGCGGCCCTGGCCGCCGGCTGGCATGGCGATATGGATTGGATGGTGGAAACCGCCGAGCGTCGCGGCAACCCGCAAGGCATGTGGCCCGAGGCGAAGTCGGTGATCATGCTCGGCATCAATTACGGCCCAGAAAGCGATCCGCTGGCCATTCTCGGCGAGCGGTCGCTCGGCACCATCTCGGTCTATGCCCGCAACCGCGATTATCACGAGATAATCAAAGGCAAGCTGAAAGAAATCGCGGGACTTCTTGCGAGAAAATCGGGCGCCGATGTCAAGGTTTTCGTGGACACGGCGCCCCTGATGGAAAAGCCGCTCGCTGAGGCGGCGGGGCTCGGCTGGCAGGGCAAGCACACGGTGCTGGTCAGCCGCGATTTCGGCTCGTGGTTGTTCCTGGGCGCCATTCTCACCTCGGCCGAACTGCCCGGGGATATCCAGCATGAGGAAAGCTGCGGCTCCTGTACGCGCTGCCTCGATATCTGCCCCACCAATGCCTTCCCGGCGCCCTTTAAGCTCGATGCACGGCGTTGCCTTGCCTACCTCACGGTCGAGCACAAGGACCAGATTCCATTGGAGTTTCGGGTGCCGATGGGCAACCGCATCTATGGTTGCGACGATTGCCTGGCCGTCTGCCCCTGGAACAAGTTCGCCTCGGTCAGCCGCGAGGCCAAATTGCGGGCCCGCGCCGAATTCGAGCGGCCGGCTCTGGCGGAGCTGGTGCAGCTCGACGATGCCGGGTTCCGGACGTTGTTCGCCGGCTCGCCGATCAAACGTATCGGGCTGGCGCGGTTCCTCCGCAACGTATTGATTGCCATCGGCAATTCGGGCGATGCGGGCATGATTCCGCTGGTCGAGGCGCGGCTCGACGCCGACGAGCAGGTGGTGCGCGGTGCGGCCATCTGGGCGCTGCGGCGGCTGGCGCCGGAGCGGGCCGAGGCGTTGAGCCTTGCCTATCTGCCGCGGGAAAGCGATAGCTCAGTGGCTGCCGAGTGGACCGGGGATATCTGATGCACGCCTTCTTTTTCGGCCTTGGTTTTTCCTCCCTGGCCGCGTTAGCAAACCTGCGACTTGGTGAGCAGACTGTTAGCGCTTCGGGCACCGTTCGCACCGCCGATAAGGCGCAAATGCTGACGCGTGGCGGTGTCGATGCGCATGTCTTCGACGGCACCGCACCGGGCGCCACGCTGGGGCCGAGCCTGCGCCAGGCCAGCCATGTCATCTTCTCCATCGCCCCCGGCGAGTCCGGCGATCCGGCGCTGGTTCACCACCGCGCCGATCTCGACGTAGCTGAGAATCTGCAATGGCTCTGCTATTATTCCACGGTCGGGGTCTATGGGGATTTCGGCGGCGCCTGGATCGACGAGACAGCGCCGCTGGTGCCGCGCAATGACCGATCCGACCGACGGGTGCTGGCCGAGGCGGCGTGGCGCGACTATGCCAGGCAGCGCAGTGTGCCGCTCGCCATATTCCGGCTGGCCGGTATCTACGGGCCGGGCCGGTCGACCTTCGACAAGCTGCGCGACGGCACCTCGCGGCGCATCGTCAAGCAGGGTCAGGTGTTCAACCGCATCCATGTCGAGGATATCGGCCGGGTGACGGCGCTGGCCGCCGCCGCACGGCTCGATGGCACCTTCAACCTGGCCGATGATGAACCGACGCCGCCGCAGGTGGTGATCGAGCATGCAGCGGCAATGCTGGGCATGGCGCCGCCGCCGGCGCATGATTTCGCCACCGCCGAGATGACGTCGATGCAGCGCAGTTTCTACACCGACAACAAGCGCGTCTCCAACGCAGCCATCAAGCAGGCCCTGGGGATCGAACTGCTCTATCCGACCTATCGCGACGGTCTGGCTGCCATCTGGGAGATCGAGAAATGAACGCGCCGCAACCGGCCAGAAGCGCCCCTCAACCCATCATCCTGCAGGGCAGGTACACCCGGTTGGAGCCGCTTGGCCACCAGCACGCGGCCGACCTGCATGCCGCGTCCGTTGGAGACGGCGTGCCCGAACGCTATCGCTGGCTGTTCGAGCATCCGCCACAGACGGAAGCGGACGTTCATGCCTGGATCGACAGGGTCCTCCTGCTCGATGACCAGTCATGGGTTGCCGTCGTGGACGAAGCCAGCGGCCACGCCGTGGGTCGCCAGGCCTGGCTGCGCATCTTCCCCGACCATGCTTCGATCGAGATCGGTGGCGTGTACTGGGGCCCGGCAATGGCCCGTTCGCGCGTCGCCACCGAGGCGCTGTTCCTGTTCGCCCGCCATGCTTTCGACGATCTCGGCTATCGGCGCTTCGAGTGGAAATGCAACGCGCTCAACCTGCCCTCCAAGGCGGCGGCCGAACGGTTCGGCTTCCAGTATGAAGGGCAGTTCCGCAAAGATCGCATCTTCAAGGGGCAGAGCCGGGACACGGACTGGTATTCGATGATCGATGACGAATGGCCGGCCCTGCGCACGGAATACGAGCGCTGGCTGAACCCTGAGAATTTCGACGCCGACGGGGTGCAAAAGAGCAAGCTGGCAATGCGGGGGTAGGCAGGCACTACACCTCCCTAAGGAAGAGCTGCAGTATCCACCAGCCGCATCACCGCATCCCTGAGACGTTCCAGGTCCTCTTCCCGACTCAGCCGATGATCTCCATCGGGGATCAGCGTCAGCGTCACCGGGTCGTGCAGGATATGGGTCACTAGCTTGATGGCATGGGCCTGCGGCACATCGGGGTCCTGCCCGCCCTGCAGGATGGTGACCGGGCAGCCGGTTTCGATGACGCCGCCGAACAGCAAGTGCTGCGCGCCATCCTCGATCAGCGCTCTCGTGATGCGGTAGGGCGTTTCCGAATACTGGCTCGGCTGGTCGACATAGCCGTTATTGTGCAGCGATTCGTGCTCTGCCGGAGTGAAGTCGGGCAGCATCAGTTCATGCGTCATGTCGGGGGCCGGCGCGATCAGCACGAGACCATGAGCATGGCTGCCGCGGCGCAACAGGGCGCGGGCCAGCAGCAGGGCCAGCCAGCCACCCATGGACGAGCCAACGATGATCTGCGGCCCACTGGTGGTGGCCAGAGCCGCTTCGGCCTCCTCGAGCCAGCGGCTGATCGTGCCTTCGTTGAAGTCGCCGCCGGAAATGCCGTGACCCGAATAGTCGAAGCGGGTAACGCCCAGGCCCTGTTCGGCGCCTAGCGCGTCGAGCGCCATGGCCTTGCCGCCGGCCATGTCGGAGCGGAAGCCCCCCAGCCAAAGGATGCCGGGCGCCTTGCCGGCACGCTGTTCGATGGCAATGTCGCGTGTGGCAGCGCCGTTGCCGACGGGGATGCGGAAGCTCTGCGGGGGTGATATAGTCATCTGACTTTCCGTCGGAAGAGATACGAAGCGTTAGCCACGCGGCCAAGGCGCGGCAATCACGGCGTTTCAATGGCGCAACAGGCCGGATTTTCTGGCGGTTTGCCTGTTGACTTATGCTTCGCGTAACACGATTTTATGCGCGATTTCACCACCCGGCTTAACAACGCAAGGATCCTTTGCCATTCGTCGTCCCATGAGACCCGTCGCGCCCCAGAAAGATGGGCCGCTCTCTAATGAAGATATCACCAGCGCTGATGTGCAACTCATCGATGCTGAAGGCGAGAACCGGGGTATCGTCAATACCCGGGCCGCGCTCACAGAAGCCCAGGAACAGGGGTTGGACCTTGTTCTGATCTCTCCCAACGCCGTGCCGCCGGTCGCCAAGATGCTGGACCTCGGCCGCTTCAAGTATGCCGCGCAGAAGAAGGCTGCCGAGGCGCGCAAGAAGCAGAAGGTGATCGAGGTCAAGGAAGTCCAACTGCGTCCGAATATCGACACGCACGATTACGAGACCAAGATGAAGGCGGTAGAGCGCTTCCTCGAAGATGGCGACCGCGTCAAGGTCACCATGCGCTTCCGTGGCCGCGAAATGGCCCACCAGGAACTGGGCATGCTGCTCCTCGTCAAGGTCAAGGACCAATTCGAGGCCGTGGCCAAGGTGGAAAGCCAGCCCCGCTCCGAAGGCCGCCAGATGGTCATGGTGCTGGCACCCAAGTAAGGGCTGCAGAGATCGTACAATCCAGAGAGCGGGCCGAAAGGCCCGCTTTTGTTTTGTTGATAGGCGGGAAGTTCATTGCGGGTCTTTTGCCACCGGCCGTTTTAGGTCAAGTTCGTCCTGCGGCTAATGCTGCCGCGCCCTTGGGGGAGGGATGGGACGGTTTCGGATATTGAAACGGCTAATGGGGGCGTCCGGGAAGCCGCCGCCGCGGTGGAGCGCGCCGCCGCCGCCGCCGGGCCGGCCTATCCCGCGCGAGATGCGCTTCGCCGTAGTGCAGCCAAACCGGCAGCCGCCGCCGGACACCGTAGTCAGGGGCCGGTGCTGGGTTATCGACGGCGACACCATCGTGATCGACAAGACGCACATTCGGCTCGCTGGAATTGATGCGCCCGAACTGGACCATCCCTGGGGCCAGCAATCGAAATGGGCCATGGTGAAATTGTGCAGGGGCCAGACGGTGACGGCCCGCATCAAGCCGGAACTGTCCTACGATCGCCTAGTTGCCGAATGCTTCCTGCCTGACGGTCGAGATTTGGCTGCCGAACTCGTTAAGGCAGGGCTGGCGCTGGATTGGCCCAAGTTCTCGGGCGGCAAATACCGGTCGCTTGAACCGGCGGATGTGAGAAAGAAGCTGTGGCGCGCCAGTCTGCGCCAGAGTGGGATGATGTGGCCGAGCGATGGCATGGTCCCAGTCGCTGCGCAGGGTACTGTCCCGCAATACAGGTGGCGGCGAACCGACGTGCCCGCACCGGCCGCCCATACGGCGCATCGTCCGAAGCCCAACTACCGGATCGCCTGGCTCATCGCCGGAGGTGTCGTTTTGCTGCTAGTCGGCTGCAGCCTCATGGGCGGTGATGTCGATCGGAGTGCCCCTGCGGGCCCTGCCAACCCGGCCACGGCAATCGCCAGCTTTGAGGTCACCGCCAGTGTGCTGAACATCCGAAGAGAACCGGCGGGAACGGCAAACGTCATTGCCCAGATCGGTAGAGGGACCAAGGTCCTTCCAAAACGGATGTCGGGTGCCTGGTACGGCATCGAGATGTCCGACGGTAGCACCGGGTGGGTCCACAGGGACTTTCTTAGCCGAGCAGGGGAGTAACAATGCCCAAGAGGCGGCGCCCATCCCTTTTCTTCGAGACGCTCAGTCGGACCCTCCCCATAAGGGGAGGGATCAAGTGTGGGAGGCGGTTGGCCTGGATATCGGGGCTCTCAACCTCCCCCGAGGGGAAGGTGCCGCTTCATGCGCGTGACTGCCGTCAGGCCGCAAGCTTGGTCCAGCTCGGCGCGATGCCGGTGCCGTGACCCAGGCCATAGCCGAAGCGGATATTGAGCATGCCGAGCGGCTCGAGCAGGCGGGCAGCGTCGAGGCCACCGGTCTTCTCGACGGCGAAGCCGGCCAGCTTTGCGACCTCGGCAACCGCGGCCACGGCGGCCTCGTCATTGCCGGCGACAAAGACCGGAACCTCGGCCGTCTGCGCGGCGGGCAGGTCGAACAGGCCGGCAAAGATGGTGTTGAACGCCTTGACGATCCTGGCGTTGGGCGCGGCGGCCTGCAGTTCTTCAGCGGCGGACGTGGTGTGGCCGATGGAGAGACCGGAGAAGTCAGCCTTCACCGGGTTGGAAATATCGAGCAAGATCTTGCCCGAGAGTGCCGGGTTGGCTGCTGCTTCAAGCGCCGTGTCGAAAGGCAGGGCCAGGACGACGATATCGGCCCTGGCGATGGCAGCAGTCTGGTCGAGGACGATGACGCCTGATGGAAGGGTGGCGGCGAAGGCATTGGCGGCAGCGCTATCGCGCGAGGCGAGCACGAGTTCGGTCTTGCCGGCCAGCCGCTTGGCCAGGCCCTTGCCCATATTGCCGAGGCCGATGATTGCGATGGTCGTCATGTGGAAGTCTCCCGTTCGGTGTGAATTCATGACCACAAGATGCGCCGTACCAATTACAAAGAGAATTGCTTGGATAGTTGGAACATAATTGCATAGAAGTATCGAATGTCCGAACTCGACGAATTGCGCACCTTCATTGCCGCTGCCCGCATAGGCAGCTTTGCCAAGGCTGCGCGCCAGCTCAACCTGTCGCCGGCCATGGTCGGACGGCGCATCCAAGGGCTGGAACAGCGTTATGGCGCCACGCTGATCGAGCGAACCACGCGCAGCCAGCGGCTGACGGAAACCGGACAGGACTTCCTGACGCGCGCCGAAGTGGTCATCGAGGCGACCGAGGCTCTGGGCGAAGTCGCGGCGCCGGGACCGCTATCAGGCCGCATCCGGCTGACCGGGCCGACCACCGTGGGAATAAGGCGATTGCCGGCGGTGATCGCCAAATTCACTGCTGCTCATCCCGGCATCATCTTCGAAATGAGCCTCACCGACAGACGGGTCGATCTGATTGCCGAAGGCTATGACCTTGCCGTGCGTATCGGCACCCTCCCATCATCCTCCATGATGGCGCGGCGTGTGGGCACCTATCGCTTTGCCTGCTGCGCCTCGCCCGATTTCCTCGAACGCCATGGCACGCCGCGCCATCCCAGCGATCTGGAACGGGCGCGCTGCATTCTCAATCTCAACCTGATCCCGCGCAATCGCTGGACCTTCCACGACAAGGCGGGCATGCCGCTGACGGTGGAAGTCGGCGGCGGCATCGAGATCGACAATGGCGAGGCACAGCGCGCCATGGCCATCGACGGCGCCGGCATCGTCTACTTGCCGCTCGATCTGGTGGGTGATGACATAGCCAGCGGAGCGCTGGTGCAGATACTGGCGAACTGGTCGCTGCCGACCCTGCCCATCCACACCATCCATCCCTCACGTCGCCTGGTGCCACGGCGGGTGACCGCGTTCATCGAGGCGGTAGCGGAGGGACTACGCGAGTTCTAGGGCGCTATTGCAGCGCCGCCGCAACCTCGCCGGCGTAGGGAATGGCCGGCTGCGCGCCGGGCTTGAGGCAGGCAAGGCTGGCGGCCACGGCGGCGCGCTTCATCGCCGTTTCGAGGTCGAGCCCGGCATCGAGGCCGGCGGCCAGATAGCCGCAGAACGTATCGCCTGCGCCCACTGTATCGACCGGCTTTACCGGCAAGGCGGGGACGGAAATCGTCCGGCCTTCGGCGGTAACGGCGCGGGCGCCGTCACCACCCAGCGTCACGATGACGGTCTGCTTGTGCTTGACGGCCCAGTCCGCCATGGCGGCGTCGAGCTGGTCGATGCCGCGCCCGGTCAACAGGGCGAACTCAGTCTCGTTGGCGATGAGGATATCAGCCTTGGGTGCCAGCGCCGCCGTGCTGTCGAGGAAGGGCGCGGTATTGAGGATGGTGGTGATGCCCTGCGCCCTCCCCAGGTCCAGCGCCCGCTCGGTCGCTGCCTGCGGAATTTCCTGCTGCAGCAGCATGATCCCCCCGCTGACGCCGGCAAGTGCCGCTTCGGCGTCGGCAGGCGTCATCGCGCCATTGGCGCCGGGCAGGATGGCGATGACATTCTCGCCCTGGCCGTCGACGAAGATCATGGCGATGCCGGTGGCTCCATCGGTCACCTTCACGGCGGAGAGATCAACGCCATCGGCCTTGAGCAGGGCAAGCGCGAGATCAGCGAAGGCGTCATTGCCGACGCCTGAGACGTGGCGCACCTGCGCCCCAGCGCGGCGCGCCGCCAGCGCCTGGTTGGCGCCCTTGCCGCCGGCCGCCATGGAGAATGTGCCGCCGGCTACGGTCTCGCCCGGCCGGGGCAGCCGGCTGACAGTGCCGATCTGGTCGAGATTGGTCGAGCCGAAGACGGTAATCATGCGAGCATCTTTTCCATCGTGTTCCAGTTGCGCATGGTGTCGAGCACACCCTTGCCCAGCTTGGCGTAAAGCGGCTTGAGGACCTCCTCGACGCCTTCCGTATAGCGCCCGTTGGGCTGCCGGTATCCGGCGATATAGATTTCGCGCGGATCGATGCGCAGGATTTCGGTATGTCCGGGCCGGTCTTCGAGCGATATCCCGTCGGGCAATGGCTGGTCGAACATCAGCACGTGGCGCGTGAAATCGGCCTTGGGGTCGAGCTTATCGAATGGATGACCCTCCAGCATGGTGGCCATGTCGGCCCCCGAGCGGAGCACCACGCCGACCTTGAAGCCGAACTGGCTTTCAATGAGTTCTTCGAGCCTGTCCCTGATCGCCTCGGGCTTGCTGTCTGCCTCGAAGCGGACATTGCCGCTGGCCACCACGGTCTTGACTGCGACGAAGCCGGCCTCCTCGAGGCAGATCCGCAGCTCGGCCATCTTGACCTGCCGCTTGCCGAGGTTGATGCCGCGCAGGAATGCCACCCACAGTGCCATCAGGCCTTCGCCTTCTGCGGATAGATGGTTTCGCCTTTTTCCAGCATTGCAACGAAGCCGGCGATCTTGCGCGCCCGGGCGGCCGGCGTCTTGAGACCGATGACGCGAAAGATCAGCGCGAAGCGGTTCTGGGCGGTCAGCGTACGGTAGAATTCGTTGGCTGAAGGGCTGGCTTCGATGGCGGCGAGCAGGTCCTCAGGTGGTTCCATGGTCGTGCCATAGCTGGCCTCCCAGCGGCCATCGGCCTTGGCGAGCGCGACATGTTTCAGACCGTGCTCGGTCATTTTGCCCTCATCGACAAGGCGGGCGACGTTGGCCTTGTTGATGTCGCTCCAGGCGCTCTTCTTGCCACGATGGGTGTAGCGCTGGACGAAAGAAACATCGTCCCAGCTCTTTCTGATCGCGTCGATCCAGCCCCAGCAGAGCACCACGTCGATGGCCTGCACCGCGTCGATGCTCGGCGTGCCGCTGGCCTTCTTGAAGATACGGATCCAGACTTCGTCTTCCCTGTCGTGGTTCTTGGCGAGCCAGTCGTAGAATTCATCCTTGCTGGCAAATTCCCGGACCTTGGCCGGGTCGACCACGACGGGTGCCATGGGCTAGACCTCAACCACGCCGGCTTCGGCCAGAATGACCTCGAGCCTGGGATCGAGCAGCTCCGCAGCGGGCAGCTGTATGCCGAATATTCCCGAGAGGATGTCGCGGATTTCGGCGACGCTGGTCAGCAGGCGGCTCTCCGACGGCTCGCCAGCAATATGGGTGGTGAAACGGTTGTTGCGCAGCGCAAGGCGCTTGCCTGATGGCGAGAGCGCCGCGCGCAACTCCTTGCGGAAGCGCGACTCCGGATCGGTCGAGAGCGTGAGGTTAGTGGCCTCGTAGGACTCGACCGGGCGTTCGACCGTGTCGAACACGTAGAGCGGCTTCCATTCGCCGTCGATCCGCGCTTCCAGCGTCCAGTCGGGATCGCCGCCGAGCAGGCGGAAGGTCTCGTGCGGCGTTGCCTGCTCGACATCGGGCTTGAGCCGGAGCGGCGCGGTGAGCGTGAGGCCCCCGAAGCCGGTATCGGCGATATAGCTGGCGCCGCCGATTTCGACCGCCAGCAGCATATGGGTCGGTGGCCGGTCGATGGCCGTGGGGTCGAACCACACCACCCGGGCCGCGAGGCCCCGTACCGGAAAGTCCAGTTCCCGCAGCACGGCCATCAGCAGCAGGTTGTGCTCGTAGCAATAGCCGCCGCGCCGGTCAGCCAGCAGCTTCTTCTCGATACTGGGCAGGTCGAGATTGACCGGCAGGCCCAGTAGTGGATTGAGATTTTCGAAGGGAATCGCCGCCGGATGCAGCGCGTGGATCAACTCGAGTGTCGTCAAGGTCGGGGCGATCGATCCGGCGAAGCCGATTCGCTCGAAATAGCCGTTGAGATTGACCTTTTGGCTCATTGGCCGCCCTTGCCGCAGTTTTCGTCCGGCGTGCAATATGGGGGATGAGGGCGGCGCTGTCACCGGCACGGTTGGCGATTTTAGCCCCGGGGAGGACTGGACATGGGCATGTTCGACTGGATCACCGGCACCAAATCAGCGCCATCGGGCGTGCCCCGGCAACCCGCCGCAACCCTGCGTCAGGCGCTGCTGGCGCTCAATCGCGACACGGCACCCTTCCTCATCCGCGATGGCGCCCCCGAAGGCGTCGACCTGGTTGCCGAATGGAAGATCGTCGACGCCCGCTGGTATGAGATTTTCGCCAAGGCAAGCCTCACCAAGGCGTTCAAGGTGCTGATGAAGTTCGATGAGCAGAAAGGCGAAGTGCGCTCGCTCGATCAGGAATGGACCGTCGAATGGCGCGCCGGCGTGCCCAGCCTGTCGCTTAACGCCGAGGCCTTCCGCGGTCAGAAGGTGGAAATGAGCTTCGGCACCGCCTATGCCTTCAAGGAGGACCTCAGCAGCTGGGGCAAGGTCTACGAGTACCGGTTCAAGACGAGCGAGCTCAAGGACCCTCTGGTCGAGGCGGCGCAACAGCACGGCTGGGGCTGGAAGGGCGTGGCTTTCGGCAAGCTGTGACCCGCCTCTCACACCGGCGAAGCGGCCGTGATACAATGCGCCGCTACGACATGAGGAGACGGCCATGCCCCCCACTATTGGCTCGCAACCCGGCAACTACCTGCGGATAGGCGCCTGGAGCGTAGCGGCCGCACTTCTGCTGCTGCCGCTGGCCGCCATGCAGTTCACCAGCGACGTGAAGTGGGGTGCCGAGGATTTCCTCGCTGCGGCATTGCTGCTGGGCGGAGCCGGGCTGGCACTCGAGGTCATGGTCCGGCTGGTGCAGGACGCCAGGGCCCGCCTTGCCATCGGCCTGGCGATCGCGGCAGCCTTCGGCCTGATCTGGGTTGAGTTGGCGGTAGGAATATTCTGATTGGTCGCCAGCGCGACGACTAGATCGCCTTGCGCACGCGGATGACCACGTCGACATGGCTGACCTTCATGCCGGCGGGAGCCTGGGGCAGCGAGGCGAATTCGACCGAGGAGGCGGGGATATCGATCATCCGCTGCTCGTCTTCCACGTAGAAGTGATGGTGATCGGACGTGTCGGTATCGAAATAGGACCGGGACGCATCGACGGCCACTTCCCTCAGCAGGCCCGCTTCGTGGAACTGGTGCAGGGTATTGTAGATGGTGGCCAGCGAGACGTTCACGTGGGCATTGGAGGCCTCGCCATGCAACTGCTCGGCGCTGACATGGCGATGCGGGCCGCCGAACAGGAGCTCGGCAAGCGCTACGCGCTGGCGGGTCGGGCGCAGGCCGGCCATGCGCAGCACTGCCGTGAGGCAAGGCTTGTGCGATGGCAGCGAACGGACGGTCTGGCTACGATCGGTCATAGGGTCCTTGAACAAGGAAAGGGCCGGATATTGCTGGCTTCCTTATAACTATGGCACAAAATTCACACAAGCGGTGCGGGTGCCGCTGGCCTGGTATCGTACATAGTGGTCAAGGGGCCCTGACTTGACCCTCTCCCGTCTCGCCTATACGAGACGAAACATAAGATAACCGGGGTATCAAGGCATGGCCGAGCGGCAGAACGCATTTGGGTATGAAGAGCTCTTGGCGCATGGCCGCGGCGAATTGCCCGGCCAGATGGACGCCCGCTTGCCCGCCCCACCCATGCTGATGTTCGATCGCATCACCCATATCGAGGGCGAGGGCGGCGAATATGGCAAAGGCTACGTCGTTGCCGAACTCGACCTCCATCCGGACCTCTGGTTCTTCAATTGCCATTTCATCGGCGATCCGGTGATGCCCGGATGCCTGGGGCTCGACGCCCTCTGGCAGATGACCGGCTTCTTCCTCGGTTGGTCGGGCTCGCGCGGCCGCGGTCGCGCCCTCGGCGGCGAGATCAAGTTCACCGGCCAGGCGACAATCGACAAGAAGCTTCTGGAATACCGGATCGACATCAAGCGCTACATGCGTTCGCCCTTGCCCTTCGGCATCGCCACGGGCACCGTCAAGGCGGATGGCGAGACCATCTATGTCGCCGAAAACCTCCGGGTCGGCCTCATTCCCGTTGCCTGAATACGGAAAATTGTCTGACCTGGGTTTGATGACCCAAATTCGCACACGATAATAAGAGACGCCTACGGAAGGCGCCCAACAAGACTAAGCGAGGCCAAGATGAGACGAGTTGTCGTCACCGGCATGGGTATCATTTCCTCGATCGGCAATTCGCTGGACGAGGTGACGGCAAGTTTGCGCGCCGCCAAGCCGGGCATTGTCGCCGCGCCAGACTATGCCGAGCTGGGTTTCCGCAGCCAGGTGAAGGGCGATCCGGGCCTCGATCCGTTCGAAATCCTCGATCGCCGCGTCACCCGCTTCATGGGCAAGGGTGCAGCCTGGAACTACCTCGCCATGCAGCAGGCCATCGCCGATGCTGGGCTGGAGGAGAAGGACGTTTCCAATCCCATGACCGGCATTGTCATGGGCAGTGGCGGTGCCTCGACGCGCACCATTGTCGAAGCCGCCGACATTACCCGCAAGAATCTGAGCCCCAAGCGCATCGGGCCGCTGGCCGTGCCCAAGGCCATGGGCTCGACCGCCTCGGCGACGCTGGCGACACCCTTTGGCATCAAGGGCATCAACTACACCATCACCGCCGCCTGCGCGACGTCCAAGCACTGCATCGGCAATGCCATGGAACAGATTATCATGGGCAAGCAGGACATCGTCTTTGCCGGCGGCCACGAGGATCTCGACTGGACGCTGTCGGACCTGTTCGACGCCATGGGCGCCATGAGTTCTGACTTCAACGCGACGCCGGAAAAGGCCAGCCGCTGCTACGATGCGGCGCGTGATGGCTTCGTCATTTCGGGCGGCGCCGGCGTGCTGGTGCTCGAGGAATATGAGCATGCCAAGGCGCGCGGCGCAAAAATCTGGGCCGAGCTGATCGGCTATGGCGCGACCTCCGACGGCCTCGACATGGTTGCCCCCTCGGGCGAAGGCGCCGAGCGCTGCATGCGCATGGCGCTCAAGAACGTCAAGCACAAGGTCGACTACATCAACCCGCACGCTACCTCGACCCCGGTCGGGGACCTGCGCGAGATCGAGGCCTTGCGCGCGGTCTTCGGCAATGAGGACAAGTGCCCGCCCATCTCGGCGACCAAGTCGCTGACCGGCCACAGCCAGGGCGCTACGGGCGTCCATGAATCGATCTATTCGATCCTGATGATGAAGCATCGCTTCATCGCCGAAAGCGCCAATATCGAAACCCTCGACCCGGCCTTCGAAGACATGCCCATCCTGCGCCAGCGCCGCGACGACGTGGACCTCGGCGTAGTGCTGTCCAATTCCTTCGGCTTCGGTGGGACCAACGCGGCATTGGTGTTCAAGCATCCGGACGCCTAGCAAGGGGCAGCCAATTCGGCCCCTGCCTGCCGGACCCTGAGTCTATCGTCCGCTTCTCTTTCGCCGGGCGATATGCATAGTATCGGGCTCTGGTGGTTTAGTGCAGGAGTAGACGTCGTGTCGGACTCTCGGCCTTCCAACTACATCTCAATCTACATCGTTGTGGCGACAGTTATCGGCCTGGCGGTCGGGACCCTGTTTGGTCTTCTGTTCGACGGCGCCATTCCGGGCAGGCGAACCATCTCGGTGCTGTCGGCCCTGGCCGTCATCGTTGTGGACTACTTCGTCCGCCGCCATGCTTCCGGCAAGTTTCCCAATCTGTTCCTCGGTGCGCGCGCCAAAACCGTACCGCCCTCATTGCTGTTCGTTGCCTTCGTCATCGCCCTTGCCGGGGGCCTCGCGACGCATGATCTGGCTCTTATTTTCAATGTCATGGCGGGCCCGGTGCTGGGTGGCGTGGCGGGAATTTTCACAGCCCTGATGACCTCGGTCCTGGTCGTGATCCGCGAACAGGAACTGTCCAGCATCACACGCTGAGCAGTCCTCAATACGAGAACTCGCTGAACCGCCCGCCCTTGCCGTCATAGGTCAGCACGCGGCCGATCAGTGGTTCGCCGATACCGGTGATGAGCTTGATGGCTTCCATGGCCATCAGCGTGCCGATCACACCGGTCAGCGGCCCCAATATGCCTGTGGCCTCGCAACTGGGCAGGTCCCCATCATCGGCTTCGGCGGGATAGAGGTCGGCAAAGCGCGGGCCGCCCGGGGCGAAGACGGTGACCTGGCCATCGAACATCGAAACCGCGCCGGAAACCAGCGGCAGGCCGAGGGCTTCGCAGGTGGCAGCGACGATGCGGCGCGTGGCGAGGTTGTCGGTACCGTCGAGCACGAGATCGTAGCCGGCCAGTACCGCCTCGGCATTGTCAGCTTCCAGCCGCTCGGCATGCACCACGATCGAAACATGCGGGTTGAGATTGCCGGCAAAGCGGCCGGCGCTTTCAGCCTTGCCGGCGCCGATTTCGGCATGGATCACCTGCCGGTGCAGGTTGGACAGCGAGACGGTATCGTGATCGGCAATGCCCAGCGTGCCGATCCCGGCGCCCGCCAGATAAGCGATAACCGGGCTGCCAAGCCCACCCGCACCCGCCACCAGCACCCGCGCCCGTTTCAGCGCCTGCTGCCCGGGCCCGCCCATGCCCTTGAGCACCAGGTGCCGCGCATAGCGGCGCGTTTCGTCGGGGGAAAGCGGATCAGAGGCCAAGCGGCACCGCGATGAAGCGCCGGTCGGGACCTTCGAAGCCTCCCGGATAGACCGAGACCAGCGCGACAGCATCGCTGATCGAGCCGGCATTGAAGGGCAGCACCACGCCATAGAGCCGATAGGTGACCGGGCAGCCGCGTGAACGGGGCAGGGCGCCGTCGCGGTGGATCAGCCGCTCGCTGCCCTTGTCGGCAATCATCAGCTGGTAGCCCATCGGGTCCACCGAGAACCAGTCGGCGCACGGTGCCGCGGCGGTGGTGGCAAAGCTGCTGAGCCGCAATTCATAGTCGCCCGAGACGTCGCCGGGATTGTAGGCGGGCGAGCCGAAGCGCAGGGTCAAGGCATCGGTGCCGGGCGTGCCGTCGCCGATCAGCGCCGCAAATTCCGCCGGCACCTCGATGCCCAAGCCCTTGATATCCTCGCTGGCCTGCAGCTGCACCTCAGCGCGGATCTGGCTCAGCGATACAGTCTCGTCCTCGGCCTGCAGCCGGATCGGTGTGCCGACCACCCAGGAATCGGTGCCAAGATCGACAACGTAGATGGACGAATAGGCAAAGCCCGAACCATCCTGGATGCCGAATTCCTCGAAGGCGAAATAGCGTGCATCCTCGGAATAGCCGATGATGTCGATCAGGGCCCGGTCGCCCGCCACAGCAGGTGTGATGAGGGCCAGAATGCCTATTAGGCTAGCGCCCAGTCGAACCATACCCGCCCTCGCCACGTTCGGTTGCATCGAGCGCCTCCACTTCCACCAACTGCACCCGGCTGACTGGCGCCACTACCATTTGCGCAATGCGCTCGCCCCGGCGAACCGGGAAGGGAGCGCTGCCGTGATTGATCAGCAGTACCTTCACCTCGCCACGATAGTCCGAGTCGATCGTACCGGGCGAGTTGAGCACGGTTATGCCGTGCCTGGCGGCGAGGCCCGAGCGCGGCCGGACCTGTGCTTCATATCCGAGCGGTATTGCAATCGTAAGACCGGTCGGGATCATCGCCACCGCGCCGGGGGCAATCTCGACCACCTCGCCGGGCTCCAGTGCTGCCGCCAGGTCAAGTCCGGCCGCACCCGCAGTTTGCTGGTGGGGCAGCGGCAGGCCCACGCCATGGGCGAGCCAAACAAGATCAATGGAAATGTTGTCAGCCATGGAAACGGACGCCTCCGTCGCTTGCCGCCAAGCTCATGGCCATGCCCGCATGGAGGCCATGGCGCGGCAATCTAGGGTTAAGTCATTGAATCGGCAAGGTGGCTACCACGACGGCAAGGTCAGTAGCCGATAAAGCAGCGCCAGCAAGGTCAGCCCGGTTAATCCGATCAGCCCCAGCAGCGCCCAGCGCAGCAGGCCGTCGCGGCGCGGGCCCAGCTTGCCGGCGTGGTAATCGGCTAGCGCCAGCTCGGCCTGAGCCGCGATGACAGGCAGCCGGCCCGCGGCTTCGGCGATAACAGTGAAATGATCCTTGAGGTCTTCGAGGCGTCCCAGCGGACCGGCTTCCTTGCGCAGCCAGTCCCCAACGACAGGCTCGGCCACGGTCCAGATATCGAGTTCAGGATCGAGCGCCCGCGCCACCCCTTCCACCAGCACCATGCTCTTTTGCAGCAGCACCAGTTCGGGGCGGGTCTGCATCGAGAAGAGATCGGTAATGGCAAAGAGCTGGCCCAGCACGCGGGCCATGGAAATGTCCGAGGCGGTGCGGCCATGCAGCGGCTCGCCGATCGAGCGGATGGCCAGCGCGAAGTCGTCGACCGACTGGTCCTTGGGAACGTAGCCGATGTCGAAATGGCGCTCGGCCACCAGGCGATAGTTGCGGGTGATGAAACCGAAGAGAATATCCGCGAGGAACCGCCTCTCCTTGCGGTTGATGCGGCCCATAATGCCAAAATCGACCGCGATGACATGGCCCGTCCGCGGATCGGCAAACAGATTGCCCGGATGCATGTCGGCATGGAAGAAGCCGTCGCGGATGGCGTGCCGGAGGAAACTTTGCAACAGCGTGGCGGCCAGCGCCTTGCGGTCGACACCCGCCGCTTCGAGCGCAGCATGGTCGCGGATGGGGATGCCGTCGACCCAGCTCGTGGTCAGCACGTTCTGGGCCACATGGTCCCAAGATACGGTGGGGATGACAAAGCCGGTATCGTCCTTGATATTCTCGGCCATCTCGGAAATTGCGGCGGCCTCGAGCCGCAGGTCGAGCTCCAGCCGGGCCGAGCGATCGAGGGTTTCAACCACCTCGGTGGGACGCAGCCGCCTCGTCGAGCGAACGAGGCCCTCGGCCAGGCGCGCCACGGCATAGAAGCTCTCGATATCGGCCATGAAGCGGGCCTCGACGCCGGGGCGCAGCACCTTCACGGCCACGGTCTTCGGCAGCCCGTTGGCCGGCCTCAGCCGCGCCTTGTGCACTTGGGCAATGGAGGCGGCGGCGACCGGCGGCGACAGTTCGGTGAGTTCAGCGGCCTTGTCGCCCAGCGCCGCAAGCAGGATCGCCGGCACCAGCGCCGGATCGAACGGCTCCATCTTGTCCTGCAGGCCGGCAAGGTCATTGGCAACCTGCGCGCCGACCACGTCGGGACGCGTCGCCAGCGTCTGGCCGAATTTGACATAGGTCGGCCCGAGCCGGTTAAGCGCCTTGTTGAGGCGTTCGACATGGCCGGTCTTGCGCACGCTGGGACGCTCGACCAGCCGTCCGAGCCAGATGCCAAAGCGCAGCGGCGCCAGGGCAGGCGGCAAGTCGCCCGGAATGGACAGCGCACCCTCGCGGGCGAGGACGAAACCAGCCCGGATCAGGCGGAAATAGGCACCAAGGATCATGGGCTAGATCTTCCAGCCCGAGAACAGCGTGGCGATGTTGCCGGTGAAGCTGGTGTGCTTGACGCGCTTGAAACCGGCGCCGGTCAGCATGCTCTCGAACGCCGCCGGCGCCGGGAACTTGCGGATCGATTCCACGAAATACTGGTAGGGCTGGGCGTCGCCCGTCACCACCTTGCCCATGGGGGGAATGACGCGGTCCGAATAGACCTTGTAGATAGCGTCGAAGCCGGGGACATCGACCTGGGAAAATTCGAGCACGAGGATACGGCCGCCGCGTTTTAGCACGCGATGGGCCTCGTTCAGCGCCTTCTGGATGCGTGGCACGTTGCGGATGCCAAAGGCGATCGTATAGGCGTCGAAGCTGTTATCGGCGAAGGGCAGCTCCTCGGCATTGGCCTCGACGAAGCTCGCCTGTGCCGGATAGCGCCATGTCCTGGCGCGCTCGGCACCGACGCGCAGCATGTCGGCATTGATGTCGGACACGACCACTTCGGCATAGCCCACCGAGGCATTGATGATGCGTTCGGCGATGTCGCCGGTGCCGCCGGCCATGTCGAGCACGCGAAACGGCCGCGAGCCGGTCTTGGGCGCAGCCAGCTCGTTGACCAGCGCGTCCTTCCAGAGCCGGTGCACTCCCACGCTCATCAGGTCGTTCATCAGGTCATAGCGGTCGGCGACGCCGTGAAACACGGCATTGACCATGCCCTGCTTGTCGTCCATCGCCACGGTCTGCTCGCCGAAATGAGTGGTCTCACGCGCCTCGGTCATGGCATTGCTCGCTTCGCTGATTGGTCGGCGCGCACCATATCCAAGCCGTTCCGGCTTTGCCATGGCGCAAAGCCGCACAGGTAAAGGAGGTCTCCATGCCCGAATTGCCCGAGGTCGAAACGGTCCGTCGCTGCCTTGAGCCCTGGCTGGTAGGCGCGCGCATCGACAAGGTCACGCTAAACCGCAAGGATTTGCGCTTCCTCTTTCCGGACGGGCTGAAACAGGCGCTGGAGGGCGAGAGTATCGTCTCGGTTGGCAGGCGGGCCAAATACCTGCTGATCCTGCTGACCAATGGCAAGACCGTTCTGAGCCATCTTGGCATGACCGGCTCATGGCGCTTCGCCGAGCATGGCATTGACAAGCCGCCGCGCTACTACGAACCGGGAGAAGAGCCCAAGCATGACCATATGGTCTGGGACATCAGCCATCCCGAGCATGGCAAGAGCCACCTGATCTATGCCGATCCACGGCGCTTCGGCTTCATCGATCTGTATGACGACGTGGCGCACAGTCCCTATCTGGAAGGGCTGGGGCCCGAACCACTAGGCAATGACTTCAACGCCGGCGAGATGGCGGATGCCTTCAAGGGCAAGAAGGCGCCGATCAAGGCGGCGCTGCTCGACCAGCGCGTGGTGGCAGGGCTCGGCAATATCTATGTCGCCGAGGCTTTGCATCGCTCCCACATTCTGCCCACGGTACTGGCCGGAACGCTGGTGACATCAAAGGGCAAGCCCAAGGCGGCGCTGGAAGACCTGGCCCACGCCGTGCGGCAGGTGCTGACGGAAGCCATCGAGGTGGGCGGCTCGACCCTGCGCGATTTCCGCAATGCCGAAGGCGGCTCGGGCTACTTCCAGCACCGCTTCGCCGTATATGACCGCGAAGGCGAGCCCTGCCCGACGCCGCTCTGTACCGGGACGGTGCAGCGCATCGTGCAATCGGGGCGCTCGACGTTTTTCTGTCCGGTCTGCCAGAAGGCGCCCTGAGCGAGCGGAGCAATACCCTCCACACGCTCCGGCGTTCCCTCGGACTTGGTGCGAGGGTCTCTCGTCGCTTTTGCCAGCCTTGAGAGTGGCCCTCGGGTCCAGCCCCAGGGAGCGACGGTGAGGAGGGATCGGAGGTGGTGTCAGCAGCCCCGCGCATAGCTGCCCCACATCCCTGAATCCAGTTGACGCTCCTCCGCCTTTCCCCTATAGACCGCGCAACTTGGCGGCTGTCGATTGCCGCCGATTTCATTTCATCCCGGACGACTGCAGCGCGACAAGCGTGCAAACGGCCGGTTGGACGCCAAGAGGACCGTTATGGCCAATACGCCGTCAGCCAAAAAGGCTACCCGCAAGATCGAAGCCCGCACCGCGGTGAACAAGTCGCGTCGCTCGCGCGTTCGCACCTTTATCCGCAAGGTTGAGGAAGCCATCGTTGCTGGCGATCACAAGGTCGCCATGGAAGCGCTGAACGCAGCCGCTCCGGAGATCAACCGTGCAGCGACCAAGGGCATTGTCCATGCCAATCTGGCCGCCCGCAAGATTTCCCGCCTCAACAGCCGGGTCAAGGCGCTCAGCGCCTGATCGGGTTCCGCCGCGGCGCCTGACCGGCGCGGCCACGGCAAAGTAAAATCGGGCTCCCCAGGGAGCCCTTTTTATTTGTATGGTAGTGGCGCAAGGTTATTCCGAATTGCCGGTTGTGTGTCACCTGCGTGACACCTGGATGAGCCGACAGGCCAACTGCCACCGGACGCAGTTTTTGAAGAATTTTCAGGGGCTTAGAGATAGGCCAATGTTCCCTGGAAGCGTTCAAGAACGCCAATTTTCGGTAAAGTCCGGGATCGGCCGAAATAATATTTTTGCTGCTGAACGGGGGCTAAGATTTGGAATCTGTGTTGAGTCACAGGCCCTTGGTTTGAGGGACTTTGGTGGGGCCGCGAAAGCAAAAATGACATCCTCGGAGTCAAGCCCCCATTTTAAAGATTCCACGGTTGCAGCTCCAAAATCGACCCTCTAAAGTAGTCTCGTCAGCTTGGAACAGGACACCGTAAACGAGTGTCCGGCGGCAGCTGACGGGGTCATTTTCGGGGCGTTGTATTTCAGCTTTTCGGCAGCGATGCCGATGATGTTCATACCGGTAGAGGTTGTGTTGGCAGCTCGTTTGGCGGCCGGTCCGATCGAGGCCGGCTCAGTTCAGTAAAGCTTCGGTCGCAGACAGGCCGGGTTCACGACAAGATAAAGTTTGAGGCCGGTGGGTTTCCCTCCGGGCAATAAAAATGTGCCCGCTTGAATCGGGCGCGGTAGCGAAGCTGTGGCCAAGGGGACGAGTGATCCCCGACCGCGGCAAGACAGGGCAGACAATACCATCCGAGCTTTGCGGGCCGGGGGATCGAACAGGAAATGGGGCAATTCACGATGATGCGACAGGTAACAGCGGGTAGGGACGATTGGGCTCAGGCCAATCCCTCCTCCTCTCTCCCGACAATAAAAGGCGAAAACCCTGTCATGAACTCCTCCGATACGTCCGAAGGTCAGCGCGAACTCTGGAACCGGGTCCGCGCCCGCCTCAAGGCTGGTGTCGGTGAGGATGTGTTCACCTCCTGGTTCGCCCGCCTCGACCTCGAGGAAATCGTCGAGGACGTGGTCCACCTGTCGGCACCCACGCGCTTCCTCTGCTCCTGGGTGCAGTCCAACTATGCCGAGCGAATTCTCGAGGCCTTCCGGCTGGATGCCGAAGAGGTGTCCCGCATCCAGGTGACGTTGCGCGTCAACGGTCAGGCCCGCCCTCGCCTTGCCCAGGCCGCCGCCGAGCCAGCCGCTTCCCATGATTCTGTCACCCCTGCCGTGACCGCGGCCCCGGCGCCGGCGCACCAGCCGCGCTTGATCCGCGACAATTCCGCCGCCAAGGGCGATGCCCTGGCGGGCAGCGCCATCGATCCGCGCATGACCTTCGACAGTTTCGTGCCCGGCGAGGCCAACGAAATGGCGCTGGGCGTGGCCAAGCAGATCGCCCAGGCGGTCGCCAACAACACCGTGACCTTCAACCCGGTCTATATCCATTCGACCGTCGGGCTGGGCAAGTCGCACCTGCTCAACGCCATCGCCCACGCGGTGCAGTCGGCCGATCCAAGCAAGAACATCGTCTATCTGACGGCCGACCATTTCATGTACCACTTCATTGCCGCCGTGCAGCGCCAGTCGGCGCTCGGCTTCAAGGACTGGCTGCGCCGGGTCGATCTGCTGCTGATCGATGACATGCAGTTCCTGCAGGGCAAGTCGGCCACCGAATTCGGCCATACGCTGGGCACGCTGCTGACTGGTGCCAAGCAGGTCGTGGTGGCTGGCGATGCGCCGCCGCGCGATCTCGAAATGCTCGACGAGCGCATCAAGTCGCGCCTTTCCGGCGGCCTGGTCGTGCCGATCTCCGGCTTCGACCTCGACCTGCGCCGTGCCATCGTGCAGCGCCGCGCCGAGCAGTCGGCAACCCGCTACGGCATGCATTTCCCCGTGCCAGTGATCGACTATGTCGCCCGTGCCGTGGTGAGCCATGGCCGCGACCTCGACGGCGCCGTCAACCGCCTCGTCGCCGCCAACCAGTTGACCGGTGAACTCATCACCGTGCCATTGGCCGAAAAGACCCTGGGCGATCTCATCCGCAGCCGCGAAGCCCGTCGTGTGCGCATCGAGGACATCCTCAAGATCGTCAGCCGCCACTACAAGGTGCCGCGCAACGAGCTGCTCTCGGCCCGCCGCTCGCGCGACGTGGTGCGTCCGCGCCAGATCGCCATGTTCCTCGCCAAGGCCCTGACCTCGCGTTCCCTGCCCGAAATTGGTCGGCGCTTCGGTGGCCGCGATCACACCACGGTCCTCCATTCGGTCCGCAAGGTCGAACAGATGATCAAGGATGACGTCGAGCTGGCGCAGGAGATCGAGCTGCTCAAGCGCATGCTCGAAGAGTGAGGTCCGGCGCTTTGCGCAAAATCGCTCCGGTGGAGCGATTTTAGGACGGAACGCCCGCAGCGCTGTGCTCGCAGGGCACGAACACTCCGGCTCCTTTCTTCTCGCCCTCCTCGCAGAAGCATTGTCCGGGCTCGGTCGCATGCGATGGGGTGAGCGTGGCCAGCGTGGATATCCTGCGACAAAGCCGCGCCTGCCCTTGCCTTTGTGTTATGAAATTGTAAATGTCCAACCCCCGGCTTGCCGGGGGTTTTGCTGCGCGATGTGCAGCGACGTAGTGCCAGGGAAGTTGCCGCATGAAAGTCACGCTCGAACGCAATCATCTGCTCAAGTCACTGAGCCATGTGCATCGGGTGGTGGAGCGGCGCAATACCTACCCCATCCTCGCCAACGTGCTGTTCAAGGCCGGCGACGACAAGGTTGAGCTGCGCGCCACCGATCTCGATATCGAGGTGACCGAAAGCGTGCCGGCAATGGTTTCGACCGCTGGCACCACGACCGTCCCCGCGCACACGCTCTATGAAATCGTCCGCAAGCTCAGCGATGGCGCCGAAGTGCGGCTCGAGACCGATGGCGGCGAGAACATGGTTCTCACCTCCGGCCGCTCGCGCTTCAACCTGGCCTGCCTGTCGCCCGACAGCTTTCCCGATCTCAAGTCCGGCAGTTTCGGCCATGAATTCTCCATGCCGGCATCCTCGCTGCGCGAACTGATCGAGCGCACCCAGTTCGCCATCAGCAACGAAGAAACCCGCTACTATCTCAACGGCATCTATTTCCACACCATCGACGTGAGCAATGTCGGCACCGTTTTGCGTGCCGTGGCCACCGACGGCCACCGCATGGCGCGGGCCGAGCTCGAGGCGCCCTCAGGCGCCAAGGGTATGCCCGGCATCATCGTACCCAAGAAGACCGTGGGCGAAGTGCAGAAGCTGCTCGACGGCGCCGAGGGCGACGTGACCGTGGAAGTATCCGACACCAAGATCCGCTTCACCGTGGGCTCGGTGGTGCTGCTTTCCAAGCTCATCGAAGGCACCTTCCCCGATTATGACCGGGTGACGCCCAAGAATAACGACAAGCAGATGAATGTCGACCGCGCGAGCTTCGCCACCGCCGTCGACCGCGTCTCCACCATTGCCTCGGATCGCGGCGGCAAGGCCGTCAAGCTCCAGGCCAAGGATGGCCTTTTGGAGCTGTCGGTGACCAATCCGGATCACGGTACGGCGAGCGAGGAGCTGGCCGTGGATTTCGACACCGACGGTTTCGAGATCGGCTTCAATGCGCGCTACCTGCTCGACATCATCGGCCAGATTCGTTCGGACAACGCCGTCTTCATGTTCAACGATGCTGGCTCTCCCACGCTGGTTCGGGATGAGGGCGAGACGCGGGCGCTTTATGTGCTGATGCCGATGCGCGTGTGAGTGGCGCCCTGCTGGGGGTAATTGCGCCGGTGGCGCGATTTAAGCCGCGAACGCCCGGAGCGCTATGCTCGCGGGGCCCGGATGTGCCACATACGCGATCCCTCTCCCACAAGGGACGAGGCGTAGCACCGAGCGCGGTGATCGCTCCATGACTACCCGCCACCTCTCCCGCATCCGCCTCACCGCCTTCCGCAACTACACCACGGCGGCGCTCGATCTCGATTCCCGCCACGTCGTCCTCACCGGCCCCAATGGATCAGGCAAGACCAACCTGCTCGAAGCCATTTCGGTGCTGTCGCCCGGACGCGGGTTGCGCGGCGCCAGCTTTGAGACTCTGCAGGCGCATGGCAGCGATATCGGCTGGGCGGTTGCGGCGACGGTCGAGACCGACGATGGCCCCGCCGATATCGGTACCGGCGCGTCGCCCGATGGCGGCAGGCGCGTGCGTATCAATGGCGCCAATGCGCGCTCCATCGAGGCGATGAGCGACTATCTGCGCGTGCTGTGGCTCACTCCGGCCATGGATGGCCTGTTTTCGGGCCCGGCGGGCGACCGCAGGCGGTTTCTCGACCGGTTGGTAACGACGCTCATCCCCTCTCACTCCGCTTCGGTCGGCGACTACGAAAAGGCCATGCGCCAGCGCAATCGCCTGCTGGAAGACAATGGCGATGCCGCCTGGCTCAATGCTGTCGAGGCGCAGATGGCCGAACTGGGCGCCTCCATCCATCTGGCGCGCACCGATAGCCTGACCCACCTGCAGGGGCTGATCGAGCAGAGCCTCGACGACGAGAGCTTCCCCGCGGCCCACCTGGCGCTGACGCCGCTGTTCGAGCCCGGCAGGGAGCCTGCCTCCTCGGCGGCGCTCGAAACCGCGCTGATCGAGGCCTGGCGGGCCGCGCGCGGGGTTGATCGCGCCGCCGGACGCACCATATCAGGACCACACCGGGTTGATCTTGAAGTGACCTATGCCCAGAAGGCCATGCCGGCGGCTCTTGGCTCGACGGGAGAGCAGAAGGCACTCCTGATCGGGCTCATCCTGGCGCATGCGCGCCTGGTCAAGCTGCGGACCTCAATCACGCCTTTCCTGCTGCTCGACGAGATTGCCGCCCACCTCGATCCCGACCGTCGCCGCGCCCTGTTTTCGGCGTTGGACGGGCTGGGAACGCAGTGCTTCCTGACCGGCACCGACAGGGTGTTGTTCGAGGCTTTGGGCCAGCGGGCCCAGACCATCACCGTCCGTGACGGACGGCTCCACAAGGACTAGCCGCCAATCCCCCGCAAACGCCCTTCAAACGGCCATTTTGCTTGGGGATATACCCCTGTTCCGGTAGAACAAAACCACTCTGAAAATGACTGATTCGGACCCCATGACCGATAGCGAAATTTCCGATCCCAACGAATACGGCGCCGACAGCATCAAGGTGCTCAAAGGGCTCGACGCGGTGCGCAAGCGCCCGGGCATGTATATCGGCGATACGGATGACGGCTCGGGCCTGCATCACATGGTCTATGAGGTGGTCGATAACGCCATCGACGAGGCTTTGGCCGGCCATGCCGACCTCGTCACGGTGACGCTCAATGCCGATGGCTCGGTGACGGTCATCGACAATGGCCGCGGCATTCCAACCGGCATCCACACCGAAGAGGGTATCTCGGCAGCCGAGGTAATAATGACCCAGCTGCATGCCGGCGGTAAGTTCGACCAGAATAGCTACAAGGTTTCTGGCGGCCTGCACGGCGTGGGCGTGTCGGTGGTCAACGCCCTCAGCCAATGGCTCAAGCTCAAGATCCGCCGCGACGGCGAGATCCACGAAATGAGCTTTACCCATGGTGATTCCGATGCGCCGCTGGCGCAGACCGGCACCTATGTGGAGGACAAGCAGCCGGGCACCTATGACGGCCGCAGTGGCAGCGAGATCACGTTTTTTCCGTCCGACCAGACCTTCACCATGGTCGAGTTCGATTTCAAGACGCTGGAGCATCGCCTGCGCGAGCTGGCCTTCCTCAATTCCGGCGTCCGCATCCTGCTCAATGACCTGCGCCACCCCGAGCCCGTCACTGCCGAACTGTTCTATGAAGGTGGGCTCGAGGCCTTTGTGCAGTATCTCGACAAGTCCAAGACCGGCGTCATCGACAGCCCGATCACCATGATCAGCGAGAAGGACGGCATCACCGTCGAGGTGGCGCTGCAGTGGAACGACAGCTACCACGAGAACGTGCTCTGCTTCACCAACAACATCCCGCAGCGCGATGGCGGCACCCATCTGGCGGGCCTCCGCGGAGCCCTGACGCGCCAGGTCGTCGGCTATGCCGAAAGCTCGGGTATCGCCAAGCGCGAGAAGGTCACCATGACCGGTGACGACACCCGCGAAGGCCTCACCTGCGTGCTGTCGGTCAAGGTGCCCGATCCCAAGTTTTCGAGCCAGACCAAGGACAAGCTGGTCTCGTCCGAAGTGCGGCCGGTCGTCGAGAATATCGTCAACGACAAGCTCGGCCAGTGGTTCGAGGAACACCCCAACGAGGCCAAGATCATCGTCGGCAAGGTGGCGGAAGCCGCCGCCGCCCGCGAAGCTGCCCGCAAGGCGCGCGAACTGACCCGGCGCAAGGGCGCCCTCGAAATCTCCTCGCTGCCCGGCAAGCTTGCCGATTGCCAGGAGCGCGATCCGGCCAAGTCCGAAATCTTCATTGTCGAGGGCGATTCGGCTGGTGGCTCCGCCAAGCAGGGCCGCGACCGTTCCAATCAGGCGGTGCTGCCCTTGCGCGGCAAGATCCTCAACGTCGAGCGCGCCCGCTTTGACCGCATGATCTCGTCCGAGCAGGTCGGCACGCTGATCACCGCGCTCGGCACCGGCATCGGCCGCGAGGAGTTCAACGCTGACAAGCTGCGCTACCACAAGATCATCATCATGACTGACGCCGATGTGGACGGCGCCCATATCCGTACCCTGTTGCTGACCTTCTTCTATCGACAGACGCCGGAGCTGATCGAGCGCGGCCATATCTACATCGCCCAGCCGCCGCTCTACAAAGCCATGCGCGGCCGCTCCGAGCAGTATCTCAAGGACGAAGATGCGCTCAACGACTACCTGATCGAGGCCGGGCTCGACGAGGCCGTGCTGACGACGCGCGATGGCCACCAGCATGCCGGCCCCGACCTGCAGGCCATCGTGCAGCAGGCCCGCAACATCGTCAGCGCCATCGACAACCTCAATACCCGCTACAACCGGAGCCTGGTCGAACAGGCCGCGATCGTCGGCGGCCTCGATCCCGAAGGTCTCAACGATCCGACGCGCATCCAGGGCACGCTTGACCGCATCGCCAATCGGCTGGACCGCATTTCGGACGAGCTGGAACGCGGCTGGTCCGGTGTCATCACCGACGAGGAAGGTCTCGCCTTCTCGCGCACCGTGCGCGGCGTGGCCGAGACGCACCAGATCGACAAGCCGCTGCTGCAGAGCGCCGACGCGCGCAAGCTGCGCCAGCTGGCCGAGCGGCTCGACGAGATCTACGGCGGCGTGCCTGTTCTGACCCGCAAGGGCGAGACGATCAACGTCTATGGCCCCTCGAGCCTCTTCAAGGCCGTGACCGATGCCGGCCGTAAGGGCGTATCGCTGCAGCGCTACAAGGGCCTGGGTGAAATGAACGCTTCCCAGCTCTGGGAAACCACGCTCGATCCCAACGCGCGCACCCTGCTCAAGGTCGAGATCGACCAGACCGACGAAGCCGACCAGATCTTTACAGCCCTGATGGGCGACCTGGTCGAACCGCGCCGCGACTTCATCCAGGACAATGCGCTGAGCGTCAGCAACCTCGACGTCTGACAATTCGGCAGAGACTTATACAGGGCCGCCCCGGTAAGGGCGGCCCTGTTTGTTTCAGCGCAGGCCGAGCGCCTCGATGGCCGCTACCTGCTCGGCATCCAGCGGGCCGCGCCGCTCGGCAATCAGCGCGTCGTTGAGCTCGGCCACGTTCTTGACGCCCAGCACCAGCGTATCGACGCCCTCGATCCCCATTGCATAGCGATGGGCTGTTATGGCCGGCTCCTCGCCCCACTCGGCGCAGAGCGCCCGGTAGGGTGCGGCGCGGCGGAAGTCCGCCGATGTTGGCGAGTTGTCCGCCCGATCAAGACCCGAGGTCAGCGCCCCCGCTTGCACAGCCCGCACCCCCATGACACCGACCCCGGCCGATCGGGCTGCCGCCATCACATCGCGTGGCCGCGGCTTGAGGCCGGTGCCGTTCATCTCACCCGGGCTATCGAGCAGGTTGGCGATTTCCTGCACCGCCACCGGCATCGGCCCGGAAGACAATGCCTCGATGACCGCGGCCGCCTGGTTGATGCCGGTAATGCCCCAATTGCCGATCAGGCCATCGGCCATCAGCCGCCCGAATGCAGGCCGCACCGCCGCGCGATATGACGACAGCGTGGTCGAGCGCTCATCGTCGGTGCGGGTATCGGAGCCGCCTACCGGATAGCGGAAGTCATCACGCCGCAATTCGGTATGCAGCAGCATGACGTCGACACGCTCGAGCCGCATATCCGCAAGGCTCTTTTCCAACGAGGCCCTGAGGCGCGGATAGACTTCGTCGTCAGGCACGGTGCCCAGGCCGCACTTGGTCGTGACACGCACGCCTCGCGGCAGCTTACCCTCGAAGGCGCGGCCGATCATGGCCTCGCAGATCTTGTAGCCAGGTGCGGCATCGATCAGGTCGATGCCACCGTCGACAGCGTGGCGGAGAGTTGCCACCGCGTCGTCTTCCGAGGTTGGGCCCCAGACCTGGCCGATGCCCCCGCCGCCCAGAGTGAGCCGGCTGACCGAGCCGAATGAGCCGAGTGTGTTGAGTTTCATGGCATACGTCTCCTTCAGACTGCAGTGTCGAGCCGCTGCATCTGCTCCGGCGTGAGGGCGATCGGGGCGGCCGCGAGGTTTTCGGCGAGCTGGGCCTCGTTGGAGACGGCCATCAGCGGGATGATCGCGGGCGTCGAAGCCAGCATCCAGGCAAGGACCACCTGCCCGGCCGTGGCACCCAGTTCGCCTGCTACCGCGTCCAGTACGACGCGCCGCCTGGCATTGTCCTCAGTACGGACCTGTTGCTCCATTTTTGCCGGATCGTGATAGGCGCCGCGCAGCAGCGGCGAATAGGCGATGACACGGAATTCGGGATTGAAGCGGATGTAATCGAGATGCTGGCCGCGCAGCCCGCCCTCGGTGCCCCAGCCGCCGCGCATGCCCATGGTGGCATTGCGCTTGAGGTCTGAATCCGGCCGCGGCCGGAAATAGCTGAAATGCTGCTGCACGCCGACATACTCAGGAAATCCCAGTTGCCGGCTGAGCTGCCGCGCCCGCTCGATGCGCCACACGGCGTGGTTGGAGCAGGCGATCGCCCGTACCTTGCCGGCTCGCACTACGGCGTCGAACCCGGCCAGGGTTTCTTCCAGCGGCGTCGTGCGGTCGTCGATATGGGCATAGTAGAGGTCGACATAGTCGGTGCCGAGGCGCCGCAGGGAATCGTCGATATCCCTGATGATGGTGTCCTTCCCCAGACCCTGGATATCTTCAAGGCCGACGCCCGCCCGGCTGGGCAAGGCGCCGGTCTTGGTGGCGATGACCAGGTCGTCGCGCCGCCCACGATCCTTCAGCCAGCGGCCTAGCATTTCCTCGCTAGTCCCCGACCGTCCATTGGCAGCCCAGAAGGCATAGTTGTTGGACGTATCGATGAAGTTGCCGCCACCGGCGACATACCGATCCAGCAGCTTGCGTGACATGTCCTCCGGCGTGGTGCTGCCGAACAGCATGGCACCCAGTGCCAGGTTGGAAACCGTCAGCGGTCCCAGAGTGGTGGTCTCAAGCATCTTCGAAGTCCTTGGTCAGAATAGTGTCGATTTCGGCCATGACGTTCGGCCCAAGCGCTCCTTTGGCCAGCGCTCCCAGATTGTCCCGCACCTGGGCTTCGGTCCTGAAGCCGGGCACCGGCGCATGCGGCGAGCGGGCGAGGATCCAGCCCAGCGCTCCCTGGGCGAGGCTCCGCCCATCGCTGGTCAACAGCTCGCGCACGGCTTCGAGCCGGACCACGAAGTCGGTTGTGGCAGCGCCGCCGGAGAAGAATTTCAGCCAGTCGTAGGCGCTGGCCCGGATGTCCCCGTCGGCGACGCGCTGGCCTTGATTGTACTTGCCGGTCAACAGGCCCATGGCGAGCGGCAGCCGGCCGAGCGCCAGCAGGTTGCGCTCCGCGACAAAATCCATCATCGCCTCGGCGCGGTCGAACAGGTTGAAGTCGTGCTCGACCGCCACAAAGCCGGGACGGTCGGCGAAGGCGCGCACGCTGTCGACCGCATCGGTGCTCCAGCCGAACGCGGCAATCTTGTCCTCGGTGACCAGGGCCTGCAGCGTATCAAAGACAGGGCCTGCCTCTTCAGGCGGATGCTCGTTGATATGCAGCAATGCCAGATCGAGTCGATCGCGCCGCAGGTTGCGGCGGGACGCGTCGATCGACCGACGGATGCCCGTGGGCGTGACGTCGGGCGGATAGCCCAGCCCGCTCTCCGGATCGCCCGAATAGCCGAACTTGGTGACGATGACGATGTCGTCGCGCTCGCCGAACGCCTGCCCCAGCAGGCGCTCGGAATGGCCGAAGCCATAGGCGGAGGACGTATCGAACAGCTTGGCGCCCATTTCGTCGGCGGCGCGCAATCCGGCCAGTGAATCCACGTCGTTGGCGCCAGCATAGCTGACGGTCACCGGACCCCCGATGGCCCAGCAGCCGATCCCGACGCGCGGTACGCTGCGGCCGTCCCAGAGGGTAATGGTTTGAGTCATCTGCGTCTCCTGTTGCAGAGTGATGTCGTGGGGCGGCTAGCAGCTCTCGCTGGACGCCACGAAGCACGCGATATCGTCGCGTTTGGTGCCGACATCGGCGAGCAGACGATCATCGAGCGTATGCAGCTTGCGGATGGCGATCCGGCGCATGCGCCAGTCGGTGAATTTGCGGGTCAGGGGTTCGAACATCTTGGTCTCCTGCGAAAGGCAAAGCAGCACCAGCTCCGAAACCGGCGGTTTCGGATTTTCAGGTTTGACGGTACTGGCATTGCGTCGCGACGCGGCAATGCGCGTCGCTGAGCCATACCTTGCTCATTTTGCTACGCTTTCGCTATAGTCGAGACTGCAATGAGCTTTGCAGAAATGAAAAATGGATTTCAGTTGGGATGATCTTCGGCTGTTTCTCGACGTCGCGCGGCTTGGCGGGCTGAGCGCGGCGACCGAAACGACGCGGGTGAGTGCAGCGACGCTGGGCCGGCGCATCACGGAGCTTGAAAGGCAGATTGGCGAGCCGTTGTTCCATCGCAGCCAGTCTGGCTACCGGCTGACCCAGGCCGGCGAAGACCTGCTGGCGCGCGCCGAGGATGTCGAGGCCGCCATGCAGTCGCTCAAGCGCTGGAAGGAAGGCGCAGTGGGCGAGCGCGTGGTGCGTCTCTCGGCCGGGTCGTGGACCTCGGCCTTCGTGTCGAGCCATGTCGGAGAGATCTGGAGCGTCGAGGACCGCTTCGGGCTGGAGCTGGTGACGGCTATGGAGAAGGTCGATATTGGCCGCCGCAATGCCGACCTGGGCATCCGCAGCGCCCGGCCCACCGAGCAGTGGCTGGCGGGCCGGCTGATCGGCAGGGTGGCCTATGCCATCTATTCCGGTCTCAATCTCGTCAACGGCATCAAGGCAGGCTATTTCGTTGGCGTGGTCGGCGAGGGCGGCCAGACCCATTCGGCCCGCTGGATGCAGGCCCGCCATGGTGACCGCATCGCCGTCCGCGGCAATGACGCGATGAGCGTGCGCGAACTGGTCGCGGCCGGCGCCGGCATGTCGGTCTTTCCCTGCTTCGTCGGCGACAGCGACCCGCGCCTCGTTCGTGTCGCCCGCCCCATCACCGAACTCGAAACCGACCAGTGGCTGGTGAGCCACCACGAGGAGCGGCACGAGCCATCTGTCCATGCTGTGGGTGATCGCATTGTTGCCCTGATGCGGCGGGCAGGGCCTTTGTTCCGGGGCGAGACGCCGCGGGGCTGACCGGCGTTATGGGCATTAGCCCGCCCTTAGCATTCCGGCCCTAGCATGCGCGGCGGGATTGCAGGGAAAGTTGGCAGGGCATGCAGGCCACCGCCTATGTCGTCGGGCCGGGCGCCGCATTGATCGATCTGGCGCGCCGCCTCGATTTCGCGGCGGTGTTGCCCTATGCCGGCGTGGGACAGGCAGAACAGCAGCTTGCCCAGACCCCGATTTGTTTCTTTCTCTTCGCCCCGGTCCTCGATGTCGCCGAGTTGCGTGCCGTGGCCGACGCCATCCGGTTCTGTCCGAGCCGGCGGATGCGCTTCTCGCCGCTGATCTATTTCTCCGAAAGTCCCTCGGTCGAGACCATCACGCGCTGCATCAATATGGGCTTCGACGACGTCATCACCATGCCGTTCACCCGCAGTCGCGTGGCCGAGCGCATCGACCGGCAGGTCGGGCAGAGCCATATCTATTATGAAACGCCGGCCTATTTCGGGCCCGACCGGCGCGACCGGGTCACTGGTCCAAAACGCCCCGCCGAAAGCCGCGTCGGCGGCCAGTTCCGCCGCCTCGAAATCGTGCGCGACCTGCTGACCGGCGTCACCGTGCTGCGCGACGACTTCTACGCCGCGCCAACGGCAGGCTAGCAGCCCCTCGGGCGCCGTCGCCTGCGTCACAATTGCAACGTTGCAAAAATCTTCGGAAAACGTTTCCGGTCGCTATTTCCCGCCCAGCCGTTTTCGCCTAGTTTCGCCAGCACATTTGCGAGTAGTTGCAGCCATGAGATTCGGCATAGACCTGCCGCCCCAGATCAAGGTGTTCGGGGCGTTTTTCATTTATTCGTTTTGCATGGGCAGCCTTTATCCGCGCCTGCCTGCCATCCAGGAAACCATGGGCGTCGGTGAAGGCGCCCTGGGCCTGGCGCTGATCGGCGCCGCCTTCGGTACGCTGATTTCGCTGACCTTTGCCGGCCCGATCATCGAGCGCGTCGGCTATCGCCGCACGCTTTTGACCGCCATCCCGTTGCTCTCGGTCTTCTATGCCATCGCCGTCTGGGCGCAGGGGCCGCTGGCCTTTTTCCTCCTGCTCATGCCGGTCGGCATCACCATCGGGTGCATCGAGATCATCATCAATCTGGAGGCCGATCGCGTCGAGCATGCCATCGGCCGCCGCATCATGAACCGCGCCCATGCCTTCTGGAGCTTCGGCTTCTTCTCGGCCGGCATGGTCGGCTCGTTCGTGGCGCAGACCGGGCTCTCCCCGCAGTTGCATCTGGCGATCATGGTGCCCATCGTCACCGTCATCGCGCTGATCCTGCTCGGGCGCTACGAACCGGCGGAGCATCGCAGCGGCGGCAGCACCGACGCGGCGCCGCGCTTCGCTCGTCCCACGGGCGCCATCATGGTCCTTGTCGGTGTCTGCCTCTCGGCCATGATCCTAGAAGGCGCGGGCATCGACTGGTCGGCCATCTACATGCGCGACGAATTCGCTGCGGCGCCGTTCTGGGCCGGCTTTGCCGTCGCCCTGGGCGCCGGTGCCCAGGCTGTGACCCGCTTCTTCGCCGACAGCTTCGTCGAACGCTGGAGCCCTGCCGTGGTCGCCCGTGGCCTCCTCGCCATTTCCGGCATCGGCGCGCTGCTGGTATTCTTCACCCCGGTCTGGTGGTTGGCCTATGTCGGCTTCGCCATGATCGGCGTCGGTACCTCTGCGCTGTTCCCGCTGGCCATGTCGGCCGCGGCGCAACGCACCGATCGTCCGGCCGCCGTCAATGTCGCGGCGCTGGCACAGATCTCCTTCGTGTCCTTCCTGCTCGGGCCGCCGCTGCTGGGCTATATTGCCGAGCATTTCGGCATTCGCTGGGCCTTCGGCGTCGGCATTCCGCTGGTGGTCCTCGGCCTCATCATGGCCGATGCCGTCGGCACGCGCCGTCAGGCCAAGCAGGTTCCCGCGCAATGAAGATCGCCCCGCAGCACCGGCTCTATGCCTGCTTCTTCCTGTTCGCTTTGACCACAGGCGCGCTGATGGCGCGCCTGCCCGATATCCAGACCCACCTCAATGTTACCGAGGGCCAGCTCGGCCTCACCATGATCGGCATGGCCATCGGCTCGCTGATCTCGCTGACCTTCGGCGCGGCGGTCATCGAAAAGCTGGGCGTGCGAACCACGGCCTTCTTCACCGTGCTCGGGCCGGCTCTGCTATTCGCCACCATCCCCTGGCTGGGCGCCGCCCCGGCGGTGTTTGCCGTTTTGTTCGTCACCGGCCTCCTCTCCGGCGCGCTCGAGATCAACCTCAATGTCGAGATCGACCGGCTCGAAATGCATACTGGTGGACGCTTCATGAACCGGGCGCACGGCTTCTGGAGCGTCGGCTTTTTCGTCACGGCTCTGGCGGGCGCCGCCATCCGCCAGTCGGGCCTCTCGGTCGAGGCGCATCTGGGGCTGGTTGCTGCTGTCGTCGTGCTGCTGGGCGGCTTCATGATTTCGGGCATCGTGCCATCCCCGGCGCCGTTGCGCACCCAGTCTGAGAACACCCATCGCATCGCCTTCCCCCATTGGGGCCTGCTACCGCTCTGCCTCATCGGTTTCTCCGCCTTCCTCGTCGAAGGGGCCGGCATCGACTGGTCGGCCATCTACATGCGTGACGTCTTCTCGGTGCAGCCCTTCATTGGCGGCATGGGCCTGACGCTCTTCGCCTTCTTCATGGCGGTGATGCGCCTCTTTGCCGATCCGGTCGTCACCCGCTTCGGCCCGCGCAACGTGGCCATGGTGCTGCTGAGCCTCGCCAGCGTCGGCGTCTTGATGGTGGGCTATGCGCCCATGCCCGAGGTGGCTCTGGCTGGCTTTGCGCTGATGGGCATCGGCTGCTCGGCGGTCTATCCACTGGCTGTGTCGGCCGCCGCGCAGCGCACTGACCGGCCGGCTGCCGTCAATGTCGCCGCTTTGGGGCAGGTGAGTTTCGTGGTGTTCTTCCTCGCGCCTCCGCTGCTCGGCTTCGTCGCCGAGTATCTCGGCATCCGCAATTCCTACCTGATCTGCCTGCCACTGCTGCTGGCGGGCCTGTGGGCATCGAGTTTTGCGCTCAGCAATCGCCAGCTCGAAACGCCGCACGGCTTGCCGCCCGAGCCGGTCAGCCCGCACGCCTGAGTCATGTCGGACCTGCCGCCCATCGTTGACCTGCGCCAGTCGGCCACGGCCCTGCGCGTGCAGCGCGGCGTCATGCGCATGCTGCGCGAACGGCACGACATGGCCTGCTATGCCGAAGTGCCGCTGGCCAATGGCAGGCGCGCCGACGTGCTGGCGGTGGGCCCCAGGGGCGAGATATGGATCGTCGAGATCAAGTCGAGCCTGATCGACTTCCAGGTCGACCGCAAATGGCCGGAATACCGGGCATTTTCCGATAAGTTCTTCTTTGCCAAGCCGCCCGAGCTCGATGCTGAAATCTTCCCCGAAAGCGAAGGCCTGATCGTCGCCGACGGGCACGACGGTGCCATCCTGCGCGACAGCCCCGATACCCCGCTCGCCCCGGCCCGGCGCAAGGCGCTCATGCTCAAGCTCGCCCGGCTCGGCGCCGACCGCATCCACATCCTGATGGATCCCGGCCCGAAGTGAGTCTCTCCTCAGTCGTGCGCTGGCGCATTATCGCCCTGTTCTTCACCCATGCCTTGGCCGCCGGCGCCATCCACACCCGTATTCCCGATCTGCAATTGCAGATGGGTCTCAGCGAGGCCCAGCTCGGCCTCGTCATGGTGGGCCAGCCGCTGGGCGGGCTTTCGATGTTCCTGTTTTCCAGCGCCATAATCGAACGCTTCAGCCCGCGCCGGGTCATCCTCTGGCTGCTGCCGCTGGTGATCTGTACGGCGGCCCTTGCCACGGTCCTGTTGCATCCGGTGGCGACCTTCGCACTGCTGGCGATCAACGGCATGGGCTTCTCGCTCAGCAATATCGCCATGAATGTCGAGGCCGACCGGGTCGAGGCAGCCACTGGTGGACGAGTGATGAACACCTGCCATGGCGCCTGGAGCATTGGCTTCCTGCTGACCTCGCTGCTCGGAGCGACATTGCGTGGGCTCGATGTTTCTCCCGCCCTCCACCTATGGACCATGGCACCGCTGCTCATCGTTCTGGTGCTGGTGGTCGTGGTGCCCATGCCGGTCATGCCGCCGCGACCGCATGCCGGCGACAAAGGCCGCAAGCTGGCGCTGCCGACACTGGCCACGCTGGGGCTGGTAGCCTTCGGTCTCGGCGCCGGCCTCACCGAAGGCGCCTCACGCGGCTGGGCCATCATCTATCTGCGCGACGCCTTCGATGTGTCGGCCTTCGTCGAGTCGCTGGCGCTGCCGGCTTTGCTGGTGGCGATGGCCGGCGGGCGGCTGGTGGCCGACCGCTTCATCGACCGCTTCGGGCCAGTGCGCGTGGCGCGGGTGCTGTCGGCGATAGCGGTCGGCGGCATGGTGCTGCTGGTGCTGGCGCCCAGCGCCTGGCTGGCACTGCTTGGCTTCCTCCTGGTTGGTATCGGCATCTGCGTGCTCTATCCGCTGATGCTGTCCGCCGCGGCGCGACTGGGCGACCGGCCGGCATCGCAGAACGTTGCCGCCACCACGCTGATCTTCCAACTGGTCAATCTGGGCGCCCCGGCGCTGATCGGCGCCGTGGCGCAGGGCGTCGGCGTGCGCATGGCGTTCGCCATGCTGCTGCCGCTGCTGGTGCTGACCTGGGCCATGGCCGGGCGGCTGGCGCCGAAGGGTCCCGTGCCCTAATCTATTCGTCGAAGCTCTGGCTCTCGACCGGGGTGATTGGCGTCGCCACCGGCGGCGGCGTCGGCACGGCGCCCAGCGCGTCCAGCTCCTTCTGCAGCGCCCGCATCACCGCCAGCTTCTCCGCCTCGGACCCCGATTGCAGCCGCTGGCTCAGCCGGATGGAGAAATCCGAGAACGCATTGTGCCAGTCCGAATGGACCTGCAGCGGATCGATGCGTGGCGTCGCGGTCTGCGACTTGGCGGCGATCCCCGCCGCGGTCAGCTCGAAATAGTCGTCGAGCAGCGGCAGCAGTATCTGGTCGCCGCCCAGGCCCGTCGCCATCAGCGCAGCGCGCAGGGCGGCGCGTTCTTCGTCCTCGCCATGGGTGAGGAAGATGGCGCCATGCGCCGGCAGCCGCTCCTTGATCCACTCCATCAGCTCGGAATGGTCGGCATGGGCCGAGTAATTGCCCATCGAGCGGATGGTGGCGCGGATCGGCACCAGCGTGCCGTGGATGCGCGCCTCCTTGGCACCGCTGAGGATCACATGCCCCAGCGTGCCCGGCGCCTGGTAGCCCACGAACAGCACCGTCGCATTGGATCGGATCAGGTTGTTGCGCAGGTGGTGCTTGATGCGCCCGGCATCGGCCATGCCCGAGGCGCTCATGATGATGGCGCCGCCCCTGATGGTGTTGATTGCCTTGGACTCTTCCACCGCCTCGATGATGCGGAAGCGCGGGTCGTTGAACAGCTCGTCGGCGCCCAGTTCGACATCGTCGAACATCTTGGCATACTTGCGATAGACGCCGGTCACCTTTGAAGCCAGCGGGCTGTCGAGGAACACCAGCCGCGGGTCGATCTCGCCGGTCTTGATCAGCACGCCGATGTCATGCAGCAACTCCTGGCTGCGCTCGACGGCAAACGCCGGGATCACGAGGTTCCCGCCGCGGGCGAGGGCGGTGTTGATCTCCTGCTTCAGCGCCTCACGGCGCTGCACCAGCGTATAGTCCTCGCGCTCGCGGCCGCCATAGGTCGATTCGCTGAGGATGTAGTCGAAACCGGCCGGCCCCTCGGGCTCGTTGTAGAACACTTTCTCGTCCGGCCCGATATCGCCCGAGAACATGAGGCGGATGGTCTTGTCGCCATCCTTGACCTCCACCTCGATGGAGGCCGAGCCGATGATATGCCCGGCATTCCAGTAGCGCGCCCGCACGCCCGGCCCCGGCTCGATCCATTCGCCATACTGGCAGGTCCGCCGATGCTGCAACGCCTCTTCGGCGTCTTCCATGGTGTAGAGCGGCTTGGCCGGCTCATCGCCGCGCCGCGCATACTTCTTGGTCTCGCGTTCGGCCTCGCTTTCCTGGATGCCGGCGCTATCGGGCAGCAGATATTCGAGGAGGCCCGCGGTCGGTTCGGTCATCCACATCGGCCCGCGCCAGCCCTCGCGATAGAGCTTGGGAAGGAGACCCGCGTGATCGATATGGGCATGGGTCAGCAGCAGGAAGCTGATGGCTTTCGGGTCGAAGGGGGTCGGCTTGAGGTTGAGGTCGCGGACACTCTTGTTGCCCTGGAACAGCCCGCAATCGACGAGGAACTGCCCGCCGGGATGTACCACCCGATAGCACGACCCGGTCACCGTGCCCGCCGCGCCGTGGAAGTGGAGGGTGACGGTCATGGGCTGGCTCCTCTTGCAAATGATTGTCGGAGTTAGCCCCACCAACGCGTCCTTGTCGAGCAAGCAGTCGCAACCGCCCTGTCTGCGAGGCGTTGACCCGCAGGACGAAAGGAGACGCAAAATGCCTTATATTGATGGCTTCGTTGCCGCCGTGCCCACTGCCAACAAACAGGCCTATATCGACCACGCCCGCGAAGCAGGGGCGCTGTTCAAGCAATGGGGCGCCACCAGAATCGTCGAAACCTGGGGTGACGACGTACCGGCAGGTGAGCAGACCGATTTCATGCGCGCCGTCCAGGCCAAGCCCGACGAGTCCATCGTCTTCTCGTGGGTCGAATATCCCGACAAGGCGACGCGCGATGCGGCCGGCCAGAAAATGATGAGCGACCCGAGCATGCAGGCCATGAAGATGCCGTTCGACGGCGCCCGCCTGATCTATGGCGGTTTCAACAGCCTGTTCGTGCTCTAGCGCGGCGCGCGCTTGGCGAGGATGCGCTGCAGCGTGCGCCGATGCATGTTGAGTCGCCGCGCTGTCTCCGACACGTTGCGGTCGCACAGCTCATAGACGCGCTGGATGTGTTCCCAGCGGACGCGATCGGCCGACATCGGGTTTTCCGGCGGCTCGGGCTTGTCCTCGCCAGTGGCCAGCAGCGCATTGATGACGTCGTCGGCGTCGGCAGGCTTGCTGAGATAATCGATGGCGCCCAGCTTCACCGCGGTGACCGCGGTGGCGATATTGCCATAGCCGGTCAGCACCACGGCGCGTGCATCGGGGCGCTTGGTATGGAGGGCCGATACCACTTCGAGGCCGTTGCCGTCCTCGAGGCGCAGGTCGACCACGGCATAGGCCGGCGGCTTTTCCGCCACGGCGGCCAGCCCTTCGGCTACCGAGCCGGCAATGCGGACATCAAAGCCCCGCCGCGTCATGGCGCGCTCGAGGCGCTGGAGAAAGGCTGCGTCGTCATCGACGAGCAGCAGACTGGGGTCGGTGGCCAGGAGATCTTCTATCGTGCTCATGGGCTTCACATAGGGCTTTGGCGGGAAAAGGTCAAAACCATCACGCCTGTCTGGCCTCCACCGCATCCCTTGGCCAGACGATGCGCACGCGCGCATGCCCCTCGGCCGCGATGTTTTCGAAAGCCAGGCGCCCCCCGGTCCGTTCCAGCAGGGTCTTGGCAATGAACACGCCCAGCCCCAGCCCGCCTGGCTTGTTGGCATCGGGACCTTGCGGATCGCGCGGGCGACTGGTCAGGTAAGGCTCGCCCAGCCGCGCGATCAGCTCCGGCGCAAAACCCGGGCCGTCATCGGTGATCGAGACCGAGACAGCTTCCATATCCCACGCCGCCTCGACCCGCACGGTGCTGCGGGCAAAGTCGCTGGCATTTTCGATCAGGTTCCCCAGCCCATAAAGCAGGCCGACGCTGCGCTGGAATACCGGCGGCGGGCCAGCGGCCTTTTCGTAGTAGAACAGGATCGCCTTGCCGCGCCCCTCATGCGGCCGCGCCACTTCGGCGAGGAGATCGGTGAGCGGCACCGCCGCAAACGGGTCGCCGCCGTCGCTGCCCAGGTTGCGCAGCTTGGCGAGTATGGCCCGGCAGCGCGCCGCCTGCTCGATGATGAGCTCGACGTCCGCGGCCAGCTCGCTCCCCTTCTCCGCCTCGGCCCGCATTTCCTTGGCCGCCAGCGCAATGGTCGAAAGCGGCGTGCCCAGCTCGTGCGCCGCGGCGGCGGCGAGACCATCCAGCGCCGAAAGCTGTTCCTTGCGGGACAGCGCCAGTTCGGTGGCAGCCAGGGCGTCGGCGATCTGGCGCGCGTCATGCGCCACCCGGTTGGTATAGGCCGAGATGAACACCACGCCGCAGACGATCGAGACCCAGATGCCGATGACGTAGATGCGGTTGAAGACGATGCGCTCGTCGGGCGCCCACGGCAGCGGCAGGTGCCAGACCGACAGCACTGAGGCAATCACCGCGGCCAGCAGTGCGATGAGGAACGTCGCCCGCTGCGGCAGCGTCGTCGCCGAGACCGAAACCGGCGCCAGCAGCAGCAGCGAGAACGGATTCTGCAGCCCGCCGGTCAGCGCCAAAAGCCCCCCGAGCTGGCAGAGGTCGAACGCCACCTGGCTCGCCGCCGCCATCACGGAAGGGCGGTGCGATGTCCCCAGCTTCAGCACCAGCCATAGATTGACACCGGCCGAGAGGGCAATCAGCGCGAAACACTCGACCAGCGGCAGCGGAAAACCCAGCCCGAAGGCGACGAACAGCACGCCGATGGTCTGTCCGCCCACGGCCAGCCAGCGCAAAAGCACCAGCGTTTGCAGGCGCAGCGGCCGCCAGGTCGAGGGCAGGGGCAGGCCGTCGGCCTGGGTCATGGTCATTTTCTGGCCCTTCCGGGGCATAAAACGGTCGCCCCATAGTGAGGCAAAAACCGCGTTTCAAGACCCAAAAATCATGGGCACAGCATTGATCCTACCCCAGCATGGGCCACCTAAGGGTCATCGTGACTGGGAGAATGAAACCGAAATGAACACAGCAATCATCAAACCTCAATGGTCCCCGCTGACCATCGCCCTCATGGTGGGCGGCTTTATCCTGTTCTGGCCGATCGGCCTTGCCGTCCTGGGCTATATCCTCTGGGGCGAAAAGTTCGGCGGCTCGCCCGAGAAGGCGCAGGCCTACTGGAACAAGGGGCGTGCCTGGTGCAGCTCCAACAAGCCCCGCCACCATGGCTGGAACAACCACCGGAGCTACGGCATGAACTCGAGCGGCAATGCAGCCTTTGACGACTATCGCGCCGAGCAGCTCAAGCGCCTTGAAGAAGAACGCGCCCGCCTCGACGCCGAGATCGATGCCTTCCACGAATACATGGCCAACCTCAACAAGGCCAAGGATCGCGAAGAGTTCGATCGCTTCATGAACGAACGCCGCGGTACCCGCCAGGGCTACGACCAGCCCAAGCCGGAGCAGAGCAACGGCGACCAGAACAACAATGGCTGGGGCAACAACGGCTGACCCCAGCCACTTAAACCAAGTGCCTATCCCTCCTGAAGCCGGTCGTTTCAACGGCCCACTGGCGCCCCGCAAGGGGCGCTTTTTTTGTTGGAGCCACGGGTGATTGGGTCGACACCCTCCTTGCGGGGAGGGATCAAGGGTGGGGGCCGTTTGGCCACGCTATTCGCGTCAAGCGCCACCCGGTGGCGGGGGGAGTCATCGCGCCAAAATCCCGCTATTATCACCCCGCGATTCCCGAGATGCCATGAACCTCTTCTTCCGCGCCAAGGCTAAAATCCCCGCCAGCACCGTCATCGACATCGATGGCGCGCCGGTCACGGTCACCGTGCGGGTCAACGCGCGGGCGCGCAGCTATCGGCTGTCCATTCCCCATAGCGGCGGTCCGCTGCTTACGCTGCCGCCGCATGGCAAGTGGGCCGAGGCCGAGGCTTTTCTCGCCCGCCACCGCAACTGGCTGGCGGCCCGCATCCACCGTGCCCCGGCAGCGACCGCCCTTGGCGAAGGTGGCGTGGTGCCACTGCGCGGCATCGATCACCGCATTGTCGGCACCGGCCGCATCCGCGGGCGCGTCGAAGTAGCCGAGATGGATGGCGAAAGCGTGCTGCTGGTGCCCGGCGATCCACAGCACCAGGCGCGGCGGCTGACCGACTGGTTCAAGGACGAGGCCCAGGCCGATCTCGCGGAGCGAACCGCCATCCATGCCGCTCGGCTGGGTGTCACCGTAAAGTCGGTAAAGATGCGCAGCCAGTCGAGCCGCTGGGGCTCCTGCTCGTCATCGGGCAATATCAACTACAACTGGCGGCTGGTGCTGGCCCCGCCCTTCGTGCTCGACTATGTCGCTGCCCACGAAGTGGCCCATCTGGTCGAGATGAACCATTCCGCGGCCTTCTGGGCCACCGTGAAGCGCACCCTGCCCGACATGGAAAAAGGTCGCGCCTGGCTCAAGGCCCATGGTCGGCAATTGATGGCGCATGGCGGCTGACGGCGATCGGACGAAGCTATGAACATCAATGTGAATGGCCTGATCGCCGGCTGCGTCGTGGTGCTTCTGCTGGTCGCCATCTACTATAGGACGCAGAGCGAAGAGCGACTTGGGCCCCGTCATCGGCACCATCCCACCGTCCACGACCTGCAACCCGCAAGCTGACCGCAGCCGCTTCCGACCGCTTTATGCCGCCGGCACAGCCCGCTGCATGAAGATGATCGCATAGCCGCCCCCGTCTTCCTCGCCGAGCACATTGAAGCCCATATGGGCATAGATGGCCCGGTTCCGCGTCATCAGCGAATGCGTATAGAGCGTGAGAAATGGCAGGCCCGCCTGCCGGGCCTGCTGTTCGGCGAAAGCCAGCAAATGCCGCAGGACTCCCTTGCCCTGCGCTGCGGGATCGACGGCGATATTGAAGATATGCAGCGCATCCATGCGCTTGCCCGGGCCAAGTGTAATCACCGCCTCGATCCGCCCGTCTGCTTGGACGAGGTGGGTTTCGCCGCGCGCGACACGTGCCGCGTGATCGTCGAGCATCGGGCGCGGCGTGCTCCCGATGATGGGTATGTAGTGCCGATAGGCGGCGTCGATCACCGCCGCAATGACCGCGACATCACTCGGTCCAGCTTGCCGGATCAGCAGCAAGCCTAGTTCTCGCCGCCGCCGAAGATCAGGTCCATCAACGTGCGCTGGCGTTCCGGCTCCTGATAGACCTGCTGTTGCTGGCCGATAGCGGCCGGCGGCTGCATCTGTGCCGGGGCACTCGGCACCCACACCTGCTGGCCGGTTGCCGGGTCGACCACCAGCACCATCGGCATGCCGGTATTGGGGTCGATGGGCGCCTGGCCCACGCCATTGCTCTGCTGCTGCAATGGATAACCTGTCACCGGATCGATCGCCTGCTGCTGCTGCTGCGCACCCACGACCTGGCCGACCGGCATGCCGGTGGCCGGATCGATCTGGACGCCATTGGCATCGACCAGCATGCCGCCGGTATTGTTGATCGGCATGCCCGTCGCCGGGTCGATCTGCGCACCCACGAATGCGCCGGTGCTGGGATCGACCATCTGGCCGGTCTGGATCGGCTGCTGGGTGGCTGCCTGGGCTGCCGTCGCCGGCACGTACTGGCCGGTGGCCGGATCGAGCTGCATGAGCTGGCCGGTCGCCGGGTCGATGGTGGTCTGCACGGCCTGGCCGGTGCCGGCATCGACATATTGCGTCATCGGCTGTCCGGTCGCGGGATCGATGGCAGCCTGCCCGGTTGCCGGATCGATCACCGGCTGGGCCACCAGCTGGCCGTCATAGCTGCCGCCCGGAATTTGGGCGATCTGCTTGCCCTGATGGGCCTTGGTCATGAACTCCGACCAGATGGTTGCCGGCACATTGCCGCCCGACAAAGTGGTCTTGGTGTCATCGTCATTGCCCAGCCACACGCCGGTGACCATGGCGGCGGTATAGCCGACGAACAGGGCGTCACGCGCATTCTGCGACGTCCCGGTCTTGCCGCCGAACTGCCAGCCACCCAGGTTGGCGCCACGTCCGGTACCCACCTCGACGGCGGTCTTGAGCATGTCGTTCATCTCGGCAAGGATATTGGGCGCGACGACGCGGCCCGGGCCGGCATCGGATGCCTGGTACAGCACTTCGCCTTCCTTGGACTGGATCGAGGTGATCACGTTGGGGATCACCCCGATGCCGCCATTGGCAAAGGGCGCATAGGCCGAGGTCAACTCCAGCAGGTTCACTTCCTGCGTACCGAGCGCGATCGAGGGCACGGCCGTTAGCTGGGAAGAGATGCCCATGCGCGTCGCCACGTCGATCACCGCCTGCGGGGTGACGTCGATGGCAAGCCGCGCTGCGACGGTATTGAGCGAATAGGCGAGGCCCTGCCGCAACGTCACCGTGCCGGCATACTTGCCAGAGGCATTGCGCGGGCTCCAGCCATTGTATTCGAACTGGGCATCCTCGGCCAAGGTCTCGGGCGTATAGCCCTTTTCCATGGCAGCCATGTAGACGAACGGCTTGAAGGTCGACCCCGGCTGACGCTTGGCCGTCACTGCGCGGTTATACTGGCTGGCCTGGTAGTCGACGCCGCCCACCATGGCACGCACCGTGCCATCGACGTCCATTGCCACGAGGGCACCCTGGCTGAAGCCACGCTTCGGACCCTCGGAGGCCACCAGTTCCTTGACGATGAACTCGGCATCCTTCTGCATCTTGAAGTCGATGGTGGTCTGCACCACCACGTCGCTTTCGATCTCGCCGATATAGGCGGTCATCAGGCTTTCGACCCAGTCGGCGACATAGTCTTCCGAACCGGCGACGCGTGTGCGCACGGTCTGGTCGGGATCGATCTGGGCCGCTGCAGCCTCTTCTGGCGTGATGAAGCCGTCACGCGCCATGGCGTTGAGCGACAGGCGCTGCCGCTCGATGGCGCGCTCGGGGTTGGATTTGGGGTTGTAGGCCGATGGCGCCGGCAGGATACCGGCCAGCATGGCGGCCTGGCCCAGCGACAGGTTGCGCGCCGAAACCCCGAAATAGGTCTGCGCCGCCGCCTCGATACCCGTTGCCCCGGCGCCGAAATAGACGCGGTTCATGTAGAGCTCGAGGATTTCTTCCTTGGTGAAATTCTGCTCGAGCCACACGGCCAGGATCATTTCCTGGATCTTGCGGCCCAGGGTCTGGTCGGGCGTCAGGAACAGGTTCTTGGCCACCTGCTGGGTGATGGTCGAGGCGCCGCGGGTCACGCCGCGCGCCTGCACCATTTCGATGGCCACCGAGACCAGGCCCAGCGGATCGACGCCGAAATGGCTCATATAGCGACGGTCTTCGCTGGCGATGATCGCGGCCGGCACATAATAAGGCAGCTCGCGATAGGTGATCGCCTCGCCGCCGGTCTGGCCGCGATTGGAGATCAGACTGCCGTCAGCCGCCAGGATACGGATATTGGGCGCACGGTCCGGAATGGCCCAGGTATTGGACGAGGGCAGCTGCGCGCCGAAATAGACAACGACGCCGATAGCGGCGATGCCGCCCCAGAGGCACGCGACGAAGCTCCACCACAAGAGGCCCATGAGAAAGCCGCCGCTGCGCGAGCGTTTCTTTTTCGCGGGCTGGGCCTTGCCGCGCCGCGGCGGCTTGGGCGGCTTGCCGTCCCCGCCAGAACCACGCGTCGGTCCGCCAGCGCGCTCATCGGCGACCGAGAACGGCATGGATTGCCCGATCGTGGGCTCGACGCGCTGTCCCTTGCCACCCGGAGCCGTAGCGCGCGGCTTGCTGCCCTTGGCCGGCTGGTTGCCAATGCGGTCATCGGCGGAAATGCGAAAATCCATCAAGCGGACCCTGAAATCTGGTGCCTTTTGCCCGCTTCTACCCTGTTCGCTCCCGATGGGAAACAAGAGGTTAGCGAGAGGTTAAGGCTGATACTGACCGGCTCATGGGCGCGGCATCCCTGCCGAGGCGCTTCCCACGCGATCACCCGATCCTTTTCCGGACCAATTGTGGCCGGTTTATGTGGGGTTTCGCGGGTTTGCCGCGCGGTGTTGCGACGTCGTCACAGCATTGCCCGCAGGTCGCGGAACCGTTATGTGCGCCGGGCACTCGACCGAAAGTCCGCCATGCGCCTCCGCCTTGCCGCGATCATCCTCGCTTTCCTCGCCGTCCCTGCCATGGCACAGGACAGAGCCACGCTGGACCGGGCGCTTGACGCGGCCATCGCCACGTTCGAACAGGCATGGCCACGCCTCGGCGCCACGGAGATAGGCGTCGATGTTGCGGCCTACCGCGACGCGCTCACCTTGCAGCGGTTCCAATCCGACCTGTGGGGCGGCACGGTAACCCTCGATCTGGTTATCCGCGACACGCCGGACGGATCGTGCAGCCGCTTTGCCGCTTTCGTGCGCATCCCGCCCGAGAATGGCGTCGTGCGGCTCGTGCTCTGCCCGCAATTCTTCTCTGATGGCGCCGATGCCCTGCGCCAGCTGACGGTGCTGCACGAAATGGTCCACGTCGTTGCCGGGCCGGACGAATGCCAGGCCATGGCCCTCGCCGCCCGCATCGAGCAGGCAGCCTACGGACGGTTCACGCCGGTCGGCGCCTATTGGCAAGCGAGCGGTTGCGAACAAGGCGCATTCGCGTTGCCCTACCAGGATGAAAACCGGACAAGGGCTCTCCCTCCCCCGTGAGGGAGAGGTGAGCTTCGCGTCCTAGCGCCACCCCAGCGCCGGCGCCACCAGCTTGAGGATGCTCTCGATGACATGGGCATTGTAATCGACGCCCAGTTGGTTAGGCACCGTCAGCAGCAGCGTATCGGCTTCGGCAATGGCCTCGTCGGCGGCCAGTTCCTTGATCAGCACCTCTGGCTCGGCTGAATAGCCGCGGCCGAACACCGCTCGCTTTTCCGGCTCGATATAGCCAAAACTGTCCTCTTCACGCCCGCCGCCGCCGAAATAGGCGCGGTCCATGTCGTTGACTAACGCGAAGATCGAGCGACTGACCGAAACGCGCGGCTCATGCGCATGCCCCGCCTCCTTCCAGGCGGCCCGATACGCGCGGATCTGCTCGGCCTGCTGAATGTGGAACGGCTTGCCGCTCTCGTCGAACTTGAGCGTCGAACTCTGCAGGTTCATGCCGAGCTTGGCCGCCCAGACGGCGGTGGCGTCAGTGGCGGCGCCCCACCAGATGCGTTCGCGCAGTCCCCGCGAGTGCGGCTCGAGACGCAGCTGGCCGGGCGGATTGGGGAACATCGGGCGTGGATTGGGCTCGGCAAAGCCATTGCCCTTCAGCACTTCGAGGAAGACCTCGGTCTGCTCGCGCGCCATGTCGGCATCTGTCTTTCCCTCGGCCGGGACATAGCCAAAGTAGCGATAGCCGTCGATGACCTGCTCGGGCGAACCGCGGCTGATGCCCAGCTGCAGGCGTCCGCCCGCGATCAGGTCGGCTGCGCCGGCATCCTCGGCCATGTAGAGCGGGTTCTCGTAGCGCATGTCGATGACGGCCGTGCCGATCTCGATCTTCTGGGTCCTGGCCCCGATCGCTGCCAGCAACGGAAAGGGCGAAGCCAGCTGGCGGGCAAAGTGGTGCACGCGGAAATAGGCGCCATCGGCCCCCAGTTCCTCGGCCGCCACGGCCAGGTCGATGGACTGCAACAGCGCATCGCCCGCCGAACGGGTCTGCGACTGCGGCGAGGGCGACCAGTGCCCGAAGGAAAGAAAGCCGATCTTTTTCATTGCGTGCCTGCTCGGTTCGCCAGTGACGGATGCTGCCTAACTATGTCGTCGCGCCCGGCTGAAAAAGCCAGATAGGCGGAACGCATTGTTCAGGCATTGAGCAGAAAGCGAAAGGGCCGCCCGGTAGTCGGGGCGGCCCTGTTCAGAATTGGTTCGGTCCCGTTCGGAAATCAGAGCTGGCTGATGCAGACCGAGGTCGTGCCGCGATTGCGGAAGCCCAACTGGTTGGCTGCTTCCTTGCTGAGATCGATGATGCGGCTCCGGTGGAAGGGCCCGCGATCGTTGATGGTGACCTGGACTTCCTTGCCGGTGCGCTGGTCAACCACGGTGACCTTGGTGCCGAAGGGAAGGGAACGATGCGCCGCCGTCATGGCGTTCTCGTTGAAGATTTCACCTGAGGCGGCCCGCTTCCCGTTGAAGCCGGGACCGTACCAGGAGGCGCCGCCGCACTGGGCATGGGCTGCAGTGGAAAATGAAAGGAGAGCTGCAGCAAGTGCGGCGACGGAAACGGCTTTTCTAATCAAACTCGGTAACTCACGTCAGTTTACGGTGAGTGCTTGATTAAAAGCCCGGGCGGGCCACAATGTGCCCATATTGGCCACAACTGCCCTGAAGGGCCCCTCTGTTGCTCATATGCCGCAAATTCCGGGCCGGCAATTCGACAGAATTGGTAAATGACTCTGGCAACTCGCAGAAAATGAATCCGCCTATTTGCGAAATCGCAAAATGATGGCGGCGTGATCCGGCCATATCCGGATTCAACTTGCGACCTGTGGCGATGATGCCACGGTTCCTCCTCAACTGTCCCAAAACGGGTCAAAAAACTGGTTGCACGCAAAATTTTGGCGTTCCGGCGGCCAGAAATTCCCGATTGCGGCGCGATCGTGGCAGGGATTGGCTGTTGTCGCCCCCTGCTATCGGCTAGGCAGGGGGCACCGAGGGGGAATCATGACCATTGCTGCAACACTGATGCTGGCCGGGCGCATTGTCTTTGGCCTGTTCTTCACCATCGCCGCCTTCCGCAACACGCTCAATTTCAAGGCGCGCATTCCCTCCAGGACCAACTATGGCTGGGACATGCCGCCGGCGCTGGTGGCCGCCGGCTTCGCCATGCAGTGGATCGGCGGGCTGTCGCTGCTGCTGGGCTTCTATCCGGTATACGGAGCGCTGGCGCTGATCGTCTTCCTGATCCTCGCCACCGCTGGCTACCACAATCTCTTCCTGTTCACCGGCAAGGAGCGCGACCAGCACCTCTATCTGGTGCTGGTCAACATCACGCTGGCCGGCGGTCTGCTGCTCGTGATCGCCGACAGTCTCTAGCACCGGGTTCCCAAGGGAACCTTCCCCGTCTCGCCGCGTCATCATGCCATGACTTATGAGCTCTACTATTGGACCGGCATCCAGGGCCGCGGCGAATATGTTCGCCTGGCCCTCGAAGAGGCCGGTGCTTCATACGACGACGTGGCCCGTCAGAAAGGCGACGGCGTCATCGAGGCGCTGGCCAGGGCGACCGAGACACCCAGCTTCGCGCCCCCCGTCCTCAGGCATGGCGCCACGGTTATCGGCCAGACCTCCGCCATCCTGCTCTATCTGGGCGATCAACTGGGACTGGTGCCCCGCGACGCTCGCTTGCGGCTCTGGACCCAGCAGATCCAGCTGACCATCGCCGACTTCGTGCTCGAGGGTCACGATGCCCATCATCCCCTGGGTGCCGGCCGCTATTACGAAGAGCAGAAGCCCGAGGCTCGACGGCGGGCCGAGGAGTTCCGCCAGGACCGCGTGCCCAAATTCCTTGGCTGGTTCGAGACCATCCTCGAGCGCAATCCACAAGGCCCCGGCCATCTCGTCGGCGCGCGCCTGAGCTATGCAGACCTGTCGCTGTTCCAGGTGGTCGCGGGGCTGGACTACGCCTTCCCCAAACTGATGGCGCGGATCGGCGACGGCTATTCCAGGGTCCGCGCGCTGCATGACCTGGTGCGAGCCCGCCCCAATGTCGCGGCTTACCTCCAAAGCGACCGGCGCCTGCCTGGCAACGAGGATGACCTGTTTCGCCACTATCCCGAACTGGACCCGTAGTCCTATTCATTATTGAATGGCCAAAGCCAGTAATTGGCGGATTCCAGTCGTTTTTGAAGCTCTGTATGGTCCGTTCACAACCGAGAGGGCTTCGCATGATCACCACAACCACGACCAGCCACTATGCCATCGCCGACGCCATCTTCCTGCAACGCCTGGAAGGCTTCGCGGCGCTGGCACTGGGGGTCGCCGCTTATATCTGGCTGGGCCAGTCATGGCTGGTGTTTGCGCTGCTGTTCCTGGCGCCCGACCTGTTCATGCTGGGCTACCTCCGCTCACCGCGCCTCGGAGCATTGAGTTACAATCTGGCCCACACCTACGCCGCGCCCGCTCTGTTGGCGCTGCTCGGCCTGGCCATCGGGCCGCTGGCCTACGGTCTCGCCGCGATCTGGGTAGCCCACATCGGCTTCGATCGGTTGCTCGGCTACGGCCTCAAGCTCGACGGCTTCGAACAGACCCACCTCGGCCCCGTCGGCAAGGCCCGCCGCAGCGTTTAGCCCGCGCGTTTCAGTCGCGGCGCCCTCACCAGCAGACCGGCGCCACTACCGACGCGCTCGACGACGCCAAGTGCCACCAGCGTCTTGAGAAACTTGGCCTGGCCACTGAGGCGCGTGGCAAGGTGGGGCTCTACAGCAATGATCGCTTTGGTCAGCGTAGCTGGCAAGATCGGGCCCTGCTTGCTGGCGAGCAGGGCAATCTGCAGCAGTCGCGCCACCTCGCCCTTGTCCAAAATCGGCGTAGGTTCCGGCTTGGCCGCCACGGGCCGGGTGGGTGCATCGATCACCGTGAAGCTTGAGCATGCCGCCCGGAACGACGCGTTCGGTTCAAGTTGGGCAAAGCCCAGCACGTTCAGTTCCGCATGGCGAAGCCGCAATGCCAGCGGTGTGAAATCCCGATCCCGGGTCACCAGCGCCACCGTGTCGATATTGTGCTGATGCACGATATCCATGGCCTCGATGGTGAGACGGATATCGGCCCCATTCTTGCCCTTGCCCAGGCCCGGCTGCATCACCAACTCGATGCCATTGTCGCGCCCGCAACCGATCCAGGCTGCGAGCGAGGCTGCCGAAAAGTCCCCGATGGCACGGCGGATCGGCACCAGGCCGCGCGTGTCCAGCAATTGCAGCACCCTCCGTGCCGTCTCGCAATTGATGTTTTCGGCGTCGAACAGAACCGCGATGCGCGCGTCGGCCATGAGCCAGCCCCACGAAATTTTCCGCGCGGAGGCTATCGGCCCGCGATGAACACTCTGCACGGCACTTGCCGAAAATCTTAACGATCGACCAGCGCCTCGTCCGCCAGATCACCCTGCCTCTCGGCTAGCGTCGACCAGGGCTGGACAGGCGACATAATCATGGATATAACTTATCCACGATAGGAGATATCCATGAAGCTGGGCGATGGCGTAGAACAGTCAATCCATAGCGTGCTGATGCTGGCGGGCCTTGGCCCCGATGGCGTCCTCGCTGCGGCCGCCGTCGCCGAGTATCATGGCGTCTCGACCAGCTATCTGCTGAAGCATCTGCAGGCTCTGGCAGGGGCCAATATTCTGCAATCGGTGCCCGGCCCCAAGGGCGGCTATCGCCTCGCCCGGTCGCTCGAGAAGATTTCGCTGCTCGACATCGTTACCGCCATCGAAGGTGCAGCGCCGGCCTTCCGCTGCGCCGAGATTCGTCGTCGCGGCCCGTCGCCGCTCGCCGAGAAATTCTTCAGCGCGCCCTGCGCCGTCAACGCCGCGATGCTGCGGGCCGAACAGGCCTATCGCGCCGAACTGCGCAAGACCACGCTCGCCGATCTGGTGACCGATCCACAAACCCCGCTGGGCGCCGCCATCGACGCCCGCGGCTGCGCCTTCATCGACCGTCACGTCCGGCGGCAACCAGCAACTGCAAACTAAGGACCACTGCCATGCAAGCTCGTCTCAATCCGTCCCAGGCCGCTCCCGATGCCTACGCTGCCGTCGCCGCGCTCGACCAATATGTGGTCAAGCAGAGCGGGCTGCCGCATCACCTCATCCACCTCATCAAGCTGCGGGCCTCCCAGATCAATGGCTGCGCCTATTGCGTGGATATGCATGTCAAGGAAGCCCGCCGCAGTGGCATGGGCGAGCAGTGGATCAATCTCGTATCCGCCTGGCAGGAATCGCCGGTCTATACCGCCGAGGAACGCGCCGTTCTGGGCTGGACCGAGTCGCTGACGCTGCTGTCCCAGACCCGGGCCCCCGATGCTGATTTTGCCGCGCTCAAGCTCCATTTCACCGATGAGCAGATCACCAAGATCACGATCGCCATCGGCGCCATCAATGTCTGGAACCGCGTCTCCGTTGGCTTCCGCACCCCGCACCCCATCGATCGACCGGCCGCTGCCGCCTGATTAGCCAACAAGGAATTTCGTCATGACCGCCGATTCCACCACGCTCATCCTCTCGCTTGCCCGCGTGCTACTCGGGGGCTCCTTCCTGCTGTTTGGCATTCGGAACATCTGGAACATTGCTGGCCTCACCGCTGGCCTCACCGCCCGCGGCATGCTGCTCCCCCGCGTTTCCGCCATTATCGGCGTTGGCCTGCAGATCGTCGGCGGTGCCCTGACCGCCATCGGTCCCTTCGGCCTCGTCGGCGGGGTGATGCTGATCGTCTTTCTGGTTTTCGCGACCGTGCTGTTTCACAATTTCTGGGACTATTCCGGCACCGATCGCACCACCCATTTCAATGCAACGATCATGAATCTGGGCCTAGTAGGCGCTTTCCTGCTCCCGGTCGCCGCCGGCCTCTGACCTCGCATCCGGGGCGTCAAGCCGCCCCGGATGGGCTTATCAATCCTTCACCACCCGATAGTCCATGTGGGTGGTCAGCCGCGTGGCGCGCGCGCCGATCGGTTCGAGCGTGGCCGTCAGCCCATCCCACAGCCGCTCACCCTGGCCGAGGACCACCGGCGAGATCTGCAGATGTACGGTGTCGATTGCGCCGGCATTGAGATAGTTTCGCAAGGTACTGACCCCGCCAGCAATGACGAGGTTCCGTGAGCCCGCTGCTTCCCTGGCGCGAGCCAGCGCCACTTCCGGTCCCTCGGTCACGAAGTGAAACACCGTGCCGCCCTCCATTTCGATCGGTGGCCGCTTGTGGTGGGTCAGGACGAATACGGGGGCATGATAAGGCGGGTTGGGACCCCACCAGCCCTTCCAGTCTTCTTCCCAGACATCTGGGCCGGGAGCGGCGAACATGTTCCGGCCCATGATGAAGGCGCCATAATCGGTGATGGTGTCCATCTCGGCCTTGTTGTTCTCGGCATCCTCGAACATCCAGCGGTGGAGGGGCTCGCCATCCATGTCGTCGCCGAAAGGCTTTTCCCGGCTCTGGTTGAGGCCGGTGCCGAAGCCGTCGAGCGACAGGCTCATGTGCGCGCGAACTTGCTGTGTCATTTCCTGCTCCATACTTAAGTGGTAAGTTAAGTGATAGGGCGGCAATATCGAATTGTCAAGCGCTCGCTTAACAGTCAGCTCCGCGGTCGCGGCGTCAGTCCATAGAGGAACAGCTGTTCGAGATAGCGCGCCGCATCCTCGAAGCGCCCCTCGCCATTGCGGCCCGGGCCCAGAACGGCGCGCACCTGCACATCGAAATCGGCATAGTGCTGCGTCGTCGCCCAGATCGAGAAGATCAGGTGGTAGGGGTCTGTACGCGTCAGCTTGCCCTGGTCCATCCAGGTCATCAGCACCTTGGCCTTCTCGTCCACCAGTGCCTTGAGATCGAGTTCGATCATCTCGATGATGCGTGGCGCGCCCTGCAGCATCTCATTGGCGAACAGCCGGCTTTCGCGCGGATAGTCGCGCGCCATTTCGAGCTTGCGGCGGATATAGGAGCGGATTTCAGGGAAAGGATCGCCATCGGCATCCATGCTCTTGAGGGGCGCGAGCCAGGTTTCGAGCAAAGCCGACATCAGCCGGCGATGGATCTCTTCCTTGCGCGGGAAATAATAGAGCAGGTTGGGTTTGCTCATCCCCGCCACCTCGGCGATCTGGTCGATCGTCGCGCCGCGGAAGCCATGCATCGAAAACACGTCGAGCGCAGCCTCGAGAATGACGTCCTGCTTTTCACGCTGGATGCGCGTCAGCGGTCGCGGCTTGGGATGCGGATGCGCCGCAGCCTTGACATCGGCCTTGTGCTGGCGTGTCGGGGCGACTGATGGCTCGGCACTTTTCACTTTGGTCGGCGGCATTTTCGCCTTGCTAGAAAGTTTGGGAGTGCTAACATTTTTCCAACTGGTCAAAATTTCTGGACTTAACGGTCCGCCGTCAAGAGCCAAAAGACAAACCAGTGCAGAATCAATGGGAGCGAGGCTTCGTGTCCAATTCAAATGCCGTGGTGCCGAACGATCTGAATGCGTTCTGGATGCCCTTTACGGCAAATCGCCAGTTCAAGAAATCGCCACGCATGTTCGTGGCTGCCAAGGACATGCACTACACCACCTCCGACGGTCGCCAGGTGCTCGATGGCACGGCGGGCCTGTGGTGCTGCAATGCCGGCCATGCCCGCCCAAAGATCGTCGAGGCCATCGCCAGGCAGGCGGCCGAACTGGACTACGCTCCCGCTTTCCAGATGGGCCATCCCAAGGCGTTTGAACTGGCCAACCGCATCGTCGACATTGCTCCCCAGGGGCTCGAACATGTGCTGTTCACCAATTCGGGCTCGGAATCGGTGGAGACCGCCCTCAAGGTGGCGCTGGCCTACCACCGCGTGAAGGGCGAGGGCGCCCGCTCTCGCCTGATCGGCCGCGAACGCGCCTATCACGGCGTCAATTTTGGCGGCATCTCGGTGGGCGGCATCGTCACCAACCGCAAGATGTTCGGCAGCCTGCTCGGCGGTGTCGACCACATGCCGCACACCCATAACCTCGCCAAAAACGCCTTTTCCAAGGGCCTGCCCGAATATGGCGTCGAGCTGGCCGACGAGCTCGAGCGCATCATCACCCTGCATGACGCTTCCACAATCGCCGCTGTTATCGTCGAGCCGGTCGCCGGCTCCACCGGCGTGCTGATCCCGCCCGCGGGCTATCTTCAGCGCCTGCGCGACATCACCAAAAAGCACGGCATCCTGTTGATCTTCGACGAAGTCATCACCGGCTTCGGTCGCCTCGGCACCCCATTCGGCGCCGACTATTTCGGCGTCACTCCCGACATCATGGTCACCGCCAAGGGCCTGACCAACGGCGTTATCCCCATGGGTGCCGTGCTGGTCTCATCAGAAATCCACGATGCCTTCATGGGCGGCCCGGAACACGTCATCGAGTTCTTCCACGGCTATACCTATTCGGGGAACCCCATCGCCTCGGCCGCTGGTCTCGCTACGCTCGAAACCTACAAGGACGAGGGCCTCCTCACCCGCGGCGCCGAGCTCGCCCCGGTCTGGCAGGATGCGCTGCATTCGCTCAAGGGCGAGCCGCATGTCATCGATGTCAGGAATATCGGCCTCGTCGGCGCCGTCGAGCTTGAACCCATCGCCGGCTCGCCCACCAAGCGCGCCTTCTCGGCCTTCCTCAAATGTTTCGAGGATGGCTACCTGATCCGAACCACCGGCGACATCATCGCCATGAGCCCGCCACTGATCGTGTCGGAAGCCCAGATCGGTGAATTGATCGACGGTGTGCGCACCGCCCTGCGGAGTATCGACTGATGAACGTCATCGAGAATGCCGTCGCCGGCAAACGTTATGTTTCCACCGGCCGTCGCGTGCCGGTCTTCAATCCGGCCACCGGCGAAGTATCCGCCGAACTGCCGCTATCAACCCTGAGCGAGCTGAACGACGCCGTCGCCTCGGCCAAGCAGGCGCAGGTCGCCTGGGGCAATACTCCGCCAATGAAGCGGGCCCGCGTCATGTTCAAGTTCAAGGCCTTGCTCGATCAATATGCCGACGATATGGCGCGCGAAATCTCTCGCGAGCACGGCAAGGTGCATGACGACGCGTTGGGCGAAGTGGCCCGTGGCATCGACTGCGTCGATTTTGCCTGCGGCATACCGCAACTGCTCAAGGGTGAATTCAGCCGCAACGTCGGCCCCTCGATCGACACCTATTCTGACCGCCAGCCGCTCGGCGTCGTCGCCGGCATCACCCCGTTCAACTTCCCGGCCATGGTGCCGATGTGGATGTATCCGGCCGCCATCGCCTGCGGCAATGCGTTCATCCTCAAGCCGTCGGAACGCGATCCCAGCGCCTCCATGCTGGCCTGGAACCTCTTCATGGAAGCGGGGCTCCCGGAGGGCATTCTCAACGTCGTCCATGGCGACAAGGAAATGGTCGATGGCATTCTCGACCATCCCGACATCAAGGCCGTGAGCTTCGTCGGCTCGACCCCGATTGCCGAATATGTCTACCAGCGCGGCACCAAGGCCGGTAAGCGGGTGCAGGCCCTGGGCGGCGCCAAGAACCACATGGTCATCCTGCCCGACGCCGACCTCGACCAGGTGGCCGATGCGCTGATGGGCGCCGGCTATGGCTCGGCCGGCGAACGTTGCATGGCCATCTCTGTCGCCGTTCCGGTCGGCAAGGAAACCGCCGACGCGCTGGTCGCCAAGCTCAAGCCGCGCGTTGAAAGCCTCAAGATCGGCCCGGCCACCGACAAGGACGCCGAAATGGGTCCGGTCGTCACCAAGATGCACCGCGACAAGATCCTGGGCTACATCGACGCTGGCGTCGAACAGGGCGCCTCGCTGGTGGTCGATGGCCGCGGCTTCAAGCTGCAAGGCTATGAAGGCGGCTACTATGTCGGCGGCACGCTGTTCGACCACGTCACGCCTGAGATGACCATCTACAAGGAAGAGATCTTCGGGCCGGTCCTCTCGGTGGTCCGCGCCGAGAGCTACAATGATGCCGTCAAGCTCATCAACGACCACGAATATGGCAACGGCACCGCCATCTTCACCCGCGACGGCGACGCCGCCCGCGAATTCGCCGACAAGATCGAGGTCGGCATGGTCGGCATCAACGTGCCGATCCCGGTGCCCGTCGCCTACCACTCCTTCGGCGGGTGGAAGCGCAGCCTGTTCGGCGACCACTCCATCTACGGCCCCGAAGGCGTCCACTTCTACACCCGCCTCAAAACCGTCACCACCCGCTGGCCCGCCGGCATCAAGGGCGGTGCCGAATTCAGCTTCCCGAGCCACAAATAGGATTTAGGCCATATGTCTGCCCCAGGAGAAAACCTTCGCATCAATGGTGATCGGCTCTGGGACAGCCTGATGGACATGGCAAAAATTGGCCCCGGCATTGCTGGAGGCAATAACCGCCAGACCCTGACCGACGAGGATGGCGAGGGTCGCCGCCTGTTCCAGCGCTGGTGCGGCGAGGCGGGCCTGACCATGGGCGTCGATCAGATGGGGTCAATGTTCATGACCCGCCCCGGCACCGATCCGGATGCCCTGCCGGTCTATGTCGGCAGCCACCTCGATACTCAGCCGACCGGCGGCAAATATGATGGTGTGCTCGGCGTGCTGTCGGCTCTCGAAGTGGTGCGCTCGCTCAACGATCTCGGCATCCAGACCAAACACCCCATTGTCGTTACCAACTGGGCCAACGAGGAGGGCGCGCGGTTTGCTCCAGCCATGCTGGCCTCGGGCGTCTTCGCCGGCATCAACACCCTGGACTATGCCTATTCCCGCAAAGACCAGGCGGGCTTGACCTATGGCGACGAACTGGCCCGGATCGGCTGGCGCGGCGACGAAGTCGTCGGTGCCCGCAAGATGCACGCCTATTTCGAATATCACATCGAGCAGGGCCCCATCCTCGAAGCCGAGAACAAGCAGATCGGCGTCGTGACGCACGGGCAGGGCCTGTGGTGGCTTGAATTCACCTTGACGGGCAAGGAAGCCCACACCGGCTCGACGCCCATGCTGATGCGGGTAAACGCTGGCCTCGCCATGGCCCGGATTCTGGAAATGGTGCAGGCGGTGGCGATGGATCATCAGCCGGGCGCCGTCGGCGGCGTCGGCCAGATGAAGTTCTCGCCCAACTCGCGCAACGTGTTGCCCGGCACCGTGGTGTTCACCGTCGATATCCGCTCGCCCGAACTGAGCAAGCTCAATTCAATGCGCGAGCAAATCGAGAGCAAGGCTCAGGAAATCTGCAAGCAACTTGGCGTCGGATACGCCATGGAAGCCGTGGGCCACTTCGATCCCGTTGCCTTCGATCCGACCCTGGTCGCCCGGGTGCGCAAGGCCGCCCAAGACCTCGGCTACAGCCACATGGACATCATCTCCGGCGCCGGCCACGACGCCTGCTGGATGAACAAGGTCGCCCCCTCAACGATGATCATGTGCCCCTGCGTGGATGGGCTCAGCCACAACGAAGCGGAAGACATCTCCAAGGAATGGGCGACGGCAGGCGCCGACGTACTGTTCCATGCCGTGGTCGAGACGGCCGAAATCACGAACTAAGGATCGCGCCTCATGGCAAGTAAAGTCATCAAGAACGGCACCGTCGTCACCGCGGACCTGACCTACAAGGCCGATGTGAAGATCGAGGGTGAAACCATCGTCGAGATCGGCCAGAACCTGTCCGGTGACGAGACCCTCGACGCCTCAGGCTGCTACATCATGCCGGGTGGCATCGACCCGCATACCCATCTCGAAATGCCGTTCATGGGCACCTATTCGGCCGATGACTTCGAGTCCGGCACCCGCGCGGGCCTTGCCGGCGGCACCACCATGGTGGTCGATTTCTGCCTGCCCAATCCCGACCAGAGCCTGCTTGAAGCCCTCCAGATGTGGGACAACAAGACCGGCAAGGCTTCGGCGGACTACTCCTTCCACATGGCCATCACCTGGTGGGGCGAGCAGGTGTGGCGCGAAATGGCCGAAGTGGTCGATCGCGGCATTACCAGCTTCAAGCATTTCATGGCCTATAAGGGCTCCCTGATGGTCAATGACGACGAAATGTTCTCGTCATTCCAGCGCTGCGCCGACCTCGGTGCCCTGCCTCTGGTCCATGCCGAAAACGGCGACGTGGTCGCGGCGATGACGCAGAAGCTCCTCGCTGAAGGCAATAATGGCCCCGAGGCCCATGCCTATTCCCGTCCCCCCGAAGTCGAGGGCGAGGCCACCAACCGCGCCATCATGATCGCCGACATGGCCGGCGTACCGCTCTATGTGGTGCATGTATCCTCCGAGCAGGCCCATGAAGCAATCCGCCGCGCCCGCCAGAAGGGCATGCGCGTCTATGGCGAGCCGCTGGTGCAACACCTGACGCTCGACGAAAGCGAATATTTCAACGCCGATTGGGACCATGCCGCCCGCCGCGTCATGTCGCCCCCTTTCCGCAACAAGCTGCATCAGGATTCGCTGTGGGCCGGCCTCCAGTCCGGGTCGCTCTCTTGCGTCGCCACCGATCACTGCGCCTTCACCACGGCGCAGAAGCGCAACGGCATCGGCAATTTCTCCAAGATCCCCAACGGCACCGGTGGCCTCGAAGACCGTTTGCCTGTGCTCTGGACGGCGGGCGTCAATACCGGGCGGCTGACCATGAACGAATTCGTCGCCGTCACCTCTACCAACATCGCCAAGATCCTGGGGCTCTATCCCAAGAAGGGCGCCGTTCTCGTCGGCGCCGATGCCGATCTGGTGGTCTGGGACCCCAAGCGGACCAAGACCATTTCGGCCGCCAGCCAGCAGTCGGTCATCGACTACAATGTCTTCGAAGGCTTCGAGGTCACCGGCCTGCCGCGCTTCGTACTGAGCCGTGGCAAGGTCTCCATCGTCGAGAACGAGGTCAAGGCCGAGCCGGGCCACGGCAAGTTCGTCGGCCGCGAGGCGAAGAACCCTGTGAACCGGGCGCTGAGCCAGTGGAAAGACATCGTCGCGCCGCGCAAGGTGGAACGCGCAGGCATTCCGGCGACGGGGGTCTGATGGCGCGTGAAGTGACAATGGGGGCCTGTGCGTGACGTCTGTGGTATCTGCCGAACATCTCGGCCTCACCTTCAAGACCAATGATGGCGACGTCGTTGCGCTCAGCGACGTCGATCTCAACATCGAGAAGGGCGAGTTCGTCTCCTTCATCGGCCCTTCGGGCTGCGGCAAGACGACGTTCCTGCGCACCATCGCCGATCTGGAGCAGCCCACCTCGGGCACGCTTGTCATTAACGGCCAGACGCCGGAGCAGGCCCGTAAGGCCCGCGCCTATGGCTACGTTTTCCAGGCGCCGGCGCTCTATCCATGGCGCACCATCGAAAAGAACATCGCCCTGCCGCTCGAAATCATGGGCCACTCCACCAGCCAGCAGGCCGAGCGCGTCAGGCGCACCATGGATCTGGTGAATCTTGCCGGCTTCGAGAAGAAATACCCCTGGCAGCTCTCGGGCGGCATGCAGCAGCGAGCCTCCATCGCTCGCGCTTTGGCCTTCGACGCCGACCTGCTGCTTATGGACGAACCCTTCGGCGCGCTCGACGAAATCGTCCGCGACCATCTCAATTCCGAGCTGTTGAAACTCTGGGACGCGACGAAGAAGACCATCTGCTTCGTGACCCACTCCATTCCCGAGGCGGTCTATCTCTCGACCAAGATCGTGGTCATGTCGCCGCGCCCCGGCCGGGTGACGGACATCATCGAGAGCAACCTGCCGCGCGAGCGTCCGCTCGATATCCGCGAAACCCCGGAATTCCTCGCCATCGCCGCGCGGGTTCGCGACGGACTTCGGGCCGGGCACTCCTACGAGGAGACGGTGTGATGACCCGCACGGGTCCCATCATCGTCGTCCTCATCGCCATTCTGGCGGTCTGGTATGCCGCCGCCATCGGCATGAACGCCCAGTGGCAGAACGATGTCTATCGCCGCGGCGATGTCACCAACGTCCCGGCCACCCAGTTTGTTCTCGATACCTGGAACCAGGAAAAACCCGTTCTCCCCACCGCCCATCAGGTCTTCGGCGAGCTGTGGAATTCCACGGCTCTTGTCGCGCCGAACAAGCCTCGCAGCTTGATCTTTCACGCTTGGGTCACGTTCTCGGCCACCGCGCTCGGCTTCGCCATGGGCTCGGTGCTCGGCATCGGGCTGGCCGTGATGATCGTCCACAACGAGGCGATGAACCGCTCGCTGATGCCGTGGATCGTGGCCAGCCAGACCATCCCCATCCTCGCCCTGGCGCCACTGATCGTAGTCATCGGCTTCAATATCTTCACCGGCACCTTGGGCATCCCGACCGATCCGGCGCGGTTGATGAGCAAGGCCATCATCTCGGCCTATCTGAGCTTCTTCCCGGTGGCTGTCGGCATGGTCAAGGGCCTGCGCTCGCCCGAGGCCATCCAGCTCGATCTGATGCACACCTATAATGCCACGGCAGGCCAGACCTTCTGGAAGCTGCGCTGGCCGGCGGCCATGCCCTACCTCTTCACCTCGCTCAAGGTGGGCGTCGCGGCTTCGCTGGTCGGCGCCATCGTCGGCGAATTGCCGACCGGTGCCGTGGCGGGGTTGGGTGCGCGTCTCCTCGCCGGCTCCTATTACAGCCAGACCGTGCAGATCTGGGCCGCGTTGTTCGCCGCCTCGATCCTGGCGGCCCTGCTGGTCATCGCGGTGGGCGTGGTCGAGCGCCTGGTCAACCGGTCCATGGGGGGCCGTCCCGCATGAGCCAACTGCAATTTTTCCTCGCTCTCGTCGCCGGTGGTATCTCGGCCGCCGCCCTTGCCCTCAGCATGGTCACGCCGCTGGAGCAGGGTCTGCTGCTCAAGGCGTTCCTGGCGCTGGGCTTGCTGTCGCTGATCCGCTTCTTCACGCCGCTGGGCCTCTGGGCCGATGGCGCCTTTGCCGTGCTCGGCGCAGTAGCGGTGCTGACCTCGATCGGCATCTTCGCGCCGACACCCGCCTTCTTCTGGATGGCCCTGATCGCCGCGTGGCTGTTTGCCTGGCTGTTCGTAGAGCGTCTCAGCAAGACACTGGCGCCGCGCATCGCCGATAGCGCCGGTCTCGGCCTGCTCATTCCCGTCGCTTTCGGCCTCACTATCCTCGTGGTCTGGGAGGCCGTCACCCGGGCCGGCAACGTGCCGCAGGTCATCCTGCCACCGCCTTCGATGATCTGGGCCCGCATCACCGCCTCGGTGCCTACCCTCATCGCCGATTTCCGGCAGACCTTCCTCAAGGCCGTGCTGATCGGCTATGCGCTGGGTTGCGGCCTCGGCTTCGTCGTCGCCATCCTCATCGACCGCTCGCCCTTCCTCAAATCGGGCCTCCTGCCGCTCGGCAATTTCGTCTCGGCTTTGCCCATCGTCGGCGTCGCGCCCATCATGGTCATGTGGTTCGGCTTCGACTGGCCAAGCAAGGCCGCCGTCGTCGTCATCATGACCTTCTTCCCCATGCTGGTGAACACTGTCGCGGGCCTCAATGCGTCCTCCGCCATCGAGCGCGACCTGATGCGCACCTATGCTGCCGGTTACTGGCAAACCCTTATGAAGTTACGGCTTCCCGCTGCGGGCCCCTTCATATTCAACGCCCTCAAGATCAACTCGACTCTGGCCTTGATCGGCGCAATCGTAGCGGAATTCTTCGGGACGCCCATTGTGGGAATGGGTTTCCGGATTTCTACCGAAGTCGGCCGGATGAACGTCGACATGGTATGGGCCGAAATCGCGGTGGCGGCAGTCGCGGGCTCGGTCTTCTACGGGGTGATCGTTCTGATCGAACGGGGGGTCACCTTCTGGCATCCGTCTGTGCGTGGTGCATAGGCGATGCCAAACTCAGGGAAAACGGGAATGAAGAAACTTCTGATCGGCGCCCTCGCTGGCGCAATGACGATGGCAGCAGTGGGCGGTGCTTGGGCCCAGGAAAGTGTCACCCTGCAGCTCAAGTGGGTCACCCAGGGCCAGTTCGCCGGCTACTATGTTGCACAGGCCAAGGGCTTCTATGACGAGGAAGGCCTCGCCGTCGAAATCAAGCCGGGCGGTCCCGATATTGCCCCCGAGCAGGTCATTGCCGGCGGCGGCGCCGATGTCATCACCACCTGGATGGCCGCCGGCCTTGCCGCACGCGAACGCGGCGTGCCGCTGGTCAACATCGCCCAGCCGTTCAAGCAGTCGGGCCTCTTGCTCACCTGCCTCAAGGAAGCCGGCGTCGAGACGACCGCCGATTTCCCGGGCAAGACGCTGGGCGTCTGGTTCTTCGGCAATGAATATCCGTTCTACGCCTGGATGGCCAAGCTGGGCCTCGCAACCGAAGGTGGCGCCGAGGGCGTCGAAGTGCTCAAGCAAGCCTTCAACGTCGATCCGCTGATCCAGAAGCAGGCCGCCTGCATCTCGACCATGACCTATAACGAGTATGGCCAGGTGCTGAAGGCCGGCATCGCGCCCGAAGAGCTGACGGTGTTCAACTATCGCGACGAAGGCGTCGGCATGCTTGAGGACGGCCTCTATGTCCTCGAGGAAAACCTGGCCGATCCTGCCTTTGTCGAGAAGATGACCAAGTTCGTCCGCGCCTCGATGAAGGGCTGGGAATATGCCCGCGCCAATCCCGAGGAAGCCGCCCAGATCGTTCTCGACAATGACTCGACCGGCGCCATGACCCTGGAAGACCAGCTCTACCAGGTCTCCGAGATCAACAAGCTGACCGAAGGCTCGACCGGCGTTCTGGACGAGGCCGATTACCAGCAGACCGTCGATACCCTTCTCTCGGCCGTCTCGCCTGATAATCCGGCAATCACCAAGGCTCCCGAAGGCGCCTTCAGCCACGTGGTCACCGACGGGCTTTAAGACTCACATCATCCAGATGCGAAAGGCGGGGAGCGATCCCCGCCTTTTTCTATGCGGAGAATCCCGCGGCCTTGCACAAAATTGATGCAACCCCGGAACGATTCATCCCGCCTTCGGTTGATTGCCCACTGCGTCAATCAAGAGAAGGCAACTCCCATGAACTCCATCATCTATATCGTCGGCCTCATCGTTATCGTCATGGCCATCCTGTCGTTCATCGGTCTTGCCTGACCTTCGGTCCTGGCAAGCAACAACAAGAAACCTCAGGAGACGCCACCATGACCATTGATGCGCCCGCGGGCGTCGTCGTTACCTCAACCGCCGCCAATCGTGACCAGTCGTCCTATGTCGATTGGCCCGCGATCATTGCCGGCATCCTCCTGGCCTCGGCCATCAGCCTCGTGCTGATCAGCTTCGGCTCGGCCGTCGGCCTTAACTTCCTCGACTTTGGCTATGGCGATGGTCCCAATCCGATTTTCGTCGGCATTGCGGCCGCAACCTGGTTCCTCTGGGTGCAGATTTCAAGCTTCATGGCTGGCGGCTATCTGACCGGCCGCCTGCGTCGCCGCTATTTCGACGCCAACGAAGATGAAAGCGATCTGCGCGACGGCGCCCATGGCCTCTTGGTCTGGGCTGGCGCCGCCATCCTCGGCACCGTTATTGCCGTCGGCGGTATCGGCGCAGCGGCCAATGCAGTTGGCTCGGCTGCCGCGACCGCAACCACTGCTGCATCCAATGTCGCCGAAGGCGCTGCCGATGCCGTCGATCCCAATGCCTACTTCATCGACACCATGTTCCGCTCGACCCAGCCGGTCGATGCCGAAGCAGCGCGCGGTGAAGCCGGCCGGATCTTCGCCCAGGCCGCACTCGGCGATGGCACGGTGGCCGAAGCCGACCGCACCTATCTGGCCAGCGTCGTTGCCGCCAATGCCGGTATCCCCCCGGAAGAGGCGCAGGCTCGTGTCGATCAGGCGATCGCCAGTGTTGAACAGGCCCGCCAGGACGCCATCGAGGCTGCCCGCATCGCCCGCAACACCGCCATCATCGGTGCCTTCCTGCTCGCTGCCTCGCTGCTGGTCTCGGCCATCGGTGCCTTCTGGGCAGCCCAGAAGGGTGGCAACCATCGCGACGAGAACACCGTCTTCGCCGGCGTGTTCAAGCGCTTCTAGTTCGTCAGAAAGGAAACAACCATGCTACGCGGTCTCGGACTTTGGCTACTCGGCGTGCCGATCTGGCTGATCATCATCATCATTTTCTTCCTGCGCTAGGAAGACAAAAGGCGGGGAGCAATCCCCGCCTTTTTGCTGCTGACGTGGTGGCGCCTTGGTTGCCTCTCCCCTCAGGGGAGAGGCATCGCCGGTTCAGGCAGAATCTCTCAGTTGAACACCCGCCGGCATTTGAACTGACCGAATTCGACCCAGCCGGTCGCCAGTACCTCGCCCCGAAAGCTCACCCAGCATTCGTCCAGCGACACGGGCGAGCCCGCCCCGGTCAGGAGGATCGCATTGCCGTGCCGCACCGAGGTCGCCTGCTGTGCATCCAGCCGGATTTCCGGCAGGTCGGAAAAGCCCGCGGCAACCGGCTTAAGCAGGGCATCCCGCTCTTCCATCGGCAGCGCTTCGAGTTGGTCGATGGTCAGTGCATCCGCGTCGTGAAACGGTCCGACGGCCGCGCGATGCAGCATGCTCACGTGACCGCGCGTGCCCAGTGTCTCGGCGATGTCGCGTGCCAGCGAGCGCACATAGGTGCCCTTGCCGCAGGTGACTTCGAGCATGGACTGTTCGCTGCCATGCTCGATCAATTCGATGCCGTCTACATCGATCGCGCGCGGCAGCAACTCCACGGTCTCGCCCGCCCGCGCCAGGTCATAGGCGCGCTCGCCATCGATCTTGAGCGCCGAAAAGATCGGCGGCCGCTGCATGATCGTGCCGGTAAACTGCGGCAGCACAGCCTCCAGCGCCGCGCGCTCCGGCCGCACATCGGACGTCGCTACCACGCTGCCTTCGGCATCGTCTGTCGTGGTGGCGCTGCCCCACTTTATCGCGAAGCGATAGATCTTGGTGCCGTCCTGCACCTGCGGCACGGCCTTGGTCGCCTCGCCCAGTGCGATTGGCAATATGCCGGTCGCCAGCGGGTCGAGCGTGCCGGCATGCCCGGCCTTGGCGGCGCCGAACAGCCAGCGCACCTTGCCGACAGCCTGGGTCGAGGTCATGTTGAATGGCTTGTCGAGCACCACCCAGCCGGAAATGGCGCGCTTGATACGCTTGGGCTTGTCGTTCACTCGGTCTCGCCGTCTTCGTCATCGAGATCGCGCTGCACCTTGTCCGAGCGCAAAAGCGCGTCGATGCGGCTGGCTTCCTCGAAGGTATCGTCAACGAAGAAGCGCACTTCAGGCGCAAATTTCATGTTGATCTGCGGCGCCACGCGTCCGCGGATGAACTTGCTGTGCCGGTTGAGAGCCGCCACGATTTCCTCGGCATGCATCCCGCCCAAAGGCATGATGTAGGCGTTGGCAAGCTTCAGGTCGGAACTCATGCGCACTTCGGGCACGGTGATCACCGCACCGCGCAAGGCATCATCGTCGATGTCGCCCCGGGCGAAGATGGCGGCCAGCGCGTGGCGCACCAGTTCGCCGACGCGCAGCATGCGCTGGTTGGGACCGGTCGGTTTGTTGTCTCTGCTCATTGGGGGGAATTATGCTCTCGCCGCGCCCACGTCAATCGGCGGCTCAGCCCTGCTGACGCCGCGGTCCGCCATGCACACCCTCGGGCAAGACCCGGTGTGGCGGCTGATGTCCATCCATGAAGGCGCGAATATTGACGATGACCGTCTCGCCCATCTCGATGCGCGCTTCCAGCGTCGCCGAGGCCATATGCGCCGTCAGCACCACCTTGTTGGCTTCGGCCAGCGCCAGCAGGCGCGGATCGATGCCGCGCTTGTTCTCGAACACGTCGAGCGCGGCGCCGCTCAGATGCCCACTTTCGATTGCGGCCACCAGGGCCGCCTCGTCGATCAGTTCGGGCCTTGAGACATTGACCACGAAGCTGCCCTGCCGCATGCGCCCTATCCGCTCCGCCGAGAGGATATGGAACGTTTCGCGGGTGTGTGGCGTGTGCAGCGAAACGATGTCGACGGCCTCGATCATGGCATCGAGATCGTCCCAATAGGTGGCTTCCAGGGGATTCTCGACGCCTGGCGGGCGCCGGTTGCGCGAAAAATAGTGGATGTTGAGCCCGAATGCCTTGGCGCGCTGCGCCACTGCCGTGCCGATGCGGCCCATGCCGACAATGCCCAGCGCCTTGCCGCGCAGACGGTGTCCCAGCATCGAGGTGGGCGACCAGCCGGCCCACACCCCGTCGCGCACCAGCATCTGTGTGCCTTCCACCAGCCGGCGCGGTAGCGCCAGCATCAGCACCATCGCCATGTCGGCAGTGTCTTCGGTGAGCACCGATGGCGTATTGGTGACCGTCACGCCGGCCGCCCAGGCCGCTTCGATGTCGATATTGTCGACGCCGTTGCCGAACTGGGCAATGAGCCGCACGCTCTTGGGCAGCCGTGCGATCAGATCGGCGTCGATGCGGTCGGTGATCGAGGAGACGAGGACATCCTGTCCCTCGAGGCCGGCGAGGATGTCGTCGCCGGTAAGCGTCACGTCACCCTCGTTGACATGAGTCTCGAACAGCGTCGCCATGCGCGCCTCGATAGTCTCGGGCAGGCGCCGGGTCACGAGAATGTGCGGTTTCTGGCTGGTCATATGTTCCGGGATCGCGGACGGCGGGCATGTGGAAAACCCCACCCTTCAGCGCCCATTAAGGATCATTGGCTAGTGATAGGACAATTCCATTTGTTCTGCAAAGTCATGTTTGACGAGACCCCGCACGGCGCCTTCGGCCGTTTTCTCAAAGTCCTGCGCCGGCGCGTGCCCTGGGTCATCCTGGCGCTGGCTCTGCTTGTCCCGCCGGCTTTCGGCCAGGCCGACAATCCTAGCGGCCTGACGCTGCCCCGCTTTGCCACGACCCGCTCGGAACCGATCAACATCCGCGTGGGGCCCGGCCAGAAATACGATATCGCCTGGACCTATCTCAAATCCGGCATCCCGGTGGAGATCGTCCAGGAGTTCGATACCTGGCGCAAGATTCGCGACGTCGATGGCGCCGAGGGCTGGATTCACCAGAACCTGCTCACCGGCACCCGTGCCGGCTATGTGACGCCCCTGCTCGCCAACGGCGAAATCGCCCTGCGGGCCAGCCAGTCCGACGAGGCCGGAGTCCGGGCCCGCCTGGGACCCGGCCTCAAGGTCACTATCACGGAATGCGATGGCACCTGGTGCCAGGTCAGCGCCACCGGGCAGGATCCAGGCCAGCGCAGCTCGGCCTATTCCGGCTACCTGCACCAGGAAGAACTTTGGGGCGTCTATCCCGATGAGGTCTTCGACTAGAGTTCCGCCAGCGCATTGGCCGTCTGCCGTGCCACCCGCACCGTATTGTCCTGCTTGGGGCAGGTGGCGCAGTAGCGGTCCGGGTCGATGAGGTAATCGAGGCAGCAGCCCTTGCGCCTGACGATCAGCAGGCGATGCCCGCCGGCCTCGACCGGTTCCAGGTCACCCTGGCCGGTCAGCCCCATCACATCCAGCCACCGTGCCGCATAGACGACGATCGCTTCGGGCGGCAGGTCGCGGCGACGCTGTCCCAGCCAGACCATCAGGCTCAGCATGCGGTCGGCCAGCAGGCGCCGCGCCGGCAATGGCTTGAGCTTGACCAGCCCGTTGACCTCGCGCAGAAGCGTCGCCGCCAGGGCCTTGAGCTGGGTGCCGCCATCCTCGATCAGCACCTCGACCGATCCAGCCACCTGCGTGCCCGGCACCAGCCGGTAGCCATCGACATAGATGCCACGTCGCTGCTGGCTCAGCCCGCCGAGATCGGGCATGGCGCCGTGGATATGCGCTGCTATCACCGCCAGATAGGCCGGCTGCCAGAGCAGGTTGGTCCAGAGCCGCACGGCATGAAAGGCCGGTCCGACCTCCGGATAGGTCGCGGCCAGGGCCGCATTCAATTGCCCCAGCATGGCGCCATTATCGCCGCCCTGATGGTACCAGCCCTCGCGCGCCGTTCCGGGTTCGCCCTTCATGAAGCCGGTGAACTTTGCCGCCGTCGCGATCAGCCGCGTCGTCGCTGCATCGCCTTGGTCTTGAGCAAAAAGAAAGGAGCGGGCCATACCGCGGTTCTAGCGCTCCGCCGCGACGGAGGAAAGGCCGCCGGATCGCTCCGGCGGCCCGTTGTGCCTAGACTTTGAGGATCTTGAAGCGATAGAGCAGCCCGCCCAATGCCCCGCCCACCAGCGGCGCGACGATGAACAGCCAGAGCTGGGCCAGCGCATTGCCGCCCACCAGGATGGCCGGGCCGAAGCTGCGCGCCGGGTTCACCGACACACCGGTAACCTGGATGCCGACGAGATGGATGGCAACCAGCGTCAGCCCGATGGCGAGGCCGGCGAAATGCGGCGCCGCGCGTTCGCCTGTCGAACCCAGGATTACCACGACGAAGATGGCGGTGAACACGACCTCGAAGAGCAGCGCGGCGAGCATCGAATATTCGCCAAGATAGCCCGGGCCCCAGCCATTCTGTCCCAGGTTCACATTGCTGCCGACAATGGCCCACAGGATCAGCGCACCTGCGAGGGCACCGGCAAACTGCGCCACCCAGTGCTGGATCATACTCATCAGTTCGAGCCGCCCGTCGATATAGAGCGCCAGGCTCACCGCCGGGTTGATGTGGCAGCCCGAGATCGGGCCGATGGCATAGGCCATGGCGACGATGGCGAGGCCGAAGGCCAGCGCTATGCCGACCTGTCCGATGGCGTCCCCGCCCAGTACGGCTGCCCCGCAGCCGATCAGCACCAGCACCGCCGTGCCGATGAATTCTGCAATCAGTTTGTTCATGACGCTTGGTATCCCCAGAAAGACTTCCCATGCCGCCCCGAATCGGGGCGACAGCCAAGCCTTCCTGCGACATCCCGCCGCGGACAAGCGCTCAGATGCCTGTCAGCACAGGATAATTCAGCCGGCGGCGCGGGCGGCGGCAATGGTAGCCCGCACCGCATCCACATCGGTCAGGGTGATCTCGTATTCCCGCTCGATAGCCGTGCCGCCCATGCCGACATGCGGATTGCGGAATGCCATGCCGCTCTTGATCGTATGGAGCGCCGCAAAATGCATCTCGTCGACCCCGGTTGCTTGTCGCACCGTGCCGATATTGCCGGCATCGAGCGCGCCGCAGGCCATGATAACAATACGGCCATCGGCGATCGCCTGCGTGTCCTTGAGAATATCGATGCCTTCGATGGCGGTGTCGCGCTGGCCGCTGGTCAGCACCCGGTCGACGCCGCAGCGCACCAGCGCCTCGATCGCCTCGCGATAGTCCACTGTCATGTCGAAGGCGCGATGGCAGGTCACCCTGAGCGGCCGCGCCGCCTCGACCAGCGTCCTGGTGCGCACTTCGTCGACCCTGCCATCCGGCGTCAGGCAGCCGATCACCACGCCTGCCACGCCGAGATCCCTCATCGCCTTGACGTCGTCGATCATCGTCGCGAATTCGAGCTCGGAATAAAGGAAGTCCCCGCCGCGCGGGCGGATGATGACATGGAACGGAATGGTCGCGACCCGCAACGCCTCCCGCACCACACCCAGGCTCGGCGTCAGCCCGCCCTCGAGCAGGCTCGCGCACAGTTCCACCCGGTCGGCCCCCGCCGTCTGCGCCGCCACCAGGCCATCGATGCCCTCGACGCAGATTTCTATTCGGAACGGGTGCTTGCTCATCAGTGGTCTCCAATTGGTACGGCATTGGTAGTATCCCGGCCTTCAGGCGGCAAGTCTAAACAAGGTTGTTGACTCTCAGTTTTAGTGTGCTACAAGACTATCACACTACATAGGCATCACACATGGATGATTTTCACACCAGCCAGCCGATCTTCGTCCAGATCCGGCAGCGGCTTACCGAGATGATCCTGCGCGGATCGGTGGGGGAGGGCGAAGCACTGCCCTCGGTTCGCCAGATTGCCGCAGACCTGTCGGTCAATCCGCTGACGGTCACCAAGGCCTTCGAAGCCCTGGTCGATGTCGGGGTGGTTGAGAAACGAAGAGGGCTAGGGATGTTCGTAAAGACCGGAGCGCGGGCCGAGTTGCTCGCTCATGAGCGCGACAAGTTTTTGAAAGAGGACTGGCCGCGCATCGTCGCCCAGATCAAGGCGCTCGACCTCGATCTCAAGAGCCTGCTTTCCAGTTCCACTGCCACCCAGGGTGAGAAAAATGACTGAGCTTTCCATCGCCACCGCGCCGCAGCTCATCGAACCCATTGTCTCGGCCCGCGGCCTGCGCAAGAGCTTCGGCCGTAAGGAAATCCTGCATGGCCTCGATTTCGACATTCCGCCTGGCCGCATATATGGCCTGATCGGCCATAACGGCGCCGGCAAAACCACCACGCTCAATGCCATGCTGGGCCTCACCCACTGCGAAGGCACCATCCGTGTCCTCGGCGAGGACCCTTTCGCCAGGCGTGCCAAGCTGATGGAAAACGTCGCCTTCATTTCGGACGTGGCGAGCCTGCCCCGGTTCCTCAGGGTCCGCGAGCTGTTTGCGCTGCTCTCCAACATCCACCCCAATTTCAGCCAGGACAAGGCGCGCAGCTTCCTCGAAGGCACCGACATCAAGCCCGAGATGAAGATCAAGCACCTTTCCAAGGGAATGGTCGCCCAGCTGCACCTCGCGGTGGTGATGGCCATCGATGCCAAGCTTCTCGTGCTCGACGAGCCGACGCTGGGTCTCGACATCACCTATCGCAAGCGCTTTTACCGGCGCCTGCTCGAAGACTACATGACCGAGGAACGCACCCTGCTCATCACCACCCACCAGGTGGACGAGATCGAGTTCATGCTATCCGACATCATGTTCATCCGCGATGGTGAACTGATCCTCCACATGCAGATGGAAACCGTGAACGACAAGTTCACCCAGCTCGTGGTCAACGATCCGGCGGCCCAGGCTGCAGCCCGCGGCTTCAACCCGGTCTACGAGGAAACCCGCTTCGGCCAGACCGTGATGATCTTCGACGGTGTCGATCGCAACCTGCTCGAACCCTTCGGCAAGCTCGCGACCCCCACCCTATCCGACCTCTTCGTGGCGCTGATGCAGCGTCCCACGGCCAATCCGGGGAGTGCCCAATGAAGGCCTTCACCGCTCTCGTCCACCGCGAGCTGATCGAGCATCGCGGCGCCTTCCTCACCGGCCCGCTGCTGCTGGTAGCGGTGCTTTTCGGCGCCACCATCCTCGCCTTCACCGTGGGGCGCGTTGATGCGCGCTTCTCCGGCGCCATCTTCACAGTGGCGCCGCTGCGGGTGTTTGAAGTGGGCTTCCTCAGCTTCGGGCTGGGCTGGTCGCTCTACATGATCTCGGTTCTGTTCTTCTATTGCGCCGATGGCTTTGCCGCCGACAAGCGCAACAACGCCATGCTGTTCTGGAAATCCATGCCGGTCAGCGACTTCAAGGTGTTGATGAGCAAGCTGGCGGCCGGCATCACCATCCTGCCCGGCACTATCTATGGCGTTGCGCTCCTCAGTGGCGTGCTGCTCTATGGCGTCGCCTTCGCCACCATGCTGATCAACGGCACGGCCACCGTGGCGACCTTCGGCAGCATCGTTGCCATCTATGGCCACGTCGCGCTGTCCATCCTCGTCGTGCTGGCCTGCGGCCTGCTCTGGTACCTGCCGGCCATGGCCTTGGTCGGGGCCATCGCCACCGCTATCGGCCGCTGGGCGATCCCCATCGCCCTGCTGTTGCCGGCCCTGGTCTCGACGCTCGAATGGGTCACGCTCGGGGGGCTGCATCCCTTCGATACCCATACCTGGCGCTTCCTCGAGTACCGCGGCAACCTGCCATCCACGCCCTATGTCGAAAGCTGGTTCACCTCCGACCAGCCCTTCAGCGGCGTAGCCTTCGCCACCGATCTGATCGCTAGCATGGACTGGCTGCAGGTGGGTTTCGGCGCGGTCTTCGCGGTCCTCGTGATCTTTGCCGCCAGCGAGTATCGCCGCCGCGTCAACGACAATTGACTTAGGCTTTGCCTCCAAGCCACTGTGCCGCCGCGCCCTCGGGTGCGGCGGCTTTTTTTGGTGGAGACTGCATGCGGGCCCTCGTTGTCCTCGCTCATCCCCTGTCCGATAGTCTCTGTGCCCATCTCGCGCATCAAGCCATCGACGCACTGCGCGCCCGCGGCGCCACCGTCGACATCCTCGATCTCTATGCTGAGCAGTTCCAGCCCTCGCTGACCGAGGCCGAGCGCCGCCTGCATTACGCGACGCCCGAGCCGGGGCCCGAAATCGTCGCCCTGCAGCAGCGGCTCGCCGCCGCCGATACACTAGTGCTGGTCTTTCCCACCTGGTGGTTCTCCATGCCCGCCATTCTCAAGGGCTGGTTCGACCGCGTCTGGGCGCCAAAATTCGCTTTCGAGCACGGCACGCCGATCAAGCCTCTGCTGACGGGGCTCAAGTCCTGCCTCGTGGTCACCACGCTGGGCTCCCCCTGGTGGATTGACCGGATCGTCATGCGCCAACCGGTCAAGCGCGTGCTCAAGACCGGCCTGATCTTCGCCTGCGCCCCGCAGGCAAAGTTTGAGATGTTGTCGTTCCATGCAGTGGAAGGCGTCGATGCGGCACGGGTCGAGCGCTTTGTCGGGCAACTGCGCAAGGGCATCGGACGGCTGTAGTCGTGGCTTCCTGCGCGGGGCCCACCCCCTCCCAGCCTCCCCCATCAAGGGGAGGTGCCGATCCAGTTTGTGGCAACGTCTGGCCTACCCACAGGCAGAAACCTCCCCCTTGATGGGGAAGGCTGGGAGGGGGTGAAGCCCTGCGCACCGGATCAGGACGCCCGCTCTGGACATCCCCGCCTCCGCCCGGTCTTATCCGGCCATGAGCGACCCCACCCGATTCCCCGATGTGATGCTGCTGGCTGCCGGCCTCGGTACGCGGCTGCGGCCGGTCACCGACACCCTGCCCAAGCCGCTGGTTCCGGTTGCAGGAATACCGCTGATCGAGCGCATCATTGCCAATGCCCGCTCCGAGGGCGCCAAGCGCTTCGTCGCCAATGCCCACTATCGCGCCGACCAGCTCCTCGCTCATTTCGGTGGCCTCCTGAAAGTCAGCCGCGAGGACGAATTGCTCGGGACTGGCGGCGGCGTGAAGCGCGCTCTGCCCATGCTGCATTCCGATCCGATCCTGGTGATGAACACCGACGCCTTCTGGCCCGCAGGGAGCGACGCGCCACTCGCGCGCATGATCGCGCGCTATACCGGCCCCGACGACATAGTGCTGCTCTGCGTGCATCCCCGCAACGCCACCGGCTTCGCCCGCAGCCATGATTTCTGCCTGTCGCCGCAGGGCGAAGTGACCCGCGACTATGGTGCCCCCGTCATTTATGCCGGGGTAGCCATGCTCGGCAAAAACCTGTTCGCCGGCACGCCCGACGGCGCCTTCTCAATCACCTCATTGTTCGATGCGGCGCTGGAGCGCGAAACCCTCCATGGCGTCGTGCTCGACGCGCCCTGGTTCCATGTGGGCGATCCGGACGCGCTGGCCGAAGCCGAACGGCTCCTCGCGCCATGACGCTCTATTCCATCGCGCCCCACGCGATATTTCTGCGCACATTGGCCGACAAGGTAATTGATGGGACGCTCCTCGGTGGTGCCGACCGGAGCCAGCCTTTCTGGTTGAGCGATGTCACAATCATCCTCCCCACCCGCCGCGCTAAACTGGCTCTGGCAGATGAGTTTTCCCGCCGCGGTTTTGGCCTTCTGCCCGATATACGCACCTTCGGCGGCGAGGCCGATGATGAAGAGCCCTTCCTGCCGCCTGTCGACGCGCCACCCCTGCTGCCAGCCGCCACGCCGCTCGAACGACAGCTGGTCCTGTCGAGCCTGGTCGATCGCTGGGCCACCAGCGCCGAGGGAAGACGGGCGTTCTCCACGCCGCCGGCACCGGCGGAAATTCTGGCCATGGCGCAATCCCTGGGCGAGTTGATCGACGATCTGGCGACCGAGGAGCGCGGGTCGGCCGATATCCGCGCCATCGTCCCCGAGCTGGGCGGCGATCTCGGCGCCTATTGGCAGCAGACCCTGACATTCCTGCAGATCGCGCTGGAGTTCTGGCCGGCACGGCTGGCCGAGCGCGGCGCCGCCGACAGCACCATGTTGCGTCGCCAGCGCCTCGACCGGCAGGTGCTGGCACTGCCCTGGCTCTTTGGCGACCGCCCGGTCATCGCCGCCGGGTCCACCGGCTCGATCCCGGCCACCGCCCGCCTGCTCAAGGCGATCAGCCAGTTGCCCCGTGGCGCGGTGGTGCTGGCCGGACTGGACACGGCCATGAGTGCAGCCGAGCAGGCCGACCTGCTGGACAACGAGCACAATCCGCACGGCCATCCGCAATACCAGCTGGCCCGCCTGCTGGCCGAGCTCGGTAGTCCGGCGAGCGCGGTTTTAGAGCTTGCGGCCACGACCGATCCGCGCACCACATTAGTGGGGCGCGCCATGGCCCTGGCCAAGGACACGACGCGCTGGCCGGAGCAAAAGGCCCATGCCATGCCAATGGAGGACGGCATGGCAACCGTCGGGGTTTCCATCATCGCCGCTCGCAACGAGGACGAAGAGGCCCGCGCGGTGGCGCTTGCAGCGCGCGACGCCCTGGCGAACCGGCAGAGCGTCGGCATCGTCACGCCAGACCGCAACCTCGCCCGCCGCATTGCCGCCGAGCTCAAGCGCTTCGATATCGAGGTCGACGACGCCGCCGGCACGCCGATCTTCCAGTCCGCCGTCGGCCGGTTGCTGCGACAGATCCTGTGCCTGGCCGAAAGCGGCTGCGGGGCCGTGGATCTTGTCGCCCTGCTGCGCAATCGAGCAGCCCTCTTTGGCCAGCAGCGCCAGGATGTCTCCCGGCTGGCCGACAATATCGAACTGGGGCTGTTGCGCGGCCAGCGATCGGCCCCGGGGCTGGCCGGGCTGCGCGCGCTGCTGCAAGCCAATATCGCCAAGACGACGAAATACCCGGCCAAGCGCCTCGCCGAACGGCATCGGGAGCCCATCGAGACGCTGTTCGCCCGGATCGAGGCAGCGCTCACGCCATTACTGGCGCTGATGGCCCGGCCCAGGGTCACCGCCGGTGAATTTGCCGAAGCGCTGTTTGCGAGTTTCGAGCTGACCGCCGATGGCGCCGATATGCCGGGCCGCACCGAACTGACCAATTGGGCCGCGCAGATGGCGGCGCAGGCGGGTATAGGCCACGCCTTCGCGCCGCACGGGCTCGATCGCGTGCTGCAGGCCCTGATGGTGGGCTTCCAGGTGCGAACCCGCGAGACGCGGCGGCAGGATATTGCCATCTGGGGCCAGCTCGAGGCCCGCCTGCAGAACCCTGATCTCCTGATCATGGCCGCCCTCAACGAGGACAAATGGCCCGAAACCGCCGATCCCGGCCCTTGGCTCAGTCGCGGCATGCGGCTTGCGGCAGGGCTCGAGCCACCGGAGCGGAGGCAGGGTCAGGCGGCGCATGACTTCGTCCAGGGCCTAGGCAACGAGCGGGTCATTATCGCCTATGCCAATCGCGTCGGCACCAGTCCGTCGCTGCCGTCACGGCTGCTGCAGCGGCTCGAAGCCTTTGCCGGGACGGGCCTCGCCGGCGACTGGCGGCAGCGCGGGGAAAAATGGCTGGATCTGGCGCGGCGCATCGATGCCGTTGCCGCAGTCACTAGCGCGGCCCGACCCGCACCAAATCCGCCTGCCGAGACAAGGCCACGCAAGCTGTCGGTCACCGAAATCGAGACGCTGATGCGCTCGCCCTACGACGTCTATGCCAAGCACGTGCTGCGGTTGCGACCGCTCGATGGTCTGGGGGCATCGGCCGATGCGCGCGACCGCGGCAATGCCGTGCACGACATCTTTTCCGAGTTTGTCCTGGGCGGCCACCTCGTCAGCGACCCCGGCGCCCTCGATATCCTCAAGGCCATCGCGCTGGAAAAGTTCGCCGGTTTCGATGCCATTGCGGAGCGCCGCGACATCTGGGTGCGCCGTTTCACCGTGGCGGCGCAGCAGTTCCTCGCTTTCGAGCGGGAGCGCGACGACCGGGTCAGGCTGCGCCACGCGGAGATTGATGGCCGTTGGGACCTGCCGATCGGTTTCGCCCTGACCGGTCGCGCCGACCGGGTCGACGAACTCACTGACGGGACACTCGAGATCATCGATTTCAAGACCGGCTCGGTACCGACGCCTGGCGCCATGCGGGCCTTCGAAGCGCCCCAGATGCTGCTCGAAGTCGCCATGGCCAAGGCAAATGGCATGGCGCCGGTGCCACCGCTCGACACTTCGGCGCTGCGCTACATCAAGATCGGCCTGGGGCCCGACGCCTTCATCGACAAGGGCTTCGGGCTCAACGAAGAGCACACGATCATGACCGCCGCCGACGAAATCGTGCGGCGCATGCAGCGCCATGTCGAGCTGTTCCTGTTCCGGCAGACACCGATGCCGCCACGCCTGCTGCCGGTCAAGCTGCAGCGCTTTCCCGGGGCCTACGATCACCTGATGCGCATGGCGGAGTGGACTGCCGTGGACGAGGACGACGAGGATATCATCCCATGGTGGTAACCCCGCGCGGCGCCATGGCCGTTCCACCCGAAACGCGCAAGAACCAGGCGCTGGCTTCCCATCCACATTGGTCGATCTGGGTGGAGGCCAATGCCGGATCAGGCAAGACCTTCGTGCTGACCCGCCGGGTGCTGCGCCTGCTGCTGGCTGGCGTCAGGCCACAGGCTATCCTCTGCCTCACCTATACCAAGGCGGCGGCCGCGGAAATGCGCAGCCGCGTCGCCACCCGGCTCGCCGAATGGGCGACGATGGAAGAGGCGGCGCTGGCCAGGGACCTGCGCGAGATCGAAGGCAAGGACTTCGTCCCCGGCATGGTGACCCGCGCCCGCACCCTGTTCGCCCGGGCGCTTGAAACGCCCGGTGGATTGAAGATCCTCACCATCCACGCCTTCTGCGAAAGCGTGCTGCATCGCTTTCCGCTTGAGGCTCGCGTCCCCTTCGATTTTTCTGTCATCGAGGACCAGGAGCGCAAGCAGATGGTGCTGGCGGCGCGCGAAGCGGTGCTGGCCGATGGCTTGCGCGGCGTGGGCCCGGCCGATGCCGTTGAAACCCTCTTCGCGCTCCTGAGCGATTTCCAGATCGCCCAGGCGATCGAGCTCGCGCTGATGGACGGACGGAAGCTCCGGGCCGTGCTTGCCGATCTGCCTTCGGCCAAGGCGAATCTTCGCCAGCTTGCCGACGTGCCCTTCCCGCGCACTGGCGCCGCCATCGAAGCCGAAATTGTCGCCAGGCGCCTGGTCGATGGTGCCGGCTTCCGCCGCCTGGCTTCGATTGCCAATGATGCACTGCTCAAGAAGATGCGGGGCATCGATCCCGATCATCCGCGTCCGGCCGACTGGAAGGGTGTATTCCTGACCGCCGACGACGAACTGCCGAAGAACTTCCCCGCCAAGGCCGTTTGGACGGCCGATCCGGGACTGGCCCAGGCTGTCGCCGACGAGGCCGAGCGCCTTGTGACCCTCCTCACCGAGTTGCGCAGTGCCCAGCTGATCGAGCGCAGCGAGGCCCTGCTCGATGTCGTTGCCGCCATCGCGCAGCGCTACGAAGCCCGCAAGCGCGCCCGCTCACTCCTCGATTTCGACGATCTGGTGGAGCGGCTGGGGAACCTGTTTGGCGACAGCGAGCTTGGCCCGTGGGTGCAGTACAAGCTCGATACCGCCATCGACCATGTGCTGGTCGATGAGAGCCAGGACACTAATCCCGAACAATGGCGCGTGGTGCGTGCCATTGCCGAGGAGTTCTTTGCCGGAGCGGCCGGAGCCGATCGCCGCCGTTCGCTGTTTGCCGTGGGCGACCAGAAGCAGTCGATCTATTCCTTCCAGGGCGCCGAGCCGACCCTGTTTGCCGAGACCGGCAACGATTTTGGCCTCCGGGCCCGGCAGAACGCGCTGCCCTTCGAACGGCTGCCGCTGCATACCAGCTTCCGCACGCTGCCCGAGATTCTCAAGGCGGTCGATCTGGTCAGCGACCAGCCCGATATCCAGGCAGCCCTGCTTTCGGCCGAAAAGGTCCATCACGACACGGCGCGCCAATCGACGGGCGGTTCGGTCACGCTATGGCCACCGATCCAGCAGCTTGCGGGCGTCACCGATTCCGCCGATTGGCCGCTCGAACCACAGGGCGGCGAGCGCACGGCGCCGCGGCAGGTGGCCGAGCGTATTGCCGGTGAAATCGCCGGCTGGATCGCCAGCAAGCGGCCACTGGCCAATCGCGGCGTCGCGGTCAAGCCACAGGATATCCTGATTCTGGTGCAGTCGCGCGGCGCCCTGTTCCAGGAAATCATCCGCGCCCTGCGCAAGCGCAATTTGCCCACGCCGGGTGCCGACCGGCTCGAGGTCAGCACCCATATCGCGGTGCTCGACCTGCTGGCTTTATGTGACGTTCTGCTCAATCCGGCCGATGACCTGCAGCTGGCGGCGCTGCTGCGGTCGCCGCTGTTCGATGTGAGCGAGGACGAGCTTTATGCCCTGGCGCAGCCGCGAGATCCCGGCACCACGCTGTGGCGGGCGCTGCAAGCCTCTGTCCTGCCGGGTTGCCGGCTGGCTTATGAACAGCTGGCCAGCTGGCGTGGCGCGCTCGATTTCGAGCGGCCCTTCGAATTTCTCACCGCCGTGCTCTATGCCGGGGGCGGCCTGCGCCGCTTCCATGCCCGCCTGGGCGACGAGGCGGACGAGGTCTTTGGCGAGTTGCTCGACCTGGCGCTCAAGCACGAGCAAGGACCGCAGCCCTCGCTGCAGGGCTTCGTCGCCGAGTTGCGGCAGACGGAAATCTCGATCAAGCGCGATCTCGATGAAACCAGCGGTGGCGTGCGGGTGATGACGGTGCATGGCGCCAAGGGTCTGGAGGCTCCCGTGGTCATCCTGGCCGACGCCGCCAGCAAGCCGCAGGGCACCCAGGTCAACCGGCCGGTCTATGTCCTCGACAAGGCGCCCGGACCTTTGCTCATGCACGCCTCGGGCAGCCGGCAGCACGTCACCGGCAGCAAGGCGGCACGTGACGCCATCGAAGCCAACCTCATCAAGGAATACTGGCGCAAGCTGTACGTGGCCATGACGCGAGCCGAGGACGAGCTCTACGTCACTGGCGCGCTCACTCCCAAGGGCAAGACGGACGGCACCTGGTATCAGATAATCGAGGCGGCGCTGCGCCCGCATGCCGAACGCCAGGCCGACACCCAGGATCGCGAAACCGCGCTGGTCTATCCGCGCGAGCGCGTGCCGCCCCAGCCCGTCACCAGCCTAGTGGCTGCAGCGGCGCCGGCCGGTCGGCCCATCGCTCTCGATCCTGTGCCGGCGCCGCCTGACATCCCGCTGGTATCGCCTTCACGTGCTGCCAGCCATGTTGCGCCCATCGCGGCCCTCGACAGCCTGGCCGAACAGGTGCGGGACGCCGATGTCGCGCGCCGGGAAGGCATTGCTCTCCATGCATTGCTGCAGCATCTGGGCCGGCTCGATCCCGCCAGCCGGCCGGTCATTGCCGGCAGGGCACTGGCGGCAATGCTGCCCGATGCGCCCGACGAGCATGGAGAGATCGCCGCCCGGGCCATCTCCATCCTCGCTCGCCCGGACCTCGCCCCCCTGTTCGGCCCTGGGAGCCGCGCCGAAGTGCCGTTCCTCCTCGATGCCACCAGGGACGGTGAGAACATCCGCCTGGCGGGCCGTATCGACCGGCTGGTCATTGACGAGTCGGGTGTGTTGGTGGTCGACTACAAGTCCGACGCGTTGGTGCCTGGGGGGCCGGGCGATGTGCCGGGGAACTATCTTACCCAGCTCGGATTATATGCGTTGGTTGCAGGTCAGCTCTTCCCCGGACGACAAGTGCGCGCGGCAATACTGTGGACACGACTGGAATCATTGATGTTTCTGCCCTCCGATGTGCTGGCGGCAGGCGCAAGGGGCTTCACCATGCGGTGAGTGGACTTGCCCCTAGTCTGGACTCTACCCAGCTTTAGGCGCACAGAGACCGCCGCTTTAACCCAGAAGGCAAATACCCATGACTACTCACGTTTCCGACGCCAATTTTGGCGAGGAAGTCCTCAACTCCAAAGAGCCCGTCCTCGTGGATTTCTGGGCAGAGTGGTGCGGGCCATGCCGCGCGATCGCACCCGTGCTCGATGAGCTTTCGACTGAACTGGCCGGCAAGGTCAAGATCGTCAAGCTCAACGTCGACGACAATCCGGGTACCGCCAGCAAGTATGGCGTCCGCTCCATCCCGACCATGATCCTGTTCAAGGGCGGCGAAGCCGCCGACATGAAGATCGGTGCAGGCACCCCCAAGGCCGGCCTCACCAAGTGGCTCGAAGGCCACGCCGCCTAAGCTCGGGCGACGAGAATTTGCAAAACACCGTCGGGAGAACCCGGCGGTGTTTTTGTCTGTGCATGCGCTCTGGAAAAACAAACTCCGTCGTCTCCACCCACCACATCTTGTATGCCTTTCCAAACGCGCCGACTCTCTCTAGCATCCATCGTCCGATACCGATGGAGATAGATCGATGGCCCTGCACGTGACCGACGCCAATTTTGCTACCGAAGTGCTGGCGTCCGATCGCCCGGTCCTCGTGGATTTCTGGGCCGAATGGTGCCCGCCCTGCAAGGCCATGGCCCCCACCATCGACGAACTCGCCGAAACGCTCGCCGACACGGTCAAGATCGTCAAACTCGATGTCGACAGCAATCCGGGCATCACCGTGCAGTACAATGTGCGCGCCATGCCCACGCTGATCGTGTTCAAGAATGGCGAACCGGTCGATCTCAAGGTTGGCGCCGGCCAGTCGCGCGTCCAGCTCATCAAATGGCTGGAAAGCCACGGCGCCTGAACCGGGCCTGTTAGACATCCCGGCATGGTGGCGAGGCAATTGCCTCACACTTAAATATTGATCGAGGCAAGCCTCGCCACCATCGCTCTACCCATGAGCGAACCCCGACGACACGACAACCGCAGCACAGGCGGCGCTTTCGCACGTCTGCTCATAGCTGCTTTTGCCCCAATCGCCTGCTAAGAAGGAGCAAAAGAAGACTGCCGGAGGATGCCCAATTGGCCCCGATCGACCTTTCTGCCGCTCCGTTCAACCTCGATGACGAGGCCATTGCCTGGGTTGCCGCCACCAGGGACGCCTTCACCCCGCGCGACAAGCTGGCCCAGCTCTTCGTGCTGATGGAGCGCGGCGCGCCCGCCGAAGTGGCCGAGAATGTCCGCAGCTTCAGGCCTGGCGGCATTACCCGGGTCTATTCATCCGATCTGGCGGCCGAGATCAGCCTGGCGCGCGACCTGGGCACGCTGAGCGCCGTGCCTCTGCTGGTCAGCGCCGATCTCGAAGGCAGCCGCATGAGCCTGCCTTTCGGTACCACGGTGCCCAATCCGCTCGGGCTGGCGGCAGTGGACGATGTCGAGGCGACCACGGCCATCTCTACCATCATGGCGCGCGAAGCCCATGCTGTGGGCCTCAACTGGAGTTTCACGCCGGTCATCGATATCAACGCCGCCTGGCGCAGCGCCATTGTCGGCACCCGCTCCTATGGCAGCGATATCGACAAGGTCGAGCGCCACGCGCTGGCCCAGATCGCGGCCTTTCAGTCCAATGGCGTCGCCGCCACGGTCAAGCACTGGCCGGGCGAGGGTTTTGACGACCGCGACCAGCATCTGGTGACCACCGTCAATCCGCTCTCCATGCAGCAGTGGGAGGCCAGCTTCGGCAGGCTCTATCGCAAGGCCATCGCATCAGGCGTCCTGAGCGTCATGGCCGGCCATATCGCGCTGCCCGCCTTCGTGCGGGCACTCGATCCCGATGCCGGCGCCGAAGCCTACCGGCCCGCTTCGCTGAGCAAAGTGCTCAATCAGGATCTGCTGCGGCGCGAACTGGGCTTCAACGGGCTCATCGTGTCCGACGCTACCCCGATGGCCGGCATGGGCGACTGGGGCCCGCGCGACGAGGTACTGCCCGAGGTCATCATCTCAGGCTGCGACGTGATCCTGTTCTCCGACGATCCCAATGGCGACCTGATGCGGCTGGTCAAGGCGGTGGCCGATGGCCGGCTGAGCCAAGACAGGGTCGATGAAGCCGTGACCCGCATCCTGGCGCTCAAGGCGGCGCTGGGTCTGCACAAATCCGATCGCTCCGAGCCCAGTTTCGACGCGGCACGGGCCGTTGTCGCCTCAGAGGAAAGCCGCATCCTTGCTCAAGGCGTGACGGCGCGTGTGCCGACCCTGGTCAAGGACGTGAAAAACCTGCTGCCGTTGTCGCCGGCAAAGCATAAGCGCGTGCTGGTCTATTCCGGCGGCGTCATCCTGCCCTTCGTGCCCCATCCCCTGCCGCTCAGCCTGCCTGAACGGCTGGAGACGGAAGGCTTCGAGGTCACGGTCTATGCGCCCGGCCTGGATGTGAACCCGCGCAATTTCGATCTGGTATTGTATCTCTTCGCAGAGGAAACCCTGCTCACCCGTAGCCGCATCTTCCTCGACTGGATGAAACTGACCGGCTCGGTCTTCGGCGCCATGAGCCGGCTCTGGCACGATATCCCGACGCTGATGATCTCGTTCGGCTACCCGTACTATCTCTACGACGCGCCGCGCGTACCAACCTATGTCAATGCCTACGGCTCCAGCGAGAGCCTGCAGGCCGCCGTGCTGGAATGCATCATGGGCCGTGCCAGCTTTGCCGGCACCAGCCCGGTCGATCCCTTTGTCGGCAGCGAGCAGGGGAAGTACTAGTCCGGCGGCGTGCCGTTCTTCGCCAGTACATCGCCGGCGAGATAAAGCGAGCCGCAGATCAGCACGCGGGCATTGGGTATCGCCGCGGCCGCCTTGAGCGCCGTCACCACCGAGCGCATCGGCCGGGCATCGAAGCCCGCCCTGCGCGCTTCCTCGGCGATATGGGCGGCCTTGTGCGCATTGGCCTCGCCCGGGATGGTCAGCGTCAAGACCTCTGTCGCCATGCCGGCAAACGGCGCCAGCACGGCCGCTGGTGCGCGGGTATTCATCAAGCCCATGATCAGCACCAGTGGCGCCGGACGGGCGCTGTCCAGGTCGCGCAACGCTGTAGCCACCGCCTCCGCGCCGTGGGCATTGTGAATACCGTCGAGCCAAAGCTCGGCGTCCCGGCCAAGCAGGTCGCGCAGCGGTCCGGTCTGCAGCGGCGTCATGCGGGCGGGCCAACTCACCTGCCGCAAGCCGCGAGCAAAGGCGTCACTGTCCACCGGCAGCCCGAAATGGCGCGCCGCCGCGATGGCCAGCGCCGCATTGTCGAACTGGTGCGCCCCCAGCAACGCCGGCGGCGGCAGGTCGAGCAGGCCCTGCTCGTCCTGATAGACCAGCCGCCCATCTTGCGCGCTGCCGTGGAAATCCTCCCCCTGCCAGATCGGGGTTATACTCAGCCGTCGTGCCGCACGGTCCAGTACCGTACGCCCTTCCTCCCGCTGGAGACCGATGACCGCCTTGCTGCCGCGCTTGAGGATGCCGGCCTTCTCGCCCGCGATCTCGCCGATCGTGTTGCCGAGGAACGCCTGGTGATCGAGATCGACCGGCGTGATGATCACGCCCAGCGGATGAGCCACCACATTGGTCGTGTCATAGGTGCCACCCATGCCGGTTTCGAGCAGCAGGTAGTCGGCCGGCGTCTCGGCATAGAGCAGGAACGCGGCGGCGGTGGTGATCTCGAAAAAGGTCATTGGTCGGCCGGCATTGACCGCCTCGACCTTTTCCAGCGCGGCGTTCAGCCGCCGCGTCGTCACTAGCTTCCCGGCCAGCCTGATGCGCTCATTGAAATGCACCAGATGCGGCGAATTGTAGACGTGGACGCGTTGCCCCGCCGCTTCGAGGAACGCCCGCAGATAGGCAATAGTGGAGCCCTTGGCATTGGTACCGGCGACATGGATTACCGGCGGCAGCTGCTCGTGCGGGTTCCCGAGCGCCGCCAGCAGCGGCAGGATGCGATCGAGGCTAAGGTCGATCAGCTTGGGGTGCAGCGCCGAGAGGCGCTTGAGGATAGCATCGGTGCGCGACATGAAACGGTCCGGCTGGTGGGACCGATGAGTTACCGCCGATGCGACAGCCGGGCAAGAGTGGTGCGACGCCCCCGAATGCCGAGGGCGTCCTCGCTACTCGGCATGTGCAGCGCTTATCGGCGCCAGGTCGCCGTCATCGCCTTCCGCCGCCACTGCGGCGTCGCGCAGGCTGGTCCGCGCCACGGTCGGTGCCGTGCTGGTCAGCGCCCCCGAGGCTTCCGCCTTGGTCAGGATGGCCGACAGCGAACCGATGGTCGAGCGCAGGTTGTGCCGGTGCACAACCATGTCGACCATGCCGTGTTCGTAGAGATATTCAGAGCGCTGGAAGCCCTTGGGCAGCTTTTCGCGGATGGTCTGCTCGATGACGCGGGCGCCGGCAAAGCCGATCTGTGCGCCCGGTTCGGCCAGGTGCACATCGCCTAGCATCGCATAGGAGGCGGTGACGCCACCGGTGGTCGGGTTGGTCAGCACGACGAAGAACGGCAGGCCGGCCTCGCGCAGGCGCAGCACTGCGACGGTGGTGCGCGGCATCTGCATCAGGCTCAAGACGCCCTCCTGCATACGCGCGCCGCCCGAGGCGACGAACAGCACGAACGGCGTCTTGCGGCTGGCTGCGGTTTCGAGGCCCACGATGATGCCCTGTCCCGCCGCCATCCCGAGTGAGCCGCCCATGAAATCGAAATCCTGGATCGCGACGGTGACGTCGCGTTCGAACAGCTTGCCGGTGGCAACGATGACAGAATCGTCGAACCCGGTCTTGGCGCGGTTTTCCTTAAGCCGGTCGGTATACCGCTTCTGGTCGCGGAACTTCAGCGGATCGACAGGGACCGAAGGCACCGGCACCAGTTCATAGGCGCCATCGTCGAGGAAGGTCTTGAGCCGGTCCGTCGGCTTGATCTTCATGTGGTAGCCCGAATTGGGCACGACCCACTGGTTCGCCTCGAGATCGCGATAGAACACCATCTCGCCCGACTCGGGGTCCTTGACCCAGAGATTCTCCGCAATCGCCGGCTTGTTGCCGAGGATGGAGCGGATTTTGGGGCGGACGAAATTGTCGATCCAGTTCATGGCGCGCCTCGCGGAGTGACTATGCGTCAGCTAGGGGTCAATTGTGGCAATTGTTATCAGGGCAACACGGCGAGGTTAAGACCGCCGCGACGGTTATGCCCTTGCACGTTTGACGCCGCCCGCCAGTTCCGCCACCAGGTCTCGCACGGCGGCGACGGTCTTGTCGCTCGCCTTGCCATCGACCAATGACCTTGCCACCGCCTCGACCAGCACTGTGCCAACCACGATGCCGTCGGCATGTTTGCCGATCTCGGCGGCGTCCTCGGCGGTCTTGATGCCGAAGCCGACGGCCACCGGCAGGTCGGTATGGCTCTTGATGCGCGCCACGGCATCGCCCACCGCGGCACGCGACTTGATCACCGCCCCGGTAATGCCGGTCATCGACACATAGTAGACAAAGCCCGATGTGTTCTTCAGCACGGCGGGCAGTCGCCGGTCGTCCGTAGTGGGCGTGGTCAGGCGGATGAAATTGAGGCCGGCCTTGAGCGCCGGGATGCACAATTCCTCGTCCTCCTCGGGCGGCAGGTCGACAATGATCAGCCCGTCGACCCCGGCCTGCTTGGCCGCTTCGATGAAATTGTCGACGCCGAAGCTGTAGATGGGATTGTAATAACCCATCAGCACGATTGGCGTGGTCTCGTCCTTGCGGCGGAAATTCTCCACCATGTCCAGCACGCCGCGCAGCGTCATGCCGGCGGCAAGAGCGCGTTGTCCCCCCAGTTGGATGGCCACGCCGTCGGCCATCGGATCGGAGAACGGCATACCGAACTCGATGATGTCGGACCCGGCTTGCGGCAGGGCCTCCATGATCGCCTGACTGGTGGCGAGGTCGGGATCGCCGGCCATGACATAGGTGACGAGGGCAGGGCGGCCGGCGGCCTTGGCTTCGGCGAAACGCTTTTCGATACGCGACATGACTACAGCAGCCCCAGATATTTGCCGACGCTCTCGACGTCCTTGTCGCCGCGCCCGGACAGGCACAGCACGATCGACTGGTCCTTGCCCATGGTGGGAGCGACCTTCATCACCTGGGCCAGCCCATGGGCCGATTCCAGTGCCGGAATGATGCCTTCGAGGCGGGTGCAGAGCTGGAATGCCTCCAGCGCTTCCTTGTCGGTGATCGGCGCGTAGGTAACGCGCTTGCTGTCATGCAGGAACGCGTGTTCGGGTCCGACGCCGGGATAATCGAGGCCCGCCGAGATGGAGTGGCCCTCCAGTATCTGCCCGTCGCTGTCCTGCAGCAGGTAGGTGCGGTTGCCATGCAGCACGCCTGGACGGCCGCCGGTCATCGAGGCGGCATGGCCATTCTCGGTGTCGATGCCATGCCCGCCCGCCTCGGCGCCATAAAGCGCGACGGACGGGTCATCGAGGAAGGCATGGAAGCTGCCGATGGCATTGCTGCCGCCGCCGACGCAGGCGACGACCGCGTCGGGTAGCTTGCCCTCGGCCGCCTGGAACTGTTCCTTGAGCTCGGTCCCGATCACCGACTGGAAGTCGCGCACCATCTCCGGATAAGGATGTGGGCCAGCGGCGGTGCCGATCAGGTAATAGGTCGTGTCGACATTGGTGACCCAGTCGCGCAACGCCTCGTTCATGGCGTCCTTGAGCGTGCCGGCGCCGGCCGTCACGGGCCTGACCTCGGCACCCAGCATCTTCATGCGCAACACGTTGGGCATCTGCCGCTCGACGTCGGTGGCGCCCATGAAGATGGTGCAGGGCAGGTCGAACTTGGCGCAGACCGTCGCCGTTGCCACGCCATGCTGTCCGGCGCCGGTCTCAGCGATAACGCGCGTCTTGCCCATGCGCTTGGCAAGCAGGATCTGACCCAGGCAATTATTGATCTTGTGGCTGCCCGTATGGTTGAGCTCTTCGCGCTTGAGCCATACCCTGGCGCCGCCGAGATGCTCGGTCAGGCGCTTGGCGAAATAGAGCGGGCTGGGGCGCCCGGCATAGTGCACCGAAAGATCGGAGAGTTCCGCCTTGAAGGCGGGATCGATCTGGGCGGCGCGATATTCACGCTCCAGATCAAGCACCAGCGGCATCAGCGTTTCGGCAACGAACCGCCCGCCATAAATCCCGAAACGTCCCTCTTCGTCAGGGCCATTGCGCAGGGAATTGATGCCGTCCATTTTCGGTACCCCTCGGCGCGCCGAGGGAGCCCCGGTGCGGTAAGCTAGCCGGCTGCGCGGGCGTTCCGGATGAACGCCTCGATCAGCCGCTTGTCCTTGACGCCAGGCGCGCTCTCGACACCGGAGGAAACGTCGACCCCGAAGGGGCGCACGGTCCGGATGGCGTCGGCCACGGTCTGCGGCGTCAGCCCCCCGGAAAGCATGAAGGGGATGGACGGGTCAAGCGCCTTGAGCAGCGCCCAGTCGAAGGTCTGGCCCAATCCACCCGGCCGGTCGGCCCCCTTGGGCGGCTTGGCATCGAGCAGGATGCGGTCGGCAACCTCGATAAAATCGGCTACATGCGCCACGTCCTCGGTCGAGCCGATGGGCAGCACTTTCATGATTTCGACGCCGGCCTCGGCGCGGATCGCCTCGACGCGGTGCGGTGTCTCGGGCCCGTGCAACTGGATCCAGTCCGGGCCGAGCGCCGCGACCTCGGCCACGCAGGAATTATCGGGATTGACCAGCACCACGCAGGTTTCGACGCGTCCGCGCGCTTCCGAGATCAGCGTGCCGATCTGCTCGATGGTGGCGTGGCGTGGTGAGCGCGAGAAATGCATGAATCCCACCATATCCGCACCGGCCTCGATGGCCGTCTGCAGGATTTCGGAGGTCTTGATGCCACAAATCTTGATGACGATTGGGTCAGCCATGGCTTCGCTCAGCGCAGCTCCAGGAGATCATCGACTTCGGCCAGCGGACCCGATCCGCTCTGGCCCTGGTTGCGGCGCAGCTTTTCCAGCTCGCCATTGAGCATATGGGCCTCGCGGCGCCAGTGCTTCTCGCGTCGGCGGTGGTGGCCTTGGGCGAACCACGTGGCCGTGCCGCCCAGCAGCACGCCCACCAGCAGCACGACATAGAGCACGACGAACAGCGGCACGCCGTAGCCCGGCGCAACCGCGCCCTCGACCGGTGAGAAGGGGTTGAAATTGACCACGACGAAATGGCGGTTGGCCAGGGCGAAGACGATCAGCCCCAAGCATAACGGGACGAGGATCACCCAACCAACGATTCTGTTGACCATGCGTCTGGTAACCTATGGAGCCCTGGCCCCGTTACGAGCGGTTGAGCCGCTCGCGGATTTCCTTGCCGGCCTTGAATTGCGGCACATACTTTTCGCCCACATCCACCTGCTCGCCGGTCCGCGGATTGCGTCCGACGCGCGCCGGGCGGTTCTTGACCGAAAAGGCACCGAAGCCACGCAGCTCGACCCGGTCACCACGCGCCATCGCATCCCCGATCTCGTCGAGAATGGCATTGACGATGTTTTCGATATCACGCTGGAACAGATGCGGATTTTCCGCCGCGAGCTTCTCGACGAGTTCCGACTTGATCATCCCTGGCTCCAGTTGGCAGGCCGCCGCCTCCCCTTAGCTCAGGAAGCGGAGCCAACCTGCCAAAGCGAGACCAGCCCGTCAAGCGTGATGGGTCCTTCCGGCAGTCCGAGTGCAGAGCGCGCCTGTCCGTTGAGGAAGGTGCCGATGAGGTCAAAGCCCTGATCGGGCTCCGGCCAGGCCGTGCGCACGTCGAGATCGGCGGCCACGTCGCGCTCGGTTTCGAGCCAGGCAAGGGCTTCCAGTTCGCCTCCGATAGCGTCGATCAGCCCGCTCTCCAGGCCGACGCGGCCGGTGACGATCCGGCCATCCGCCAGCGCCAGAGTGGCGGGTCGCGTCAGGCCGCGGCGTTCGGCAACAACGTCGACGAACCATTGGAAGCTGTCATCGACCAGCGCCGCGATTGAGGCGCGCGGCGCCCCGTCCAGCGGCTCGTTGAAATCCGGCTCGGCCTTGAGCGGCCCCGACGCGACCTTGTCGAGATCGACACCGATGGTTTCCATCAGCTTGCCGGCATTGACGTGCTGGAACAGCACGCCGATCGAGCCGACGATCGACAGCCGCCGGGCAAAGATGTGGTCGGTGGCGATGGCCGTCATATAAGCCGCAGAGGCCCCCAGCTCGCCAATCACCGCCACGGTAGGCTTGGCTGCCCGCAACTGGCCCAGCGCCTCGTAGAGCTCCTCGCCGCCCGCCGTGGTGCCTCCAGGCGAGTTGATGGCCACGATCACCGCCTTGACGGCGTCATCCTCTGCCAGGTCCGCTATGGCCTCTAGTCGCGCCCGGTCGGTGGTAATGGTCCCGTCGATCACCAGCCGTGCCACGTGGTCGCCCGCCGGGCCCTGCGGCAGGGCGAAGCGCCCGACTGCCACCACGACGACCAGGGCCAGCGCGATAAAGGCCAGCACGCGCCACAGCCCGCGCGATCGGCGATAGCTCTCGGCGGCGATGACGGTATGGCCGTCCGGTCGTGGCATCTCGGGATTGGTCTGGTCGGTCATCGGGGCCTCGTGGCTGGGCTTTGCAGTCGAGTAGGGTCGGCACTGCGGCTTGGCAAGCTCAGAAGGGCTTGGTCATAAAACGGGCTGCGGGCTCGTAGCTCGTGAGCATGTCGGTCAGATCAGGTGCGTCCACGATACGAAAGCCGTGCTTGTACCAGAACGGCAGCGAGCCGTTGACCGCCGCGAGGCTGACGCCGGCAAAGCCGCTGGCCTTGGCATGGCGCAGGATTTCGCCGACGATCATCGCCGCGGCTCCGGTGCCCCGCGCCCGCGGCAGCAGGGCCAGGTCGTGCAGGTAATAGGTATCGGCATCCTCAGGTATTTCCCCGAGCAGCGAATTGAGCGCCGGCATCGCCCCGAACCGCCAGGGATGGGAGAGAATGTAGCCCGAGGGTACGCCGTCCAGTTCCAGCAGGCGCGCCCCATCCGGATAGAGGCGCAGCCGCTCTGCGAAGACCGCCAGGTCCTCGGGAAACGTCGGATGCACTTTTTCCGCGATCGCTTCGACGGCCGGCAGGTCAAGCGTGGTCAAAACCCGCCAATGCATTGCGTTCCTCATGCTGTTCTTAAAAAGCAAAAGGCCCGCGCTGGGAAGCGCGGGCCTGATCATTTGCACGAGAACCAATTACTTGGTGTCGCGGTCCTTGAGGGCGGCGCCCAGGATGTCGCCGAGCGAAGCGCCCGAATCCGACGAACCGTAATTGGCGACGGCTTCCTTTTCCTCGGCGATCTCCAGTGCCTTGATCGACAGCTGGATGCGCGAGGTCTTGCGATCGTACTGGGTGACGCGTGCGTCGACCTTTTCGCCCTTGGAGAAACGCTCCGGGCGCTGGTCGTTGCGGTCGCGGCTCAGGTCGGCGCGGCGGATGAAGGCCGTCATGTCGCTGTCCGCGATACGGACTTCAATGCCCCCATCGTTGACTTCGATGACCGTGCCGGTCACGACAGCGCCCTTGCGGATGCCGCCGGTTTCGCCAGCCGCCTCGGAGGCAGCAGATGCTTCGCCAGCGGAGAGCTGCTTGATGCCCAGGCTGATGCGTTCCTTTTCGACATCAACATCGAGGACCTTGGCCGAAACCATGTCACCGCGGTTGTAGTCTTCGAGGGCCACTTCGCCCGACTTCTGCCAGTCGAGGTCGGAAAGGTGAACCATGCCGTCCACGTCGCCGTCGAGGCCGATGAACAGGCCGAATTCGGTCTTGTTCTTGACTTCGCCTTCGATGACCGAACCGACCGGGAACTTCTCGGCGAAGCTTTCCCATGGGTTTGCCAGGGTCTGCTTGAGGCCGAGCGAGATGCGGCGCTTGTCCGGATCCACTTCCAGCACGACGACTTCGACTTCCTGGGAGGTCGAGACGATCTTGCCGGGGTGGACGTTCTTCTTGGTCCAGCTCATCTCGGAGACGTGGATCAGGCCTTCGATGCCGGGCTCGAGTTCAACAAAAGCACCGTAGTCGGTGATGTTGGTGACGCGGCCGGTGAACTTGGCCTCGATCGGATACTTGGCCTCGATGCCATCCCACGGGTCGGCCTGAAGCTGCTTCATGCCGAGCGAGATACGGTGGCTCTCGTGGTTGATGCGAACGATCTGGACCTTGATGGTCTCGCCGATCGTCAGCACTTCGGACGGATGGTTCACGCGACGCCATGCGATGTCGGTGACGTGCAGCAGGCCGTCGATGCCGCCGAGATCAACGAACGCACCGTAATCGGTGATGTTCTTGACCACGCCGTCGATCACCTGACCCTCTTCGAGGTTCTGCACCAGTTCCTGGCGCTGCTCGGCGCGGGTCTCTTCGAGAACCGTGCGGCGCGACACCACGATGTTGCCGCGGCGGCGATCCATCTTGAGGATCTGGAAGGCCTGCGGCGCATTCATCAGCGGCGTGACATCGCGGATCGGACGAATATCGACCTGCGAGCGCGGCAGGAACGCCACCGCGCCGTCGAGATCGACCGTGAACCCGCCCTTGACCTGATTGAAGATCGTGCCGTTGACCTTCTCGTTATTCTTGAACGCTGTTTCGAGCTTGCCCCAGCTCTCCTCGCGGCGTGCCTTGTCGCGCGACAGGAC
>JBARWY010000085.1:0-22332 GCA_049647065.1 Devosia sp. | reverse complement strand
AGTGGCTAGGCGTTGTTGAAGCCCTGGGTCGTGGCGAGCCACCAGGTGATGCCCGACTTGTCGGTGATGCCGCCGCGCTTGTCGGGATCGGCCTTCTGCACGGGCTCCTGCACCACCTTGCCGCCTGCGTCCCTGGCGCGGGCGAAGCTGTCATCGACATCAGGCACATAGACGTGGACATGGGCGCCGGTGGCGCCACCCGGCATCTGGCCAACCATGACGATAGTGTCGTCGATGCGGATCTCGGCATGGCCGATGCCGCCGTCACCGGTACGATGGATCATTTCCGGCTCGACGCCAAAGACCGCCTTGATGAAATCGAGCGTCACCTGGGCGTCATCGACAATGAGATAGGGCGAGAGGCTGTTGTGACCGGCTGGCTTGTACATGGGACACCTCGTTGGCTGGGGGCGGAACGTTTCGCCGCCGTCGCGGTTCCGCAACCAGTCACGGGCTCGGCCGTTGTGGCTGGTTCACTGGAGGAGGCAGGCATGCACACGCCAAACGAAAATGACATCCGCGACCGCGCCTATGCGCTTTGGGTGGAGGAAGGCTCGCCCGTCGGCCGAGAGGACGAGTTCTGGCACCGTGCCGAGCGCGAGTTGAGCGAGGAGGGCGGCCTCGACACTTCGAGGGAAGCGGCCGAGGTCACGCAGCCCACGCCTCCGGCAGGCTTGCCGACGCATTGATGGACGACGATCTCGACGGCCTGACGCGCGAACAGCTGATTGCGGAGGCCCGGGCCTTGCGCGCTGCCATCCGCAAGCACCGAGACCAAAGCGGGCATGGGTTGTGCTGGCATCACCCGGATATGTGGGCGCTGCTGCCGGACAAGCCCGCGGCCGAGATTGCCGTGCCGCCCTGGCCGAAGTTCCTGCGGGGGTGCGTCAAATATCGCGAAAGCCTCGACGAACAACTCCTCGATGCACCGGTGCACGACCGGGAATTCGGGAAGTAGTCAGACTGCGGCAGGCCGCTCGATAGCATCTCCTGTGTGCTCGGGCAGGGCGCGAATGACCGCTGCCAGGCGTTCGGGCGGGGCGTCCATGTGGCCCGCGAGAAAGATCCGGCAGGGCATCAGGCGCTCCGGCTCAACTGGTTATGGCTTCGGCCACGGTCAAAAACTCGCGGCCCTTGTCCAGTTCGCCCAATTCCATCAGGTGCAGGCCGGTGGAAACCCGCTCGATATAGCCCCACTGCCAGATGGCTTCGGCGGGTACCTGGGTGCGCGTGGTCAGGTGGCGGGCATAGCTGCGGGCGATGTCATGGGCGTGGCGACCCGCCAGGCCCTCATGCCAGCCACGGAGCAGCACACCGAGATCATAGGCCGGCTCGATGGCAAGGCCGTCCGGATCGACGAACTTCCACTGCCGGCCGTCGGATTCGGGGACTTCGAGGATATTGGCAGGGTGCGGGTCGCCATGCGCGAGCACCGCGTTTTCGGGCCGCCAGGCGGCGGCGCGGTCGCGGCAATACATCAGGGCCATGTCGAGCACGGCCTGCGAGCAGGGGCCGCCCAGCTCCCGAGAGAGACGCAGCATCATCATGGCAAGGCTGTTGGCCTTGTCGGCGCCGGTCACATAGGCAGACCCAGGCGGAACCGGCATCCAGGCCTCCAGCAGGGTGCCGCACAGGATATCGATCTTGTTCCGGTAGGCCATCTCGTGCTGGTGAAGCTGGCTGCCGAGGCGTTCGAGCAGCATGGCCCCGCGCGCGGCGTCATGGCGAATCAGACGGGCATATCCCTTGCCCGCCGCGGCAGCGAGGACAGCGGCCTCTTGCCGCCCCACCTCAGTACCCGGCGTCGCGACCTTGAGGATGAAGACATCACCGGCCGCGTCGACGGCTTCGGCGACGAAGGCCGCGCTGCCCCCCGGCATGGCCTGGCCGATGGTCAGGCCCCAGTCCTGCTCCAGCCCTGACAAGGTCGCGTCGAGCGATTCGATCCAGTCGCGCCCGCCCGACCCCTCGGACTCGGCGCGGCGGCGGACGATGTCGGGGAGGGGAAACCGGGGGATATCGGTCATGGTCAGACGCTGCCTACGGTCTTGAGGCGGATGCGGGGATGGACCTCGTTCTGGCTCATCACCACGGTCTGCGGGCGGAAACGCTCGATGATGGAGCGGACATGCGGGCGGATCGAGGGGGAGGTGATCAGCACCGGCAGCTCGCCCTGCTGGGCGGCGCGTTCATAGGCGGTCTGGATGGCGCCGATGAACTGCTGCAGGCGGCTGGGGGCCATGGCCAGGTGACGGTTGTCGCCATCGCCGACCATGGCTTCGGCGAAGTCACGCTCCCATTGCGGGCCCAGCGTCAGCAGCGGCAGGTTGCCGTCGGGGCCGAGATTGGAGGCGCAGAGCTGGCGGGCCAAGCGGCTGCGGACGTGTTCGGCAATGGTCTGTACCGAGCGGCCCGGGCCCGCGACCTCGGCGATGCCTTCGAGGATGGTCGACAGGTCACGGATAGAGATGCGTTCATTGAGCAGGGTCTGCAGCACGCGCTGCACGCCCGAGACCGAGATGAGGCCGGGGACGATGTCTTCCACCAGCTTCTGCTGGTCCTTGGGCAGGCCCGAGAGCAGGGACTGCACGTTGGCGTAGCTCAGCAGGTCGGCAACATTGGCCTTGAGGACTTCGGTGAGATGGGTCGAGATGACCGTCGACGGATCGATGATGGAGAGGCCGCGCAGCTCGGCTTCGTCGCGCAGAGCCGGCTCGATCCAGGTGGCGGGCAGGCCGAAGGTCGGCTCGGTCGTGTGGGTGCCCGGCAGCTCGATCTGGTTGCCATAGGGGTCCATGACCATGAGCTGGTTGGCGTAGATCTCGCCGATACCGGCTTCGACTTCCTTGATGCGAACCTTATAGATGTTGGGTTCGAGCTGCATGTTGTCGAGGATGCGCACCGGCGGCATGACAAAGCCGAGCTCGATAGCGAGCTGGCGGCGCAGGGCCTTGATCTGCTCGGTGAGCCGGTCGGAGCCGTTCTCGTCTTCCTTGACGAGGCTGAGCAGGCCGTAGCCGAGCTCGAGCTTGAGCTCGTCGATCCTGAGGCTCTCGGCGATCGGGGCTTCGCCGCCCGCCGGTGCCCCGGGCGCACCCGGCGCACCCGGCTGGGCAGGCTTGATCAACTGGTCGAGAACTGACTGGCTGTGCTTCTGGTCCTTGGTGCCGGCGGCACGCCAGGCGACGTAGCCGACGCCACCGGCCAGGGCCAGGAAGGGCAGGATCGGCATGCCGGGCAGGAAGGCCAGCATGGCCATAACGGCCGAGGACATGCCCAGAGCGCGCGGATAGCCGGTGAACTGGCTGGAAAGCGCCTTGTCGGCCGAGCCGGTGACGCCGGACTTGGAGACGAGGATACCGGCCGCGGTCGAGACGATCAGCGCCGGGATCTGGGAGACGAGGCCGTCGCCGATGGTGAGCAGGGTGTAGACGTTGCCGGCTTCCTGGAAGGAAAGGCCCTCCTGCATCATGCCGATCAGCATGCCGGCCGAAACGTTGATGAAGGTGATGATCAGGCCGGCGATGGCGTCGCCGCGCACGAATTTGGAGGCGCCGTCCATGTTGCCGAAGAAGGCGCTTTCGCCCTCGAGTTCGGCACGGCGGCGCTTGGCGGTGTCTTCGTCGATGAGGCCGGCGCTGAGATCGGCGTCGATGGCCATCTGCTTGCCGGGCATGGCATCGAGGCTGAAGCGGGCGGCCACTTCGGCGATACGGCCGGAACCCTTGGTGATGACGATGAAGTTGACGATCACGAGGATAATGAAGACGACGATGCCGATGACGAAATTGCCGCGGGTAACGAAGTTGCCGAAGGCCTCGATGACGTGGCCGGCAGCGTGCGTGCCTTCGTGGCCATCAGAGAGAATGAGGCGTGTAGTGGCAAGGTTGAGGCCCAGCCGCAGCATCGTGGCGATCAGCAGCACCGTCGGGAAGGACGAGAATTCCAGCGGCTTCTGAATGAACAGGGCCGTCATCAGGATCATCACCGAGAAGACGATCGAGATCGCCAGCAGCAGATCCACCAGTATGGCCGGCATCGGCACGATGAGGATGACGATGAGGCCCATGACGCCAGCGGCGAGGGCGATATCGCCCGAGCGCAGCAGGTCGAAGACCGATGCCGGGGTGGGTATCTTGAAGGCAGGACGGCCGATGGTGGGCAGGTCGGTCATCTAGGTCCCTAAGCCACGGAGCGGCGGTCGCCCGGCTCGGGCACGTTGGTGCCTTCGTCGGCATACTGGTTGAGCTTGTTGCGCAGGGTGCGGATCGAGATGCCCAGGATGTTGGCCGCATGGGTGCGGTTGCCCAAGGTGTGATCGAGGGTATCGAGGATCAGGTCGCGCTCGACATCGGCCACGGTGCGGCCGACGAGCGCGCGGTTCATGGTTTCCGCGGTCTGGGCGAGCTGGGCCGAGAGCGAACTGGTCGCGGCGGCTTCGGTCAGCCCCATGCCGTCGGGTAGCACTATCGCATCGGGGCCGATAACGGTGCCGGATGACAGCAATACGGCGCGGTGCAGAGTATTTTCCAGCTCGCGTACGTTGCCGGGCCATGGCGCCTTGAGCAGGGCAGCGCGGGCATCGGGTGACAGGTCGCGCGGCGGCAGGCCGTTGGCCTTGGAGTATTTGGCGACGAAGTGCTCGGACAAAGCCGCGATGTCGCCGGGGCGATCGCGCAAGGCGGGCAGCTTGAGGTTGACGACGTTGAGGCGGAACAGCAGGTCCTCGCGGAAGCTGCCTTCGCGCACGGCGTCAGCCAGGTTGCGATTGGAGGTGGCAAGGATGCGGATATCGACGGGGACCGGCTTGCTGCCGCCCACACGGTCGATCAGCCGCTCCTGGATGGCGCGCAGCAGCTTGGCCTGGAGGCGCACGTCCATTTCGCTGATTTCGTCGAGCAGCAGGGTGCCGCCCGAGGCTTCCTCGAACTTGCCGATGCGGCGGGCGATGGCGCCGGTAAAGGCACCCTTCTCGTGGCCGAAGAGTTCGCTCTCGAGCAGCGCCTCGGGGATTGCGGCGCAGTTGATAGAGATGAAGGGCTTGTTGGCGCGCTTGGAGCGCGAGTGAACATATTTGGCGATGACTTCCTTGCCGGTGCCGCTCTCGCCGGTGATCAGGATCGAGGCATCGGAACCGGCGATCTGGTCGGCCATCCGGACGACGCGTTCCATGGCCGGGTCGCGGAACAGGAATTCGGAACTGTCGCGGGCGACTGCGGCGATGACCGCAGCGATCAGTTCGGCATCGGGGGGCAGGGGGATATATTCCTTGGCGCCGGCGCGAATGGCGTTGACGGCGGCCGCAGCATTGGCCTCGACGCCACAGGCGACCACCGGAATGGCGATGCGTTCGGCTTCGAGCCCGGCGATGAGCCCGGCAATGTCCATGACCACGTCGACCAGCAGCAGGTCGGCGCCGCGGCCGGCGCGCAAAGCGGCCAGCGCGATCTCGACGGATGGGGCATGGGCAACCTTGGCCCCGCCGTTCATCGCCATCTTGGTGGCTTCGCTGAGTTGGCCCTCGAGGGTTCCGATGATGAGCAGACGCATCCTGGCCTCCCTTACTGTGGTTTGATGATTTCGGTCATGGTGACGCCGAGCTTGTTTTCCACCAGCACGATTTCGCCGCGGGCGACGAGGCGATCGTTGACGAAAATCTCGACGGCTTCACCGACCTGGCGGTCGAGCTCGATGACGGTGCCGGTATCGAGACGCAGCAGTTCGCTTACCGGCATCTTGGTGCGGCCGAGCACGACCGAGATGCGGACGGGAACGTCAAACACCGCCTCGAGATCGGCGGCGTTGCGCTCGACATGGGCCTCCGGACCTTCGGGACGGTCGGGTGCCAGCATTTCCTCGAAGGAAATTTCATCCTGGGTGGTGACGCCGTCGTCACCCGGTTCGGAAGCGCTCAATGGCCGCTCTCCTGTTGCTTGGCCTGTCCGCTGCGGGCAGCGAGATAGGCTGAAATCTTGAGGTCAATTTCCTTGGCGATGGCGCCGATGTCGCGCACCAGCCCCCCATCCACCCATTCGAGCCGCCCGTCGCCGAGCCGCTGGTCGGGGTCGCCCATGACCACCAGCCGACCGGAAAAGCCCGAGGTCTGCATGTGGGCGGTGGCGACGTCTCTGATACCGTCGGCCAGCGAAGGATGGCAGCGCACCACCAGGTGGGGCACGCCATTGAGGCTCTGCATGCATTCGCCGATCAGCGCGTCGAGTTCGACCGTGGGGTAGCGGGCGAGCAGGTGCAGCGCCAGCTTGCGGCCGATGCTGGCGGCCAGTTCGATGGCCTCGCGCTGGGCATGGGCGGTGGCGTCGTCCAGTGCGCTGGCCATTTCGGCGCTCTGGGTGGCGAGCGTTCCGGCCGCGGCGGCCAGGGTCTGGGCGGCAATCGAGGTGGCGTTGCGTTCGCCGGCAGCCACGCCTTCGGCAAAGGCCTCCTCGCGCGCCTGGGCCAGCAGCTCGGCGACCAGCCGTTCGGGCATGGTCGGCTCGGGCGGCGCAAGGGGCGTCGTGCGCTTGCCGAGGTCCAGATCGAAGGTGAAGCGGGCGGGGGCGGATGTCATGATTTACGCCACCATCTGATCGTCGGCCTTGGACTTCATGATCAGAATCTCGCCCTTGGCGGCGAGGTCCTTGGCGGTCGAGACCATGCGACCCTGAGCCTCGTCGACGTCCTTGAGGCGCACGGGGCCCATGACTTCCATGTCGTCCTTGAGCAGCTTGGCGGTACGGCCGGACATGTTCTTGAAGAAGGTTTCCTTGACCTGCTCGTTGGCACCCTTGAGCGCCATGGCCAGCTCCTTCTTGTCCATCTTGGTGAGCAGTGTCTGGATGGCGGAGGATTCGAGCTTGGCGAGGTCCTCGAAGGTGAACATCAGCGACTTGATGCGTTCGGCGTCATCGCGGTTGTGCTCTTCGAGCGTGGTGATGAAGCGCGCCTCGGTCTGGCGATCGAAGCTGTTGAAGATTTCGGCCATCTGCTCGTGGCTGTCGCGGCGCTTGCTATGGTTCAGCGTCGACATGAATTCGGTGCGCAGGGTGGTTTCGATCTTTTCGAGGATTTCCTTCTGTACCGGATCGAGCCCCAGCATGCGCTGCACCACGTCCATCGCCAGTTCTTCCGGCAGCACGGCCAGAACCCTGGAGGCGTGATCGGTGGCGATCTTGGAGAGCACCACCGCGATGGTCTGGGGATATTCGTTCTTGAGATAGGCGGCGAGCACGTCGGCCTGCACGTTGGAGAGCTTCTCCCACATGTTGCGACCGGCCGGACCGCGGATTTCTTCCATGATTGCGTCGACCTTGTCGGCCGACAGGAAGCTCAGCAGCAGGCGCTCGGTGGAGTCCGTATTGCCCGAGAGCGAACCGTTGGACGAGACGGTGGTGACGAATTCGATCATCAGGTCGTCGAGCATTTCCTGAGTGATGGGCCCGAGGCGCACCATGGCACGGCTGAGCTGCTTGACCTCGAGTTCGTCGAGCTCGTCGAAGATGGGGCGGCCGTAATCGGGGCCGAGCGCCAGCAACAGGGCTGCGGCCTTCTCGTCGCCCTTGAGCACGCGCTGGTTGGTTTCGTCGTTGCCGACGACGAGCTGCTTGCCGACTGCGACTGATGTCGGCAGGTCCTGCTTTTCTGCGGATTGGGAAACTACTGCCATGGCTATGCTGCACTACCCAGCCAGTCGCGCACGATCAGCGCGGCCTGCTTGGGATTTTCTTCGACGAGTGTGCCGACGGTCTTGAGGGTCTGGAGCTGGGCCTCGCCCATCGACTTGGCGTTGGCGACCCAGGCAGGAGTCTTGTCCCTGTGCTCCTCGGGCTCCTCCGATATCACGTGGCCGTCGGCGCTCAGCACGCCATGCTGGCCGAGTTCGGCACCGCTGGGCAAAGCAAGCGGCTGTGTCTCCGGCGTCAGGACCTTCTTGAGCAGCGGGCGCATGACGAAGAAGACCAGTGCCAGCGCAATGAGCAGGGTCACCGCCATCTCGGCGCCATTCATCAGGTCGTCACGGGTGAAGTCGAGCAGGCCGCCCTCGCCGTCGGTGCCTGGCACGGCAAGCTCGGGGCGCTCGGCGAACTGCATGTTGACGACTTCGACGCTGTCGCCACGCGCTTCGGAATAGCCGACCGCGGAGCGAACCAGGGTCAGGATCTGGGCAATTTCATCGGCGGAGCGGGGCGTATAGACCGCCGTGCCGACCGAGGGGTCCGCGGCATAGACACCGTCAACCACCACCGCGACGGAGAGGCGCTTGACGGCGCCCGCTTCGGTCACGGCCGTCTGGGTGGTCTTGGAAATCTCGTAATTGGTGACTTCCTCGCTCGATGTGCCCTGTTCGCTGGCACCGGCGGCACCGGCATTCTGGCTGGCGCCGGGCAGCTCATTGGCCACGGTGACCTGGCCGTTGGCCCCGGCCGTCAGGTTCTCGGTTTCGCGGACCTGGCTGGACCGGACCACCTGGCTTTCCGGATCGAAGGTTTCCTGGGTGGTGGTCGAGCGATTGTAGTCGACCTCGGCGCTGACCTCGACGCGGGCGCGACCGGCGCCGACGACATTGGCCAGCATGTCCTCGACGCGGGTGCGCAGGCGGTTTTCGAAGCCCAGCGTGCGCTCGGCAGCTTCGCCGGCCAGGGCGCCCTCTTCGTCGTCACCGCCGCCCGAAGCGAGCAGGTTGCCCTGATCATCGACGATCGAGACGCGGGTCGGTGTCAGGCCCTCGATGGCCGAGGCCACCATATGCTGGATGGCGCGGATTTCACTGGTCGCCAGTTCACCGCGAACCGACAGCACGATGGAGGCGGACGGATCGGTGCGCTCGCGACGGAACAGTTCGCGTTCGGGCAGCACCAGGTGCACGCGGGCTGACTTGATGCGGGTCAGGGAAGTGATGGTGCGGGCCAGCTCGCCCTCAAGCGCGCGCACATTGTTGATGTTCTGGACGAAACTGGTGGCGCCCAGTGTCGACTGCTCGTCGAAGATCTCGTAGCCGACCTGGCCCCGCTGCGGCAGGCCCGAGCCGGCCAGCGTCATGCGGGTGGTGGTGATCTGGTCGCGCGGGATGAGAATGGTATCGCCGTCGCCGCGCAGTTCGAAGGGGATGTTGAGCGTCTGCAGTTCGGTCACAATTGCCGACGAGTCTTCGAGGCTGAGACCGGTGTAGAGCGGCGACAGATTCGGGGTCTGCGCCCGCATCATGAGGTAGCCGAAGAAGCCGAGCATGAGGAGGGCGACGACCGCCATAGCGGCCAGTCGCGGCAGGCCTATGCGGTTGATCAGCTGGGTAAAGTTATCCACGCCGGCACTCGATTGAAGGAAAACCATGCCGACGCAACGCGCGTTATGGCCGCTGGGCAAAAATTACCTAGCTGATGGTAAAGATTGTCTTAACTACTGGTCGCAGTTTGCGAATTCCGGCAGAAAATGCCGGTCTGGGTAAAGGAAGGGTGAAGCGATGTTGAGGGTTCTGGGGCGGGTGACGTCCATCAATGTGCGCAAGGTGCTCTGGGCGCTGGACGAACTGGGGCTGGGCTATGAACGGGAAGACTGGGGCATGCCCTTGCGCAATCCCCAGGTGCCCGAGTTCCTGGCGCTCAATCCCAACGGGCAGGTGCCTGTTGTGATCGAGGGGGAGTTCGTACTTTGGGAAAGCAACGCCATCCTGATCTATTTCGCCGAACGCGAAAGCCGGCTGCTGCCCGACCAGCTCGAATTGCGGGCGCTGGCGCTGCAGTGGCTGGGTTGGCAGGCGGCCGAACTCAACCCGCCATGGGGCTATGCCGTCAACGCGCTGATCCGCAAGACGCCGGGCTATGACGACCCGGCCAAGGTAGCGGATTCGATGGCAAAGTGGGCAGCCAGGATGGAAATCCTCGAGGCGGCGCTGACGGGCGCGAGCACCGGCTATATCGGGGCCGGTTTTTCCATCGCCGATATCGCGCTGGGCCTGTCGGTTCACCGGTGGATGTCGATCCCGGCGGAGAAGAGGGAACTGCCCGCAGTGGCGGAGTATTATGAGCGGCTGATGAGCCGGGAGGCCGGGGCGCGGTGGATGGCGCCGGAAACGCCGTAGGGGACGGCTCGGCGTGCACCCACCGCTTTCGACCCCATTTTAGGTCGTTCCGCACCTAGGCGCGCCATCCAAAACGCTGCCAATCAGCGGCAGTCAATGCGCAGGCGTATCCGCTTCATCGTTGCTCCGGCCCCGCCGCCACGTTCCAGGCGGGACCCCCATGACCTTCTTGAAGGCCCGGTTGAATGCCGCTTCCGAGTCGTAGCCGACTTCGACGCCCACCTGCGCGATGCTGACTTGAGGGTTCTCCAGTCGGCGTGCGGCAAGTTGCATCCGCCACCTGGCAAGGTACTGCATGGGAGAATCCCCGGAATAGTGAGCGAACCGCTTGGCAAAGGCGGACCTGGACATCCCAACCTCGGTTGCCAGGGCTTCGATGGTCCAATCGTTCGCCGGCCTCGCGTGCACAAGGGATAGGGCTCGGCCAATCTGCGGGTCGCGCAAGCCGGAAAGCCAACCGCGCGACTCCGATGGCAGCTCATTGGCATACTGGCGGATCACCTGGACAAACATGAGCTCCGCCAGCTTTGCCAGTACCGTTTCGCCGCCTGCATGCCGGTTCTCCGTTTCCGAAACGGCGTGCTGCACCAGATGGGACAGCCAGCCGCTGGCGGCCGCGCGGCCATGCAGAACGCGCGGCAGGGATGTGATAAAGGGGTTGTAGGGGCGGATATCGCAGCCGATGTAGCCGCAAATGAAGCGACAGCCGTTTGGACCGATGCCCTCGTTGAGGATGTAAGGCAGTTGCCGGTCTACGGGGCGGATATAGACCGCGAGGTCAGGTTCGGCCCGCATGCCGATCGTCGAGCAAAAGGCGTGGGCATCGTCCAGAGGAAAGACGATAACGTCGCCGGCGTTGAGACGCATCGGTTGTGCCGAGCCATCGATCATTTCCGCCCAGCACGAACCCTCGAGGAGCGTGTGGAACGAGAAGACATACTGCGAGTGCGGCATGACCTTGCTGGCGATCACCGATGCGCGCGGCGTTTCCACCACCCATGGATCGTGGAAGGTGTTGTCGAAGAAGATTGCGCCTGTAAGGCGCACTACTCTTAGCACATCGGATAGTACATCCATCGCGCCACCCCTCTAGGAAGGCATGGTCGATATTATGCGTCGACGCCGACCCATACAAGGGACGCCCGATTTGAGACGCCGATCACCCTTCAACTGGATGTAAAATGGCAGCATTGTTGCCATTTACTTCGGCTTTGACTTGCACGGTCGAGCAAAGGATTGAGCCGATCTGCCATTTCGGCGCGTCACCGACCGGCCTACTCTTCTTTCCAGCTCAATGGAGGAGGCGCAGAATGATCGATGTCGACACGCTGGCAAGCCAACTACGTGGCCCGGTGATCCGGGCTGGAGACGCCGGGTACGATGAGGCCCGCAAGCTGTACAACGCGATGATCGACAAGCGGCCGCTGATCATCGCGCGCTGTGCCGATGTCGGCGATGTCATCGCTTGCGTCAATTTCGGTCGCGAGAACAAGCTCCCGCTCGCCATTCGGGGCGGTGGGCATAACGGCCCGGGCCTGGGCAGTGTCGACGACGGTCTGGTTATCGACCTCTCCGAAATGCGTGGCGTGCGTGTCGACCCCAAGGGCCGCACAGTCCGGGTGGGGCCGGGATGCACCACCGGCGAAGTAGACCATGCCACACACGCCTTCGGCGTGGCGGTTCCATTTGGCATCATCTCGACCACGGGCGTCGCGGGCCTGACGCTATCGGGCGGGCATGGTTATCTGAGCCGACAGTATGGACTTGCGGCCGATAATCTCATCGAGGCCGACGTGGTGTTACCTGACGGCACCTTCGTGACCACCAGCGAAACCGAGAATGCTGACCTCCTGTGGGCGCTTCGCGGCGGGGGCGGCAATTTCGGGGTAGTGACGAGCTTCCTGTTCCGCACCAATCCCGCCAAGACCCTCTATGGAGGCCCGATCGTCTTCGAGATGGCAGATGCTGGGGCGGTGATGCGGTGGTACCGTGACTTCCAGGCGAAGGCGCCTGACGACTTCTATGTTTTCCTCGGACTGCAATCGGTACCTGGCACCGATCCGTTCCCACAGGAGCACTGGAACAAGCGCATGTGCGTGCTGCTTGTCGCCCACAACGGCGTCGGCGGTGAAGCGGCGGTCAACGCCATCCGTGCCGAGCTCCCCAAGCCGATCATCGATTGGGCTGCGTCAATTCCCTATCCCGCCCTGCAGTCCATGTTCGATCCGTTCTATCCCACAGGCATGCAGTGGTACTGGAAGGGCGATTTCGTAAAGACCCTGCCAGACGCGGCGATTGCTGCGCATATCGAGCACGCGACCAATGGCAACGTGTTCTCCTGCATGCATCTCTACCCAATCGACGGGCAGGTGCAGCGCAAGCAACGGGACGAAACCGCCTGGTCGACGCGCGACGCCACCTGGTCAATGGTGATTGTCGGTGTCAGTCCGGATGCGGCCGATGCAGCCGGGATCAAGACCTGGGCGACTGACTACTGGCAAGCGGTTCACCCACACAATCTCGAGGGTGCGTATCCCAACTTCATGATGGCCGATGAAGGCGAAGCACGGATAAGGGCAACTTTTGGCGCCAACTACCCGCGGCTGGCCGCCATGAAGCAAAAGTTCGACCCGCACAATCTGTTCCACGTCAACCACAACATCCGCCCGGGAGGATGATCGGCCGCCGACCAGACGGCCTGGAAGCCGACCCGCGGTCTGCCAGTTCGCATCCTTTTGCCCGAGTGCCGCTTCGCTCCCACGGGCCGATCAAAGCAGACTGTCGGCAACCACCGCCTTAGCTGCGATAACCCACCAGACAACACAAAGCCCGCCGGGCATTCCCGGCGGGCTTTGAAACTCGTCTGACGCCAGCGACTAACCTTCGCGGTAGTGCTGGATCCAGGTAGTCCGCAAACCGGCAAGGCCATGCTTGTCGATGGCGGCCTGCCAGTTGAGGAATTCATCGACGCTCAGGGTGTAGCGGTCGCAGGCCTCTTCGAGGCTGAGCAGCCCGCCGCGCACAGCAGCGACGACTTCGGCTTTGCGGCGGATGACCCACCTCCGCGTGTTAGCGGGGGGAAGATCTGCGATCGTGAGCGGACTTCCGTCCGGACCGATAACGTACTTAACGCGAGGACGCATTTGTACGGTCATTTTACTCTCTACTCAACCTGACCATATGAGGAAGAGAGTAGGCCAACGGCCTTAAAATTCGACTAAGGGGAAACTTACAACAGGTTAAGAATGGTCTTGGATTTCAAGGCATTGATTTGAGGTGCCCAAAGCAGAACACCCCCGCCTCGGCGGGGGTGTAAAATGGCGGTCGGGAGATGCCTCAGGCGGTCGTCTCGTCGTCCTCGTCGGGATCGGCATCGGGATCGGGCTCGGCGGTGACGTCGGGGATGCGCACGTCGGTGACGTCGGTGATGGAGACCTGACGCGTACCGATGGTCAGGACCGGCACGTCGCCGGTGAAGTCCACCGCCGTCACGATGCCGATCGAAGCCGTGCTGATCTTGACGTCCTTGCCATTGGCATCCTTGCCCTGGATGTCGATCGTATAGAGGCCGTTCGGCTTCATGGTGCCATCGGTGCCCTTGCCGTCCCAGCGGAATGTTCCGGGGCCGATGGGGAGGGGGCCGGTCTTGTTATAGACCGTCTGCCCCTTGGCATCCTTGATGGTGATGGTGGCGTTGGCAGCAGCGGCATTGGCGCTATAGGCCCAGAAGGCAGCATTGCTGCCGCTGAGCTCGCCCGTCTTGCCCGAGGATGTCACTTCCTTGCCGATATAGGATACGGCGTCGGACTTGGCGGTGTTCTGGCCCGACAGCATCAGGGTCTCGAGAAACTCGTTGGTCTTGAGCTGCTGCTCGACGCCGGTGAACTGCACGAGCTGTGCGGTAAACTGGTTGGTATCGAGCGGGTCCATCGGGTTCTGGTTCTTGAGCTGGGTAGTCAGGATGCTCAGGAACGTGTCGAAATTGTCCGCGATGGTCGAGCGCGAGTTCGCCATCTGGCTGGTATTCGTGCCGGAAACGAAGTTGACTGCCATGACACCTACTCCTTACGCGATGATGTTGACACCGCTGGCACTGAGACTGCCGCGGTAGAGGTTGACGGTGGGCGGCGGGGTATCGTCGGCATCGGCCGCCGCCTCGTCACCAAAGCTGGGATTGCGGCCATTGCCGCCATCCTGGCCCTGCTGGCCGCTGAATGGGTTCTGCTTGAGAGAGAATTCCAGATTGGTCTTGGCGCCGTCCAGACCGGCCTGCTGCAGGGCGCGTTCCAGGCCCTTCTGGTCGCGCTGCATCAGGTCGAGGGTTTCGGCCTTTTCCACGGTCAGCCTGGCATTGACCTGGCCTGACTTGTCGATGTCGAGCTTGACGTCGATGCGGCCGAGTTCGGGCGGATCGAGACGGATCTGGAAGCGCGTATTGCCGTCATTGACCTGGCGGACCAACTCGAAAGCGAGCTGGGGCAGATTGAGCTGCTGCTGGCTGGTCTGGTAGCCGGCCTGAACGACGCGCGGGGCCGCCACGACATCGACGCGGGCAGCCGGTGCGGCCTGGGTTGGGTTCTGCGGTTCGGGCTGCTTGTCGATGGCAGCGGCGACAGCTGCCGGGCGCTGTTCGACCGGCTTGCGGTCCTGCGCGCTCGAGTCGTTGCCACGGTCTGAGGCGCCGTCGCTGTCATCGGCCCGGATCGGAGCGGCGTCCGCCGTCGCGGTGTCGCCGGAGGCAGCCGCGCTGTCGGCGCTGGTCTTGCCGGTCAGGGCCGTTTCGGTGAGCTTGAGCTCGGGCGCGGCCAAAGCCGGGGCCGCAATACTGGTGTCGACGGTCACGGCGGGCTTGAGGAGCTTGGCGAGCGCGGCCTCGAGCTCGGCATCGGCATTGGCAGCCAGTTCGAGCTGGGCCAGCTGGTCGGATTCAAGCTCGCCACTGTTGAGCGCCGACAGCAGTGCGGCAAGCTTGTCGCCGACCGATTTGAGAAGGGAAGAGAGTTCCGCTCCGGCGTCAGCCTCGGCCGAGCCGCTGAACAGGGTTTCGGCAAGCGGCCCGAATGCCGCCGTGAGGCGGGCGGCGAAACTGGTATCGTCGGGCTGGATGTCGGTGACGAGGGCCGTCAGGTCATCGAGCGAGGGCAGCGCAGCGAGGTCGATGTCGAGGGCGGCGGCCAGATCTGTCAGTGCGGCTTCGAGCTGCTTCAGCGTCTCGGGATCGATCGGTTCTCCGGCCTCGAGCCGGGCCTGGAGATCCGCCAGCGTTTCGGCGATGTCGGTGAGGGCCGGAACGGCTTCCATGGTCTCCTGGAACGGCACGACGGCGTCGATCACGGCGGCGATAGCCTCGGGGTCTTCGCTGCCGCCTGTGCCCTCCTCGCCGAAGCCGAGCGACAGGTCGATCAGGTTGCCAAGGTTCACGTCCGTAGTGGAGGCCGAGGTGCGAGCCGGTTCCGTGCCCTGCGGCGCGGCGGTGCCGAGCAGGGCGGCAAAAGCGTCCGTTGCGCCTTCGCCGCTCTCGGCGCCGGCCGGCGCGTTCGGGCTCTTGCTGCTGATGCCAGCAGTGGGGGTGGTAACGGTCAGGTGTGATGCCACGAAAGCGGCCCCGCAAACAAATGAGACTAATCCGACACAGACAATGCAAGCGGAGTGCCAACTTGATTGGGAGTGGAAACCCGTTTCGATTCAATCGCTTGCGGAGACGGCGCGGCGTCCGCTCTTCGCCAGGCGAAGGCGGGGCGGCAAAAGCTGCCGGGCAAATGTTGCGGGGATCGGGGGAAAGGCGTAGAAGCCCGAACTCGAATTCGTCCGCTGGCCCTTGAACCCAACCGGATACAGGAAATGATGCTGAACTCGCTTGATATCGCCAAGCGTCCCGAAGACACGCGCGTTGTCGTCGCGATGTCGGGGGGCGTGGATTCCTCGGTCGTTGCGGGCCTGCTTGCCCGCCAGGGCTATGACGTTGTGGGCGTTACGCTCCAGCTCTACGACCATGGTGAAGCCACCCATCGCAAGGGCGCGTGCTGCGCCGGGCAGGATATCCACGACGCGCGCCGCGTCGCGGCGACGCTGAACATCCCCCATTACGTCCTCGACTATGAAGAGCGCTTCAAGCGCTCGGTCATCGCACCCTTCGCCAATGCCTACCAGCAGGGCGAGACGCCGGTGCCGTGCATCGCCTGCAACCAGTCGGTGAAGTTCGTTGACCTTATGGAGGTGGCGCGCGACCTCGGCGCGGACGTGCTGGCCACGGGGCACTATGTGCAGTCAAGGCTCGGCGACGATGGCCGCCGCCAGCTGTTCCGCCCGGTCGATGCCGAACGCGACCAGACCTATTTCCTGTTTGCCACCACGCAGAGCCAGCTCGATTTTCTGCGCTTCCCGCTGGGGGGCATGGGCAAGGCCGAGGTGCGCGAGCTGGCCCGCGACATGGGGCTCGAAATCGCTGAAAAGCATGACAGCCAGGACATCTGCTTCGTGCCGCAGGGCAAGTATGCCGACATCATCCGCAAGATGCATCCCGAGGCGGTGGCGACCGGCGAGATCGTGCATCTCGACGGCCGGGTGCTGGGCACGCACGAGGGGATCGTCAATTACACCGTCGGCCAGCGCAAGGGCCTGGGTGTCGCCGCGGGCGAGCCGCTTTATGTGATCAAGCTCGAGCACAAGACCGGCCGCGTCATCGTCGGCCCGCGCGAGGCGCTCAAGACCCATACGGTTCGGTTGCGCGACGTCAACTGGCTCGGGGCAAAGCCGCTGGCCGAGCTCTCGGCGGGGAACGGTGCTCCGGTCGAGGTCAAGGTCCGCTCGACGCGCGGGCCGCAGCCGGCGGTGATCCAGATGCAGGGCGACAGTGTCTATGTGACGCTGGTATCAGGCGAATACGGCATCTCGCCGGGGCAGGCCTGCGTGTTCTATGCGGATGACACGGCGACGTCGGAAGTCTGGGGTGGCGGGTTTATCGCCGAGGCGGTACCGCAGGTGTTTGCGGCCTAGCTATTCGACCGCGGTGTCGGCTTCCATTGGCGCCGCGGCTTCGGCTTCCTTGGCGGCAGTATTGGCGTCCTTGAGCTCCTGATACGAGGACAGCCCGCCCATGGCGGTTGAAATGGCTATCAGCACCAGGATAGCGCCCAGAACCAGCAAAACGATGCGTCCCTTGGTCGGCGCGAAGGGGCTGAGCTTGGGTTCTTCCATCGAATCGGCCTTCAAACAAAAAATCTGCGCAAAGCACCCAAGGACCGGGAGCGTTGAGACGTCTTATCACTACAATGACCCCAGAGGTAAGCACGGGTGCATGCTCGCGTGATGGGACTGACTGCCGCAGTACCAATAGATGCAGCGAACGCGGTGACGCGGGCGCTGGTGGTGCGTGCCCAGAATGGTGATGCAGAGGCGTTCGGTGAGCTGATCGAGGATCACTATGACCTGATCCACCGCACGGCCTGGAAATGGTGCGGCAACCGCGCCGATGCCGAAGACATTGCCCAGGACGTATGCGTCAAGCTGGGTAGCGCCATATCAGGCTTTGACGGACGCAGCGCCTTTTCGAGCTGGGTCTATCGCATCACGCTCAACGCGGTGCGCGACATGCAAAGGGCAGGCAAACGGCGCGGCAGATATGCCGATGCCTATGCCGAGGTGACGCCGGACGAGCAGCCGGCAGAGCAGGAGGAAGCCGCCACTAGCCGCCAGCTCTGGACGGCGGTGCGGCAGCTGCCGGAAAAGCAGCGCGACGCGGTGCTGCTGGTTTATGCGGAGGACCTTTCCCATGCGGCGGCGGCCGACATCATGGGCATCAGGGAGGCCACGGTCTCCTGGCATGTCCACGAGGCACGCAAGACCCTGAGGGGGCTGCTATGAGCAATGACGAGATGCATGACGATCCATTGAACGGGCTGAAGGGCGGCAACGCCCCCGGTCCGCGCGCCGATGCGAAAAAGCGCGCGCTGGCGGCCGGCATGGCGGCGTTCGAGGCAGCGCAGAAAAAAACCGAAACGGCGCCCCAAGGAAACAATTGGGGCCAGCGTCTCACGTCCATAGTCACTTCCTGGAAAGGGAAATCGATCATGGACATGCGTCTCCCCATCGGCACTGCCGCCATAGCCCTGCTGGTCCTGCCGCTCGGCTACCAGCTCTATACATCGACATCGATGACGCCCGCCGATGTGGCGGTGCGTCGCCAGGTGATCGTCGACCAGCCGCCGGCCGAGGCTGTGGCTACCGAAGAGCTTGAAGCGCCGGTTACCGCGCCTGCGACTGCCACCAAGACCGTCGAAGCTGGCCCCGACCGGGATCTCGCCGTCGCCGCGCCGGAGCCAGCGCCGATGGATAACGCCATGATGGACACCGAAATGGCACGTGAGGCCGCGCCGCTGGTTGGGGGCAATAGCGGAATCGTGGTGCCGCAACAGGCGCAGTCAGCGGCGCCGGCCGGGGCCATGATGGAGAGCGACGCGCTCTATATGCCCTCGCCGGCACCGATGCCGTCGGTGATGTTGCAGCCAACCGAGCCGAGCGGCGACGAATTCACCAGCTTCGATGAGCAGCGCCTCAAGGTGGCGGCCGATGAACCGGTCTCGACCTTCTCGATCGATGTCGACACGGCCAGCTATTCCTATGTCCGGCGCCAGCTGGAAGATGGCTATGTGCCCGAGCCCGATGCCGTCCGCATCGAGGAGCTGATCAACTATTTCCCCTATGACTACCCAACCGCCGAAAGCGCCGCACAACCGTTCAAGCCCACCATGGCGGTCTATCCAACGCCGTGGAACCCGAAGACGCAGCTGCTGCATATCGGCATCAAGGGCTATGTGCCCGAGGCAGGCGAGGACAGTGCGAGCAACCTGGTATTCCTGATCGATACCTCCGGGTCGATGGATGAGCCGGACAAGCTGCCGCTGCTGAAGCGCGCCTTCGGCCTGCTGGTCGACCAGCTATCGGCCAATGACACGGTTTCCATCGTGGTCTATGCCGGCTCGGCCGGCGTCGTGCTGGAGCCGACCGCAGCGACCGAGAAGGCGAAAATCCTCGGCGCGCTCGACCAGCTTGCCGCCGGGGGCAGCACGGCCGGCGCAGAGGGTATCGAGCTGGCCTATCGGCTGGCTGAACAGGCCAAGGTGGCCGGTGGCACCAATCGCGTGATCCTCGCTACCGATGGCGATTTCAATGTCGGCATCGACAATCCCCAGGACCTTGAGACCTTCATCAAGGGCAAGCGCGACAGCGGCACGACGCTTTCCGTGCTCGGCTTCGGTCGCGGCAATCTGGACGATGCGACGATGCAGGCGCTGGCGCAGACCGGCAATGGCAATGCCAGCTATATTTCCAGCTTCCGCGAGGCACAGAAGGTGCTGGTCGAGGAAATGGGCGGCACGCTCGACATGATCGCCAAGGACGTGAAAATCCAGGTCGAGTTCAACCCGGCCATGGTCAGCGAATATCGCCTTATCGGCTACGAAACCCGCGCGCTGAGCCGCGAGGATTTCAACAATGATGCGGTGGATGCCGGCGATATCGGCGCGGGCCATACGGTGACGGCGATCTACGAGATTACCCCGGTCGGTTCTGGCGCCGAACTGGTCGATCCGCTGCGTTACGGGCAGACGACCGAGACGCCGATTGCCGGTGGCGAACTGGCCTTCCTCAAGATGCGCTACAAGCTGCCTGACAGTGACGTGAGCCAGCTCATCGAGCAGCCAGTGACCGCGGACCTGGTCTACGGCGATATTGCTGATATCAGCGACGACATGCGCTTCGCAGCCGCCGTGGCCGCCTTCGGCCAGAAACTCAGGGGCTCGGACTACGGTTCGGCTATGGACTGGGACGAGGTCGAGACGCTGGCCCGCTCAGGCAAGGGCGCGGATGACAGCGGCTATCGGGCGGAGTTTATCCAACTGGTGGACGCCGCGAGTTTGTTGAAGCCGGATACGGATACCGATCCGTGCGACAGCAGCGCGAGTGGCGAGGTGTGTGAGTAGATTGCGAGTACTGTGCTTCCAGTCGACACCCTCCCCCTCGCGGGCAGGGATCGAGGGTGGGGGCGGGTTGGCCCTGATATCGGGGCTCTCGCACCCCACCCGGTTCGATAACGGACTTAGCAAACGCTAAGTCCTATCTCGCTCTCCCTCCCCATAAGGGAGGGAGAAGCGGTGGGTGTGGCGGCCTGATGCGCTAGACCAGCGGCTTCAACCCAGCCTCAATGCTCGCCCGACGCCCTTCGAGGAACGGTGGCAAAGCCAGACTTTCGCCAAGCGTCTCCATCGGCTCATCCGCCGCAAATCCCGGTACGTCGGTGGCGATCTCGAACAGGATGCCGCTGGGCTCACGGAAGTAGAGCGAGGTGAAGTAGAAGCGCTCGACTTCGCCGCTGGAGCGGATACCGACATCGTTCACCCGCTTGATCCACTCGCGCAGGCTATCCTGGTCCGGGGTGCGGAAGGCGACATGATGGACGCCGCCGGCGCCGGGACGGGCCGGGGACAGGCTAGGGTCGACAACAACGTTCAGCTCGGCCCCCGGGCCGCCGGGGCCCATCTCGAAGACATGGGTTTCGGCAACGCCATTGGCGGCGGGGTAGGAGCGGACCTTGCGCATGTTCATTACCTGCGTCAGCACGGCTTCGGTGCGGTCGAGCCGCGGCACGGCCATGGAGATAGGACCCAGCCCGATGATCTGCCGCTCGGCTGGCACGGGCGACTTGGCCCAGGGCACGACCTTGTTGGCCTCATCGATCACCATGCGGAAGCGCTGGCCCTCGAAGTCCTCGAAATCGAGCGACAGGCGGCCATTGCGCTCCTTGATGGCCGAGGTACCGACATTGTTGTTCTGCAGGTGGTTCTTCCACCAGTTGAGACTGTCCTCGCTATCGACGCGCAGGCCGGTGCGGCTCACCGTGTGATTGCCGCGCTGCTCGCGGGCCGCGTCGAAATCGAAGAAGGTAAGGTCCGCGCCGGGCGAGGCCACGCCGTCACCATAGAACAGGTGATAGGCCGTGGTGTCGTCCTGGTTGACCGTCTTCTTGATCAGCCGCATGCCCAGGGTCTGGGTATAGAATGCGAGGTTTTTCTTCGCCTCGGCGGTGACCGCCGTGAGGTGATGGATGCCTCCGAGTTCGAGCGTCATTTTCGTGTCTCCTGAAGCGGCGTGGGTTGTGACGCGCCGTGTTGACTGAGATGTAGAGGACTGCGCGGCGCTTGTGCAGGTAGACAATACCGACAGACTGGTGTCGATTTTTGAACGGTGATCGAGGCGCTGATCACAAATCCGCGTCACCTGTCATTTTTACATGCGCCAACTCCGCGCCATGCGTTATCCCTTAAGTGAACATAAAGGGAACAACGATGACCGCGCTGACTTTGCGTCGCAAGCTGGCGATCCTCTCCGATGCGGCGAAGTATGACGCGTCCTGTGCATCGAGCGGCTCGGAAAAGCGCAACAGCGCGGGGACGGGCGGGATCGGCTCGACGGAGGGGAGCGGCATTTGCCATTCCTATGCGCCGGATGGGCGCTGCATCAGCCTGCTCAAGATCCTGCTGACCAATTTCTGCGTCTATGACTGCATTTATTGCGTCAACCGTTCGTCATCGAATGTGACGCGGGCGCGGTTCAGCGTCGAGGAAGTGGTGAAGCTCACCCTCGACTTCTACAAACGCAATTATATCGAGGGGCTGTTCCTGTCGTCGGGCATCATCCGCTCGCCGGATTATACCATGGAGGAGCTGGTTCGGGTGGCGCGCTCGCTGCGGCAGGACCACCATTTCGCCGGCTACATCCACCTCAAGATCATCCCCAATGCGGCGCCGGACCTTTTGGCCGAGGCGGGTCGCTGGGCCGATCGGCTCTCGACCAATATCGAGATGCCGACCGATTTCGGGCTCGAAACGCTGGCGCCGGAGAAGAAGCCGAGTGAAATCCGCACCGCCATGGCCCGGGTGCGCGGCAAGCTGGACGAGGCCGAGCCGGACAAGAAGTCCAAGGCGACAAAGCCGAAATTCGCGCCGGCCGGCCAATCGACGCAGATGATCGTCGGCGCCGATGCCGCAGATGACAGCGCGATCCTCAACCGCGCCGCCGGGCTCTATTCCGGCTACAAGCTGCGGCGGGTGTATTACTCGGCCTTCTCGCCCATTCCCGATGCCAGTTCACGCCTGCCGCTCAAGGCGCCGCCATTGATGCGCGAGCATCGGCTGTACCAGGCCGACTGGCTGATCCGGTTCTATGGCTTCGACGTGCAGGAAATCGTATCGGGCGGGGAG
>JBARWY010000084.1:0-7695 GCA_049647065.1 Devosia sp. | reverse complement strand
GGTCTGCCCCGTGGCGAGAGTGAGAGGGCGGTTTGGGGGCTATGACGGGTTGAAGTCCGGAGAGAGGCTCCAGGCGCCCGTCATGGAGAAATCCCATGACCAATGCAGTGACGATCGATGCAGGCCACGATGAACTCGGTGGCTACAAGGTGGATGCCAGCCGAGGCCAGCGGGTCGGCCGCGTGTCGTCGGAGTGGTTCAGCCGCCCCGCCGACGAGCGCTACCTTTCCCTGTCGGACCTCATGGCGTCCGTACAGGGCCGGGCCGAACGCAGCCGAACCCATACCGTGGAGAGCGCCGCGATCCGGGTGGAGGCCAGCCGCGACAATGCCGAGCGGCTAACCCTTGTTCTGCCTGGTGCCGATAGGCCCGTAGCGCCGACACATTGGAGTTTTGGCCAACTCGCGAGCATCACCGGGGCGCCGGCCACCTATCTGCGCCAACTCCCGGCGCCCATCGCCGGCGTCAACCTGCAATATGGCCTAACCTCGCACCGCGCAGAACAAGTGAAAACGCTCGAAACTGAGGATGGCCGCGTCGAGCTCCGTGCTGTCACCGGTCCGGACTATGGCCGCATCTATGATCACGAGCTTGTCGCGGCAGTGCAGAAGATCGCCGGCAACGGCACCGGCGACACGCGCTGGAAGGTACCGGGTGTGCTTGACTGGTCGACAGGCGTCTACAATCCTCGTGTCGACATCACATCGGACACCACGACACTCTATGCCTCCGACCGGGACGTCTTCCTCTTCCTGGTCGATGACCTCAATCCGATCGAGGCCGGCCGGCTGCCAGACGGTTCGCCCGACCTCTATTTTCGGGGCTTCTACTGCTGGAACTCTGAGGTCGGCGCGAAGACCCTCGGTATCGCCAGCTTCTACCTCCGCGCCGTGTGCCAGAACCGCAATTTGTGGGGCGTCGAGGATTTCGAAGAGATCACCATCCGGCACTCCAAATACGCCGCCTCGCGTTTCGCACACCAGGTAGCGCCCGCCCTGGCCCGCTTCGCTAATTCCTCACCCCTGCCCTTCGTCAACGGCATCCAGGCAGCACGGGAGAAGATCGTCGCCCGCAGCGATGACGACCGCACGGACTTCCTGCGCAAGCGAGGCTTCTCCAAGGCTGAGACGACGAAGATCATCGACATCGTGCTCGCCGAAGAGGGTCACAAGCCCGAAAGCGTTTTCGACTTCGTCCAGGGCATCACCGCCGTGGCTCGCAACAAACCGCATCAGGACGCCCGGCTTGATCTGGAGGCCAAGGCGAAGAAGCTGCTCGATCGGGCAGCCTGAATCCCCCAAAGCCAGCGATACGGATTTCCGTGTCTCCGGCTTCGTGCCTTTCCGAATAGCCCAGTGTGCGGCGCCGTCCTCAGAGTGAGAGGGCGGCGCCGATCTTCGTGACGGGTTGGAGGTCGAGAGAGAGGCTCTCGGCCGCCCGTTGCGGAGTAAATCCCCATGGCTAGCGCCAAGACCAAGCCCACTATCATCCTGTCGCCCTCACGCGATATCCCCTTCAACCAGCTCGTTCTGAGCCAGTCGAACGTTCGGCGCATCAAGGCCGGGGTCTCGGTCGAAGAACTGGCCGAGGACATCGCCCGCCGCGGCATCCTGCAGGGTCTCACCGTTCGCCCCGTCGTCGATGAGGCCGGAGCCGAGACCGGCATGTTCGAGGTCCCCGCCGGTGGCAGACGCTTCCGCGCCCTCGAACTGCTCGTCAAGCAGAAGCGGCTGGCCAAGACAGCGCCAGTTCCCTGCGTCGTCCGCGAGGGCGGCATCGCCGAGGAGGACTCGCTGGCCGAGAATGTCCAGCGCGCGCCGCTGCATCCTCTCGACCAGTTCCGCGCCTTCCTCACCCTGCGGGAGAAAGGCCAGTCCGAGGAGGAAATCGCCGCGACGTTCTTCGTCTCGATGAACGTGGTCAAGCAGCGCTTGAAGCTCGCATCCGTGTCTCCGGTACTGCTCGAGATCTATGCCGAAGATGGCATGAGCCTCGCCCAACTCGAGGCCTTCACTGTATCGGGCGATCACGCGCGTCAGGAGCAAGTCTTCGAACGCTTGAAAGCCTCATATGACAAGTCGGCCTACGCCATCCGGCGCATGCTGACCGAGGGCGCAGTTCGCGCCTCCGACAAGCGGGCCCAGTTCATCGGCCTCGACGCCTATATGGAAGCCGGCGGCACGGTGCTGCGTGACCTATTCGAGGGTGACGATGGCGGCTGGTTGCGGGATGTCGCCACTGTAGACCAGATGGTGGCCGATAAGCTGACGGCCCAATCCGAGGCAATTGCCGCCGAAGGCTGGAAGTGGACCGAGGTGGCCCCCGACTTCGCCTATGGCCATACCTATGGTCTGCGCCGTCTGCATGGTGACCCGGTGCCCCTCACGTCCGAGGAAGAAGCCACCCGCGACGCCCTCAAGGCCGAGTTCGATCGCTTGGTCGGCGAGCACGAGGGCGCCGACGAACTTCCCGACGAAGTCGATGAGCGGCTCGGCGAGCTTGAGACCGCGCTCGAGGCTTTCGAAGAACGGCCGCTGTCCTTCGATGCCGAAGAAATCGCCCGCGCCGGGGCCTTCATCAGCATCGCCGGGAACGGTTGCCTGCGCGTCGATCGGGGTTATGTCCGGCCCGAGGATGAGGTGTTGGTCGAGCCTGAGGCCGAGGCGTCTGATGGCGGGACAGCGAGCGAAGGTGCGCCCGGCGGTGACGTTGCCGACGACGCAAACCCTGCCAATGCTGAAGCTAAAGTCGAGGCCGAGGAGGACGAGGGTCTTTCGTCCATCTCAGACCGGCTGATGACGGAGTTGACGGCGCATCGGACGCTCGGACTTCGACACGCCCTTGGCGAACATCCCGATGTTGCCTTCCGCGCAGCGCTGCACGCTCTCACGCTCAAGGTCTTCTATCACTACGGCTCGGATAGTTGCCTCGAACTGGACCTAAAGACCGTCAGCTTCGGGGCTCAGGCCCCGGGGCTGAACGACAGCATCTCCGCTGAGGCGATCCGCGCTCGCCACGAAGGCTGGGCCAGGGCGCTGCCGAAGGACTCCGCCGACTTGTGGGGCGCGCTGGATGACTGGGACGGCGACAGCCGTGCAGCGCTTTTCGCCCATGTCGTCAGCCTATCGGTCAACGCGGTCCATGAGGCCTGGAACCGGCGGCCACGGGCCCTCGTCCATGCCGATCAGTTGGCCGATGCCGTCGAACTCGACATGGCCCCACGCTGGAAGCCTACTGTCGATACCTTCCTTGGTCGGGTGACCAAGGCTCGCATCCTGCAGGCGGTGGGCGAGGCAAAGGGTCAGCGTGCCGCCGACCGCATCGCCCACCTCAAGAAGGGCGAGATGGCGACGGAAGCCGAGACGCTGCTGGTCGATACCGGCTGGCTGCCCGACCCGCTGCGCAGTCCGGGTCAGACGGCCGAGGTCGCCGTCGATTCCGACGCTGCTATCGAAGAAACGGCGGGCTCAGAGGGCGAAACGGCCGTGGCCGAAGATGACGGCGTCACCGATGATGACGATACGGCCGTGGCGGCAATGACTATCGCGGCCGAATAGCCTCCCATGACCCCATAACTGGCCCGCCGGCAACGGCGGGCCTTTTTCTTTGCAGGAGGCCAGCATGGCAGAACCGCCGCATGACCTGGCACGCCGTCTCGCGGATCGAGCAGAGGCCGTGTGTCGGCACTATCTTTCCAACGGTCGGCGCCAGGGCAATTATTGGACAGTCGGCGATGTGCGCAACACGCCGGGTCGCTCCATGTTCGTCCGGCTCAAGGATACCGCAAAGGGCTCAGCAGGCCGCTGGACCGACGCCGCAACCGGCGAGTATGGCGATCTACTCGATGTCGTGCGCGAGGCGCTTGGTCTCATCGCATTCGGAGATGTCGCGAAAGAGGCCCGATTCTTCCTGGGCGTGTCGCATGTGGAAGCGCGCTCCCCTACTCCGGTCCATCACAGCACACGCGCCCCAGCCGGGTCGATTGAGGCGGGTCGTCGGCTTTTCGGCATGTCGCAGCCGATCAACAGAACCGTCGGGGAAACGTATCTGCGCGGACGCGGCATTACGACTTTGCACGGAACCGGAGCCCTGCGCTTCCATCCGCGCTGCTACTATCGACCCGACGATCTTGGACCGACCGAGACGTGGCCAGCGATGATCGCCGCAGTCACCGACCTCGATGGCCGACTGACCGGAGTGCACCGCACGTGGCTTGCGCCCGACGGCACCGGCAAGGCTCCTATCGACACACCACGACGGGCCATGGGCGACTTGCTGGGGAACGCCGTCCGCTTCGGTTTGCCTAGTAGCGTCATGGCGGCCGGAGAAGGCATCGAGACCACGCTGTCGCTGCGATGCGTTTTGCCAGACATGGCGATAGCGGCGGCCCTTTCGGCAGCCCATCTCGCCGCCATCCGATTCCCCCATACTTTGCGACGGCTCTACATTATCCGCGACAACGATCCGGCCGGTGACGGTGCACGTGACAGGCTGATCGAGCGGGCGGTGGAGGCCGGGATCGAGGCAATTGTCCTCTCGCCGAGGATGGAGGACTTCAACGAGGATCTCCGCTATCTCGGCCTGGAACCGCTTCGCACATCAATCGCGGACCAACTTCTTCGACGGGATCGCGCCCGCTATCTGAAGCTGGCGGCCTGAGCCGGAAGCGCCGGTGAGGGCGGCTCGGTGTCGTCGGCATCCGCGCAGGTGGTGTGACCCCGCCCGAGAGCGCCGCGACCCTGCCTTCGAGAGGGCGATCGGGCCCACAAACGCGCCGGCCAGGCAATGGCGACGGCCGACTATTTTCCGGCGGCGGCTGCGCCGCCTTTCCATCGCGAGGCAAAATAGTCGGCCTCTGCCATCCTCCGCTTCCGCTCCGCCCTCTGCTTCGCTCCGGGTGTCGAGCCGTCCCGCCCTTGGGCTTTCGTCGCCACGAAGGCCGCGAGGGTCGCGGTCCAAATGACGGGAGCATCCCATGAGCGAGCACGACGACACCGAACCGCACCACGCAGCATCTCCAACCGAGCACGTCCTGACCGAACTCCAGCTCTATGGCTGGCGCCCCTATGCCGACGAACCCGATCCGCGGCCACTTCCCGAGGGCGAGCACGTTGCCGGCGCCGTGGCGGACATCTTCGACGCCCTCATCGCCACCCTGGGCGACACGCGCCTCGAACCCGACCTCGATGATCTGCTCTGGTCGGTCACCAATGTCTTCCACCGCGCCGTGCTGCGGATCGAGCGGCAACTGGATGACAATGAGCAGGTTCAGCGCCGCCTGCAGCGGGAACAGGACGGCAGCGAGATCAAGGCGGTGGAACTCGAAAACCTCACCGCCCAGGGCCAGACCATGATCGAGCGCCGCGACGCCTTCGAGCTGATGCGCGACCAGTCCGCCGAACACTACGAGCAGCACACCGGATCAGCATGGCGGCCGCGCACCGGATCGATGGTCAACCACCGCCATCTCACCGCCGCGATGATCGACAGCCGCGATTTCCTCGCCGCCCGGCGCAAGGCCGACACCGAGGTAATGTTGCCCGCCGGTCCGAAGATCGCCCTGACGGGTGGGCTGGACTTCAACGATCACAACCTGATCTGGGACGCACTCGACAAGGTCCACGCCAAGCACAGTGACATGGTGCTGATCCACGGGAAGTCGCCCAAAGGTGCCGAATTGATCGCCGCCAAATGGGCCGACAGCCGCAAGGTTCCTCAGGTCGGCTTCGCCCCGAACTGGGACAAGCACGGCCGGTCCGCACCCTTCAAGCGAAACGACGCCATGCTGGACCTGCTACCGATCGGGGTCATCGTGTTTCCGGGCACGGGCATCCAGGACAACTTCGCCGACAAGGCCAGGAAGCTCGGCATCAACGCCTACGATTTCCGCAATCGGAGCGGCGCCTAGGGCGCCGTCCGACGCCACTGAGGCTCCGGTGAACCACTGCGCCGAAATCACGATTCCTTGCGCCCACGACTTGCGCTATTCTAGCACCCGCGCCGTGGTGGTGGTGGAGGCGCAACCGTCCGACATTGTCACGGAGTCCATCACCATGATCATTCTCGCTATTGTCGCATCGCTAGGCGCCATCGCCGTCCTGTGCTGGTTGCTCTTCACGCTTGCAGTATTTGCGTTGCCGTTCTTCGCCGGCGTTACCCTCGGCCTTTGGGCCCATGGCACCGGGGCCGGCATACTCGGTGGCGTCATTGTCGGCGCTGTTGCTGCGGCCGTGACCTTCGGCCTGTTCAAGCTCCTGCTCCTGTTCGTTCGGCCCGCCTGGCTGAAGCTGCTCATCCTGCTCGTGTTCGTGGCACCCGCGGTTGCCGCCGGCTATCACGCCACCTTCGGCATCGTGAAGCTCACCATGCCGTCCGAAACCTGGCAGGTGATCTTTGCTATGGTGGGCGCCATCGCCGTCGGCATCACGGCGTTCATGCGCTTGACCATGATGGCCCCGCCCGGACCCGCAGAGCAGGGCATCGCGCGGGCGTCTTGACCTGCAAACACTGGCCGAGCGGAGGCAGGACGCCACAAGTCCCCTTCCTCGTCCTTACTGGCAAGAGACGGCGGCGAGGAACAGCGATCTAGAGCGTGCCTGAAAGAGCGGGTGTCCGGCGTTGTGCCCTGCCGCGCGCCAGAGCCGATCTTAAATTGGGCGGAGACGAATGACTGATAGGGGTGTTGACCTCGCCCCTCGGGTGTCGGCGCGCGCAACCTTCGGCTCCCTCGCTTGGGAAGCGGGTGATCATCTTAGCCCGTGAGCCCGTCGGCCGGCCGTGCGGCGTGCGCGGTGGCCAGGTTCTTCTCGGTTTCCAGCGGGTACAAGACCGCTCCAATACGGCCTCTCAATTGGCTTGATCTGTCCGAAGATCGGCTTCGCCTCGATCGCCTAAGGCGCAACAGCGCCGTCAAAATATCTTCCCCTCCCGGCCAAAGGCCGGGTTCCTCGCGAGACAAGATAGTCCCTCCTTTGCTGTGGGGCCCCTGTGGGGTGCGCCGTCGATCGCCTTCGGCCTACCGATCGCCATCGAGGCCGCAATGGTGCGGGCTCGAACCAGAAACCAAGGAGAACTACCATGGCCACCATCGGCACCTTCAAGAAGTCCGGCACCAACGAATTCACCGGCGAGATCGTCACCCTTTCCCTCCAAGCCAAGAACGTTCGCATTGCTGTGGACACCCGCGCCACCGGCGAGAGCGCCCCCAGCCACCGCGTCTTCGTCGGCCGCATCGAGATCGGCGCCGCCTGGGCCAAGCAGTCCAACGAGGGCCGCGCCTACCTGGGCCTCAAGCTCGACGACCCGAGCCTCACCGCCCCGATCTACGCCAACCTCTTCGACGATGAGGAAGGCGAGGGCTACAGCCTGATCTGGTCCCGCCCAACCCGCCGCAACGGCGACTGAAGCAACCGCAAGCGCTCCGCCCGGCTGGTCCGGGCGGGGACTTCGCCTCTCTGCATGTCCTTATCGCGATGTTGACGGAGGGCGGTCGAGTCCCGTTGCTGCGACGAGATTCAAACCTCTGGGACTTGCTTCACCAAAAGCTCCCCCGGTTCAACGTCAAGCGCTTCGGCAATCTGTCCCAACACCGTCACGCTGGCAGCTACGTCGGCGCGCTCGATCGCGCCGATATAGCGCGCACTTAGGCCCGAGCGCTCAGCCAGATCTTCCTGCGTCATTTGCTTGTCATGGCGC
>JBARWY010000083.1:0-41710 GCA_049647065.1 Devosia sp. | reverse complement strand
CGTCCTTGAGCACGGGGAGCTGGCCGAAGGGATTGAGGCGCAGGAACCAGTCGGCCTTGTGCTGGCGGCCGGGGTAGAAATCGACCGGGATGATGTCGTAGCGCAGCTTGAGGATGCTCATCAGCAGGCGGAGCTTGTAGCAATTTCCTGACAGTTCGAAGTCGTAGAGGGTGATTGCCATTGTCAGATATCCAGCACGAGGCGGGCGCTCTTGGCGCGAGATACACAGGTCATCATGCAGGTGTTGGAGCGCTTCTCGCTGTCGTTGAGATAGACGTCCTGGTGGTCGACGTCGCCTTCGATGACAGTGGTGAGGCAGGTGCCACAGGCGCCTTGTTCGCAGGAGCTGGGGACGGTCAGGCCCGCGTCGCGCATCACCTCCATGATGGTCTTGCCGGAGGGGACGTGCAGCGTCATGGCAGAGCGGGCCAGTTCGACATCGAAGGATGACGAATTGTCGATGATCTTGTCGTTCTTGAAATATTCGAAGTGGATCGACTCCTCCGGCCAGCCCTGCGCGGCGGCGGTGGCGCGGACGGTTTCGAGCATTGGGCCGGGGCCGCAGACATAGACATGCTGGGCCATGCTCCACTGGCCTAGGGCGGTGGCTATGGTGGTGCCGATCTCGCTGCGCGGCAGGCCGGTGTGGAAGGTCACCTTGCCGTGGAGGGCTTCGAGCTCGCTGCGGAAGGCAACGGTTTCGCCGGCGCGGGTGAAATAGTGCAGTTCGTAGTTGAGGCTCGACTTGTCGAGGAAGCGCGCCATGGAAAGCAAGGGCGTGATGCCTATGCCGCCGGCGATGAGCACGGTGCGAAGCGCGTCGCGGCGCAGCGGGAAATTGTTGCGCGGCTCGGAGATGGAGAGCAGGTCGCCCTCACGCACGGTTTCGACGAGCACCTTGGAGCCGCCCTTGGAGGCGCTCTCGGCCTTGACGCCGATGATGTAGCTCATCAGCTCGCCGGGGCCGTTGGTGATGGAATATTGGCGCGTCATGCCATTGGGCAGATGCAGGTCGATATGGGCGCCGGGCTGGAAGGTGGGCAGGTGGCCGTTGCGGGCCGCGAGCTCGAAGCCGATGACGCCATCGGCACTGGTCCATTTGCGCCTGACCACGACGGTGATGGTGTTGCCGCGGGGGACTGCGATGTCGGGCATGGTCGAGAGTTCGGCCGAGACCTTTTCGAAGGTGGGCTGCAGCGGTGTTGGCGCGGGCTTCCGGGCGGCTGATCGTTCGAGGCGGTCGCGGAGCTTGCTCAGCATCTCGTTATAGTGGCGGAGGGTGGCCACCGGCTCGGTCGGCTGTTCGGACAGCAGGCCACGGATGACAGCGCGGCCGGCATCGAGCGGCTGGACGAAATAGTAGGTGCCGCCGAAGCGGACGGCGAGGCCGGGCAGCAGGTCGGCGGGCTGGTCGTCTGGTGCGAAGCCGACCAGAGCCGCGAGTACGTCTTCGGGCGCGGCGTTGACCGGCATAGGGCGGAGGGTGAACCAGTCGTGGCCTTCGGCGCCGGCGAAGGGCCGGAAGGCCTGCTCGTCATTGGCGGCTGACCAGATCAGGCCATAGGCCTCGCGCACCGGATAGGTGCGGTTCTGGATACGGCGGGCGGGCGCGTCGGCGGGGTGGGCCGGGATATAGGTGCAGCCGGCGGAGCGGTTGGCATAGCGCCAGCCATGATACTGGCATTTGAGCTCGCCGCCTTCGTTGATGCCGATGGAGAGGCGTACGCCCCGATGCAGGCACCGGTTTTCCCAGACATTGACGTTGCCGTCATCGGCGCGCCAGACCGCCAGTTCGCGGCCGAGGAGCTGGCCCTGATAGACGTGGCGGAAGGGCAGATCCTCGCTCGAGGCGATGGGGTACCAGGTGGGATCGGAGAGGGTGAGGGTCATGCTGTCATCCGAGGATAGTCAGGGATCGCGCCACGATCGGATGAGGTCGTTGTCGGCAGGCCTTGGCGTACGAGGCTTGCTTCATGATGGGCTCAGCTGGCCATCGGGATGACGCCGTAGGTGATGCCTTTCTGGCTCAGCCAGCGGCGATAGGCGATGGCTGATTTGTCGGCGCGGATCGGAGTTTCCGAGCGCGGGTCGAGCGGCAGGCGCTTGGGATACTGGTTTTCCAGGATCGGCTTGTCCTGGCCGAAAATGGTCTGCTGGAAACGGCGCAGGTCGGTGATGGTGGAGGTGCTGTCGATCATCGACTGCAGCAGATGGGCGCGGCAGCGTTCCTCGGTCATTGGCTGGAGGAAAATGGCAATGACGTCGCGACGGGTTTCATCCTCGGGGCAGGATTTGTAGAGCACCGAGCAGAAGGGATGGGGTACGCGATAGACGTATTCGACTTCCATGGCCTCGGTGGCCGACTTGGCGGCGCGCGGCTGGATGAACCTGCAGCGGGTGGCCAACACTTCGTCGCGTTCCTCGGAGACCTCGACGTCGTATTCCTTGACCTCGGTATGCGGCTCAGCGCCGAGAATGTCGGTATGGACATAGGGGAAATGCCCCATGTCGAGGAAGTTCTCCACGGCGCGCGGGGCCGAGACGTGAATGCCGATCGAGCCGCAGCTCATGTTGACGCGGTCCGGCTCGGCATATTCGGGAATGGGGAAGAGTTCCTTGGGCGGATTGCCCAGGCTGGTCCAGATGTAGCCGTAGCCTGATATGACGGGGAGGCGGTCGAGGACGCTCTCCGGGTCGATCTCGTCGCCCTGTTCCTCATTGGTACGGCGCCAGACGACAGGGTTGCCATCGCGGTCGCGGGTGAGGGCGAGGCGCACATCGAGCAGTAGGGTGGTTTCCACCTGGCCAACGGGGATTTCGTCCGTGGCGGCGATGACCTGCCAGAGGTCGCGGGTGACGGGATCGATGGAAGTCATTGTTGGTCTCAACTGTTGGGCCGAGCATAGTCGCCCGTGTTCGTGGTGTCATGCCCGCGCAAACGGGAATCTCCCCTGCATAGCAATGACGTGATGGGCCTGGGGCGATAAGGTCGCCTCAACATACTGAGTCATCCCGCTTTTGAGGAGATGACCGGTGGCAGGAGACAATCGAGTGGACAGTTCGGCAAAGCGGTTCCCGGCCGCGGTTCTTGAGCAGAAGGTGGCAGCGCGGCTGCGCGAGGCGGGGGCCAGCGAGGCGTCACTGGCAGCGGCTACCAGGGCGATGCTGCATGCGTCGCTGGTGGGCGTGGACAGCCATGGCGTGCGGCTGACCGAGCACTATTCCAACATGCTGGCCGGCGGGCGGCTCAATAAGGACCCGCAGCTCAAGGTCGATATTCGCGCTGCAGGCAGTGCTATGGTCGACGGCGATGACGGGCTGGGGCATTACGCGGCCTATCGGGCGGTCGAATTAGGGATCGAACTGGCGCAGCAGGCCGGCGTCGGCGCGGTGGGCGTCGCGCATTCGTCGCATATGGGGGCGGCGGGCGCCTATGCGCTTTATGGGGCGGAACGGGGTTTTGTGACTTTTGCCACCACCAATACCGATTCCATGGTGGCCTTGTTCGACGGAGCCTCGCGCTTCCACGGCACCAATCCGCTGGCCTTTGCCGCGCCGGTACCCGGTAGCAAGCCGTGGCTGCTCGACATGGCGACCTCGTCGATCCCGATGAACCGGGTGCTGCTGCATCGCTCGCTGGGGCTGGAACTACCGGCTGGAGTGGCGGCGGACGCGGCGGGGGCGACGACGACGGACCCGCATGCGGCCGAGATGCTGCTGCCGCTGGGCGGGGCGGAATATGGCTACAAGGGCGCGGCTTTGGCGGGGGTGGCGACGCTGTTTTCGGCGCTACTGACCGGCACCACGCTCGATACCGATTTCATCCCTATGTATGGCGGTGACGATGTCTCTACACCGCGCAATATGGGGCATTTTGTACTGGTGATCGACCCCGACAAGTTCGTGGGCCGCGACCTGTTCGGGGCGATGATCACGCGATACCTGTTCAGCCTGCGCTCGGCAGCAGTGCGGCCGGGAGCTGAGCGGCTCATGGCGCCGGGCGACCGGGAATGGGAAGAGGTAGCGCAGCGAGAGCAAGAGGGCGTGCCGGTCGATCCCGATACGATCAGGTTCCTCGGGCTTTAAACTTTGGGCGCATTCGGCGGAATCGCTTGCGGTGCTTCCGGGTCACCCTTGGTCCCTTGATCGTTGCGTGGCGCTTGCCAGACGACGTGATGGGCGACCAGCGCCAGCAAGCCGAACCCGGCGGCGGGTATTGCCAGCGCCCAGGGATCGAACCACGGGTGCAGCAGTCCCATGCCGGCCGCGCAGCAGACCAGCAGGCTCGCGCCGAAATAGAGCATGGCGGCATTGGTGGTCCGACGGCGGCGGACGCGCTCAACCGCATCCGTGACCGGGAAGGCGGTGCGCGCCCAGGCCAGGTAGAGCGCCTGCGTCTGGCTGCCGAGGAGGAAGAGCGGCACCGCCCACAGACTAAGCACCATGAGAGCCATGCCACCCATGCCTATGGCCAGGGTGCTGCCGCCAAGAAGCCAGCGCCGCTGGCGGTCCTTGGTGGGGATGGGCGTCCGCTTGATGCCGGCCAGCACCTGGTCCATCAAGTGATCCATGACCATGGCCCGCATGCCGATGATGCCGGCGAGGAGGTAGAAGCCGCCGATCAACCGCAAGGCGATCTCCAGCGCTTCCATCGTTACCTGGCCCTCAATGAGCGCCGGTCGTTGCTGCAAGGCAAACTCGGCAAGTCGTATCTCTTCAGCACTGTTTCGAGGCTGCCTTCGTTAAGCCATGCAAGCGGCGCGGCCGTGACGTCGGCGGGCAGGAACAGGAGGATAGCCATGCCGGCTACGGCGAGCACGGTCAGAACTGGGCGCAACTTCACGGGTCTTCTCCGGTTGTGTGGAGCATGCCGGAGAGAGAAGCGTGGGTCAGCCCCGGTTTGGGGGTATCTAGGCGAGGCCCCGGCGGACCGCTTCGCGTGTGGCCTCGGCGCGGCTGGTGATGCAGAGTTTCTGGTAGATGACCTTGACGTAGGAGGCGACCGTCTGGGGCTGCAGGCCCAAGCGCGATGCGGCCTCGGAGACGGTGAGTCCGCGCGCCAGGAGGGTCAGGACTTCAGTCTCGCGCGGGCTGAGGCCTGCTTCGTCCTTGAGTTGGGCGGGTGCGCGGAAGTGGCTCAGCATGCGATGGGCAATGGACGGTGAGAGCGGCGGCTCGCCGCGCTCGATGCGGCGAAGGTAATTGACGAGGAGGTCGGCTTCCTCGTCCTTGAGCACATAGCCGCGAGCGCCGGCGGCGATGGCCTCGAACAGATGCGCGTCGTCATCATAGATGGTGGCGACGACCGGCAGGACCTCGGGATGCTCGCGCTGCAGACGGCGCACGATATCGACGCCCGAGCCGTCGGGCAGGCCGATATCGATAACGGCCAGCCAGAGCTCGGCGGCGTGGCGGTCGAGCCAGGCATGGGCGGCCTTGAGCGTGCCTGCCGTTTCGATGCGCAGGACGGGGAAGGCGGAGGCCAGCACGGCCAACATCCAGTCGCGGGTGGGGGGCTGATCCTCGATCAGAAGGCACAGGCGGGCCGGGGCTGGTTCGACGGTCATGCGAGTGAGTTAAGCGGAACTGACGGCTCTGGCACCCCCGGTTCCGGGGTGCGGGATGTCAGTACCAGTGGAATATCGAGCGTGATGGTGGTGCCGGAAGCTTCCGCGGCCAGCGTCAGGCGACCGCCGATATCCTCAATGCGATGACGCAGGTTGCGCAGGCCGAAGCCGGCGGTCTCGCCGGCCAGCGCTTCGGGAGGGATGCCCTTGCCGTCATCGGCAAAACGCAGTGCCAGATGGCCTGGAGACAGGGCGGGGGTGACGGTGAAACGGCCGGCGCCAGAGTGGCGGATGACATTGGAAACGATTTCGCGCACGGCCGAGGTCAAGGCCTTGTGCAGGCGATAGTCGAGCTGAATGGCCTCGATATCGGCTTCGGGCAGCGGCCAGTCGAGCGCGATTCCGGCGGCCTCAAAACGACGCGCCGCCTCGTGCCGGGTCTCGGCCAGCACACGATCGAGGCTGGCCTCCTCGCCCGAAAGGCCGCTGACGATGGCGCGGATGTCGCTGAGTGCTGCCTGCAGGGTGGGGCGGGTTGCCTCGTCGGCGGTATGCAGGCCGGTGAGCAGGCGTGCCCCGACGTCATCATGCAGGTCGCGCGCCATGCGGCGGCGCTCCTCGCCCACGCCGCGCATATAGGCTTCGCGGCCCTCCTCGGCACGCACGGTAAGCGCGACCAGATTGGCGGCGAGCTTGAGGTGGGTGGGTGAAAAGAGGCCCCGACCGGCAAAGGGATAGGTGAGGCGCAGCGGCGACGCGCCGGCCACCGCGGGCAGGGACAGCGAGAGCCCGTCCTCGCCCATTTCCGCGACCGATCCGGTGGCAGAAGTCTCGACAATCTGCAGTGGATCGAACAATCGACGCAGCAGCGCCTGCCAGCGAGCGGCACTTTCGGCGCGAGAGGGAGCGAAGGCGACGTCGAGCGCGGCGGCGAACAGCTCATCCTGTGCGATGGCCCGACGGGTGGTGGCGCGGCGCCAGATCCAGTCGCGGATCGGCAGGTAGACGAAGGCAACCAGCAGAAGGGAAATGCCGAGTGCCGGGGCGGCATCCAGGTTGAGCAGGTAGATGATGGCGGCGTCGAACGCCAGCAGCACCAGGGCGCCGACCGTGTAGAACAGCACGCGGTAGGACCAGTCGCCGAGGTCGAACAGTCGATAGCGACTGAGGCCGAGGGCGAGGCCGGCATAGATGATGACAAGGACGCTGGTGACGTGGCTCTGCGGCAGCGCGAACGGCGTATCGAGCAGAATGGGGGCCGCCCCAAGCAAGGTGTAAGCGCCGGCGCCCGCGACCACAGAAAGGCCAAGCCAGCCCAAAGCCGCCCGGTCGTGCGGGCTGCCGCGCGTGGCGCGCCATTGCAGGGCAATGGCGACCAGGATGCCCACCATGGCGAGGGCAATGAAGACGTACAGCAAAGATGGGCCGAAGCCGAGTTCGACATGACTGAGGTCAATGGCCATGTAGGCGGTGCCGATCACCAGCAGCAGCCAGAACCAGCGGGGGTGAACGAGCTGGCGCGGATAGCTGAGCAGGAGGCCGATCATCGCCATGGCGAAGACCACGACGCCAAGATGATTGATCGGCACCAGCACGGCATAGACATCAGCGTGCAGCGCCAGCTCGCGATTGGCGTAGATGGCCGAGGTGGCGGTGGAGAGGGTCAGGCCGATAGCGCTGATCAGGAACATGATCGGCCCTAGATGGCGCGGACGCAGGGCCCAGACCCAGCCGGCGATAAGCAACGAGGCCACGCCGGTGAGTAACTGCAGCCAGAAGCCGTCGGTCAGCGCCGTAACTTCGCGGTAGTCGGTATAGAGCGTGGAGGTGAACTCCTCCAAGGTGAAGACATCCTGCAGATGCAGTTCCACCGCGTCGGCCGCCATGATCTCGGCCAGTGCCGACTGGCGGGCGAGGAAAGCATCGTATTCGGCGTAGCTGGCGAGGCTGTCCGGCTCGGGCAGCAGGTCGCTGCTGGTGACGGGCATGGGCACGGGCCAATCGGCTGGCCGGGCCTCTGTCGGTGGAGCAACGCCTATGGCCTTGAGCACGGTGGCCCAGCGCGGGCCGGGCTCGGAGAACACCGCGCCATCATGCACGTGGGTCACGATCACCGCATCGTTGTCGGTGGGCATCAGGCGGAGCGACAGCGAGCTGAACGAAGTCGCCACAACCAGCAAGCCGAACGAGAGGGCCACGCAGAACAGCGTGACGGCGACGAGTAGCAGACTGGGCGTGGCGGAGCCGGACTTCATTTTCGTATAGAACGGGGCAAATGCCCGCCACGCAACAATATAGTTGGTCTAGACTTAACCTTCGCGGTGGATATCGAAGGGTCCGAACGCCTGAGTGGTCGCCATCAACTGTAGCCGGTTAACGTTTACATGGCTTGGCAAAGACGTGGCCCAGAAGATCGACTCGGCAATATCATCGGCATTCATGGCTCTGGTGCCCTCGTATGGCTTGGCGGCCTTGCCCTCGTCGCCCTTGAAGCGGACCAGCGAGAATTCGGTTTCGGTGAGGCCCGGCTCGATATTGGTGACGCGCACATTCTTGCCCTGCACGTCGGAGCGGAGGTTGAGCGCGAACTGCTTCACGAAGGCCTTGGTCGCGCCATAGACCGAGCCGCCGGGATAGGGATAGTCGCCGGCAACCGAGCCCAGGGTCACCACATGGCCGCCGCCACGGGCGATGAGTCCGGGCAGCAGCGCCCGGACGGTATAGGCGAGGCCGGTGATATTGGTTGATATCATCGTCTCCCAGTCGGTGATGTCGGTCTCGGCGGCCGGTTGCAGGCCAAACGCGAGGCCGGCATTGGCGAGGACGATGTTGATGGCGTCGAAGGGGGCGGGGAGCGCAGCGATGGCTGCGTCGATGGCCTTTCGGTCGCGCACGTCGAGCTCGACGATGTGGCAGTTTTCGGCGCCGAGCTCGGTCTGGAGTTCGACCAACCGGTCGTGCCGCCGCCCGGTGGCGATGACCTTGCCGCCGGCGGCGACATAGCGGCGGGCCGCTGCGGCGCCGAAGCCTGAGGTGGCGCCGGTGATGAAGACGACGAAGCGGCTGGGATCGAGCAGCTGGTACATGCGGGTGGTCCTGGAGTCGGTGGGAGGCCGGCAGGGTGGACCGGGTGGCTGGAGGCGTCAACCGGGCGACGGTGGGGATTTCTTTCGCGGCATCGCGCTCCGACCATTACGAAATGGTGTCGGAACCTTACCAAGTCCTAACGTGAACTCAGCACCCACCCGTATTATCCTGCAACCACATGATATTGGGGGATACAGCGGCTTGAAGACCTTGGCGAAGTGGCTGGTGACGCTGGTGGTACTCGGTGGAGCAGGTTTCGCCGCGTGGTGGTACTTCCTCGCGGCGCCACAGGCGGCGACGGTGCCTAACACGGTGGCGGTCGGCCGCGGCAGCATCGAGCGGACGGTGCTGGCCTCTGGCGTGCTCGAAGCCAATTCGCTGGTCAGCGTGGGCGCCGAGGTTTCCGGACGGATCGAGGCGGTGCATGTGGCGCTGGGGCAGGACGTCAGGAAGGGCGACCTGATCGTCGAGATCGACAGCCTCGACCAGGAGAACGCGGTGAAGACGGCGCAGGCGGTGCTTGCCGGCATCGCGGCGCAGAAGCGCAGCCAGCAGGCGACTTTGGCCAAGGCCGAGTCGGCGCTGGCGCGCAACCAGCAGCTCAATGCCAATAGCCTCGTCTCGCAGACGGACCTCGAGACTGCGCAGGCCGCGGTGGATACTGCGCAGGCACAGATCGACCAGTTGGATGCGCAGATTGCTCAGTCCGAACTCAGTGTCGAGTCGGCGGAGCTGAACCTGGCGCGGACGAAAATCGTGGCTCCCAGCGACGGCACGATCGTGGCCGTGCTGGTGGATGAAGGGCAAACGGTCAACGCCAACTCGACCATTCCGACCATCGTCAAGATTGCCGACCTCGATACCATGGTGATCAAGGCGGAAATCTCGGAAGCTGACGTGGTGCGCGTAGCGGCTGGGCAGCGGGTGTATTTCACCATCCTGGGTGAGCCCGATCTCAAGATCGACGCGACCTTGCGCGAAGTGGAGCCTGCGCCGACGTCGATCAGCTCGGACACCGCCGCGAGTGACAGCGCCGTCTATTACAACGGCCTGTTCGACGTGCCGAACCCCGACCACAAGCTGCGCATCTCGATGACGGCGCAGGTGACGATCGTGCTCGACGAGGTCGAGAATGCACTGGTGCTATCCTCGGGGCTGGTGTCGCGCAAGGATCCGCAGGGCAATACGGTCGTGGCCGTCTATGACCCGGCCACCGAGCAGATCACGCCGCGGCGGATCGAGGTGGGCCTCAACAACAATGTCATGGCCGAGATCAAGAACGGCCTCAGCGAAGGCGAGCAGGTGGTGAGCGGTGGCGTGACCATCATGCGACCAGCCGGCGGGCAGCAGGGCGGCGGACCGGGTGGCATGCGGTTTGGTGGCGTGGGCGGCGGACCCATCCGCATCGGCGGGCCGGGTGGCGGCGGGTGACGACGTGACCGATCCTATCATTTCGCTGCGCGGGTTGACCCGCCAGTTCCAGACGGGCGCCGAGACCGTCACCGTCCTCCGGGATGTCGACCTCGACATTTTCAGGGGTGAACTCGTGGCCATCATGGGGCAGTCCGGCTCGGGCAAGTCGACACTGATGAATATTCTCGGTTGTCTCGACCGGGCGAGTTCGGGCAGCTACGCCTTCGCTGGACGCGATGTCGGCAGACTGGGGCCGGACGCGCTGGCGGAGCTGCGGCGCGAGCATTTCGGCTTCATCTTCCAGCGCTATCAGCTGCTGCCCGATCTCGATGCAGTCGAGAATGTCGAGATGCCGGCCATTTATGCCGGTGTCGATGGCGGGGTGCGGCGCAAGCGGGCCGTTGACCTGCTGACCCGGCTTGGGCTGGGCGAGCGGTTGAGCCACCGGCCCAACGCCCTGTCGGGCGGTCAGCAGCAGCGCGTCAGCGTGGCGCGGGCGCTGATGAATGGCGGCGAGGTCATCCTCGCCGACGAGCCGACGGGGGCGCTCGACTCGCGCAGCGGCAAGGAGCTGATGGCGCTACTGGGCGAGCTACATCGCGACGGGCACACGATCATCATCGTGACGCATGATCCGCTGATCGCGGCTCAGACAGAGCGGGTCATCGAGATTTCCGATGGCGTCATCATCACCGACAATCGCACCGGCGAAGACACGCGGGTCGATCGGGTCAAGGAGACGATCCGCAAGATTGCGCGCTGGCGCGAGGGCTTCGATCGCGGGCTCGAGGCGTTGCGCATGGCGCTGCGGGCGATGGTGGCACACAAGCTGCGCACGTTCCTCACCATGCTCGGCATCATCATCGGCATTGCGTCGGTGGTGAGCGTGGTGGCCCTGGGGCAGGGCAGCCAGCAGACCGTGCTGGAAAACATCGCCTCGATCGGTACCAACACCATCAATATCTATCCGGGCAGCGGGTTCGGGGACAGGCGCAGCAACCGTATCCAGACACTGCTGCCATCCGATGCCGAGGCCCTGGCAGCACAGCCGTTTGCGGACAGCGTCTCGCCCCAGGTCACGTCCAACGCTACAGTGCTGTTCCGCAATACCTCGTCCAATGCCTCGATCACCGGGGTGGGGCAGGCCTACTTCCAGGTCAATGGCCGCACCTTTGCAGAGGGCCTCGGCTTCAATGAGACCAGCATCACCCAGCGCACGCAGGAAGCGGTCATCGACGGCAATGCGCGCGACGCATTCTTCCTCAATGGCGAGAACCCGGTCGGGCAGGTCATCATGCTGGGCAAGGTGCCGGTACGGGTGATCGGAGTGGTCGAGAACGTCACCGGCTTCGGGCCGGGCGGCAACAGCGCCAATGTTTATGTGCCGTATACGACGGCAATGGATCGCATATTGGGCCAGCCCTATCTCGGCTCCATCGCGGTGCGCGTGAGCGACGAGGCCGACATGGAGCAGGCCGAAGCCGAGATTACCCAACTGCTGACGCGGCTGCATGAGGGCAAGACTGACTTTTTCCTCCAGAATACGGCCACCATCCGTGAAACCATCGAATCCACCTCGGCGACGTTGACACTACTGATCTCGACCATCGCGGTGATCTCGCTGGTGGTCGGCGGCATCGGGGTGATGAACATCATGCTGGTGAGCGTTTCCGAGCGCACCAAGGAGATCGGCATCCGCATGGCAGTGGGAGCGCGGCGCGGCGATATCCTGCGGCAATTCCTCATCGAGGCAGTGCTGGTGTGCTTCGTCGGCGGCGCGGCGGGTGTGGGGCTGAGCTTCGGCCTCGGTAGCCTGCTGACCGCGCTGGTTGAAGGCGCGCGGGTCAGTTATTCGGCGGAATCGATCATGCTGGCCATCGCCTCGGCAAGCCTGATCGGTGTGGTCTTCGGCTTCATGCCGGCTCGCTCGGCAGCACGGATGGACCCGGTGGAGGCGCTGGCTCGGGAGTAGACGCGCCGTTGCCCATCCGCCACGATAGCCGACTGGAATCTCCGATGAAGTCCGTGGAAGGTTGTTCCGTCCGCGGCGCAGCCCTAAACTCGCCATGAAATGAACGCCTGTTGGGCAGGCGTGCAGCGTCAGCGCGGCTGGGGCGGAAGGTACTTAACGGAATCTTCTATTCCACGGGGCAATCTGAGCTTCTGCCTTTGGGCGGAAGCGTAACGGGCGGGAACAGGTCCACTGCAAATCGCGCGTCTGGTAACGAGTTTTTGCGCCTTGTGCGTTGCCGCCGCCGCCTTCGGCGCGGTCACGATGCCTGTTGCCGCGTTCGACCTTTTCGGGCTCAAGCTATTCGAGGACCAGAGCGAGGAAGACGCAGAGGCGGTCATCGCCGATCCGCAACCCTACACGCTTGCCATCACCATCAACGCCACGGGCAGTGTCGAGAGCGCCGTGCGCAACGCCTCGGCGCTGGTGGCCGACCAGAACGAGCCGGCCTCCGGAGCGGCGGGGCTGCTGGCAAAGGCGCGTGGCGATTATCGGCGCATAATCGCGGCGCTGTTCAATGAAGGTTATTACGGCGGCACGGTGTCGATCCGCGTCGGCGGGGTGGAGGCGGCCAAACTAGCGCCCGACGTCAACCTGCCCGACCCGGTGGACGTGGCAATCGTCGTCGATCCGGGCCCGCTCTTTCATTTCAACAGCGTCAATATCGTCAACCAGGCGGTGCCGACCTCGGACCCCAATGACCAGGTCGATCCGCCCTCAAGCCAGGGATTTGGCGTGGGCGAAGTCGCGCGCTCGTCGGTGATCCTGCGGGCAGAGCAATTGGTTCTCGAAGCGTGGCGGCAGCAGGGCTATGCCAAGGCGGTCGTAGTGACGCGCGACGTTGTCGCGGACCACGCCACGACGACGGTTGATGTGACCATCACGGTAAATCCCGGACCCAGGGCGGCGTTCGGTGCGGTGACGGTGACGGGCACCGAGCGCATGAATCCCGAATTCGTGCGGCGGCAGACCGGGCTTACAGAGGGCGAGGAATACGATCCGGACGAGCTGGAACTGGCGCAGAAGCGGCTCGACCGGCTCGAAGTTTTCCGGGCGGCGCGGCTGGAGGCGGCGGAATCGATCGGGGCGGACGGGCTGCTGCCCTATAACCTCATCGTGCAGGAGCTGCCGGGGCGGCGCTTCGGCGTGGGCGCCACGTATTCGACCATTGACGGGCTGGGCCTCGAAGCGTTCCACCTGTGGCGGAACCTGTTCGGGCAGGCCGAGCGGCTGCGGCTCGATGCGCGCGTCGCCAGCATCGCCTATCCAATCGATACGGCCCAGTTCGACTATTTCTTCGGTGGCACCTTCACCAAACCGGGCATCTTCACCCCCGATACCGATCTCGTCGCCGCCGTTTCGGCCGAGCGGACGATCTATCCGACCTTCACGGAAACCTCGGCCAGCGGGCGGATCGGGTTGACGCATATCCTGTCGGACCAGATCAGCTTCGAGGGCGGGGCACAGTTCGAACTCAATCGCTTCGACGACGTGTTCGGTACGCGCGACTTCAAGACAATTGGGCTCTATGCCGGAGCGACACTCGACTTCCGCGACGACAGCGTCGATCCTACGGGAGGGTGGTTCGGCCAGGTCAATCTCGAGCCGTTCTACGAACTCAACTACGGCAATGCGGGGGCAAAGCTGACGGTCGAGGGCCGGACCTATTTCGGATTCGGCGAGGACGATCCGTTCGTCCTGGCGGGGCGATTGAAGGCGGGCTTGGTGCTGGGGCCGACCCTGGCGGAAATTCCTCCCGACAAGCTGTTCTTTGCCGGCGGCGGCGGTTCGGTGCGTGGCTATGCCTACAAATCCATTGGCGTCGACGATGGCAGCGGCACCGTGACGGGTGGGCGCTACCTGCTCGAAGGATCCATCGAGGCGCGTGCCAGGGTGACCAATGACATCGGCGTCGTCGGCTTCCTTGACGGTGGCTACGTGGCGGCGGACGTGTTCCCAGCGCTGACCGACCTGCGTGTCGGCGCAGGCGTCGGCGTGCGTTACCATACCGGGCTGGGTCCGTTGCGGCTCGATTTCGCGGTGCCGCTCAACAAGCGGCCGGGCGATCCCGAATACGCGCTCTACGTTGGCATAGGGCAGGCATTCTGATGGTCCGGCCCCTTTCCCTGCCACGGCGCCTGATCGCTATCCTCCTCATGCTGGTTGGGCTCGGGCTCGCCATGCCGGCCGTCCTCGTCGCGCAGGATGCGCAAGACGTGCTCACGATGAATAACGAGGAGCAGAAGGACTGGCTGACCAATTTCGTGCAGGACCGGCTATCGACGCCGGAACGGCAGATCAGGCTCAGCAATATCGACGGGGCGCTGGGCTCGGACGTGTCGATCCGCGAGATCACCATTTCAGATGCCGAGGGCGTCTGGCTACGCGTCAACAATGCGCGGCTCAACTGGAACCAGGCGGCGCTGTTCATGGGCCGGCTGGAGGTGCGCTCGCTGACGGCCGACTCCATCGAATATATCCGTAACTCGGTGCCGGCGGAGGGCGCGGTTGATCTGCCGGCGCCCGAGGCGGGTGGGTTCGCGATACCCGAGTTTCCGGTGGCGATCATCATCCAGGAACTGAGCGTGCCGTCGGTGACGTTCGGCGACAATGTGTTCGGACTGGGCTCGGAGATTTCGCTTGATGGGGCGCTGACGCTGGATGGCGGCAATCTCGACGCCAACCTCAATATAGTGCGGCTGGACGGGCCGGGGGGTACGCTCGATCTCGATATCGTCTATCGGAAGGGCGACAACACGATCGACCTGGGCCTGTCGCTGGTGGAGCCGGAAAATGGCGTGCTCGCCAACCTGCTCAATATCGATGGCCGCCCGGCCGTAACGCTGACGCTCAATGGCAGCGGGCCGGTGACCCAGCTCCGCACCGAGCTGACGATGGAGGCCAATGGGCAGACGGCATTGTCAGGCGTGGCAACTGTAAATCAGCAGGCGGACGGGCTCGCCGTGGCGGCCGACCTGCGCGGGCCGCTGGCTACGCTGATCGCCGAACCCTATCGCGCCTTCTTCGGTGCCGAGACGGCGCTGACCGCCAATGCATTGATCCATTCGGCAGGCGGCATTTCCATCACCGGGCTGCGGCTCAGTGGCGGGCAATTGTCGCTGGAGGCAGCGGCCGAGACCACGCCGGACAATTTCCTCAAGGCCCTGTCGGTAGACGCCGTTATCGCTGACCCCGCAGGCGGGCAGGTCGTCCTGCCGGTGCCGGGCAGCGCAACCCGTGTGGGCTCGGCCCAGGTGGCCGTCGATTTTGGCGGCGCAGCCGGGGAAAACTGGACGGCTAGCTTGGCCATGGCCGGCTTCGAGACGACAGGATTCTCTGCCGACAATCTGGCGCTGACGCTGGGCGGGGTCGCGACCAACCTTGCTGATCCGGCGACACGCCGACTGACCTTCAATGGCGACGGCACGCTATCGGGTATTTCCGGTTCGGAGGAAATCGAGGCGGCGCTGGGCGACAGTATTGGTATCGGCATTGCCGGCCTCTGGAACGCTGGCGAGCCGATACTGCTGGCGGAATTCCGGGTGGCCGGGCAGGCTTTGACGGCGGTGCTGGCCGGTCGGATCGACGGGCTGGATTTCAACGGCGATATTGCGCTGGAAACATCGAGCATCGCGCCGTTCTCGGGTCTGGCGGGACGCGATCTGGATGGCGCAATGTCGCTCAAGGCATCTGGCTCGATCATGGCGCTGACGGGCGGGTTCGACCTGACGCTTGATGGCACGGGCACCAATCTCGCCATTGGCGACGACATTGCCGATGGTGTGCTAGCCGGGACGGTGGAGCTGAGCGGGCGCGTGGCGCGCACCGAGGCGGGACTGACGGCAGAGGATTTCCGCATCGCCAATGACCAGATGCAGCTGCTGGCGGACGGAACCTATTCCAGGGCCCTGGCCGATTTCGCCTTCAACCTCGATTTGAGCGACCTGGGGTTGCTGTCCGACCAGGCAAGCGGCGCGCTCAAGGTCGTCGGCACGGCCAAGGGGCAGGACAACCTGATTGACCTTAACCTCGATGCCATGGTGGCCAGCGGCACGCTGGCGGGGCGCACGCTGACCCAGGGAATGCTCGGTTTTGACGGCCGCTTTGATGGCGACCGGCTCGACGGCAATATTTCCGGCGCTGGAGCGCTCGACGGCTACCGCACGACGCTTACGGCCGATCTCAGCCTGACCCCAAGCGAACAGGCTCTGGCCGATATCGACTTCCAGGCAGCCGGCACGCGGATCACCGGCGGGGTTTCCCGCGTGGTGCTGACCGGGTTGCTCAATGGCGGGCTGACGGTGGTGTCGCCCGACGTGTCGGTTCCCGCCGCGCTGGCGCTGCTGGATGCGTCCGGTTCGATCAATGCCGAGGTGACGCTGGCGCCCGTGGACGGCCAGCAGGGCGCCACGGTGCGGGCCGATGTGCGCGATCTTTCGGTTAACGACATCCGCGTCGGCTCTGCCGATATCAATGCTGATATCGGCGACCTGTTCGGGGTGCCAGCGATCGATGGCGCCACCAATGCCAGTGACGTCTCGGCTGGTGGTGTCGATATCGAAACACTGACGGCCCACGCCACGCAGACAGGGCAGACAACGGCATTCGAGGCGCAGGCAGCGCTGGCTGCTGGTACCGATGTCGATCTGGCCGGTTCGCTGACCCCGATCGATGGCGGCTATCGCCTCGCGCTGGACCGGGCGCAGTTGCAGCAGGGTGAGCTGTCGGCGCGGCTGGCGCGGCCGACGGTCGTGGAGGTCAGCGGCTCGACTGTCGCCCTCGACGCCGTGCGGTTCGATGTCGGCTCGGGCTCGATCACCGCGACCGGTTCGGCGGGCGAGACGCTGGGCATCGCGCTCGACATCAACGCCTTGCCGCTATCCATCGCCAATGCGGTGGCGCCGGGGCTTGGCCTGGCGGGTACCGTCAATGGCCGGGCCAGTATCACGGGAACTGGCAGCGATCCGCAGGTGAGCTTCGAGGCTCAGGCACAGGGCATCAACGCCACGGCCATCCGCGACTTCGGCATTGCGCCGCTAGGCGTCACGGCCAATGGCACGTTCCGCAACGGCACGGTGACGCTGACGGCTTTGTCCGCAACCGGCTCGGGCGGATTGACGCTGCGCGGTTCGGGCACCGTTCCGCTCGCTGGCGGCGGCCTCAATGTGGCCGTTACCGGTTCGGCGCCCTTGGCGCTGGCAAACCGGCTGGTGGCCGATCGGGGCGGCCAGCTCAGCGGTGTGCTGACGCTGGATGCGCGGGTCAGCGGCAGTCTGGCGAGCCCGCAATTCAGCGGACGTGTATCGACCAGCGGCGCCGGCTATGTCGATCCCGAGCTCAACCTGCGCCTGCAGGGTATTACCGGCTCGGCCAGCCTCAATGGAAGCAACCTAGTCATCGATAGCCTATCGGGCAACTTCGCAACCGGCGGTTCGGTGTCTGCATCCGGCTCGGTGGGGCTCAGCGGCGGCTTCCCCGCCGATGTCAGGCTGGTCCTCAATTCGGCACGCTATGCCGACGGCAATCTGTTCGTGGCTACCGTCTCCGGCAATCTGGCACTGACCGGCAATCTCACCGGGTCGCCGCTGCTGGCCGGCAATGTGCTGGTCGAACAGGCCAATATTACCGTGCCGGAGAATTTCGGCGGTGGCGCGCAACTGATCGATGTCGACCATGTGAATACGCCGCCAGCGGTGGAACAGACGCTGCAGCGCGCCAAGATCGATGACCGGACCGGCGCACCCATTCCGCAGACGCGGCCGGCCGGGCTGCTGCTCGACGTCAATGTCAGCGCGCCCAACCAGATATTCATCCGCGGCCGGGGGCTCGACGCCGAAATGGGCGGATCGGTGCGGCTCACCGGGCCGATCAACAACATCCAGCCGGTCGGCGGTTTTTCGCTCAATCGCGGGCGGCTGGCGATCCTTGGACAGCGCATCACCTTCGAGAGCGGGACAGTGACGCTGGTGGGAGATCTCGACCCATTCCTCAATCTCGTGGCGCGGACCGAAGGCGAGGGCATCACGGTGTTCGTGACAGTTTCGGGCCGGGCATCCGATATCGACGTGAGCTTTACCTCGAGCCCGATGCTGCCGCAGGACGAAGTGCTGAGCCGGCTGATCTTCAACCGCTCGATGGGCGAATTGTCACCCCTGCAACTGGCACGGCTGGCAGGTGCTGCCGCGGAACTGGTCGGCGGCGGTGGCAACGGTGGTCTCGTCGACAGCCTGCGTGGCGCGGCAGGGCTGGCGGACCTCGACATCGTTACCGATGACAAGGGCAATATCGCCGTCCAGGCAGGGGCCTATATCCAGGACAACGTGTATCTTGGCGTGCAGGCAGGGGCCGGCGGGCAGAGCAAGGTGACGATCAATCTCGATGTGACCGACGATCTCAAGGTCACAGGCGCTGCTGGCCAGGACGGGAACTCCAGCCTTGGTGTGTTCTACGAGCGGGATTATTGAGGGCGCGACACTCCGTGCGCGTGGCCCCATCCCACTCTCGGCCCTCTCCATCTAGGGAGGGATGCGCTAGCTCGGCCACTCGTGTTCATCGTCTCCCTCCCTTCCCCTCGTGGGAGGGAGCAGCGTTGGGCGTGGCCGCGCGCACCGACCGGCGCAAGGGGTGGCCGACTGAACACTCAGCACGCCTATTGGCTGGCCCCACCGGTTTTCGCCGCTTTTTCCGCGTCCCACCACCAGATGGTGGGGAAGCCCGAGGAAAATTCCGGCAGGGTTTCCGGGCGGCTGAAGCGGTCCCAGCGGGCCGTGCGCGAATTGCGCAGGGTGTAGCCGGGCACGACATAGTGATGATGCAGCAGTACGCGATCGAGCGCTTTGGTAGTGGCTTCCTGTGTCGCGCGGTCGTTAGCGCCGATCAGTTTTTCGATCAACGCGTCGATCCCCGGATCGGCAATGCCAGCATAGTTGCGCGAGCCTTCCTCGGTGGCGCTATCGGAGCCGAAGAAAAAGCGCTGCTCATTGCCCGGCGACCAGGACTGGGCCCACTGGGTATAGAGCATGTCATAGTCGAAGCTGCGGATACGGTTGATGTATTGCGGGCTGTCGACATTGCGGATGGTGGCCAGAATGCCGATCGTTCCGAGATTTGTGACGAGATTCTGGAACACCGGCTCGAGCGAAGGCTGCTGGGTCAGGATTTCGATGGTCAGCTGCTCGCCATTGGCATCGACCAACTGCGACCCGTTGAGCGTGTAGCCAGCCTCGGTGAGCAAAGCGAGCGCTTGGCGCAGGTTGCCACGCAGCTTCCCGGCGTCACCATTGACCGGATTGGTATAGGGCTCGGTGAAGACACTGGCAGGGATCAGGTCCTTGACCGAATTGAGGATTTCCAGCTCTTCGCCTTCCGGCAGGCCGCTTGACTTGAAGGGCAGCCCGTAGAAGTAGCTGTCGATGCGCTCATACTGGCCGTAGAACAGCGTCTTGTTCAGCGACTCGAAGTCGAAGGCATAGTTGATCGCCTCGCGTACCCGCTCGTCCTGGAACTTCTCGCGGCGGAGGTTGGGGATGAAGCCCACCATCAGGCCGCTGCCGGCATAGTCTTCGGTAAACTCCTCCTGCACCACACGACCGTCGCGGACGGCGGGAAAATCGAAGCCCGTGGCCCAGCGGCGGGCGGTATATTCGCTCCAGAAGTCGAACTGGTCGCCCTTGAAAGCCTCAAACCAGACGGTTTCGTCGAGAAAGCTCTCGATGCGATACTCGTCGAAATTGTTGGTGCCGACCTGGGTAGGCTGATCTGCTCCCCAATAATCCTCGACACGTTTATAGGCGATGGTCCGTCCGGCATCGAAGCTGTCGAGTGCATAGGGCCCGGAGCCGAGCGGAGGCTCAAGCGTCGACTCGGCGATGTTGCGCGTCTTGCCATTGGCATCCTCGCCCTCCCACCAATGCTGGGGCAGGACCAAAACCTGGCCCAGGATCAGCGGCAGCTCGCGATTGCCCGTCTGGTCAAAGGTGAAGGTCACCTCGCCCGGCGCGGTGACTTCGACCTTTTCGATATTGGCATAGTATTGCGCCTGGTCGGGATTGACCTCGGTGGCCTTGTTGAAGCTCCAGACCACGTCCTCGGCGGTCACCGGTTCGCCATCGTGCCATTTGGCATCGGGATCCATGCGGAAGGTTACCGAGCCATAGTCGGGACCGATCTTGAGGGCCTCAGCCAGATATCCGTAATAGACACTCTGCTCGTCGAGCGAGGGGGTGAGCAGGGTTTCGTAGAGCAGGCCGATGCCGCTGGCTGGATCACCTTTGGGCAGGATGGGATTGAAGGTATCAAAGCCACCCATGGTGCCCATGCGCACCGTGCCGCCCTTGGGCGCGTCGACATTGACGTAGTCGAAATGCGTGTAGTCGGGGCCGTATTTGGGTGTGCCCTCCATGGCGAAGGCATGGACCCATTCGCCAGGCGGCGTCTGGGCCGCCGCCGGTGCCGCGAGGCCGAGCAGCAGGACAGCGGCAAGGAGGGGTGCGAGTTTCATCGGACGGCTCCGCAAAATACAGGATGACAACAGACTAGGCGCATAAATCATGGCGCGACAGGGGCCGCGGGATCGGGCGTCGCAATGGCTGTGGTGTCGAACGCCGCCGCCATGAGAGCCCTGGTATAATCGGACTGCGGCGCGGCAAAGAGAGCCGACGCCTCACCTTGCTCGACGATGCGGCCATTGCGCATTACGATCATCTGGTTGGCCAGGGCACGCACCACTTTCAGATCGTGCGAAATGAACAGATAGGTCAGCCCGCGCCGCTGCTGGATGTCGCGCAGCAGGTCGACCACCTGGGCCTGGATCGACACGTCGAGCGCCGAAGTCGGCTCGTCCAGCACGACGAATTTTGGCTCCAGCACCATGGCGCGGGCAATGGCGATGCGCTGGCGTTGTCCGCCGGAGAATTCATGCGGGTAGCGGAAACGCGATGCGGGCGGTAGGCCCACCTCTTCGAGCGCCTTGACCACCAGCGCGTCACGCTCGGCGGCGCTCAGCCTGGGTCGATGCACTGAAAGCCCCTCGCCGATGATGCGATCGACGGAGAGGCGGGGGCTGAGCGATCCATAGGGATCCTGGAAGACGATCTGCATGTCGGCCCGCAGGGGGCGCATGGCTTTCCACGAGCGGGACTGCACTGCGTTGCCCAGGACGACGATGCGCCCTTCCGAAGGGATCAGCCGCAACATGGCATAGCCCAGCGTCGACTTGCCCGAACCGCTCTCGCCGACTACACCCAAGGTCTCTCCGCGGCGGATCGACAGATCAACGCCATCCACCGCCTTGATGTGGCCGACCGTCCGCCGCAGCAGCCCGCGCTTGATCGGGAACCACACCTTGAGATCGGCCACTTCCACGATGCTGGCGGCGGAGGGATCGGAGGCAGGCGGCGTGCCCTTGGGCTCCGCGGCCAGCAGATGCCGGGTATAGGTATGCTGCGGATTGGCAAACAAACCCGCCACGGGGCCGGTCTCCACGATCTCGCCCTCGGTCATGACGCAGACTCGGTCGGCGATCTTTTTGACAATGCCCAGGTCATGGGTGATGAACAGCATGGCCATGCCCAGCCGCCCCTGCAGCTCCTTGAGCAGGGTCAGGATCTGCGCCTGGACGGTGACGTCGAGCGCTGTGGTCGGTTCATCGGCGATGAGAAGGTCCGGCTCATTGGCGAGGGCCATGGCGATCATGACGCGTTGACGCTGCCCGCCGGAGAGCTGATGCGGATAGGCGGCCAGCCGGCTTGCCGGATCGGCAATGCCGACGGCATCGAGCAGTTCCAGCGTGCGCTTGCGGGCGGCAGTGGCGCGAAGGCCGCGATGGATGGCCAGCACCTCGCCGATCTGCTTCTCCACCGTGTGCACCGGGTTGAGCGAGCTCATCGGCTCCTGGAAAATCATCGAAATGTCATTGCCGCGCACCGCTCGCAGCTCTTCGGGTGGGGCGCTGACCAGGTCCTTGCCCTTGAACAGGATCTGCCCCGACAGCCTCGCTGACGGCGGCAAGAGCTTGAGCACTGAGAGCGCGGTCACCGACTTGCCCGAGCCGCTTTCGCCCACCAGAGCCACGGTCTCGCCCGGCGCGATATCGAAGGAAATGCCACGCGTCGCGTGGTTGGCGCCAAAGGTTATGGTCAGGTCGCGGATGGAGAGAAGAGGGGCGGTCATGCCAGCGACTTTCGCGGATCGAAGGCGTCGCGCACTGCTTCGCCAATGAAGACCAGTAGCGTCATCATGATGGCGATGGTGAAAAAGCCGGTGAGGCCCAGCCAGGGTGCTTCGAGGTTGTTCTTGCCCTGGGCCAGCAATTCGCCCAGCGAGGGCGAGCCGGGAGGCAGGCCAAAACCGAGCAGGTCTAGCGAGGTCAGCGTAACCACCGAGCCGGAGAGAATAAAGGGCATGAAGGTGAGTGTCGCCACCATGGCATTGGGCAAGAGGTGTCGCAGCATGATGGTGAAGTTGGAAACGCCCAATGCCCGGGCCGCGGCGATGTATTCGAAATTGCGCCCGCGCAGGAATTCGGCGCGGACGATGCCCACCAGTGAGACCCAGGAAAACAGCAGCAGAATGCCCAGCAGCACCCAGAAATTGGGGGTGATCACAGAGGAGATGATCAGCAGCAGATAGAGTGCGGGAATGGATGTCCAGATCTCGATAACGCGTTGGAAGATCAGGTCGACCCAGCCGCCGAAATAGCCCTGCACTGCGCCCGCGAAGACGCCGATCACCGAAGAGATTACCGTCAGGGTCAGCCCGAACAGGATGGAAATTCGGAAGCCGTATAGCAGGCGGGCCAGCACGTCGCGGCCGCTGGCATCGGTGCCCAGCCAGTGGAAGTTGCCCCAATGGCAGTTGGGGTCGGCCGCCTGCAGCGGATAGCCGGCGCAGTTCTGTGCCTGGTCCATCATCCAGCTTGGCGCGACGGCGCCCGAATAGGGCAGGAAATTATCGACGGTCTGGTAGCTGAAGCGCACCGGCGGCCAGATCATCCAGCCATTGCCGGCGATCTCGGCAGCATTGAACTCGTCGCGGTAATTGGTCACTGCGAGAAAGCCGCCAAACTTGGACTCGGGATAGTCGACAAAGGCCGGAAACAGCAGCTCGCCCTTGTAAGAGGCAAGGATGGGCTTGTCGTTGGCAAGGAATTCGGAGCCAAGCGTGGCCACGAACAGCGCAAGGAAAATCCACAGCGACCACCAGCCGCGGCGATTGGCGCGGAAGTTGTCGAGCCGGCGCTGGCTGAGCGGGGAAAGATACTTGTTGCGCGGCGCCTCGAGCACCGCGGCCTGGCCTGTCATCTCGCTCATACTTCGCGGCTTTCGAAATCGAGCCGCGGATCGACCCACATATAGGCGAGGTCGGAAATCAGCGCGATGACCAGCCCGAGCAGGGAGAAGATGTAGAGCGTGGCAAACACCACGGGATAATCGCGGCTGGCAACCGACTGGAAGCCTAGAAGGCCCAGCCCGTCGAGCGAGAAGATGGTCTCGATCAGCAGCGATCCACCAAAGAACGCGCCGATAAAGGCGGCGGGAAAGCTGGCGATGATCAGCATCATGGCATTGCGGAAGACGTGGCGGTAGAGCACCTGGTTTTCGGTCAGGCCCTTGGCGCGGGCGGTGGTGACATACTGCTTGCCGATCTCGTCGATGAACGAGTTCTTGGTCAGGAGCGTCGTGGTGGCAAAAGCGCCCAGGCCCATGGCGATGATCGGCAGGGCAAGGTGCCAGAAATAGTCAAGCACCTGCCGCCACCAGGGGAAGGTGTCAAAGCCGGGCGAGGTCAGGCCGCGCAGCGGGAAGATCGACCAGAAGCTGCCGCCGGCGAAGACGACGATGAGCGCGATGGCGATCAGGAAGCCGGGAATAGCATAGCCTATGATGACGATGGTCGAGGTGGAGACGTCGAAGCGCGAGCCGTCCGATACGGCCTTCTTGATGCCGAGCGGGATGGAGACGCCATAGGCGATCAATGTCATCCACAGCCCGAGGGAGATCGAGACCGGCATCTTTTCGAGGATCAGCTCGATTACCGAGGCGTCGCGGTAATAGCTGTCGCCGAAATCGAAGCGCAGGTAGTTCCACAGCATCATACCGAAGCGTTCGAGCGGCGGCCTGTCGAAGCCGAACTGCTTTTCGATGCGTTCGACCAGTTCGGGCGGTAGGCCCTGCGATCCGCGATAGCCGCCGCTGGCACCGGCCTGCCGTGGCGGCGGGGTTTGTCCCGCTAGGTCGCCACCGCCACCGCCGCTGATACGTTCGGTCATCGAGACATTCTGGCCGGACAGGTTGGCGAGGGCCTGCTCCACCGGCCCGCCGGGGGCGAATTGGGTGATGACGAACGAGATGGCCATGATGCCGAACACGGTCGGAATCATCAGCAGCAGGCGGCGAAGAATATAGGCGCCCATCGGTTCTCCGGGCAGGCAGGTGATCCGCCAAGCTAAGCGCCAGGCCGTTGGGGGCAGCAAATCACCATGCGGTGAAACGCCGTCGCGGAGTGCAACACTTTGATGACCGCTTGGCAAGCGCCGGAGCAGGCGGGAGCTGCAGGTGAAATTGAACCGGCGGAGGCCCCGGCAGACGAGACGACGGCAGCGGGTGGCTGGCCTCCGCACTTGCTCATTGCACCGCATACGTTCACCATTGCGGCAGTCGCGGAGCCCTGACATGACCTACCAGATCATCGCCCACGTCAAGAACATGTCCCAGGCGCGCGCGCTGGTGGTGGCGTTGCGAGCCTATGGGTTCAATCCACTGGAGCAGGGTGACGGCGGTCTGCCAGGGATGCCTGTCCTGTTTGGGCCGGAAGGCGTGCCTGTGCAGGTGCCCGAGGACGAGGTTGCCGATGCAACCGTTCTGGCCATGGATCTGTTAAAGCAAATGGCGGCGTCCGGCCCCTAAAACGGCCACATTGGCAAGTGCTGGTGTACAAGCGGACCGGGCGGTTGAACGCAGCGCGGCCTTTGGCTATAAGCCAGCCCAGCTGTTAACCTTTATTAAGCCTTAGGGCAGGAGCGAACCCCATGACGGTTTGGATGCGCGGATCGTTTTCCGCGGTAGGCGTGGCGGCGATCGCCGTTGTGTTGGCCGCATGCCAGTCCACCGGGTCTAATACGGCCAACCTCAACACGATCGGCGCGCCGGCGCAGTTGCAGGCGGTGCCGAACTCGACCGTACAGCAGGGTACCCTGCCAGCCATCGGCGCGACCGGCACCCCGGCGCCCGGCCTTTCCGGCCAGCCCGTGCTGGGCGGCGTGCCCGCACAGACAGCGATGGTGACCCCTGGCGCGACCACGACGCCTGGTGCCAATCCCTCCTCGATCGTCTCGCTCGATCCGCTGGCCCAGCCGGTCGCGGGCGGCATGAGCACCGGTCCGGAAGGTGCCTGGAACGTCGCCGCTGGCGCCGCGACCTGCCGCATCAACCTGCCGATGACTTCCAAGACCGGCACCAGCTACTTCCGCGCGTCGGCTCCAGGCTGCACCGTGCCGCAGATTGCTTCGGTCACTGGCTGGCAGCAGGTCGGCAGCCAGCTGCAGCTCTATGATGAAAACGGCAACATCGCCGCCTTCCTTGCCCCGAGCGGCGGCCGTTATATCGGCACCATGGGTGGTGGCCAGGCCATCTCGATGTCCCGCTAAGTTTTCGGTGAAGCCGGCCTGCAAATGGCCGGCTTCTGCACTTCCGGTGCTCACGTACGGAAAGTACACTCCGCTCCGGTTCTCGAACCCCACCATTTTCGACTCGGCTTGACCGAAAACGCTCCGAGTTCAGCCTTGTCTCAGGCTCCTTTCACCTCCGCCGCTCCTGGCCCCGTCACCTCCGCCTACGAGGAACTGGCGGGTCGCGGCGTGCTGACTGCCGATCCGGCGCAGCACGAAGCAGCAGGGCTGCTCGATGGTGTGCTCGCTGGCGTTTCGGCGGAGCGGTCCAAGGGTCTGCTGGGCAAGCTCTTCGACAAAAACGAGCCGGTGCGCGGGCTTTACCTCTATGGCGAGGTTGGCCGCGGCAAGACTATGCTGATGGACCTGTTCTTCGCCGCGGTGCCGATCAAGGCCAAGCGACGGGTGCATTTCCATGAATTCATGGACGAGATGCATGCCGGCATGGCCGCCTTCCGAAAGAGCAAGAAGGGCAAGGATGCCGACCCGGTCGAGGCCGTGGTCAGGCCCATCGTCAAATCGGGCCTTCGTTTGCTGTGCCTCGACGAATTCCACGTACATGACATCACCAATGCCATGCTGCTGTACCGGTTGTTCGACAAGCTGTTCGCCCATGGCGTGACGCTGGTGGCGACGTCCAATGTCGCGCCGGATGAGCTCTACAAGGATGGGCTCAACCGCCAGCTGTTCCTGCCGTTCATCGAGCTGCTCAAGCAGCACACCACCATCGAGGACCTGCCGGCGGCGCGGGACTACCGGCGCATGAAGTTCGCCGGCCAGCATGTCTATGCCTTCGGCAGCGGGCCTGAGGTTCGAGTGGAGATGGACCGGCTGTGGCTGCGCATCACTGGCGGCGAGCAGGGGCATCCCGGGGTGGTCGAGAGTATCGGTCGGGAAATTCCGGTGCCGCTGATGGCCATGGGCGCGGCGCGCTTCGGCTTTGCCGATCTCTGCGAGAAGCCGCTGGGCTCGCGCGACTTCGTGCGCATTGCCCATCAATTCGACTCCGTCATTATCGACGGCGTGCCGCAGATGGACCGCACAAAATCCGACGCGGCCAAGCGCTTCATCCTCCTGATCGACAATCTCTACGATCGCGGCGTCAAGCTCGGCGCCAGTTTTGCCGTGCCGCTCGAACAGCTGGGCAGGGACGACAAGACCGCCTTCGAGTTCCAGCGCACCATTTCGCGGCTCGATGAGATGCAGTCGGAAGAGTATCTGGGCAAGGCCTTGCGCGACACGCCGAGCGAGGTCACCAGGTAGGCTCCTTGCCCATCCGGCACCACCCCTTCGCCCATCAGCAAGGGCCAAAATCCGTTTACGACGAAGGGTTCACTTGCCCCTCCGGACCGACAGGGTTAAGACGTGCGCCAATTCAACGCAGTCTGGGATGAGGACTAATGGCGCGCAAGAAGATCGCTCTTATCGGCTCGGGTCAGATCGGCGGGACGCTCGCCCTGCTCGCGGCGCAAAAAGAACTCGGTGACATCGTCATGTTCGACGTCGTCGAGGGCGTCGGCCCCGGCAAGGCGCTCGACATTGCGCAGTCGGCACCCGCCCAGGGTTTGGCGGCGTCGCTCAAGGGCACGTCCGAATACAAGGACATCAAGGACGCCGATGTCGTCATCGTTACTGCCGGCGTGCCGCGCAAGCCGGGCATGAGCCGCGACGACCTGCTGGAAATCAACCTCAAGGTGATGGAGCAGGTGGGCGCGGGCATTGCCAAGTATGCCCCCAAGGCTTTTGTGATCTGCATTACCAACCCACTCGACGCCATGGTCTGGGCGCTGCAGAAGTTCTCCGGCCTGCCCACCAACAAGGTGATCGGCATGGCCGGCGTGCTCGATAGCTCACGCTTCATCCACTTCATCGCCGAAGAACTGGGCGTCTCGACCGAGGACGTCACGGCCTTCGTGCTGGGCGGTCACGGCGACACCATGGTGCCGCTGACCCGCTATTCCACCGTGGCCGGCATTCCGCTGACCGACGTGGTCAAGATGGGCTGGATGAGCAAGGAAAAGCTCGACGCCATCGTACAGCGCACCCGTGATGGCGGCGCCGAAATCGTCGGCCTGCTCAAGACCGGTTCGGCCTTCTACGCCCCAGCTGCGTCCGCCATCGCCATGGCCGAAAGCTATCTCAAGGACAAGAAGCGCGTGCTGCCGTCGGCTGCCTATCTCGATGGCCAGTATGGCGTCAAAGGCACCTATGTTGGTGTGCCCGTGGTCATCGGTGCCGGTGGCGCCGAGAAGATCATCGAAATCTCGCTGAACTCGGCCGAGCAGAAGGCTTTCGACAAGTCGGTCGCTTCCGTCGAGGGGCTGATCGCGGCCTGCAAGAAGATCGCGCCCAAGCTGGCCTGATGGCGCCCTGAATGCCCGCGCCGGGCGCCTGGCTTGGCTTTCTGCGCTTCCGGTGCTCACGTATCGTAGGACACGATCCGCTTCCGTTCTCCACGCCATCCGCCTCGGCTGATGGCTCCCAGAGCACCATCAGGTGCCTCACCAAGGGTAAGACAATGAACATCCATGAACATCAGGCCAAAGAGCTGCTGAAGTCGTACGGCGCGCCCGTTGCTGCCGGCGTCGCCATCTTCTCGGCGGACGAAGCCGCGGCAGCCGCCAAATCGCTGCCGGGCCCGCTCTATGTGGTCAAGAGCCAGATCCACGCCGGCGGGCGCGGCAAGGGCAAGTTCAAGGAACTCGGGCCGGACGCCAAGGGCGGCGTGCGCCTCGCCAAGACCATCGACGATGTCGTGGCCTTCTCCAAGGAAATGCTGGGCAATACGCTGGTGACCAAGCAGACCGGCGAGGCCGGCAAGCAGGTCAACCGCCTCTATATCGAAGACGGCGCCGACATTGCGCGCGAGCTCTATACCTCGCTGCTGGTCGATCGTTCGACGGGTCGCGTCTCGTTCGTGATCTCGACCGAAGGCGGCATGGATATCGAGGCCGTGGCGCATGACACGCCCGAGAAGATCATCGCGGTCGATATCGACCCGACCGCCGGCGTCACTACCGCGAACATCGACGAGATCGTGACCGCGCTCCAGCTCGACGGCGATGCCAAGGCCGATGCGGCGAAGCTGTTCCCGATCCTCTACAAGGCCTTCACCGAAACCGACATGAGCCTGTTGGAAGTGAACCCGCTGATCGTGATGACCGACGGCCACCTGCGCGTGCTCGACGCCAAGGTCAGCTTCGACAATAACGCCGCCTTCCGCCACGAAGAGCTCAAGCCCCTGCGCGACCTCTCCGAGGAAGACGCCAAGGAAATCGAAGCCAGCAAGTTCGACCTCGCCTATGTCGCTCTCGATGGCAATATCGGTTGCATGGTCAACGGCGCGGGCCTTGCGATGTCGACCATGGACATCATCAAGCTCTATGGCGCCGAACCAGCCAACTTCCTCGACGTTGGCGGCGGTGCCTCCAAGGAGAAGGTAACGGCAGCGTTCAAGATCATCACGGCCGATCCGGCGGTGAAGGGCATCCTCGTCAACATCTTCGGCGGCATCATGCGCTGCGACGTCATCGCCGAAGGCGTGATCGCCGCGGTCAAGGAAGTCGGGCTGCAGGTGCCGCTGGTGGTTCGCCTCGAGGGCACCAATGTCAAGGAAGGCAAGGCCATCCTCGAGAATTCGGGCCTCAACGTGATCTCTGCCGACGATCTCGACGACGCCGCCCAGAAGATCGTCAAGGCGGTGCAGGGCTAGCGCCATGCGCGCCGGTCTCGCTCTCATTGCTGTTCTTGCACTCTGCGTGACGCCGGTCGTCGCGCAAGGCAAGGCCAAGGCGGGCGCCGTGCCGCAGGGCGTTGCAGCGTTGGCGATGTGCGAAGGCTTCGCGCTGGGCGAGGCGGCGGCTTATGACGCCGCCGTCGAGCAGGGCTGGGAAACCTACGAGGACGACTCGGAAAGCCCCTATGTGCGGTCCTACTCGGGTGGCAAGGATCTCCCGGGTATTGGCCATGCTTCCATGTTCGCGCTGGTCGAGGACTATCCGCAGCAAACTTTCGGCTACTGCCGGGTGGATGTGTCCGAAGTCACCGGCGATGCCGACAAGGCGGTGCAGGACATCCAGGCCCTCGATCGCTACGAAGGCCAGTCGATCCTCAATGGTCAGGGCAGTTTTGCCAGCCTCACGGGCAAGACGGACAAGAACCGGATGCTGCTCGCCCACAGTACGGCCACCAACTTTGTGATCCAGCTGTCCATCATCACCCCCAAGGCCGAGGCGGACGAGTAGATGGCCGTCCCGCGCAAGATCAACCTCGTCAAGGCCGCCGAGACGCAGATCGATGGCGTCTGGCAGCCGCACGTGGCCGGCGACATCAACGACAGCCAGGTCAAGATCGCCAAGTTCGGCGAGGTCTTCGACTGGCATGCGCATGAAGCCGAGGACGAGGGGTTCCTTGTGCTCAAGGGCCGCATCGCCATCGATTTCCGCGACGGCAGCGTCGAACTGGGCGAGGGCGATTTCCTCGTCGTGCCGCGCGGCGTCGAACATCGACCGCGCTCACTTACGTCAGAGCCCATCGTGCTCATGGTGGAGCCGTCCACCACTCTCAACACCGGCAATGCGCAAAGCGCCTTGACCGTTACCCAACTCAATCGACTTCAATAGGAAGAGCCATGTCCATCCTCGTCAACAAAGACACAAGGGTTCTCGTACAGGGCCTGACCGGCAAGACCGGCACGTTCCACACCGAGCAGGCGCTGGCCTATTACGGCACCAAGATGGTCGGCGGCACCCACCCCAAGAAGGGTGGCGAGACCTGGTCTTCGGGTGTCGACGGCACCGAACTGCCGATCTTCGCCACGGTTGCCGAAGGCAAGGAGCGCACCGGCGCCAATGCTTCAGTGATCTATGTACCGCCTCCCGGTGCTGCTGCCGCCATCGAAGAAGCGATCGACGCGGAAATCCCGCTCATCGTCTGCATCACCGAAGGCGTGCCGGTGCTCGACATGGTGCGGGTCAAGGCCAAGCTCGAAAAGTCCAAGTCGCGGCTGATCGGGCCGAACTGTCCGGGTGTGCTGACACCCGAAGAATGCAAGATCGGCATCATGCCGGGCTCGATCTTCTCCAAGGGGAGCGTGGGCATTGTTTCCCGTTCGGGCACGCTTACCTATGAGGCAGTGTTCCAGACCACCAATGAAGGCCTCGGCCAGACCACCGCTGTCGGTATCGGCGGCGACCCGGTCAAGGGCACCGAGTTCATCGACATGCTCGAAATGTTCCTCGCTGACGAAGCCACGAAGTCGATCATCATGATCGGCGAAATTGGCGGCTCGGCCGAGGAAGACGCAGCGCAGTTCCTGATCGACGAAGCCAAGCGCGGCCGCAGGAAGCCGATGGCCGGCTTCATCGCGGGTCTGACCGCTCCGGCCGGCCGCACCATGGGCCATGCTGGCGCCGTAATTTCGGGTGGTAAGGGCGGTGCCGAAGACAAGATCGCGGCGATGGAAGCAGCGGGCATCCGCGTGTCGAAGTCGCCGGCTCGTATTGGGCGGACGCTGGCGGAACTGCTGAAGGGCTAGGCTGCCAAGCACTGAGTCGACTCCCTCCCCCTTGCGGGGAGGTATCAAGGGTGGGGGATGCTTAGCCCGATATAAGGGCTCTCAACACCCCTCCTGGCCTCCCCCGTCAAGGGGGAGGTACCGCGCTGTGGTTGTGGCGAGATTCGCCACCGATCGGAGACACTAATGCGACCAATGTCGGTCGCGCTTCGGACACAGAACGGTGCTACGCCGGATGTGCCCGAAGGGCAGGTTTGAATTGAGCCGCGGCCCTGCTCAGGGGCAGCTACACTTAACAGGATACTAAGGATAAGCGGTCAGTATCCGATCAAAATCAGGGACCGCATGAGACCGGCTTTGCGGCTGGTTCGTTGAGAAGGATGGCGGGGCGTGGGCCTCGCATGAAAAAGCGATGACACGACAGGAAAAGAACGACACGTTCTTGCTGACTTCGTTCCTCTATGGTGGGAACGCCGACTACATCGAGCAGCTCTATTCCCGCTACAAGACCGACCCGGACAGTGTCGATGAGACCTGGAAGAGCTTCTTTGCCAAGCTCGATGACGGCGACGGTGTCGCCGAGCAGAATGCCGAGGGGCCCAGCTGGGGCCGCAAGGACTGGCCGCAGAGCGCCAATGGCGAACTGGTCAGTGCCCTGGACGGCAATTGGGGCGAAATCGCCATCAAGACCGAGAAGGCCATCGCCAAGAAGGCCGAGGCGCTCGGCGTCGCCAAGTCATCGGTTGCCGATGTCCTGCAGGCCACGCGTGATTCCATCCGCGCCATCATGATGATCCGTGCCTATCGCATGCGCGGCCACCTTCATGCCGATCTCGATCCGCTGAAGATGAAGGCCGACGAGCCGGCACCCGAACTCGATCCGGCGAGCTATGGCTTCACTGAAGCCGATTATGGCCGCAAAATCTTCGTCGATGGCTATCTTGGCCTCGAATACGCGACGATTCCTGAAATGCTGGCGATCCTGCAGCGCACCTATTGCGGTACGCTGGGCATCGAGTTCATGCATATCTCCGACCCTGAAGCCAAGCAGTGGATCCAGGAGCGCATCGAGGGGCCGGACAAGGAAATAACCTTCACTGCCGAAGGCAAGAAGGCGATCCTGTCCAAGCTGATCGAAGCCGAAGGCTTCGAGAAGTTTATCGACGTCAAATATACCGGCACCAAGCGCTTCGGCCTCGATGGCAGTGAAGCCACCATTCCGGCGCTCGAGCAGATCATCAAGCGCGGCGGCGCCCTTGGGATCAAGGACATCGTGCTGGGCATGGCCCATCGCGGCCGTCTCAACGTGCTGACGCAGGTGATGCAGAAGCCGCACCGCGCCCTGTTCCATGAGTTCAAGGGCGGCGCCTTCTATCCTGATGACGTCGAGGGTTCGGGCGATGTGAAGTACCATTTGGGTGCGTCATCCGACCGTGAGTTCGACGGCAACAAGGTGCATCTGTCCCTGACGGCCAACCCCTCCCACCTCGAGATCGTCGATCCGGTGGTGCTCGGCAAGGCGCGCGCCAAGCAGGACCAGCACATTGCGCCGGACGGCAAGTTGGTCAACATCGCGACGGACGGCAAGCCGGATCGCTCGATGGTGCTGCCGCTGCTGATCCATGGCGATGCAGCGTTTGCCGGGCAGGGCGTGATCGCGGAGTGTCTGGGCCTTTCGGGCCTCAAGGGGCACCGCACGGGTGGGTCGATCCACTTCGTCATCAACAACCAGATCGGCTTCACTACGAGCCCGATGTATTCGCGCTCCTCGCCATACCCCACCGACGTCGCCAAGATGATCGAGGCACCGGTCTTCCATGTGAACGGCGACGATCCGGAAGCGGTGGTGTTTGCTGCCAAGGTTGCGGTCGAATATCGCCAGAAGTTCGGCAAGCCTGTCGTCATCGACATGTTCTGCTATCGTCGCTTCGGCCATAACGAAGGCGACGAGCCCAGCTTTACCCAGCCGCTGATGTATTCTCGGATCCGCAGCCACAAGACGACGCTGGAAATCTATTCCGAAAAGCTCGTGGCCGAAGGCCAGCTGACGGCCGGCGAAATCGACAAGATGAAGGCCGATTGGCGCGGCAAGCTGGAAGGCGAGTTCGAGGCCGGTCAGGACTACCGGCCCAACAAGGCCGACTGGCTCGATGGCGCCTGGAAGGATTTCAAGCCGGCTGACCAGGAAGGCCCGCGTCGTGGCCAAACGGGCGTCGAGATCGACCGCCTCGCCCAGGTCGGCACGGCACTGACGCGTATTCCTGATGGTTTCAACGTCCACAAGACGGTCAAGCGCTTCATGGACAACCGTCTGGCCGCAATCGAGTCGGGCGAAGGCATCGACTGGGCGACGGCGGAAGCGCTGGCGCTTGGTACGCTGGTGACCGACGGTCATCCGGTGCGCCTGTCGGGCCAGGACGTCGAGCGTGGCACGTTCAGCCAGCGCCACTCGGTGCTCAATGACCAGCTCGTCGACAACAAGAGCTATACCCCGCTCAACAACCTCGCCGAGGACCAGAGCCGCTATGAGGTCATCAACTCGATGCTCTCAGAAGAAGCCGTGCTCGGCTTCGAATACGGCTACTCACTGGCCGAGCCGAAGGCGCTGACGATATGGGAAGCCCAGTTCGGCGATTTCGTGAATGGCGCGCAGGTGGTGATCGACCAGTTCATCTCCTCGGGCGAACGCAAGTGGTTCCGCATGTCGGGGCTCGTGATGCTGTTGCCGCATGGCTATGAAGGGCAGGGCCCGGAGCACTCCTCCGCCCGTCCAGAGCGCTTCCTCCAGCTCTGTGCCGAAGACAACATGCAGGTCGCCAACTGCACGACGCCGGCCAACTACTTCCACGCCCTGCGCCGCCAGGTGACCCGCGATTTCCGCAAGCCGCTGATCCTGATGACGCCAAAGAGCCTGCTGCGCCACAAGCGCGCCGTCTCTGGTCTGGCTGAGATGGGGCCGGATTCCTGCTTCCATCGCCTCCTGTGGGACGATGCCGAAGCCCCCGGTGCACCCAAGACCACGGTCAAGCTGGCATCGGATGACAAAATCCGTCGCGTCGTGCTGTGCACCGGCAAGGTCTATTACGACCTGCTCGAGGATCGCGAGAAGAAGGGCATCAACGATGTGTACCTGCTGCGCATCGAGCAGCTCTATCCGTTCCCGGCCAAAGCCGTGCTGGATGAGCTGAGCCGCTTCAAGAATGCCGAGATCATCTGGTGCCAGGAAGAACCCAAGAATATGGGTGCCTGGGCCTTCATTCAGCCTTATGTTGAATGGGTATTCGACCAGATGGGCCGGACCGGCCAGCGCGTGCGCTATACCGGCCGTCCCGCCTCCGCCTCCACTGCCACGGGTCTGATGCGGACCCATCTTGCCCAACTGCAGGCCTTCCTTGACGAAGCCCTCGGCAGCTAAAAGGACAGAACAATGTCGACTGAAATCCGCGTGCCGACGCTGGGCGAAAGCGTCACCGAAGCGACCATCGGCCAGTGGTTCAAGAAGGTGGGCGACACCGTTGCCGCTGATGAGCCAATCGTCGAGCTGGAAACCGACAAGGTGACTATCGAAGTGCCAGCGCCGTCCGCCGGTGTGCTCGAAGCCATTGCCGCCCAGCCAGGCGAGACGGTGGATGTGGGCGCGCTGCTTGGCGCCATCGGTGGGGCAGGGGCGGTTGTTACGCCCAAGCCTGCAGAGGCTGACGCTCCGGCCAAAGCCGAGGTGCCCGCCGCAAACGCTGCCGGTCCCGAGCCGGTGAAGCCGGCTGGCACCAGCATGCCGCCGGCCCCGTCGGCACAGAAGCTGATCAATGAGAGTGGTCTCAACGGCGCGGACATCGATGGTTCGGGCAAGCGCGGCCAAGTGCTCAAGGAAGACGTGCTGGCGGCTGTCAATAAGCCCGCCGCTGCGCCTGCAGTGGCGGAAGCTCCGTCTGTGGCCCAGGCCGCGCCGGCTGCTGCGCCTGCGGCCAAGCCGGCTGAGGCACCCAAGGCTCCCGCTGCGCCGCGTGCCCCGGTTTCGGCCGACGATGCCAGCCGCGAAGAGCGGGTCAAGATGACCCGCCTGCGCCAGACCATTGCCCGTCGCCTCAAGGACGCGCAGAACACGGCCGCCATGCTGACCACCTTCAACGAGGTGGACATGGCTCCGGTGATGGAGCTGCGGACCCAGTATAAGGAACTGTTCGAGAAGAAGCATGGCGTCAAGCTGGGCTTCATGGGATTCTTCACCAAGGCCGTGGTGCACGCGCTCAAGGAAATTCCCTCGATCAACGCCGAGATCGACGGTGACGACCTGGTCTACAAGCAGTACGCGCACATTGGCGTAGCCGTGGGCACCGACAAGGGCCTCGTCGTGCCGGTGATCCGCAACGCCGACCAGATGTCGATTGCCGAGATCGAGAAGGGCATCAACGCCATGGGCAAGAAGGCCCGCGACGGTCAGCTGTCGATGGCCGACATGCAGGGCGGCACCTTCACCATCTCCAATGGTGGCGTCTACGGCTCGCTGATGAGCACGCCTATCCTCAACGCGCCGCAGTCCGGTATTCTGGGCATGCACAAGATCCAGGAGCGGCCTGTCGTCGTCGGTGGCCAGATTGTCATCCGCCCGATGATGTATCTGGCGCTGAGCTACGATCACCGGATCGTGGATGGCAAGGAAGCCGTGACCTTCCTCGTCCGCGTCAAGGAAAGCCTCGAAGCGCCGGAACGCCTGGTGCTCGACCTCTAAGCTGCCGCATTACTCCGTCACAAGGGCTCGCCACTGGCGGGCCCTTTTGCGTTACAAAGCTGTGAAGTGGATGAGAGCAGTTCGTTAACGGTTTCCGGGCTTATGCGGGAATGGATCAAGACAAAGATATTGTCTCAACTCGTGGAGTATGCGTGCTGTTGCGTCGCCCCCTCGTCCTTGCCGCGGCATGGCTCATCGCTCTTATTCCCGCTTCCGCCCAGGATACTGCCAATGCCGAGCTGATCGGCGAACTGATGGCGTTCCACGGCTCGCAGGCCATCGTCTCGGCAATGACGACGCATTGCTACGAGACCACCGGGCTCGACCCGGCCTACCATACCGCCAGCGATAACTGGTACCTGCGAAATATCGGCTTCCTCGACCTTGCCGATCGGGTGATCGCCCGGCTGGGCGGGGGCGCTGCGGACCAGCAACAGGCCGCCGAGACCTATGGCGGCAGCCAGATCATGAGCGCCTATAACCAGGCTGCCGACAAGAGCACGTTCTGCCGCTCCTTTCTGGAGCAGGTCGATAGTGGTACGCTCGATATCGACAAGCAACTGCCCGACGCCCTGGCCAAGGCGCAGGACATCGCTGCACAGTAGGTCATTGCACCACCCCTGCCTGAGGGTTGGCCTTCCCAGTAGACCGACTAACCTGTCCCCGCCGACCACCGGGGACATACAATGCTGCGAATGACCGTTCTGGCTGCGTTACTGTTGACTGGGGCGACGCAAGCGGCTGAATGCACCATCAGCAATGCCCGCTACGAGAACGACAAAGCGGCATGGTGGCTGAGTTTCAAGCCAGTACCCAGGTCTGCCATGTCTAACCAGACGGCGTCATTCATCATCGAGCTGCCGACCTCCGGAGAGATACTGGAGGGCTCGATACACCGGCCAAACGGCTTTGGCTCGCCGCTCTGGTCGATCAGTGGTCCATGCCAGTCGGACTCCACTGATACCTGCACCTTCGTCGAGGGCGAGAGCAACGCCATGTATGGCAACTACGATGGTATCGTCACATGGCTTGACGACAAGCGCGGTGCTGCGGCGCCCGGCCAGGTCATCCTGCCACGTCTCGCCGCCAGCCTGTGGTATTCGATGTATCGGCAGGATGAGTTCGATGGGACGGAAGGGGGCGATGTCTTCACCCTGACGGGCTGCGACTAAGTTGCCGCCGGGCAGAGGGTGGTGTAACTGCTTGGCCGCTAAACCATTGTGCGGTGCGCCCGATGACTTTTCCCTGGCTCGAATTTGCGGCGCTGATGCTGGCCTTCGGCATCAATGCCGTCATTCCCGGCGCCGATTTCGCCATGGTGCTGCGCCAGTCGATCGCACATGGACGGCGGGCGGCCTTATTCACCTCGGCGGGAGTCGCCACCTCGATTCTGGTCCATGGCAGCTATACTCTGCTGGGCATCGGCGTGATCGTCGGGCAGTCACTGATGCTGTTCAACATCATCAAGTGGGTTGGCGCGGCCTATCTCGTGTGGCTGGCCATCTCCGCCCTGCGCAGTCCGGCACCCACGCCGCCGGCCGAGGGTGACCTGGCATCGGCCAGAGGGGGCGACTTCGCGGCCTTTGCCCTGGGTTTCCTGACCAACCTGCTCAACCCCAAGGCCGTGCTCTTCTTCCTCGCACTCTTCACCACGCTCGTCTCGGCCCGCACCGGCGGCGATATCAAGGTGCTCTATGTGTTGTGCATGAGCATCATGCTTTTTGCCTGGTTCGCTTTGGTGTCGGTTTTCTTTACGACAGCGTCGGTAAGGCAGGGCTTTTTCCGTTTCGGCCGGTGGTTTAATCGGGTCACCGGCATTACATTCATCGTGCTGGCGGTGCGCGTCGCGCTCGCCCAGCAACACTAACCAGTTTCGGGGCTCACTATGGCAGACGCGTACGATCTCACCATTATCGGCTCGGGTCCGGGCGGCTATGTCGCGGCGATCCGCGCGGCGCAGCTTGGGATGAAGGTTGCGGTGGTGGAGAAGTGGGCGACGCTGGGGGGCACCTGCCTCAATATCGGCTGCATTCCCTCCAAGGCACTGCTGCATGCCTCCGAGCTGTTCGAGGAGGCCGGGCATGGCTTCAAGGCGCTCGGCATCGATATTCCGGCGCCGGTGCTGAACCTGCCAATGATGATGAACCACAAGACCGAGACGGTCGCGGCCAATGTCGGCGGCGTGGATTACCTGTTCAAGAAGAACAAGATCACCACCATCCGCGGTATCGGCACCATCACCGCGCCCGGCAAGGTACTGGTGACGCCGCAGACCGGCGCCGCGACCGAAATCGAGACCAAGAACATCGTTATCGCCACCGGTTCGGTCTCGGCCGGCCTGCCGGGCATCGAAATCGACGAGAAGCGCATTGTGACATCGACCGGCGCCCTGACGCTGGAAAAGGTGCCGGGCAAGCTGCTGGTGATCGGTGCTGGCGTCATCGGGCTCGAACTGGGTTCGGTCTGGGCACGGCTCGGGGCGCAGGTGACTGTGGTTGAATATCTCGACCGCATCCTGCCCGGCATGGACAGCGAAGTGGCCCGCCAGTTCCAGCGCATGCTGCAGAAGCAGGGCATGGAGTTCAAGCTTTCGAGCAAGGTCGCTGGCATCGACAAGCAGGATGATGGCTCGCTCAAGGTTCGGGTTGAGCCCGCCAAGGGCGGCGACATGGAGCTTATCGATGCCGACGTGGCGCTGGTCGCCATCGGCCGCAAGCCGTTCACCGAAGGCCTGGGCCTCGAGATCGTCGGCGTGGCGCTGGACGAGCGCGGCCGGGTGCGGGTCGATGCGCATTACAAGACTTCGGTCGACGGCATCTATGCCATTGGCGATGTCATTGCAGGCCCGATGCTGGCTCACAAGGCCGAAGACGAGGGCATTGCCGTCGCGGAAATCCTCAATGGGCAGGCCGGTCATGTGAACTATGCCGCCATTCCGGCAGTGGTCTACACCAATCCCGAGATCGCCTCGGTCGGCAAGACCGAGGACGAGCTCAAGGCGGAAGGTATTGACTACAAGATCGGCAAGTTCCCGTTTACCGCCAATGGCCGGGCCAAGGCGATGCTGGCGACGCAGGGCTTCGTCAAGATCCTGGCCGATGTCGAGACCGACCGGGTGCTTGGCGCGCATATCGTGGGCAAGAATGCCGGCGAGATGATCCACGAGCTTGTCGTGCTGATGGAATTCTCAGGCTCGGCCGAAGACCTGGCACGCTCGACGCATGCGCATCCGACGCTTTCGGAAGCGGTGCGCGAGGCGGCTTTGTCGTTGGGCGACGGCGCGATCCATATCTAGGATTTGTTCCCACAATCGATGAGGCCCCGGCGCAGGCCGGGGCCTTTTTGTTCTTGAGGAAGGAAGAGTCGGGGCTGCTCCTAGGTGCTGTGCCCTGGGTAGGGCTCGACGCTGGCCGTGACGACTGAGCCCCGACGAGCGTCGCCAGAGTCATCATACAACATACGAAGTATTGTATGTTGACTTACCTCTTTTGCTTCCATACCAGTTTCAGCACCAAGCTTGCCTGGAGTCCAGAGGGCACTGGCGAGCTTGAAGCGACAGGAGGAAACGCCTGGTCGCGCAGCAACGGCATCGGCAACGGCACGGAGGACGGGTCGACCGGTGTCACCTTTGGAGGACATTGCATGTTTCATCTGCCTAAACTGGCAGCGACGGCGCTCGTCGCAGCATCCCTGATGGTATCGACCGCCAGCGCCCAGACGGTGCTGCGCTCGTCCGATACCCATCCGGATGGTTATCCGACGGTGGAAGCCGTCAAGTATTTCGGCGAACTGCTGAGCGAGAAGACCGACGGCCGCTACTCGGTCGAAGTGTTTCACTCTGCCCAGCTCGGCGAAGAAAAGGACACGATCGAGCAGACGCAGTTCGGCGTGATCGATCTCAACCGTATCTCGATCGGCGCCTTCGGCACGCAGGTTCCGGAAGCCACCGTGACGCAGCTGCCCTACATCTTCCGCTCGGCCGATCACATGCACGCTGTGCTTGATGGCCCGATCGGCGAGGAAATCCTGGCAGCATTCGATGCCGTGGACGTGGTCGCGCTGGCCTACTACGACGGCGGCGCCCGCTCGTTCTACAACAGCGAAAAGCCGATCAACTCGCCAGCCGACATGGCCGGCATGAAGCTGCGCGTGATGCAGTCGGACATCTTCGTGGACATGGTCGCGGCCTTTGGCGGTAATGCCACCCCGATGCCCTATGGCGAAGTCTATTCGGGCATCCAGACCGGCGTCATCGACGGTGCCGAGAATAACTACCCGAGCTATGACACTGCCGGCCATGCCGAAGTTGCCAAGTTCTACTCGCTTGACGAACACCTGATGGTCCCGGAAGTGCTCGTCATTTCCAAAGTCATCTGGGATGGCCTGACCCCCGAGGACCAGGCGCTGTTCCGCGAAGCCGCCAAGGAATCGGTGGCCAAGCAGCGCGAGCTCTGGGCTGCCAAGGAAGTTGAATCCAAGGCAGCGGTCGAAGCGCTCGGCGCCCAGATCAACGAGGTCGACAAGCAGCCCTTCATCGACGCGATGGGTCCGGTCTACGAGAAGTATGTCACCGATCCGGCACTGAAGGATCTTGTGGCTCGTATCCAGGCCACCGAGTAATCGCTTTTCGGGCCGGCGCCCACTGGTGCCGGCCCGGTTTCTTATGCTGGAGGTCTATCCGTGAAAGAAAAGCTCCTGCCGATCAGTCGCGTGCTCGGACACATCTCGAACGTTATGCTGTGGCTGGCCGGAGTTGGACTCGTGGCGATGACAGTCATCGTCGCCTACCAGGTGTTTATGCGCTTCGTGATGAATGCCTCGCCGCCTTGGACCGAGGCGGGCTCGATCATGATCATGACCTGGTTCATTTTCCTGGGTGCTGCCGTGGGCGTGCGCGAGAACTTCCATATGGGGTTCGACGTGCTGATCTACGTGCTGCCCGCCGGTGCCAAGCCATGGCTGCGGGCCATCAGCGACCTTTGCGTCTTCGGCTTTGCCTTCGGCATGGTGTTCTTCGGGGGTGAGCTGGTCATCCGCTACTGGTCGACGCGCATTCCGGTGCTCGGTCTGCCGACCTCCTTCACCTATTTCCCCATCGTGATCTCGGGCGTCTTGATGTGCCTGTTCTCCCTGGAGCGCATTCTGCTGCGCCTCGCCGGCGAACCGGTTGACGACATCCCCGTCGACCCGACGATCACCGAGGCCTGACATTCATGGAATACTGGATTCTCTTCGGTGTGTTCACCGTGCTGATGATGATCGGCACGCCAATCGCCTATTGCCTGGGCATCGCCAGCTTCGCCACCATCGTTTATCTGGGACGCCCCGCCATCGTGGTGTTCCAGCAGCTCAATTCCGGCGTCTCCGCCTTCAGCCTGCTGGCCATACCGTTCTTCATCTTCGCGGGTGACCTGATGATGCGCGGCGGGATAGCGGCGCGGATCATCTCGTTTGCCGGCTCGCTTATCGGGCACGTGCGCGGCGGACTGGGACAGGTCAACATTGCGGCCTCGACGCTCTTCGGCGGCATTTCGGGCTCGGCCGTTGCCGAGGCTGCGGCTGTTGGCGGTATCATGATCCCGCAGATGAAGGCGCGCGGCTACGGCGCTGATTATGCGGTGAATGTCACCTCGATGGCGGCGCTGATCGCGCTCCTGCTGCCGCCATCGCACAATATGATCATCTATTCGATCTCCGGCGGCGGCAAAATCTCGATCGCCGA
>JBARWY010000082.1:0-3050 GCA_049647065.1 Devosia sp. | reverse complement strand
GGGTAGGCGCGTCATCCTGATCTCCCAGGCTCCCGAGAGCGTCATCGTCCCGGAGGCCTTGGCCGGCGCCGATGCACACATCGCCGTACCGCATCCCAGTCTGGCCGTTATCCGCAAGACCATCCGCTCTGTCACCGGAGGGATCGTGCGGGGGTTGCGCTGGTCCGACCTCGAAGGGCTCGGCATTCTCGACTTCACGACCGCGATCCGTCCCGGGCTGACGTCCCGGGAATGCGTGATGAATCTGCGTCGTGCGGCAACGACTCGTCAGGTTCGGCCCGACCATGGCACGGCGGTCCCACTTGAGAAGCTCGCAATGACCCAGTCTGTCTCGGACTGGGCCTTCGGCACTCTGGGGATCATGCGTCGCGTGGCCGATGCCAAGGTCGATTCCTCCGCCCTACGCTATGCGTGCCTCGAAGGACCGCCCGGTACAGGTAAGACGACGATCGCCGCCTCGCTGGCGCGCTCGGCTGGATGGACGCTCATTTCTACTTCGGTCGGCGAATGGTTTGCGTCCTCAGGTGGTCACCTGGGTGACGTCATCCGAGCCGCCCGTCGGTTCTTCGATGAAATTGCCCTTGCAAAAGGGCCGATTGTGGGCCTGCTCGACGAGGTCGATGCCCTCCCAAACCGGGGCACTATGGATGCTAAGGATGCCTCATGGTGGACCTCAGTCATCACGTTCGTCCTCACCGAGGTCGACCGGCTGCGCAAGTCCGGCCGGCCGGTGCTATTGCTTGGCGCCACCAATCACTTCAGCCATCTCGACGCCGCTCTGGTGCGTCCACGGCGGCTGGAACACAAGGTCAGTGTCCTGCCACCCAACGAGGAGGAACGCCGGCTTCTGTTCACCTCGCTCCTGGGCAACAGGATCGCCGACGACTGGATTTCGGTTCTGGCCCGCCTCGCGATCAAGGCCACACCTGCAGGGATCGAAAGCTGGTGCAAATCTGCCCTTGCCACGGCCCAGGCTGAAGACCGTGATCTGGAACTGCGCGATCTGGTCTCCCTGATCGCACCGCCAAGTGGGCGCTCGGCAGAAAAGGACCGCGCGGTGGCCATCCATGAAGCCGGCCATGCCATCGTTGCCTTGGAGTTGAACCTTCCCGTCCTCGAAATCTCCATCCTTGATATTGGCGAGGCGGCCGGCTGGGTCAACACCAGCGTCGAGGACCGGCTCATGACTCGCCGGGATGTGGAACACATCGCAACCATGACGCTGGCCGGCCGCGCTGCCGACGCGATCCTTGGTGGTGGGGCCGATGCCGGCGCGGCGTCCGACATCAAAAACGTCAATGCGCTGCTGCGCACGGCGATGCTGGAGCTCGGCCTCTACGGATCGCTCTCCACCCCAAACAATACCGACCTGCGCGACTGGCATAACGGCATCTCTCTTTGGAGCGCTATCAGCACCGAACTCGCCAGGCTTTACGACGATGCCGCGGAGATCGTTGAACGCCGGAGGGACGACATCGTCAGGCTGGCCGAAGCCCTCTTGGTCGAGCGGGTCATCACCGCCAATCGGTTGGCTGAAGTCGTGGGCACCGACGCATCCGAAGACGACCCCAATGCTCCACTCCAGCTTTTGGGGAGGCCGTGATGCCGAGAAAGGACCAGGTCCGCCTCGCCGCAACCGCTTGGGACTACGCGCTGCGCCTGTGCATTCGCAATCTGCCCAACGGCCCCGAGCGCGAGGCGCTCATCGTCTGCCAGCTGCGGCCAGCGCTACGCAATATCCGGGCAATGCTGGCACTCGGCCGGGGCCGTCCCTGGCTCCCGCTTATCGAATCCGCCCTGGTCGAGATCGGCCTCGCGGCAATCGAAGACATTCTCAAGGAAGCCGATCATGACCATCGCAGCTGAAGCCCGCGCTCTTATCACCGCCGCCCTTTGCGGCGATCCGGGTCTTGCCTCCCTGGCCTTAACCGGTTCAACGCCGAGCACTCTCGCCGCGACCATCGCACCCGGCGTGCCGGCGAAGTCGATCGGCGGCTCCGTCTATAATCCCCAGCCGCCGTTTCGGCGTGAGATTCTCACTGAACTGGCCGTGCGCGTGCAGTGCCTTCGATGGCGGCGTTCCGACGGCTTCACCCGAGTGCCAGATTCACCCACAGTAAAGGACCTGCAGACCCTGAGGACCAAGCATGCGCGGGCCTTAGTGACCTTCGAATGCGGGCCGGGATGGGCCGATTTGTTCGATGCCGTCTTCACCTGGCTGAACGATATCGCGCCCGACCATCATTGGTCTCCTAGCCAGATCAAGGCGAAATACGGAACCCTCCGTTTCTACTGGCACGGCGAACTGCCTCCGTTGGGTGACGAGATCATCGAGGCGGCCGAACACATCTCTGGCCACCTCTGCGAAACCTGCGGTGCACCCGGAAGGCTCCTGAGTCAGCAGGGCTGGCTGATTACAAGCTGTCACGAACACAAGAACGGGAGCCCGTCATGAGCATTGCGAACAAGGAAATCGTGGCCGCGGGGCTGCGCGAGGCAAACCGTATTGCGGCAGGGTTCGCACCTGGCGAGGCGGAACTCGCCGGGGCACCCATGCTGTCCGATTGGGCCGTGGAACCCCAACCTGGGGGCATTGTGCGTATGGTCGGCATCGTCACCGGCCATCCATCTATTCGCGATGGATGGTGCACGACGTCGCCTGTTCTGGCAGCCGACGAGGTCGCAGGCTGGGTACGGACCGTCTCCCGCTACTACCTCCTTGGGCCAAGGCTCGGGCAAGTGCGGCAATGAGGCACCCTACCCTCATCCTGCGTAATTCCGCCCGCTGCCTACGCTGCGGCGAAGAAATCGAGAGCAAACACCGGCACGACTTCAGGATGTGCCGATGCGGTACAGTGGGCGTGGATGGCGGCCGGGATTACATCCGGCGCGTCGGCTCATACGGGCAGGATACCTCAATCGTGGCGCTCCGGGAGATGGACGATCCCCATGCCCCCGAGGCTCTGGGCTTCGTAGACTTTATCAGTGACGCTTGGCGGCCAACCCCATCCGACTTTGCCGGGGCGCCGCGATTGCAGCATTGGCGCCAG
>JBARWY010000081.1:0-2739 GCA_049647065.1 Devosia sp. | reverse complement strand
ATCCATTTCTGCGCGTGCGCCCGAACCCGCAGGTCGGCTGGCTCCAGCCAGGATTCATGCTTTGCGGTGAGATAACGCAGGATCGAGTTCGACTCCCACAGGGTGAAGCCGTCCTCCTCTTCGAGCGTGGGCACGAGGCCATTGGGATTGATGGCCAGGTAAGCCGGTTCCTTGTTCCTGCCGAATGGTCCGGCCAGGTCGATGCGATTGACCGGCACGTTCATCTCCTCGGCCACCCACATCACCTTCTGCACGTTTGAGGACGTGTCCCGGCCCCAGATTTTCAGCATTGTATTTCCCTCAAGGTTGTCAGTGGCAGGATGGCGATGCGGTTCCCTGCCCGGCGGCTCATAGGCCGAACCTGAAACGTGCCGCGTATAGCGGATCGTCCTGGTCGCGCCGTCCCGCGGGCCATCCCGGTGTCGGCTTCCATTCGTCGTGCGGCAGGTCGCGTATCTCTTTCCAGTCCTGGACGACGATACGGGTGGCAATCCGCCACTCGCCCTTCCGCCGCTCGAACGTATCGACATATCGAACGTAGGAGTTGAGCACGGCCGCCGTGCCAGACCCGCCTTGCTGTCCGCCGGAAAGCTGGGCAAGCGCCGCCTTCCCGTCAGCCGGATAGCGCTGGATGACCTCGGCATAGGTTTCGACCAATGCCTGGTCTGGTCCGGTAAACTCGATCAGCATGTTGCTCAGCCGATGTGCTGAGAAGGTGATCGTGCGATGCCGCTCGCGGATCCAACTGACGAGCCCCTCCACGTCACCCTTGAAGGCGCCGTGGTCATCGGTGGCATCGGGGTGGAAGACCGAGCGCATCAGGTCAAAATCGAGCCGGTCGACCGACCTGCACCAGCGGTGCATCAGGTCTTCGATCATCATCCGGTCGGCGATCCGCTCAGGGGAAAATGCGTGCTGCATGGCGGCCTCAGCGTGTCGTCGACGCGCGAGAGCGCGCACGTCTTTCGAGCCACCAGGCGTATTGGACCGGCCAGTCGGCAAAGCCTTTCTCGCGCTCCAGCACCTGCGCGGCATGTCGCGGCCAGAACGGGTTGTAAAGTGCCTCACGGCCGATCGCGATCAGGTCTGCGCGTTCCTCGCGCAGAATCTGCTCGGCATATTCGGGATCGACGATCAACCCTACGGCCATGCTCGGAACGCCCGCCTCGCAACGGACGCGCTCGGCATACGGCACCTGATAGCCCGGGGCGAGTGCCTGCCCCGACGCCGTCGGCGAGCGCGTTGCCATCCCGCCGGAGGAACAGTCGATGACATCGACGCCGCGGGAGCGCAGTTCGGTCGCAAGCGCTACGGTGTCTTCAAGCTCCCAGCCCATGTTGTCCGTGGCCGAGACGCGAAAGAACAGCGGCAGGTTTTCTGGCCAGGCCTGCCGGACGGCCTCGGTAAGTTCGAGGGCAAACCGCATGCGGTTTTGCAGTGAGCCGCCATATTGGTCGCCACGCTGGTTGGCCTTGGGCGACAGGAACTGGTGCAGCAGGTAGCCGTGCGCGCCGTGGATTTCCAACACTTCGAAGCCGGCTTCTTGGGCCAGGCGCGTCGAGGCGACCCACATGTCGATTACTTCGCTGATATCGGCGGCGGTCATCTCGCGCGGCGTGGCCCACCCGTCGCCATGGGCAATGGCGCTCGGTCCAATCACCGGCCAGAGCTCCTCGTCGGAACCGACCAGCGGCCCGAAGCCTTCCCACGGGCGCTGCGAACGGGCCTTGCGGCCGGAGTGGTTGAGCTGGATGCCCGGCACCGAACCGACATCCTTAATCATGCGCGTGATGGGCTTGAGCGACTGCAGATGTGCGTCGTTCCACAGGCAGAGGTCGCCCCAGCTGCCCATGCCCCGAAGTTCGACCTTGGTCGACTCGGTAAACACCAGACCCGCGCCCCCCGTGGCAAACGAAGCCAGGTGAGACACGTGGAAGGGAGACGCGCGCCCTTCGTCGGCGCAATAGAGCGCCATCGGCGAGATAACGACCCTGTTGCGCAGGGTGACGTCGCGGAAGGACGTTGGGCTGAAGAGCAAGCTCATTCGAACGGCCTCTTTTCGGCGCGGCTCGTGGTGGTCAATTCCATTTCGAAATAGTCCATTTCAATATCTCTGGATCGGCTTCGCCGTGTTGCGACCACCTTTAGGAAATCGGGACAACTCGGAAGCTTGTGCCGTCGCGTTCCACCCGGCCGAGGCCGGGGAAAGGATGATGATACGCCTGGACAGGGATTTTCTCTGCAAGCAGCATTTCGTAGATGCGCCGCCTGGCAGCGCCGCCCTTGGCCGGGTCTGCGTCGTATTTGCTGTGCCATTCCGGATACTTCGAAAAGACCACCGACTGGTTGTTCAGGTCGCCCTGAACGAACACGCGCTCCGAGCCCGACGACACCATGAATGATGTATGCCCCGCCGTATGCCCGGACGTATCCACGGCGGTCACACCGGGCGCAATTTCCTGGCCCCAGGTGAAACACGTGACCTTGCGGCCGAGCGCGTCGAATACCCGTCGATTGTTTTGAAAGAGGTCGGCCGTGTGGCCTCGGGCGGCGTGCATTTCGTCGTCGTCCATCCAGAAGTTCCATTCCAATACCGGAACTGTAATTTCCGCGTTCGGAAACGCTGGCGTGTCGTCCGCCGCAAGTAGCCCGTTCACATGGTCGGGGTGGAAATGGGAGATCGCTACCAGGTCTATGGTGCCTGGATCGATGCCGGCCGCATCGAGGTTGCCCATGAAC
>JBARWY010000080.1:0-8644 GCA_049647065.1 Devosia sp. | reverse complement strand
GGAGGAGGGGTCGCCTTCCTTGTGCGGGTTGGAAACTCGGCAGCCGCGCCTGCAAGAATGGTAGCGCCTGAACCGGACCTGTTAGAAAACCCGGCATGGTGGCGAGGCAATTGCCTCAAAACTAAACACTAGATCGAGGCAAGCGCCTCGCCACCATCGCTCTACCCATGAGCGAACCCCGACGACACGACAACCGCATCACAGGCGGCGCTTTCGCACGTCTGCATCACCGAGCTTAGTGATGCGAAGCCGTGTTGATAACCGTGTTCGCCCTCCCGCATGGCCGGGTCATTTGCTAGACCAGTAGGAAGTGCCTGATTCGGCCCGACTCACCGGTTACGGAGCATCCTGACCAATGGCATCGACGCCGCTCCGCGAGGACAGTTATCCCGATCCCCTCGTGTCCGCGGGGCGGGGCAGCGCGGGGCTATGGCGCGTCGTCGTGCTCGGCCTGGCTCTGGTCGCCATTGCCGTGGTTTTCGCGTTCTTCAGCGAGCAGATTCCACCCGATGTCATCATGACCTTTGTCGGCGTGCTGGCCGTTGTGGGCGTATTCTGCCTGTTCGGTCTGGCGGCGGGGCTGTTTCGCTTCGCCAATGGCGAAGAGCGTCGCACCATTTCCAATGCCGTCGTAGACAGCCTCCCTTTCGGGGCCGTGGTGTCCGATCGTGACGGCAAGATCTCCTACGTCAACACACATTACGGCAGCTTTTCCGGCGCGATGACCAATGGCGTTCCGGTCGGCGTACCGCGCCTGTTTGCCGGGCAGTCCGACGCCAGCGAGGCGATTTACCGGCTGTCACGCGCTGCCAAGGACGGTCGCGCCGCCGTCGAGGATATCCGCATCGTGGGCGGGCTGGGCGGCTCGCTGGCCGATAGCAACAAGCCGTTCTGGTATCGCGTCGGCGTCCGACCGTTGCCGGAGTCCGACGAAGCGAGCAAGCCGCTGGCCATCTGGTCGGTCGAGGATATCACTCGTGACCGCGACAACAACGAGAGCGCCTTCCGCGACCTGCAGCGGGCCATCGACTATCTCGACCATTCTCCGGCCGGCTTCTTCTCGGCCGATGCGCATGGCCGCATCCAGTATCTCAACTCCACGCTGACCGACTGGCTTGGCTACGACCTGGCCGAGTTCAATTCCGGCCATCTGGGCCTGTCCGACCTGGTGCGTGGTGACGGCGCCAGCCTGCTGATGCGCGGGCGCGGTGACGGCGAAATCCGCACCGAGATCATCGACATCGACCTGGTCCGCCGCAATGGCACCAGTTTCCCGGTGCGTCTGCTGCATCGTGCCGCCCGGCTGGCTGATGGCGAACTGGGCGAGACCCGTACCCTGGTCCTCGACAAGTCCAAGGCGCCCGACACCGAAGAGGAACTGCGCGCCGCCGAAGTGCGGTTCTCGCGCTTCTTCAACGACACGCCGTTTGCCATTGCCACCCTCGATGGGGAAGGGCGCATCATCCGCACCAACGCGCCATTCGGCCGCATCTTCAAATGGTCGGGTGAGGAAAAGAGCCTCGAGCAGCAACCACTCAGCGAGCTCATCGGCGAGGGCAGCCGCGACAGGTTCGCCCGCGCCATGGCCGATGCCGCCGCACATCGCTCGGAGATCGAGCCGGTCGATGCCCTGCTCAGCGTCGAGGGCGATCACGCCGTGCGGCTCTATCTGTCCTCGTCCGAAATGAGTGCCGGCTCGCCGGAGCAGGTCAATGTCTATGCCCTCGACATGACCGACCAGCGCAAGCTCGAGGCGCAGTTCGCACAAAGCCAGAAGATGCAGGCCGTCGGCCAGCTTGCGGGCGGCGTCGCGCATGACTTCAATAACCTGCTGACCGCCATTATTGGTTTCTCGGACCTGCTGCTGCTCAAGCACAAGCCCGGCGATCCCTCGTTCAGCGAACTGATGCAGATCAAGCAGAACGCCAACCGCGCCGCCGGCCTGACTCGCCAGTTGCTGGCTTTCTCACGCCGGCAGACACTGCGGCCGCAGGTGCTCGAACTGCCGCTGATCGTCGATGACCTCACCGTGCTGCTCAAGCGGATGATCGGCGAGAAGAACACGCTGGCCGTCGAGCATGGCCGCAATATCTGGCCGGTACGGGCTGACGTGGTGCAGCTCGAACAGGTTATCATCAACCTGGTGGTCAATGCGCGCGACGCCATGTCCAATGGCGGCTCCATCACCATCCGCACTGCCAATGTCGAGCGCTCCGAGGCCGAACGCATGACCTTCGAAGGCATGGTGCCGGCCGATTACGTGCTGATCGACGTGCAGGATACCGGCACGGGCATGAGCCCGGAAATCCTGCAGAAGATCTTCGAGCCCTTCTTCACCACCAAGGAACTGGGCAAGGGAACGGGCCTAGGCCTCTCCACCGTCTACGGCATCGTCAAGCAGACCGAGGGCTATATCTATCCCGTGTCGGTGGTCGGCGTCGGCACCACGTTCAAGATCTTCCTGCCGCGCCATGTCGCGAGCGCCGCCGAACAAGCAGCCAAGGCCGCTGTCGCCGCGGCGCCGGTGCGCGATCTGACCGGCCACGAGCGTATCCTGCTCGTCGAGGACGAGGAGAGCGTTCGTGCCTTCTCGGCCCAGGCGCTGCGCGCTACCGGTTACGAGGTGTTCGAGGCCGATGGCGGCGAAGAGGCGCTCGAAGTGCTCGAGGACCTCGATTTCAAGATCGACCTGATGATCTCCGACGTGGTCATGCCCGAAATGGATGGTCCGTCGCTGCTCAAGCATGTGCGCGAGACCATGCCCAACCTGAAGGTCATCTTTGTCTCCGGCTACGCCGAAGAAAGCGTGCGCCGCGACATCGAGGATGACCAGAGTGTCGAATTCCTGCCCAAGCCGTATTCGCTCGACCAGATCAATACCAAGGTCAAGGAAGTGCTGCAGAAGGTCGGCAAGGACGAGGTCAATTGAACGAGCAGGGGCGGTTCGAGGGCGCAACCGAGCGCAACGTGCTCGGGGAGCCGCTCAGCCCCTGTTCCAGCGATCCGCTAACGGGCTTTTTCCGCACCGGCTATTGCGCCGCCGGACCGGACAGCGCTGCGGTGCATCTGGTGTGTATTGAGGCTTCGGAAGACTTCCTCGGATATTCCCGATCGGTCGGCAACGATCTCTCGACCCCGATGCCGCAATTCGCGTTTCCGGGGCTCGTCGCCGGCAATCGCTGGTGCCTCGTGGCCCAGCGCTGGCTGCAGGCCCACCAGGCGGGCAAGGCGCCGCGCGTATTCCTGCGCTCGACCAATCAGGCGGTGCTGGGACTTGTCCCCCTCGGTGTTCTGAAGGCGTATGCTCTGGACCTGAACTGACGCCTCTTACCTCGCCCCATCGGGGCAAAGCCGGGTGAGGGGGCCTTTTCTTGATGTCAGCGACGCTCGCGCACGATGCGGGCCACTGCGGCCGCCAGCCCTGCGACAGCGACCAGCAGGAACGTCCACTGGGCGACCAGCAGGAAGGCGCTGGGTGCCTCGGTAGCCGAAAAGATCGTGTAGCCCAGCCAGGCAGCAACCAGCGCACAGATGAGAGCGGAAATGCGAGGATCGTTCATCGCTGCCTACCCTTGGGCCGCAAGCTCGGCCAACACTTCGTCCAGCTTTTTGTAACCGAACTCCATCCCGTCGGCCATCGGCGTCTGCAGCGCGCCATCGCGGGCTTCCTTGCTGGAATAGGTGACGGCGTTGACCAGGGTCGTCCGGCCGCTTTCCTCGTCGAAATCCAGCGTCGCCGTGGTCTCGCCGCCGGTCCAGTCGTCATCGAAGAGTTCCGCGCTCGCGACATGCGAGACAGGCTCGATGGCTGTGACTACCCCGCCCATGCCCATCACGTAGCCGCTGGGCGCCTTCCATTCGTAGCGGTATTTGCCGCCAACCCGGGCGTCGAATTCGCAGACCGTCATGATCCAGCCTTCAGCGCCGTTGAGCCAGCGCTTGATCAGTGCCGGCTGGGTGTAGCAGGCAAAAACCAGATGCCGCGGGGCATCGAATTGCCTGGTAATGACGACCTGAGTGTCGGTGGGCGTCGTGATGGTCAGCGGTCCGCCAAAGGCCATGTCGATTTCCTCAGTTGTTATTGCCGGCTGCCGCTTCGAGGCGCTTCAACTCGGCGAGCAGGTCGTCTAGCTGGCCGAACTGCCTTTCCCAGAACTTGCGGTATTCGATCAGCCAGCCTGTCGCCTCGGCCAGCGGCGCCGCCTCCAGCTTGCAGGGGCGACGCTGCGCGTCACGGCCACGGGAGATCAGCCCCGCATGCTCCAGCACCTTGAGATGCTTGGAGATGGCCGGTTGGCTCATGGCAAAGGGTTCGGCCAGTTCCATGACCGAGGCCTGCCCCTGCGCAAGGCGCGCCAGGATGGCGCGGCGCGTCGGGTCGGCAAGGGCCTGGAAAGTGGCATCGAGTGCGGCGGGCGTCGGCATGGCAATAACTTTCGGGTTCTAGAACCGTACGGTTATATTGCTCGCGATGTGAAGAATCGTCAAGCCACTCCGCCGGCAATGGGTGTGCCTGGTGCCAGCAGCCCCTTGGAGGCCAAAGCCGTCCACAGTTCGCCGGGAATCTTCACATCCCACCAGTCGAGGATGCCGTCGAGCTCCTGCGGCGAGCGCGGGCCGGGCAGCACGTTGCAGACCGCGGGATGGGTCAACGGAAATTGCAACGCCGCGGCAGGCAGGGGCACGCCGAACTCGCCGCACACGGCCTCGATCGCCTTGACCTTGGTTACTATCTCCTCGGGAGCCTTGGCATAGTTGAACGTCTCGCCGCCCACCAGGATGCCCGAATTGAACGGTCCGCCGATTACGACAGAGGCGCCGCGTTCGACGCAGGCGGTCATGAACGGGTCGAGCGAGGTCTGCTCCAGCAGGGTGTATCGCCCGGCCAGCAGGAACACGTCCCAGTCGCCCAGCGCCATGACGTCCATCAGCACTTGCCACTCGTTGACGCCCAAGCCGATGGCCTTGACGGCGCCGCTCTCGCGGAGCTCGCGCAGGGCCTTGTAGCCGCCACCAGTGGTGAATTGCGTCCAATAGGGCTTGTTGCCTTCGACGCCGTGTGTCCCGGCGCCGAGGTCATGGACATAGAGAATATCGACGGAACTCAGTCCCAGCCGCTGCAGGCTATCCTCGTGGGACCGCATGATGCCGTCATAGGAATAGTCGTAGACGCGCTGGAAGGGGAACGGATCGACGAATTCGGTGCCGTGTTCATAGGGTCCACGCACCGGCTTCATCAGCCTGCCGACCTTGGTGGAAAGCACGGCCTTTCCGGGCCGCTCGCGCAGTGCATCGCCCACAAAATGTTCGGAACGCCCGAAGCCGTAATGGGGCGCGGTGTCGACATAGTTGATGCCACTGTCGATCGCGTGGAGCACGGTGGCGCGCGCCTGCTCGGGAGGAACTGCCCTGAAGCTGCCCGACAGGGTGGCTCCGCCCAGCCCCAGCGTCGTCACCTCCAGGTCGGTCCGTCCGACCCGGCGTTTCTCGAACTTGCGAGCAGTCATGTCATCCCTCCAAACAGCGGAGGGATAACTGACATGTTAGTTGGCTTGCTTCAAGATCAATAGAGGTTGCCGACGATTACCGGATGATCGGCTTCGTTCCGAACAGGGTTGCGCAGGGCGCTGCCAAACTGGGCCTCCTCGATCTCGAAGATATCGTCGGGCTGGGTCTTGATGCCATCGGCAAAGCTCAGCGTCGCGGTGCCGAACATGTGCACATGCACGTCCCCGGGACGGCGGAACAGGTCGTACTTGAAGTGGTGGTATTCGAGGTTGGCGATGGTGTGGCTCATATTGTCCTCACCCGACAGGAACGGCTTTTCCCACAACACCTTGCCATCACGCCAGATTCGGGATTTCCCTTCGATATGGGCGGGCAGGTCGCCGACGCGCAGTTCGGGCCCGAAAGCGCAGGCGCGCAGCTTGGAATGGGCCAGGTAGAGGTAGTTCACCCGCTCCGTCACATGGTCGGAAAATTCATTGGCCAGGGCAAAGCCGAGTCGCCGTGGCTGGCCGTTCTGGTCGATAACATAGATGCCGGCGATCTCAGGCTCTTCACCAGCGTCGAGCGCGAAGCCCGGGGAAGGGATCGGGTGGCCCGGATTGATCACCGAATAGCCGTTGCCCTTGTAGAACCATTCCGGCTGCACACCCTTGAGCCCGTTGGCAGGCTTGCCGCCTTCGAGGCCCATGCGGAACATTTTCATAGTGTCGGTCAGGCCCGTTTCCGCCGCACCGCTATTTGCGGTGTGCATGGCGTCGCGGGTGGACGCCGAGCCTAGATGGGTGAGGCCGGTGCCGGTCACATAGAGGTGGGCCGGATCGGGATGGTCTACGGGCGCGAGCATGCGGCCTTCGGCCAGGATGGCAGCGCGATCCACCGTTGCGCCCAAGCCCCTCGCTGCAACCAGTGCGACAAGGCCGCCCTGGCGTGAGAGGGCCTCGGTGGCAAGCTCATAGACGCTGGTTGCGCCATTGACGACCTGGGCTATGCCGTTGTCGACGGCGCCCACCGCGCGTTCGCCGTTCAGGTCAAAAAACTGGATCAGGTTCATGGCGCGGCTCCTTCGCTGGGCCCCCTGGAGCCCGGTTGGAGGCATAAAGCGCAACATGGTCGAATGAGGCAAGTCAAAAATCATACTTATTCAATCGGGCGAACCGACGTCACTGCTGACAGCCCCTGTCAGGGAGTTCGGCGATTCTTTTGGCATGACGCCGATGTTCTCACTTTGTGCCTTGACAGTTCCGGAACAAGATGAGAACAAATAGCGCACATTCAATGCATGGCCACCAGCGGTGTCGGCGCGTTGCGCAGCCTCCCAGAGCGTGGAATAAGGAGAGACTAGATGGCTAACGCGCCGCTTCGTGTTGTTGAAGGTGGATCGATGGATAAGGACAAGGCACTTGCCGCGGCGCTCAGCCAGATCGAGCGCAATTTCGGCAAGGGCTCGATCATGCGCCTTGGTGAGGCGTCCTCGATCGAGGTGGAATCCATTTCCACCGGCTCGCTCGGCCTCGATATCGCGCTTGGCATCGGCGGCCTGCCCAAGGGGCGAATCGTCGAAATTTTCGGGCCGGAAAGCTCGGGCAAGACCACCCTGGCGCTGCATGTCATCGCTGAGGCCCAGAAAGCTGGCGGCATCTGCGCCTTCGTCGACGCCGAACACGCGCTTGACCCGATCTATGCCCGCAAGCTCGGCGTCAGCGTCGATGACCTGCTGATTTCGCAGCCCGATGCCGGCGAACAGGCCCTCGAAATCACCGACACCCTGGTCCGCTCCGGCGCCATCGACGTGCTGGTGATCGATTCGGTGGCTGCGCTTACCCCGCGCGCCGAGCTTGAAGGCGAAATGGGCGACTCACTTCCGGGCCTGCAGGCCCGCCTGATGAGCCAGGCCATGCGCAAGCTGACCTCGTCCATCTCCAAGTCCAAGTGCCTCGTCATCTTCATCAACCAGATCCGCATGAAGATCGGCGTGATGTATGGCTCGCCCGAGACGACTACGGGCGGCAATGCGCTCAAGTTCTACGCTTCGGTGCGCCTCGACATTCGCCGCATCGGCGCCATCAAGGACCGCGAAGAGATCGTCGGCAACCAGACCCGCGTGAAGGTGGTCAAGAACAAGCTGGCGCCGCCGTTCCGCCAGGTCGAGTTCGACATCATGTATGGCGAAGGCATCTCCAAGACCGGCGAACTGCTCGACCTGGGTGTCAAATCGGGTGTGGTCGAGAAGTCCGGCGCCTGGTTTTCCTATGATAGCCAGCGCATGGGGCAGGGTCGTGAAAACGCGCGCCAGTTCCTCAAGGACAATCCTGAAGCAGCGGCGACCATCGAGCGGGGCGTGCGCGAAAGCTCGGGGCTGCTCGGCGAGGTGCTGCTGGTGTCGGGTGGCGACGACGAAGCGCTCAACGACGCTGAGTAAGCAATTTCTTCCCATGCAGGGATTTCGGGGCATCGCGGAAGCGATGCCTCTTTTCTTTTCGGAAACACCACCATGCCGCCGCAATGCTGGACATGGCAGCAAGCTGCACGATAGAAAGCCAGCCGAACTCGTCTATGGCGCCCCCGGCGCCAGTTTCCGTAATGAAAGCCTCTAGATGACCAGCGTAAACGACCTCCGTTCGAGCTTTGTCGACTACTTTGCCCGCAATGGTCACCACGCTGTGGCGTCGAGCCCGCTGGTGCCGCGGAACGATCCGACGCTGATGTTCACCAATTCGGGCATGGTGCAGTTCAAGAACACCTTTACCGGTGTCGAGAAACGCCCCTATTCGCGCGCGACCTCGGCGCAGAAATGCGTGCGTGCCGGCGGCAAGCACAACGATCTCGACAATGTCGGCTTTACCGCGCGGCATCACACCTTCTTCGAGATGCTCGGCAACTTTTCGTTCGGCGACTATTTCAAGGATCATGCCATCGAGCTGGCCTGGAACCTGCTGACCAAGGACTGGGGCCTGCCCAAGGACAAGCTCATGGTCACCGTCTACGAGGACGACGACGAGGCGCTGAACCTGTGGAAGAAGATTGCCGGCATCGGCGAGGATCGCATCGTCCGACTCGGCGCCAAGTCGAACTTCTGGCAGATGGGCGACACTGGTCCGTGCGGCCCGTGCTCTGAAATCTTCTACGACCATGGCGA
>JBARWY010000079.1:0-6177 GCA_049647065.1 Devosia sp. | reverse complement strand
TCATCGAGCTGCCCGGCAAGGGCGTTATCGGCTGCGTCTCGCTAATCAATGAACTGGGTTTCTGGATCGCCCGGCCGCACTGGCACCGCGGCTACGTGACCGAGGCGACTGCGGCCTTGCTCGATTGGCACTTTGCCGGCACCGACCGGGACGGGGTCGTCTCCAGCGCCCATCACAACAACGCAGCGTCCCTCGCCGTGCAGAGAAAGCTCGGCTTCATCCCCACGGGCCATGAGATGCGATTCAGCCAGACCCTGCAGCACAATGTCGATCACGTGGTGACGCGCCTCTCGCGGCAGGACTGGCACGCACGGAGTGCCGTATGAACACGACGCTGCGCACGCCGCGCTTCATTCTGCGCCAGCCTCAGGTCGGGGACGCCGAGCTCATCGCCCGCTACCTCAATGACTTCGAGGTCTCGGGCAATCTGGCGCGGGTGCCGTTCCCCTATCACCTCAGCGACGCCAAGGCATGGCTACGCACCAGGCTGCCCAACCTGCCGCCCGAGGCGACCAATTTCGCCATCGACCTGCCCGGGGACGGGCTGGTCGGCCAGGTCGGCTTCCACAAGGGGCCCCACGGCCCGATTGTCGGCTATTGGCTCGGCCGCCCCTATTGGGGCCGGGGCATCATGACCGAGGCAGTCGTCGCCAGTCTCAACTGGCTGTTTTCGGTATCGGACGAGCCGGTCATCTATTCCGGCGTGTTCCATTTCAATGCCGCCTCGCTCGCCATTCAGACCAAGCTCGGGTTTACCCAAACGGGGCGCTCAACCCTGCTCTGCCTTGCGCGCGGCGCCGAGGTGGAGCATATCGACACAAAACTGACGCGTAGCGTCTGGAAGGCCAGAAAAAATGAAGTTTCTTGACCAGGCCAAGGTCTTTGTTCGCTCCGGCGATGGCGGTGCCGGCGCCGTGTCGTTCCTGCGCGAAAAATTCGTCGAATTCGGCGGCCCCAATGGCGGCAATGGCGGTCGCGGCGGCGACATCGTCATCGAATGCGTCGATGGCCTCAATACGCTGATCGACTATCGCTACCAGCAGCATTTCAAGGCCAAGACTGGCACCCATGGCATGGGCAAGGACCGCGCCGGCGCCAACGGCGAGGAAACCGTGCTGCGCGTTCCCGTCGGCACACAGGTGTTCGAGGATGACAACGAGACCCTGATCGCCGACATGACCGAGGTGGGCCAGCGCGTCGTGCTGCTGTCGGGCGGGAACGGCGGTTTTGGCAATGCCCATTTCAAGACCAGTTCCAACCAGGCGCCACGCCATGCCAATCCGGGCATTCCCGGCGTCGAAAAGTGGATCTGGCTGCGTCTGAAGCTGATCGCCGATGCTGGTCTCGTCGGCCTGCCCAATGCCGGTAAGTCGACATTCCTCGCTGCCGTGTCCGCTGCCAAACCCAAGATCGCTGCTTATCCGTTCACGACCCTTCATCCCAATCTGGGTGTAGTCTCCATCGGGGAGCGCGACTTCGTGCTGGCGGATATTCCCGGCCTGATCGAGGGGGCCAGCGAAGGCGCCGGCATTGGCGACCGGTTTCTGGGCCATATCGAGCGTTGCGGCGTGCTGATCCATCTGATCGACGGCACCCAGGACGACATCAAGCTGGCCTACAAGACCATCCGCAACGAACTCGTCGCCTATGATGAACGGCTGGGCGAGAAGCCGGAAATCGTGGTGCTCAACAAGATCGACGCCATCGAGCCCGACGACCTCAAGGAAAAGCTCAAGGTGCTCAAGAAGGTCAGCAAGCAGGACGTGCTGCTGGTTTCGGGTGTCACCGGCAAGGGCACCGATATGGTGCTTTATGGCATCATCGAGACGCTCGACGCCACCAAGGCGGCCAAGCTGGAAGCTGCGCGTCGCAAAGCCGAGCCGAACTGGGTTCCCTGATGAGCGCCAATGCCCTCGCGCCCTACAAGCGCCTGACCATCAAGATCGGCTCGGCTCTGCTCGTTGACAAGACGGGCAAGCTGCGTGCCGAATGGCTGGCGGGCCTCGCGACCGACATCGCTGATCTGAAGGCCGGCGGCTGCGAGGTGGTTATCGTCTCCTCGGGCGCCATTGCGCTGGGCCGCGGACTGCTTCAGCTATCGGCGGTGGCGCTGACGCTGGAGCAGAGCCAGGCGGCCGCCAGCGCCGGACAGATTGCCCTGAGCCAGGCCTGGGCCGAGGCCCTGGAGCGGCACGGCATTGTCACCGGGCAGATCCTGATCACGCCCAACATTACCGAGGAACGGCGCTACTATCTCAACGCGCGCACCACGATTGCGACGCTGCTGGGGCTCGGCGCCGTCCCGATCATCAACGAGAATGACAGCGTCGCCACCGCCGAAATCCGCTATGGCGACAATGACCGCCTGTCGGCCCGCGTCGCCACCATGATCGAAGCCGATTGCCTGGTGTTGCTGAGCGATGTCGACGGACTCTATACCGCTCCGCCGGCAAGGGACCCCGATGCCAAGCATCTGCCTGTGGTCAAGCAGATCACCCCGGCCATCGAGGCCATGGCCGGCGGCGCCGCCAGCCATCTGTCGCGCGGCGGCATGACCACCAAGGTCGAAGCCGGCAAGATCGCGACCCAAGCCGGCACGGCCATGATCATCGCCAAGGGCACCGAGAGCCATCCCATCAAGGCTCTGGTCGAGGGCGGCCGTCACACCCTGTTCCATCCGGCCCAAAGCCGGGCTCAGGCGCGAAAGCGCTGGATCATGGGTACGCTGGCCGTTTCAGGCACCCTGCATGTCGATGCCGGCGCCGCACGGGCGCTGCTGACCGGCAAGTCGCTGCTGCCGATCGGTGTCACCAAAGTGACAGGTGAGTTCGGGCGCGGCGATGCCATCGCCATACGCAATGCCGATGGCGTCGAGATTGCCCGGGCGCTGGTGGGTCTCGACAGCGATGAGGCGCGCCTCGTCATGGGAAAGCGCAGTGATGCCGTGCTCGAACTGCTCGGCGCCGGCAACCGCGCGGCGCTGGTGCATCGCGATAACATGGTGCTGGTGGGCGCCAAGGAGGAGACGGCCGATGAGCTTGGCTGAGGTCGACCAATCCATCACCCAGGTCATGGCCGAGATCGGCCGTAATGCGCGCATAGGTGCCAAGGCCCTGGCCATTGCAACGCCGCAGCAGAAGCAGGTGGCTTTGACCGTCGCGGCTGGCGCTATCAATGCGCATCGCAAGGCGATCCTTGCCGCCAATGCCAGAGACATGCAGACCGCTGAAGCCAAGGGCATTTCCAACGCCTTTCTCGACCGCCTGTTGCTGACTGATGCGCGGATCGACGGCATCGTCGAGGCCGTCAGGACCATTGCCGACCTGCCCGACCCTGTCGGCGCCACCATTGCCGAGTGGGACCGGCCCAATGGCCTCCATATCGAGCGCGTCCGCACGCCTCTGGGCGTTATCGGCGTGATTTTTGAGTCGCGCCCCAACGTTACGGCCGACGCCGGTGCGCTATCCATCAAGTCGGGCAATGCCGTCATCCTGCGCGGCGGCAGCGACAGTTTTCATTCGAGCAAGGCGCTCGTTGACTGCATGCTTGATGGCCTCCATGCCGCAGGCTTGCCCGTGGAATGCCTGCAGCTTGTACCCACCACGGACCGTGCTGCGGTGGGTGAAATGCTGAGGGGCCTCGAAGGCAATATCGACGTCATCGTGCCGCGCGGCGGCAAGACGCTCGTTGCCCGCGTACAGGACGAGGCCCGTGTGCCGGTCTTTGCCCATCTCGAAGGGCTGGTGCATGTCTATATCGACAAGAGTGCCGACCTCGCGAAGGCCGTTCCCGTCGTGCTCAACGCCAAGATGCGCCGCACCGGCGTCTGTGGCGCCGCCGAGACGCTGCTGGTGCACCAGGATGTCGTTGCTACCCACCTCAGGCCGATCATCGAGGCGCTGATCGACAAGGGCTGCGAAATCCGCGGCGACGCTACCGTCATGTCGATGATATCAACGGCCAACGCAGCGACCGAGGAGGACTGGCGCACCGAATATGAGGACGCCATCATCTCGGTGAAGATCGTCGAGAGCCTCGAGGCCGCAATCGCCCATATCGAGCACTATTCGAGCCATCACACCGAGGCGATCATCAGCGAAGACCCGGCTTCGGTCGAGAAATTCTTCAACGAGATCGACTCGGCAATCCTGTTGCACAATGCCTCGACCCAGTTCGCCGATGGCGGCGAGTTCGGCTTTGGCGGCGAGATCGGCATTGCCACGGGCAAGATGCATGCACGCGGGCCTGTTGGCGTCGAGCAACTCACCAGCTTCAAATACCGCATCCGCGGCAATGGCCAGACGAGACCCTGACCCCTATTGACCCTGCGCCATCCACTCCGCATTCCCGGAATTACCGAGCTGCCGCCATCGGGTGCGGGCATGCGCATCGGTCTGTTCGGCGGCAGCTTCAACCCGATCCACGAGGGTCATCTACTGGTGGTCGAGGAGACGCTGCGCCGGCTGGAACTGGACGCATTGTGGGTGCTGGTGACGCCGGGCAATCCGCTCAAAAACCATAACGACCTGGCGCCTCTGACCGATCGGGTGCTGGCAGCACGGCAGCTGCTGGACAACCCCAAGGTTCGCGTGACTGGTTTCGAGGCCGCGCACGGCTTTACTTATTCGTGGCAGACCATCCGCTTCCTCACCCGGACGATGCCCGATCGACGCTTCGTCTGGATCATGGGCGCAGACAACCTGGTGGATTTCCAGCGCTGGGAGCGCTGGCGCAATATCGCCGCCATGGTGCCTATGGCGGTCTATGTCCGCCCCGGTTCGAGCCGGCTGGCGCCGGTGTCGATGGCGGCCAGCTACCTGGCGCGCTGGCGCGTCGACGAAGATGATGCAACCCGGCTCGCCATGCTGCCGCCGCCTGCCTGGGTCTATCTTCATGGCAGGCAATCCAGCCTGTCGTCATCGGCAATCAGGGCAGGACGGCAACACGTTAAGCCAAAGTGAAGCCCCAATCTTGCGAAACTGTCACTTAAAGCGCATATTGAGGGCGTGTGATAAACGTCACCGGAACAGGAACTGACTGCTTGCCGTTTGCAAAGACGCCTGCACATTCCGATCAACAACCAAGGATGCTGACCCCACGCATGACCCATGCACTGGCATGGGCGGAAGGCCATTGCTGATGGCCGCGCTGCCCGAAAATACCGTCGCCCAGTCCGAAGCGCCCGTCGCGGCACCGGAACGCCCCATGATCGATGTGATCCTCGACTGCCTTGACGATGCCAAGGCCGAGGAAATCGTTGCCGTGGACATCACCGGCAAGTCGTCCTTGGCCGACCATATGGTCGTCGCTTCCGGCCGTTCGCAGCGCCATGTCGGCGCCGTGGCCGATCAGGTGGTCACAGCCCTGCGCGAAGCCGGTTACGGCAAGCCACGCATTGAGGGCCTGCCGCATTGCGACTGGGTCCTCGTCGATGCCGGCGACGTCATCGTCCATATCTTCCGTCCGGAAGTCCGTGAGTTCTACAACATCGAAAAGATGTGGCAGGCCGATTTCGCCGCCGACGCCCACTAAGTCTGTTCGATGCGCATGACGATCGCGGCAGTCGGCCGAATGAAGGCCGGGCCGGAGCGGGAGATGGTCGCCCGCTATCTCGATCGTGCAGTCGGCGGCGGCAAGCCGCTGGCACTGACCGGCTTCGACATCGTCGAACTCAATGAATCGCGCGCCTCTTCCTCGGCCAGCCGCAAGGCTGACGAGGCCAAGGCCCTGCGCGCTGCCCTGCCCGACGGTATCGTGGTGGCGCTCGATGAGCGCGGCAAATCCATCGGTTCGGAAGCCTTTGCCAAGCAGATCCTGCGCTGGCGCGACGACGGCCGCCCCGCAGTCAGCTTCGTCATCGGCGGCGCCGACGGCATCGATCCCGCCTTCGTTGCGGCAGCCGACCTGGTACTGAGCTTTTCGCCGATGGTTTGGCCGCACCAGCTGGTGCGCATCATGCTGGCCGAACAACTCTATCGGGCCACCACAATCCTCAGCGGCCATCCCTACCATCGCGGCGATTGAAGCCCCAGCAATCACGTCATGGTTAAGCAACGTTAACCTGTGGTTTCCCGGCGTCTTGCTATGGTGCCCCGATTGATTCGGGCGCGACGCGCCCTGCTGGAGACGTCATGGCGCTGGTGCCGGGCAAGAGACTGGGACGACTGCTGGCTGGCG
>JBARWY010000078.1:0-51417 GCA_049647065.1 Devosia sp. | reverse complement strand
GGAGGAGGGGTCGCCTTCCTTGTGCGGGTTGGAAACTCGGCAGCCGCGCCTGCAAGAATGGTAGCGCCTGAACCGGACCTGTTAGAAAACCCGGCATGGTGGCGAGGCAATTGCCTCAAAACTAAACTATTGATCGAGGCAAGCGCCTCGCCACCATCGCTCTACCCCCGAGCGAACCTTGGACGACACGACAACCGCACCACAGGCGGCGCTTTCGCACGTCCATTGCGACGCATATGTGAAAAATGCCATGCATCTCGCGCATAATGCCGTTGACGTTTACGGCATGGCGCGGCGGCTCAAATCACCCCATGTTGCGACGGTCAGTAACATCTAGAAGGGAATACGCTGATGTTTGTGCGTGCCGTCTGGCGTATCAAGCGCCTTATCGACATCAAGCAGACGTTGCGGGAAATGGACGTTCCCTCGACGCGTGATGCCGATCTGCTGGGGCTTTCAGGTCCCGACTTTTCCAAGATGACCCGGTCGCTGTTCGACCGCTGAGCGTTTTCATCCATTAAGTTTTCGCAGGACCGCCGGACGGCCACCCGGCGGTCTTTGCTTTGCCGCAAGCATTAACCGGACATGAACGACACTGGTTAAAGCCCCGCACCGGCCGCATAGCTCGTTTGATCAATCACCCACTGCTCATATGGCAGGCACTGATCTAAATATAAGCTCGTAAACGAAAAGGAGACTTCAAATGGACATCCGCAAGACTTTCAAGAAGTGGGCAGCGTACCAGCAGACCGTTCGTGAGCTCGCCGCTCTCGACAATCGTCAGCTCAACGATCTGGGCATCTCGCGCACCGACATCAATCGCATTGCCCGCGATCATGCTGCCGGCCTCTAATATTTGCCTGACTGATCTTTCAGACTGTGCAAACCGAACAGCCGCCTCTCTCTGAGATGCGGCTGTTTTGCTGTCTGCCTTCGTAAGCTTCAGAACGCGAGCTTGCCCACAAGTTCGGAATAACTCACCATCACTGCCTTGCGAAACGCTGGCCGCTCCTGCAGCCGTCGATACCAGTTCTCGACGCCCGGCATTGCCGGCCGATCGATGTCCATGGTGAACCAGCGATAGAGCGCCACTCCGGCCGCAATATCCGCGTAGCTCAATCCATCGCCCGCCACATAGTCCCGCTCGGCCAGGTTCGTGTCGAGGATGCGCAAAGCCGCGACGGTTTTGGCATGCGCGGTGGCGATAGCCCTTGCATCCTGCTGCTCTCTGGGCGTCCGCACGAACAGCCAGAACACGGCAATCCAGCTCGGCTGGAATGTTGTCGCAGTCCAGTCGGTCCATTGATCGACCAGGGCCCGCTCCCGCGGATCGGCGCGCCACAGCAGGTTCTGGCCATGCGTCGCAGCCAGATAGCGCAGGGTAGCGTGGCTTTCCCACACCGTCAGGTCGCCATCCTGCAGCGTCGGCACCAGCCCGTTGGGGTTCATGGCACGATAGTGCGGATCGTCCAGTCCGCCATGCTGGCCGCCCACCAGCTGGTGCGCATAGGGCACGCCCAGTTCCTCCAGCGCCCACAGTGTCTTCTGTACATTGGCGGAACTCGCCCTGCCCCACAGCGTCAGACTCACTCACTTACCCTCCCAAAGGTCGCGCCATGCTAGTGTTCCGCACAGCAACCACAAGTGCAGGTTGCGCCCAGGAGCCGCGCTTGCTATCTGCCCGCCATGTCCACATCTGAACCTATTCACATCATTGGCGGCGGCCTCGCCGGCTCCGAAGCCGCATGGCAGGCCGCCCAGGCCGGCGCAACGGTGATCGTCCACGAAATGCGCGGCGTCAAAGCCACCGACGCGCACAGCACCGACAGCTTTGCCGAGCTGGTTTGCTCCAACAGTTTCCGCTCCGACGACCACGAGCAGAACGCCGTGGGCCTGCTGCACGAAGAAATGCGGCGCTGCGGCTCGCTGATCATGCAGGCCGCCGATCGGCACAAGCTGCCGGCCGGCGGCGCCCTGGCCGTCGATCGGCATGGCTTCTCCGCCGAAGTAACCCGGGCCATCCACAATCACCCCAATATATCAGTCATCCGCGAGGAAATCGCCGGCTGGCCGCCGGCCGAGTGGGGCAATGTCATCATCGCCAGCGGGCCGCTGACCTCGCCTGCCCTGGCCGACGCAATTCTGGCCACGACCGGCGAGGATGCCCTGGCCTTTTTCGACGCCATTGCTCCTATCGTCCATAAAGACAGCATCGACATGGACGTGGTCTGGGCGCAGTCGCGCTACGACAAGGCCGGCCCCGGCGGCACGGGAGCCGATTATCTCAACTGCCCCATGGACAAGGACCAGTACTTCGCCTTCGTAGAAGCGCTGAAGGTCGCGCCGCTGCACGAATTCAAGGATTGGGAAAAGGTCCCCTATTTCGACGGCTGCCTGCCCATCGAAGTGATGGCCGAGCGTGGCGTTGAAACGCTGCGTCACGGCCCGATGAAGCCCGTTGGCTTGACTAATCCGCGTAACCCCACGGTCAAATGCTACGCCATCGTCCAGCTCCGGCAGGACAACGCGCTGGGCACTTTGTGGAACATGGTCGGCTTCCAGACCAAGATGCGCTATGGCACCCAAGCTGACATCTTCCGCATGATTCCGGGCTTGGAGAATGCACAGTTTGCCCGCCTGGGCGGTCTGCACCGCAACACCTTCATCAATTCTCCCAAAGTTCTGGGGCCAGACCTTAAACTGAAGAATGATCCACGCATTCGCTTTGCCGGTCAGGTCACCGGCGTCGAAGGCTATGTGGAGAGCGCCGCCATCGGTCTCATTACCGGCCGTCTGGCCGCTGCCGAGGCACGCGGCGAGACGCTGGCCACGCCGCCGAACTCCACGGCGCTTGGCGCCCTGGTCGCCCACATCACCGGCGGACACCTCGAATCCGAGAGCTACAGCGGCGCCCGCAGCTTCCAGCCGATGAACGTCAATTTCGGCCTGTTCCCGGAAGTCGAGATCGTCAAACCCGAGGGCGCCGGCCGCTGGCGCGGCAACGACAAGACCATTGCCAAGCGCCGGGCGATCACCTCGCGGGCGCTGGAGGATCTGAAGGCCTGGGCATGACCGAAGCGGAACTCGAAACCTACCTGCACGACCACATCCCGCTATCGCGGGCCATGGCGGTGCGGGTAGTATCGATTGCGGATGACAAAGTTATCCTCGGCGCTCCGCTGGCCCCCAATATCAACCACCGCGACACGGTGTTCGGGGGTAGCGCTTCCGCTCTTGCCATCCTCTCCGCCTGGTCGCTGCTGCACCTTCGCCTCTCGGCCGCGGGTCTGCCCAGCCGTGTGGTGATACAGCGAAACAGCATGGACTACCTCTTGCCCATTGCCGGCGATTTCACCGCGACTGCAACCAATCCTCCGGCATCCTCCTGGGATGGCTTTCTGCGAATGCTCACGCGCCGGGGTGTCGCCCGCGTCACGGTCGGGGCCGAACTGGAATTCGAAGGCAAGGTCGCCGGCCGACTGTCAGGCGAGTTCGTCGCCTTCGGCAAGGATCGGCTCTAGCGGTTCCGCCAGGTCCACCAGGCGAGACGGGCGATCTTGCGCCAATCCGCATCATCAGGCACCGGCGCAAACAGACCGCCACGCCGTGCATTCACCTGCGCAAGCTGTGCCCCGAGCACCGCAATGCTCGCAAATGCCGGCTTGAGCCTAGCCGGCAACACCGCAATAGCCGCCTGAGCCTTATCGAGATGCGAATCGGCCAGTTCACTGATCTGGCCCAGCGACTCCGACAAACCTTCGCTCTCGGTGCCCGAGAAGATCTCGCCCTCGCGCACGCCATTGGCCTCGAAGATCGACCACGGCAGCATGATGCGGCCCCGCGCCGAGACATAACCAAACGCCCGCAGGTGTCCAATCATGGCATGAGCGACGCCCAGATGCCCGGCGGCATCGCCGGTCTCCATCGTGGCGCCATCGTTAAGGATCATCGCCGCAAGCTGGTAGAGCGTCGATACGGTCTCGCCGGCATAACCCTCGAACGTCTCAAGGTCCGGCATCGGATCGTCATAGAGGTCGAAGCGCCGGGCGCCGATCAACCGCAGCAGCGCACCGGCGGGAATATTGTAGCGCGCGATGGTGTCGAGCAGCGCGTCCGCCACCGGGTTCTGGCGCACGGCACCGTGGCCCTCCCCCTCAAGCGCGTCGCTCCACCATTGCAGGCGGATTTCGCCGGGCGCCGGATCGGACACCCGCTCGCGGATCGCGGCAACATCAGCATTGAAGGCATAGAGCGCGGTCACCGCGTCGCGCTGAGCGCCGGTAAGCACTAGCGTCGAAAGATAGCGGTCGCGATCGCCTTGGCGCAGGGCGTCGGCGGCATGGGCAAAGCTTGCCTCTGCCATCTAGCGCACCCTATCGACAGCGATCAGCGCCGCGGCGACAGCCCGCTCCTCTGCCAGCAGCACATTGTAGGTGCGGATGGCGCTGCCGGTATTCACCGCCTCGACGATCACGCGCCGCTCCCGCAGCGCCTCTCGGAGTTCGCGCGGGATAGCGGCGATGTCCGACCCCAACCCGATCAGCAATACGTCGATGTCGTCGGCCACGGCAAAAACGGGGGCCAGCGTCTCCGCCGTGATCTCCGCTGCGGCAGAGACGTCCCAGGCGAACATTCCCTGCGGCAGGCAGAGCAGCGACCCGCGATGCGAGATGCCGCCGCCAAAACGGAAACCACCATTGCCATAGGCGTCAATGCCGACCTGCTCAGGATAATACTTGGTTTCGGTCAAAACCGGCCTCCGCCCTAGACGGAGGCCCCGTCGGCGGCCTTGGGAGTTGGGGTGTCCTCATCCGCTTTCGACTTGAGGCCGAAGTTGATGAGGATAGGGCCGTTGACGATGATCGACGAATACATGCCGACAAGGCAACCGAAGGTCATGGCGATGGTGAAGCTGCGGATGACCTCGCCCCCGAACAGGACCAGCGGAATCAGCGCCAGGAACACCGTGAACTGGGTGATCGTGGTGCGGACAATGGTCTGGTTGATCGACAGGTCGATCAGTTCCGGCAACGGCATCTTTCGATGTTTGCGCAGATTCTCGCGCACGCGGTCCGACACCACCACGGTTTCGTTCAAACTGAGACCCACAAGAGTCAGCACTGCTGCGATGGATGTAAGGTTGAACTCCAGCCCCGTTATCGAGAACAGGCCGATGGTCATGATGATGTCGTGCGACGTCGTGACGACGGCAGCGAGCGCGAACTGCCATTCGAAGCGGAACCAGATGTAGATCAGGATGGCGCCCAGTGCGACGATCACCGCGATGACGCCCTTCCAGGCCAGTTCGCCCGAGACGGTTCCGCTCACCGCCTCAGTGCTACGAACCGTGTAGTTCTCGGTGGCCAGAGCATCGCGAACCTTGGCGACGGCAATCTGGTCGGCATCCTGCCCACCCTCCTGCGCCTGCACACGAACCAGCACGTCCTCCGGCGTGCCGAAGCCCTGGACCTGCACTTCGCCCAGGTCGAGCCCATCGAGCAATTCACGGACGGCGCCGACATCGGCCGGGCCGCCCTCATGCTGGATGACAATGGCGGTCCCACCAACGAAGTCGATGCCCAGGTTGAAGCCCTTGAAATAGGCCGAACCGATGGAAAGCAGGCTCGCCACGATCGAGAATGCGATGACGTAGCGGCTGATCTTCATGAACGGAATCTTGGTGCCGTCCGGAATGAAGCGGAAATGCTGGATCTTGAGCACCTTCGGACGGGTCCGGCGGTACCAGGCATGCACTTGGTAGGACGTCACCGTGTAGGAGGTGAAGAGCGACGTCAGGATGCCGAGCGCCAGGGTTACGGCGAAGCCCTGCACCGGACCCGAGCCCAGGAAGTAGAGCACGATGGCCGCGATGAGCTGGGTCAGGTGCGAATCGACGATGGTGCCCCACGCGCGCTCGAAACCCGCCTGAATGGCCTGGATCGGCGATTTGCCGGCGCGCTGCTCTTCGCGCATGCGCTCATAGATCAACACGTTGGCGTCAACGGCCATGCCGATAGTCAGCACGATACCGGCAATACCCGGCAGGGTCAGCGTGGCCCCAAGCATGGAGAGAGCGCCGAAGATCAGGATGATGTTGAGCACCAGCGAGACGTTGGCGAACACGCCCCACAGCCCATAGGCGGCCACCATGAAGCCGACGACAAGCACGGCGGCGATCACGCCGGCCGTCAGGCCATTGCGGATCGAATCGGCGCCGAGGCTGGCGTCCACCGTGCGCTCCTCGACCACGTCGAGCGAGGCGGGCAGCGCGCCGGCGCGCAGCAGCACGGCGAGGTCATTGGCGGTCGCAGTAGTGAAGCTGCCGCTGATCTGGCCCGAGCCGCCGGTAATCGGCTGCTGGATGGTCGGCGCGGTGATCACAGTGTCGTCGAGCACGATGGCAAAACGCTGGCCCACATTGGCGCCGGTAATCTGGCCGAACGTGATCGCGCCCCGCGTATCGAACTTGAAGCTGACCACCGGCATGGCGCGCTGCTGGTCATAGCTCGGCTGCGCGTCGACCAGCGACTCGCCCCCAAGGGCGACGTCTTCCATGAGCAGTTCGGAGCCGCCATCCTGGCTGGGCAGGATCATGGTACCGGCCGGCAGGCCTTGCGCCTCGGCCTGGGCAGCGGTCATGCCGGGATAGACCATGTGGAAGGTCAGGCGCGCGGTGCGCGAGATGATATCCTTGAGGCGCTGGCTGTCGCCGAACCCCGGCACCTGCACCAGCACGCGATTGGTGCCCTGGCGTTGGATCGATGGCTCGGTGGTGCCCAGTTCGTCGACGCGCTTGCGGATGACTTCGATGGACTGTGCCACCAGGGCCGAAGTGCGTTCGGTAACGCCTTCGGGGGTCAGGGTCACGGTCAGCTTGCCGTCCGGCGTCTCGCCGAAGGCCAGCTCGTTGACGCCGCCGACAGATATCAGCGAATTGCTGATGGTGTTCTGCAGCGCAGCGAGGGCGGTGCGGGCCGCTTCCTTCTGCGTCGGATCGGTCAGCTCCACCGTCAGCGACTGGGTCGCTTCATCGGTGGTGATCAGGTTGCCGATGCCGTTGTCATTGTCCAGCGTATTACGGACGTCGCGGCGCAGTGACTGCAGGCGTTCCGAGACGATGCCATCCTCGTTGACCTGCAGCAGCAAGTGCGAGCCACCCTGCAGGTCGAGACCCAGAACCACTGTCTGCCTGGGCAGGAAACCCGGCCAGGCGTCGCGCACGTCCTGGGGCAGGAAACTGGGGATCGTGAAGAGAATGCCCAGCACGGCAACGATGGCGATGATGGCGGTACGGATCGGCGAAGACTGCATGAAAGGACGTCCTGAAAGCAGAAAACCGGAGCCCGTGGGCTCCGGCATTGGTCGGGCTCTGCCCTTTAGGCAGGCTTGTTGTCGTTGACCGGTTCACCCTTGGAGCGGACGTCGGCAACCATGCCACGCACCAGCTTCACCTTGACGCCGGTCGCGATCTCAACTTCGAGGTCTTCACCGTCGACAGCCTTGGTCACCTTGCCAACGATACCGCCGGTGGTCACGACCGTGTCGCCGCGCTTGATTGCCGAAAGCATGGCCTGCTGGGTCTTCAGGCGCTTCTGCTGCGGGCGGAAAATCAGGAACCAGAAGATCACCACCAGCAACAGGATGGGCATCAGCTGGATGAGAATGTCGTTGATGCCACCAGCGGGTGCGGCACCAGCTGCCTGAGCATAAGCGGGCGTTACAAACATGAGGCGAGGCTCCTATCGTTTCTTCTTGGCTTGTGGAGGGCGGCGCCAGAGACCAGCATCAACGTTGCGACGCTACTGGACGCATATGGGGCTATCTGTACTTGCGCCCCGGTCAAAATCGGGCGGACTATACATTTGCCCCCCAGCGATTGCAAAGCCATTCCGGGAGCCGCAAATTGCCGCGCCGACCACGGGAAATACCTGCCTTGACCGACAAAGACCACCTAGCCCAAATCGCCGCCTCGCTTGGCGAAATTGCAAGTTCCCTCAAGGCTCTGGCGCCAAGCCCGGAGAAGCCCGCACCGGTACTGGCCGGTGCCGATGCCTATCACTGGGATGGCGATGCCGGGGTTTTGATGGCGGTGCCCAGGGTGAGCCGGGTGCCGCTGTCCATGCTGAAGGGCATCGACTCCGTGCAGGACATCCTGCTGCGCAATACCGAGCAGTTTGCCCGCGGCCACGGGGCTAACAACGCCCTGCTCTGGGGGGCCCGCGGCATGGGCAAGAGTTCGCTGGTCAAGGCCATCCATGGCGACATCATTGAGCGACAGGTCGAAGGCTTCCAGCGCCTCGTGCTGATCGAGATCGCGCGCGAGGATCTGGAGTCGCTACCAACCCTGATGCGCCGCATCGGCGGCGAGGACGCCCGCTTCATCATCTTCTGCGACGACCTCAGTTTCGACAATGGCGAAACCAGCTATAAATCGCTCAAGACCATCCTCGATGGCGGACTCGAGGGCCGGCCCGAAAACGTGCTGTTCTACGCCACATCGAACCGCCGCCACCTCATGCCCCGCGACATGATCGAGAACGAACGGTCTACCGCCATCAATCCCGGCGAGGCTGTCGAAGAAAAGGTATCGCTGTCCGACAGGTTCGGGCTGTGGCTGGGCTTCCACAATTGCGACCAGCCGACGTTCCTCATCATGGTTCGGACCTACGCGGATCACTTCGGACTGGAAATCGACGAAGAGACGCTCAGGGCCCGTGCCATCGAGTGGTCCGCCACTCGTGGAGCCCGATCGGGCCGCGTGGCGATCCAGCTGGTCCGAACGCTGGCCGGTGAACTGGGCAAGGCAATCTAGGCACAAACAAAAACCCCCGCTTTCGCGGGGGTCTTGCTTAGTTTGCGCGTTTGGTCAGCTTGCCAGCAGCGGCACCGGATCGACCGGCGTCGCGCCCTTGCGCAGCTCGAAATGCAGTTGCGGCTTGGTCACCGAGCCAGTCATGCCCGCGGCGCCGATCGTATCACCGCGACCGACAACGGCGCCCTTGGCGACGCTCATCGACTGCAGGTGGGCATAGGCTGAGACATAGCCGTTCGGGTGACGGATTAGGACGAGGTTGCCGTAGCCTTCGACGCCCGAGCCGACATAGATCACCGTGCCGTTCTCGGCCGCCTTGACGGTCGAGCCCTCGGGCACTTCGATATTGATGCCGGTGCCCTTGGACGAGGCGAAGTCGACCAGTACTCGGCCGCTGGCGGGCCAGCGGAACTTGTCGCTGCCCGACATGGCGGGCTCGGCGGCCGGAACATTGGCCACCTGCGTGGGCGCGACCTGGGCCGGAGCAGCCTGGGTCGGCGTCGGCAGCGGCGCAGCCGCCGGAGCCGCGGCCTGCAATGCGTTGGGCGCGGCCTGCGGCAGGGTCTGCTGGGCAGGAGCCGGCGCAGCCATTGGCGCAGTGCTGGCGACCTGGGTCGTTGGCGCCTTGGTAGCGAGCAGATCGGCACGGCCCGGGATGATCACCCTCTGCCCCACCACGATCTTGTCGGGCGAGGACAGGTTGTTGGCCTGCACTATGGCCTGGGTGGTCACCTCGTAGCGGCGGGCGATGGTGTAAAGCGACTCGCCGCTGGCAATCGTGTGGGTGAAGCTGCTTGCCCCGGCGCCCGACAGGGACGACGCGGCAGGCGTGGCCGCCGCGAGTGCGGGCACCGAGTTATTGGTCGGCAGGGCGCCGAGAACGGCAGGAGACGGCATCGGCGCGGCCGAAGCAAAGGCGGACTGTGGTTGCATGGTGGGGAGGGATCCCTGAGAAGACGAATTACTCAGTACAGGAAGGTCTTGGGACTGGACGGAAGGCATGGCGCCGGCCGTTGCCATCGGCTGGGCGGGCTGGTTCCAGGCAGGCTGGACGGCAGCAGGGCTTGCGCCGTTCCAGGCACCACCGACATTGTTCGGGGGCAGGAAGCGGTTTTCGGCCACCATGTTCTGCGGAGAGCCAAGGCTCGCCGGCATGGACTGGTTCACACTGGCGGGAGAACTCTGTGGCAAAGAGCCGGTCGTCATAGGGTCGCCAAACGTCCGGCTACCGAGGCTGGAACACCCGGAAAGCGCAACAGCAGCCGCGACCAGGCCAACCATTGCAACGGCACCTTTGGGCGCCCGACGGGATACGCGGATACTCATCAGCTTACTCGTACGCAGGTACTCAACACGAGTTTGAGACTAGGCCGGTAAGGTAAAGACGAGTTTAAGGCCGATGCGATTTGAGCAAATTCGTGACGGCCGGATTCTGGATTAGGTAAGGTTAAGGAGAAGGCCCCGCCTGAAGGACGGAATACCTAGAGGCTCAGCGTGCCGCGCAGCCGCTCGACAACCGCTGTATCTGTCTGCTGCAGCAGCATCGGCGTCACCGTCACATAGCCGTCCCGGCGCATGACTTCGAAATCAGCTGAGCGGTCCAGCGGCAGCGGCGTCTCGGGAATGGCGATGAAGAATTTGCCGTCATTGTCGCTGGGGTAGTAGCGGAATGGCGAGCGCGAGAAGCGCTGGTGCGGCACCACGGCAATGCCCTTGGTGGCGTCGGGCGCACAGAACGGAAAGTTGACGTTGTAATAGTGCTCGTGCCCCTGGGCGACGGCAATGATGGCGCGTGCGGCGGCAACGCCGTGGCGGATGGAATTGGACCAGTCCACCTCGCGCCCCTGCTCATAGTTGATGCCCTGGCTCATGGCGATGCCAATGGCGCCCTGCAGCGCCCCTTCCCGCGCGCCAGCCGCGGTGCCCGAGCAATTGATGATATCACCCAGGTTCTGGCCGGCATTGACGCCGGACAGCACGACATCGGCGGGCTTGTCACCCAGCAGATGGGTCATGCCGGCTACGACGCAGTCGGCGGGCGAACCGCCGACCACGGCAAAGGTGCGGTCATCGCGCCGGTCGAACTGCAGTTCGCGGCCGAGCGTAAAGCGGTGCCCTGCCCCCGACTGGTTGCCGTCGGGGGCGACGATCCACACGTCATCGCTCAGCGCGCGGGCAATATCGGCCATGATGGCGATGCCTGGCGCATCCACCCCGTCGTCATTGGTGATGAGGATGCGCAGGCCCATCAACGGCCGCCGATGGACTTGAGGCCGCCCATATACGGCTGCAGCACCTCGGGTACGAGGACGGAGCCGTCTTCCTGCTGGTAATTTTCCATCACCGCGATCAGGCAGCGGCCGACCGCCGTGCCGGAGCCATTAAGCGTATGGACGAAGCGCGGCGCCTGCTTCTCCCCAGCAGGGCGATAGCGGGCATCCATGCGCCGGGCCTGGAAATCACCGCAGACCGAGACCGAGGAAATCTCGCGATAGGTGTCCTGCCCCGGCAGCCATACTTCGAGGTCATAGGTTTTCTTGGCCCCGAACCCGATATCGCCGGTGCACAGGTTCATGACGCGATAGTGCAGGCCAAGCCGCTGCAGCACCGTCTCGGCACAGCCCAGCATGCGCTCATGCTCGTCAACAGAGGTCTCGGGCGTGGTGATCGACACCATCTCGACCTTGTTGAACTGATGCTGGCGCAGCATGCCGCGGGTGTCGCGGCCGGCAGAACCAGCCTCGGAGCGGAAGCAGGGCGTGAGTGCGGTCAGGCGCAGGGGCAACTCCTCTTCCGCTATGATGGACTCACGGACGAAATTGGTCAGCGGCACTTCGGCGGTCGGGATCAGCGCCAGGCGGCTCTCGCCATGCGGAGTGAAGAAAAGATCGTCCTCGAACTTCGGCAACTGATTGGTCCCGAACAGCGCGTCGTCCTTGACCAGCAGCGGCGGCTGGACTTCGGTATAGCCATGCTCGTTTGTGTGCAGGTCCAGCATGAACTGGCCCAGCGCCCGTTCGAGCCGGGCCACCTGGCCCTTCAGCACCACGAAACGGCTGCCGGATAGTTTGGCGGCGATCTCGAAATCCATGTCGCCCCGCGCCGCGACGTCGATTTCGTAGTGCTCCTTTGGAGCAAACGAAAAGCTGGGCCTCGGCGCACGCACCGTGGCCGCCGTCTCGGGCGAGCCGTTGCGACCAAAATACTCGACATTGCCGCTTTCGTCGGAACCGTCAGGCACATCCTCGAACACGAGGTTCGGGATGACCGAGAGCGCGTTGCGCAGCTCAAGTTCCACGGCGCGCTCGTCGGCTTCACCCTGAGGAATGAACTCCTTGAGGCTGGCGACCTCCGCCATCAGCTCCTGCGCCCTGGTCTCATCCTTCTGCGCCTTGGCCTGGCCGATCTGCTTGGACAGTGCGTTGCGCTTCTCCTGCGCTTCGTTCAGGCGAGCGATGATGTCCCGACGCTTGTCGTCGATGGCGAGCAGATCGGAGGAGCGGACCGAAATCCCTTTGCGCCGCGAAACGGCAGCATCGAAGGCTTCGGCGTTGGCTCTGATCCACTTGATATCGAACATCGGTTGCTACGGGACGCTGCCCGCCTCTCTGATTGATACAGGCTGGTCAGTGCACTCTTTGGTCAGCCTGTCGAACCAAGAGCGGGCAGCTGCGCTGCCGCGTCGCCTCGCCCGCAACGGGAGAGGCTTACTCGGATGATGAGCTGGAAAGTTCCGCTTCCCGTGCTGCCAAAGCCGCAGCGCGGCGCTTCTCGACCATCCGGACGGAGATGATCGAAAGTTCGTAGAGCAGGTACATGGGCACGGCAAGGCCGATCTGGGAGATCGGATCGGGCGGCGTTATGAACGCGGCAAAGATCAGGATACCGACAATGGCGTAGCGTCGGCCTTTCCTCAGCACATCGACGCCGATCAGGTCGATCTGCGCCAGCAGCGTCAGAACGACCGGGAGCTGGAAGCACACGCCGAACGCCAGGATCAGAAGCATGGCGAGGCCGAGATATTCGCTGACGCTGGTCAGCATCTGGATATCTTCGGTCTGCATGCCGGCAAAGAAGTGCAGCGCCATGGGTAGAACGATGAAATAGACGAGCGCCGCACCTGCAATAAAGAAGATCGGCGTTGCGACGAGATAGGGAATGAACGCTTTGCGCTCGTGCTTATAGAGGCCCGGGGCGACGAACATGTAAATCTGGCTCGCCACGATAGGGAAGCCCAGGAAGATGGCGCCGAATAGCGCCACGTTCAAATAGGTGAAGAACAGCTCCTGCGGGGCGGTGAAGATCAGACTCGCACCTGGCACGGCGCTTTTGTAGGGGATCAGGAGCCAGTCATAGATGGTGCTGGCGAAGATAAAGCAGAACGCCATCAGCACGACGATGGTGATCGCAGAATAGATGAGCCGCTTGCGCAACTCGACCAGATGCTCAAGCAGCGGCGCTTCGCTACCCGCGAGTTCGTCCACCGGCTCTTTGGTCTTGTCGTCGATCTGCTTGGTCTCGGCCATGGTCTACGCGTCCCCCGCCTTGGCGGTTTCTGCAGCAGGCTTTGCCACGCGCTTTTTCGGCGCAGGCTTTGCCGCGACAGGAGCGGTTGCTGCCGCCTTCGCCGGCTTGGGGGCAGCCACAGGCGCCACAGGAGCCGCAGCCTTGGCGACCGGCTTCTTTGCCGCTGCGGGCTTCTTCACCGGCGGCTTCGCCTCGAGCGGCGGGAGTTCGGTGGTGACGACCGGGCGGGTGGGCGCGGCCTTGGCTTTTACCGGCGTTTTCTTCGCGGCCGGTTTGCTGGCTGGAACGGCAGCCACTTTGGGCGCCACTGGCGCCGGGCCTGCTGGCTTGAAGCCAGCTTCTGCGGCAACCTGATCCGCCGTCTTGGGCGGCGTAATGCCCGCGGCGGCCTTGATCTCGTCGACCACACTCTCCGCCTTGGGATCAGCGGGCTTGATGAGGCCGCTGGGCTTGGGCCCGGTCGGCGTCATGGCGTTGAATTCCCTCCGGATTTCATCGCTGGTCTTTTTGAGCGGAGCGGTGATCGAGTTGCGCAGGTTGCGCACTTCGTCGAGGCCGGTTGTCTTGTTGATCTCGCGCTGGAAATCGCTGCCCATGCGCCTGATCTGACCAAAAATCTTGCCGACGCGATTCATCACCACCGGCAGGTCTTTCGGCCCGATAACGATCAGCGCAACGACGCCGATCACCAGCATCTCTGTCCAGCCCAAGCCGAGCATCGTCTATTCCTTCAAAGCAGTGTCGGGGCCGGCGAAGACAGGCGTCCTCAGACGTCCTTGTTTTCCGGCTCGCGGACCTGCGTATCGGCGGTCGTAGTGACACGCTCGACCGGCTTGTCGTCGTCCTTCATGCCCTTCTGGAAGGCTTTGATGCCCGAAGCGACTTCGCCCATCATCCCCGAAATCTTGCCGCGACCGAACAGCAGGATCACGACGACGGCGACAACGAGGATGCCCCAAATTCCTGGCGCGTGCATTTTAGTCTCCCTAGAATTCTACAGAACGCGTTACACGCGAAAGATAGGTCAGAAATAGGTTCAATCGCGGCCAAACACAAGAACGTGTTCCCGGTTGAGAGTGACGAAGACGTCTTGTCCCACCCTCATTGCTGCATCCGATGGTTGGCGCAGGCCAAGGGGCGCGTCGAAGCCATCGACCATGACCTCGCAGATGTCGATACCGATAGCGTCGCGTTTACTGACGATGCGGCCCGGGGTACCCGGCGCGTCAATCGACACGGCGGTGCCTCCCGCCGGGCGAATGGCGACGGTAACCGCGGCGCCCTCGGCGAAGCCGGGCGCCGGAACCGGGCCGAGTGGCGTGAGCGCATGGCCGTCGGCGACGACGCTGTCAATCTCGCTCAGGGGCGAGAAGAAGCGGGCGGCGCTGAGGTCGATGGGGCGGCGGTAGATTTCAGCGGCAGTGCCGATCTGCGCAATCCGGCCATGTCGGAGCAACGCCACCCGGTCGCCTAGCACCATGGCTTCCTCGGGGTCATGGGTGACGACGAGGCTCGTGACATGGGTCTCGCGCAGCACCGCAAGGGTTTCCTCGCGCACTGTCTCGCGCAGACGGGCGTCGAGGCTGGAAAAAGGTTCGTCGAGCAGCAGCACGCCAGGGCGCGGCGCGACGCTGCGGGCGAGCGCCAGCCGCTGCTGTTGCCCGCCCGAAAGCATATGGGGAAAGTCGGCCTCACGATCGGCGAGACCAACCCGGCGCAAGGCCGCGCGGGCCTGCCCCCGCGCAGCGTCCCGGCCGAGGCGCCGCAAGCCGAACAGCACATTCTGCAGCACCGTCAGATGTGGAAAGAGCGCAAAGTCTTGGAACATCAGGCCGATGCCGCGCCGATCCGGCGCCGTCGTGACACCAGGACTTGAGACGGTCTCGCCATTGATGCGAACGGAGCCGCGATGCACCGGCTGGATACCTGCCGCAACCCGAAGCGCCGTGGATTTACCCGATCCGGACTCGCCGAGCAGGCAGACGATTTCACCCGGATTCAGCGTCAGGCTGAACTGGTCGAGCACCACCCTGCCCCCAAGCCGGACGTCGACGGCATCAAAGTCGAGCGTGGCGGCGAAACTGACGCCCGCAGTGCCCCGCAAGCCCCAGTGGGCGCTGGCTATTTCGGACATCAGTCAGCGTCCTCATCGCCGCCGAAGTCGTCGGGGTCGAGTGGGTCCTCGTCGTCGCGCAGGGCAGCGCCGTCGAACGGCAGTGGAATCTGCAGGTTGGGCGGCAGCCGTCCGGAGAGCAGACCCGAGCCCTTGAGCTCATCGAGGCCCGGCAGGTCGCCAAGGCTTTCGAGGCCGAAGTGATCGAGGAAGGCGTCGGTGGTCCCGTAAGTGACTGGCCGGCCTGGAGTTCTTCGGCGGCCACGCATGCGGATCCAGCCGGCCTCCATGAGCAGGTCGATAGTGCCTTTGCCAGTGGCGACGCCGCGCACCTCTTCGATTTCGGCGCGGGTGGCGGGCTGGTGGTAGGCGATGATCGACAGCGTTTCGAGCGCGGCGCGAGAGAGCGGACGGTTCTCGTGTTCGTCCCGGCGCAGCAGGAAACCAAGGTCCTCCGCGGTGCGGAAAGCCCATTTATCGGCCCGCTGCACAAGGTTAACCCCCCGGCCGGCATAGCGCGCCTGGAGCGCCAGCAGCAGTTCACCAATGTTAGCACCCTCCCCTACATATGCTAGCAGACTGCTAGCATCGAGAGGCTCACTTGAGGCGAAAAGCAGCGCTTCGAGCACGCGCAGGTTGCGCTCCAGGACTTCGCTGTGATCGTCGGAAATCTCGCTCACGCCCGGTCCGCCTTGCGCCGACGCACGAAGAGCGGGCCAAAGGTCTCGGTCTGGCGCAGGTCGATCTGGCCCGTTCGGACCAGTTCGAGGCTCGAGGCGAAGCTCGAGGCGCGGATGGTGGCGCGCTCGGCCGGGGTGGCGAGGTAGTCGGCCAGGTAGGCATCCATCGACACCCACTCGAAGCTATCACCGATCAGGCGCTGGAGGATATCTCGTGCCTCCTGCAGGGACCAGACGGTGCGCTGGATGGGCGCATAGTCGGTGGTGATGCCGCGTTCGCGCTGGCCGGCGTACGCCTTGAGCAGGTCGTAGAGGCTGGCCTCCCAGAGGCTGGTGCGCTTGATCTCGATCGGCTCGGGCATGCCGCGGGCATAGACCTGGAAGCCGAGGCGCGGCAGGTTCATCAACTGGCTGGCGGCGCGGCGCATGGCTTCGAGCCGCTTGAGGCGGAACTGCAGCATGGCGGCCAGCATCTCGCCGGACGGCTCATCGTCGGACGGCGCCTGCGGCACCATCAGCCGGCTCTTGAGATAGGCCAGCCAGGCAGCCATCACCAGGTAATCGGCGGCCACCTCGATACGCTTTTCGCGCACCGTTTCGATGAAGGCCAGGTATTGCTCGGCCAGTGCCAGCACCGAAATCGCGGCGAGATCAACCTTCTGGCGGCGGGCAAGATCGAGCAGCAGATCGAGCGGGCCTTCATAGCCTCCAACATCGACATACATGACGTCTTCGGCCGCCGGCTCAGCGGGCGTGTCAAACCAGTCGGTCTGGGCAGTCGTCATAAACTGAAGGGCCGCGCTGCAGGAACGTCGGCCCATCCTTGGCCGCTGGGTCCGCAGGCGTCAAGCATTGAGGCAATGACGAGAGATGATGTGCACCGGTCCATTGAGGGACCGATGGATTACATCAGGACGCAATCGCCACCGGCGGCGACCACGTTGGTACAGATGTTGCTGGCGGCCTCTGCCGACTGGGCAGGGACACGAACACGATAGTAGATGCCTCGCGCACCAAGATCGACACGCTGTACTTCCATATTGGCGCCGCCGAATAGCGGACCAAAGCGGGTAACCAGTGTCTGAGCGGCCTGGCGGGCCTCTTCTTCGCTACGCAACGAAGCAAGCTGGGCATATGCCGGCGCACTGTCGGGCAGTGCTTCGACTTCAAGCGCACCAGGGATGCCGGCGGCTGGTTGAGCGGCGGCAGGTTGCGTCGCGGCGACAGGCTGCGTTGCCGCGGGTTGAGACGCAGGCAGCAAGGCTCCGAGTGTCGAGTTGGCCGGCGGCGGTGGCAGCATATTGCCTCCGGTCGCAGCGGGAGTATCGACCACGGCCGTTACCGGCGACCCGGCAGTGGCCGAAGGCGCCGTGGCCTGCAGGCCGGACGGGCGCAGCAGTGGCACCGGCGCGGTCTTGCCAGCAAGGGCGTTGCCCGCCGCGTCCACGGCGGGGACCATGGAGCCGGGCGTTACGGGCGGTACTGTCGCTACAACTTCTTCAGGCTCGGTTGTTGGAGCTGCTGCCGGCGTCGCAGCAGGCGCGACTGCCTCGGGCGCGGCGTTCGCCAGCAGTTCCGGGCTCGCGGTTTCGGCGCCGGGGACAACCGGAACATTGGGACGATCGACCGGCAGGATAGCGCTGCCGGCAACACTTTCCTCGCCACTGACAATGGTGCCGTCCGGGCGAACAGTCACGGTCCGCACCTTGCGATTGGCAAGGCCTTCCTCGCTCAGCTCGGTGCTGGGAGGAACCTGGGTAACCTCATTGACGTCGGCCTGATCGCGGGAAACGAGCTGCTCTTCGGCACCCGGCACGACGCCGTTGATCTCGTTGAACACAACCGACTGTTGCGTCGAGGCGGTGTCAGGCTGGACGGCGGGTGTTTCCTTGATGGGTGTCGTGTCGGCGGTAAGCAGTGGCGCAGGACCTGTGTCACGGCCCAGGCCGAGCACCCAGTAGAGCCCGAACCCTGCTGCCAGCAGCAGCGTAACGGCCACGAGCGGGCCCGCGACAGCGCGTGTCATGCCACGAGAAAACCCGGGACGCCGGCGCGCGGCCGGAGCCGCCGTATCGACCTGATCGACCTCGGGCGCCTCGACCCAGCCAATCTCGGCACCGGTGGCCTGGGCAGCGGCCATGATGGCCTCATCGGCACCGGATAGTGCACGCGGAGCCGATGACTGGGTGGCCGGAGGAGCCGATGCAAGGGTTCGCAACGCCGGACTTGGCGCAGGACGCGGTTCGCCGATAGCTGCTTCGGCCGGCTTGTCGAACTCGACGCGCATGGCCCGGCCGATAAGATGTTCGATTTCGTCGATCGGATCACGCCCGAGATCGTCGTCCTGCGATGGCGCAGGTGGCGGAGCCGAAACGGAAGGAGCGGGCTGGCGGAGCATGGGCGACGGCTCTGTCGGAGCCTCCGGTACTGCCACGACTGGACTGACCGAAGATTCGGCCGGAGCAACTCGGGAACCGAGACCAAAGACCGGTGGAACCTTGAAGCGGTCCTGCTCACTCTTGGGCGCAGGCTGCAAATTAAGCGGGCGCAACGGGGCACGGGCGGGCTTTTCCTGATTGCCGAGATTGGTGGCAACAGCGGTCGGAGCCCAGGCGGACTCGGGCTGCGACGCTGCGCGCACCGGAGCGGTCGCGACTGGTTCCGCAGCGATTTCAACCGGACGCTCGGCCGCAGGCAATGGCTCATCGGAGAATTCGGCGGCGATGAGGTCGGCAATGCTGTCGTGATCGACAGTGGAGACATTAGCAGGAGCGGGCGCTGCCTCGGCCTCGGTGGGCGCGGGCATGGGCGGTGCATCGGCTGCAACGGGATCGGCGGGCGCCTGCTTGGGACCGAGGTCGAAGTCGAATCGGAAAGGCTCAGGCGCCTCAGGGACGGGAACGGGCGGCACATCGGGTGTGGCAGCCGCGGGGCCTGATGGAACGGCGGGCGTCTCGATCTGGTCAGCGGCCAGCGCCACCGTGCGATCAAAGTCGAATCTGGGCGCCGGCGTTGGTGCCGGGGGCTGGGCCTGGACCGGGGCGGCATCACCGCCCGGAATACGCACCGAGAAAGCAGGAAAAGTCGTATCTGCAGGACGGTCGCCCTTGGCATCCTGCGCCATGAGCTTGGCAAGCTCGGCGATCAGATCATCTGCGGCGTCGGATTGTCCGGCCATCGGCTGCGCTTTCGCTGACATCAAGCAGCGCCCTCTCGATTACGACTACTACGGCGCCCGAACTGGGGCTTTATGCCGCGAGTCATCACAGTAATGCGCCCGAATTATGAAAGCTCCTCCGGAGCGGAAACCCCCAGAATCGCTAGTGCGTTGAGGATTACCTGGCGCACGGCATCGACGAGCGCGAGTCGTGCCAAAGTGAGCTTTGGATCGTCACCATTAACAAATCGTAAATGCGGATCATCCTTGCCCTTGGCCCAGAAGCCGTGGAAGGCCGCCGCAAGCTCGTGGACATAGAAGGCGATCCGGTGCGGTTCGTGCGCGACGGCGGCCGCCGTAACGGTGCGCGGCCACGCAGCCAGTACCCGGACGAGGTCGAGTTCGGCCTGAGTGACGACGCGCTCGATCTCGGCAGCCGCCAGCGCTGCAGGGGAGAAATCCAGTGCAGGCAGGTCGCGTGCGGCGGTCTTGAAGATCGAATGCGTCCGGGCATGGGCGTATTGGACATAGAAGACCGGGTTGTCCTTGGTCTGCTCCTTGACCAGGGCAAAGTCGAAATCCATCGCCGCGTCATTGCGCCGATACATCAGCATGAAGCGGGTCGCGTCGGCGCCCACTTCCTCGACCACGTCGGCCAGGGTAACCAGGTCGCCCGAGCGCTTGCTCATTTTGAACGGCTCGCCATTCTTGAGCAGGCGAACGAGCTGGCAGATCCGCACATCCATGTCGGCAGCGTTGAGCGAAACGGCCTTGGTGGCTGCCTGCAGGCGCTTCACATAGCCCGAATGGTCGGCCCCCAGCACGTTGATCATGTGCTTGAAGCCGCGCAGGAACTTGTTGCGGTGATAAGCGATGTCGGCCGCGAAATAGGTGTAGGAGCCATCCGACTTGATTAGCGCACGATCGGTATCGTCGCCCCAGTCGCTGGCGCGGAACAGCGTCTGCTCGCGATCCTCCCACTCGTCGGGCGTCTTGCCCTTGGGGGCCTCGAGCCGGCCTTCATAGACCATGCCCTTTTCCCGCAGCCAGGCGAGCGTGAGGTCGATATCGCCCCCCTGCCCGTGCAGCGTGCGCTCGGAGAAGAACACGTCGTGATGGATCCCCAGCAATGCCAGGTCGGCCTTGATCAGCTCCAGCATGGCGGCCAGCACCCGGTCCTTGACCAACGGCGTGCGCTCGGACTCGGGCATGGCGAGCAGGCTGTCGCCGAACTCAGCCCTGAGGGCCTGGCCAACCGGGATCAGGTAGTCGCCCGGATAGAAGCCAGAGGGGATCTCGATGGTCTCGCCAAGCGCTTCGCGGTAGCGCAGGAAAGCCGAGTTGGCGAGCGTGTCAATCTGGCTGCCAGCATCGTTGATGTAATACTCGCGCGTTACCTCAAAGCCTGAAAAGGCCATGAGCGAAGCCAACGTGTCGCCGAAGACAGCGCCGCGGGTGTGGCCGACATGCATGGGGCCGGTGGGATTGGCCGAGACATATTCGATGTTGACGGCCTCTCCCTGCCCCAACGTGGAACGACCGTAGTCGGCGCCGAGCGTGCCGATGGAGCGCAGCACCTGGTGCCAGATCGGCGCGGCCAGGCGAAAGTTGATGAAGCCGGGACCGGCGACCGCGACGCTAACGACATCAGCGTCATGCTTGAAATGCTCGACCAGCGCGTTGGCGACGTCGCGCGGATTCATGCCCAGTGGCTTGGCCACGATCATGGCGGCATTGGTCGAGAGATCGCCATGGGCGGGGTCTCGCGGCGGTTCCACGACGATTCGGGCCAGCAGGTCCGCCCCGGCCTGGGGGAAGAGAACCTGCATGGCATTGCCGATGCGTGCGGAAAAGAGCGCGAAAACGTCCATGATAGACCTGACTATTGAATTGGGCCGGGGTTAACGGAAATCCGGGCGAGCGTCAAACAAGCGCTGGTACTCGTCGAGGGCATAGGGATCGGTCATCCCGGCGATGAAATCGGCGATAATTCGCGCCAGGTGAGCGCCGTCCGCTGCTGCAGCGGCTGCGATACCCCAACGGCCCGGCAGGTCGCGTGAGGCCATGTAGCGGGCAAAGAGGTCGCTGACCACGATTTCGCTCTGGCGCACCGGGACCATGACGGTCTCGTGGCGATAGACCTTGGTGAACAGAAACGCCTTGAGTCCCCGCTCGGCTTCGGCCGCGGCCGACGAGAAGGTTACCAGTGTTCGGCCCGCATTGCGGACATCCTCGACGGAGCCGACCCGCGCTTCAATGACGTTGGCTGTGGTGGTGGCGATGACGTCCTCGATGGCGCGAGTGATGAGCCGGCGCTGGACCTCATGCGCCTGGCGCTTGGGGGCGATCGCGGGATAGCGGGCGAGGACCTCGCGGACGATCGGGCCGGCAAGTGGCACATCCACCAGGTCGGCAAGCTCAATAAGGCCGGCGCGCAAGGCATCGTCGATGTCATGGGCATTATAGGCTATGTCGTCGGCGATGGCGGCCGTCTGGGCTTCAAGCGAGGCAAAGCTGGCGAGACGCAGACCGGCAGTTGCCGGAATGTCATTGATGCCAGCGGGCAGGCCTTCACGGGCATATCTGCCGTAGGGCGTGCCGTCGGGGTTGGTCAGGGGTCCATTGTGCTTGAGAATGCCTTCCAGCGTTTCCCAGGTGAGATTGAGACCGTCATGCTCGGCGTAGCGGTTTTCGAGCCTAGTCACCACGCGCATGGCCTGGATATTGTGGTCGAAACCTCCAAAGGGCGCCATGCAAGCATGCAGGGCTCGCTCCCCGGCATGACCGAAGGGGGTATGGCCCAGATCGTGTGACAGCGCCACTGCCTCGGCCAGATCCTCGTCGAGGCGCAGGGCGCGAGCCATCGAGCGGGCCATCTGGCTGACCTCAAGCGTATGGGTCAGCCGGTTGCGGAAGTGTCCGCCATATTGCAGGAACACCTGCGTCTTCTGCTGCAGGCGACGGAAGGCGGTGGAATGGATGATCCGGTCACGGTCGCGCTGGAACTCCGAGCGGGTCGGACTGGGCCCGGTGCCATGAAGACGCCCCAGCGAGAGTTCAGGCTTGGACGCGTAGGAAGCGGTATCGCTCATCGTTGATGACAAGACCCTTTTCATTTCCGGCAAGAGTTACTATTTTAGCCTACCGTTATGACATTACGGCGTGGACCTAAAATGACTGTAACCGCCCTTGCCTCCCCCGAAGTCGTGCTGACCGACCGTGCTGCCAAGCGCGTTTCGCGCATTCTCGCGAAAGAGCCGGAAGGCACGGTGTTACGGATTTCCGTCGCGGGCGGTGGGTGCTCCGGATTCCAGTATGAATACAACCTCGTACAGGAAAAGCCTGGTGGCGACGATATCGTTTTGAGCAAGGGCGACGCCGTTGTGCTGATCGATTCGATGAGCCTCGAATTCATGGGCGGCGCCGAGATCGACTATGTCGACGACCTGATCGGTCAGTCCTTCCAGATCAAGAATCCCAATGCGGTCGCGTCCTGCGGCTGCGGGACCAGCTTCGCCGTCTAGGCCGCGCTAGCGCAGCGCAACTGATCACCACCCTACACCAACGCCACCCAGACGGGACGCAACGGCCGTTTCGCGGACCCGCGTAGCCTAGCCTCTCCATTTCCTGCCGGCTAAGGTCCTGTACCCGTAGGAGGAATCGGCATGGATATGGAAGCGCGCCTAGATGCGACCGTGAAACGCGCCATCGCGGAAGGCCGCATTATTGGCGCCGTGCTGATGGTGCGTCAGGCCGGTCGAACGCTGTACGAGAAGGCGCATGGATTGGCCGACCGGGAGGCCGGCAGGACAATGGCGCTGGACGCGATCTTCCGCTTGTCATCGCTGACCAAACCCATTGTGGCCACAACAATTCTGGCACTGGTTGATGAAGGCCAGCTGCGGCTGGACGATCCCGTCACAAAATACATCCCCGCCTTCAGGCCGAAACTGTCAGACGGCTCCATCCCTGAAATCACTATCCACCACCTGCTCACGCACACCTCCGGGCTCAGCAGCGCCTCGCCATTGACTGCCGAGGAAAGGGCATCGGGCGTCAACCTCTGGCATCTGACGGCCGATGACATCATGGCGCGGGTGGCGGCGCTTCCACTGTTGTTCGCGCCAGGCGCCGGCTGGTCTTACGGGCCCGGTATCGACGTGCTGGGCGTGATTGCCGGCAATCTTGTGGGCGGCAAGCCGGAGGATGCGATCCGCAGATATGTAACCGATCCGCTACGCATGGTGGATACCCGGTTCACGGTGACCGACCCTGCCCGGTTGGCCGCAGCCTACGCGGATGGGCCTGACGGCGCCGTGTTGATGAGCGATCCGCATAGCGTGCCAAACCAATGGGGCGGCATAACCACCTACGACCCCGGCCGTATACTCGACGGCAGGTCATTTCAGTCCGGTGGCGGTGGCATGGCGGGGACCGGCGGGGACTTCATGACCCTGCTGGAGGCGCTGCGCAGTGGTGGCGGCGGGGTGCTGCGGCCCGAGACCGTCGAGCTGGGGATGAGCAACCAGACCGCTCAGCTGGCCCATGCCCAGGGTCCCGGCTGGCAGTTCAGCTATTTTGGTGCCTGGCTTGCTGACCCTGCTCTTGCCGATAGCCCGGCGCCGCGCCGTACCAACCGCTGGGGTGGTATCTATGGCCACAACTGGTTCATAGACCCGGTCAACGGCCTGTCGCTACTGTCGATGAGCAATACCGGCCTTGAAGGGTCGGACGGCGCGTACCGGGAAGAGATACGCAACGCTGTGTATGGGGCAACCGCCTAGTTGCCCCCTGCCCACCCGACGGTTAGCCTTGCCGGCAACGGAGAATTCTCATGCGCATCGCCACCTGGAACATTGCCGGTATCAAGGCACGGATCGAGCCGCTGCTGAAGTGGCTCGAGGAGGAAAAGCCCGACATCGTCGTGCTGCAGGAGATCAAGACGGTCGACGAAGCCTTTCCGCGGCTTGAGATCGAAGCGCTTGGCTACAATGTGGAAACCCATGGTCAGAAAAGCTGGAATGGCGTGGCCATCCTGTCGCTGCTGCCGTTCGACGAGGTGACGCGCGGCCTGCCGGGTGACGACAGCGACGAACAGGCGCGGCTGATCGAGGGCGTGTTTTCGGTCGAGACCGGCGCAATCCGCGTCTGCGGCATATACCTGCCCAACGGCAACCCCGTCGACAGCGAGAAATTCCCGTACAAACTTGCCTGGATGCGACGGCTGGAGGCCTATGTAGAGACGCGGCTCGCGCTGGAAGAACCCTTTGTACTGCTGGGTGACTTCAACATCATTCCGGCCGCCATCGATGCGCACAACCCCGAAGGGTGGTGGGGCGACGCGCTTTATCGGCCTGAGAGCCAGGAACGCTGGCGTGCGCTGTGCAACCTCGGACTGACCGATGCGCTTCGCTCAGTCAGCTCGGAGCCGTCCTATACGTTCTGGGACTTCCAGGCCGGCGCCTGGCGGCGCAACGCCGGCATCCGCATCGATCACCTGATGCTGTCTCCGCAGGCAGCAGACCGGCTGGAGAACGTCGTGGTGCACAAGGACGTTCGCGGCTGGGACAAGCCGAGCGACCATGTGCCGGTGGAAGGTGAATTCAGGTTCTAGAACCCGGCAAACTGCGGCGCGATGCTCTGGGCCAGGGCGCTGGCCTCGGCCTGCTCTTCGGGTGAGGACAAGGCCAGGGCCTGGCTGAGCAGATCGTCGACCCAGGCAGCGTCGCCCGTACCGGCGCAACGCTGCTGCGATATCGTCAACCACATCAAGCCTTCGACGGGCTGGGCCTCGATGCCATCGACGCCGCTGAACAGCAGATGGCCAAGCTGGGCCTGGGCCGGGCAATGGCCCTTGCGGGCGGCCAGCGAGAACCAGCGCGCACTTTGCAGCGGGTTCACGCCCATTTCTTCTTCCTGCGTGTAGAGCAGACCAACGCGATATTGCGCATCGGCATCACCGAAATAGGTAGCGGCATGCAGCAACAAGGCGTGCGAGCGCTCGGCATCGGCAGGAATACCCGCGTCCGGCAGGCCTTCCTTGTAGTAATCCCCAACCTTGACGAAGGATTGGGCGACAATGTCGGCCTCCACGCCCTTAGGCGCGGCATCGGCATGCTGATTGGCAATCTGGGCGAAGTAGCCGAAGGCCTTGACCGGGTCTCGGTCAACGCCCTCGCCGTTCTCGTACATCGTGCCAAGCTGCCACATTGCCATGGGCTGGCCGGCATCGGCGGCATCTTCAAGTGCAGCCAGCAGATCGTCACCGGAAACCCCGCCGCCTGCTCCGTCGAGCATGTTGGCCATGTTCAACGCCGCATCGGCGGCCGTCTGGGCGTGCACGGGCAGGATCGACGCCGCGAAGGCGAGGATGACTGCCGTTGTGACGGAAATCAGGGAATTGTCCCTAATGGTCCGCATTTTGCTCCTTTGTGCCCGCACTAGCGGACGAACCTGGTTTCAGTGCCGAATAGTCCGGCCCGTGGTGGTGCGCCGGCCGCAACGGCAGCGCTCCAGATAGTCTGTCCAGTTCGCCCGGCTACGTTGACCGGAAAAGCGGACGTTAAGAATTCGGTAAACTCCGTTTGTGACCGCATTCAGCCAAGCTCGTGGCGCTCGGGAGGTATTGCCGGGACGGCAATTATGCAGGCACGTCGTCGTTTTCACCGTTCGAGCACGAAATTAGCGCCACGGGCCCAGTTTGGACGCGGTCGACTTTCTCGTCGTCGGTTCGGCAGTGGAGGAAAACACGCAAGCGCGCAGGCAATGCCGGCTCGCTCACAGGCCATCTGCCCCCAGATGCCTATGCCGTCTCGTTTAGGGTGAGATTGTGGCGACAAACATCGCCAAATTGTTGCTGCAAGGGGTGACGAAATCGATTCACACGCGTTGTTGCGGAATCGTCACAGATGGCACGAACAGCTGGCCCTACAGCCAGCGCCGACCGCGCATCCACCAGGTGATGCCCAGCGACAGCAGGAGCAGCGCCAGGCAGACGGTCCAGAAGGCATGCGGATTTTCGGCGAAGGGTATCCCCGCGACATTCATACCCAAGGCGCCCGTCAGCAGCGTCAATGGCATGAACACGACAGTCACCGCAGCCAGGATCAGCATGGTACGATTCATCTGCTCGGCGCGGGCGTCGATAATTTGTTCGTGCACCAGCACGGCCCGCTCGGAGAGGGCCTGGAGCTCGTCGCCGATGCGGGCGGCGCGGGCCGAGGCTTCGCGAAGGCGCAGCCGATCGCGGGCGGTGAAGAAGCTCAGGTCTTCGATTTCAAGTGTGTTGAGCACATCACGTTGCGGCCAGACGATGCGGCGGAAGCTAATGAGGTTGCGACGGAGGTCGGCAAGCCGGCTATTGGCCTTGTGGTTGTTCTGCACGATCAGCGCTTCCTCGATATTGTCGAGTCGGTCGCCCAGAATTTCGACCAGCGGTTCCAGCCGATCGGCGGCGCGGAGCCCCAGGCGGGCCACCAGGTCAGCCGGGGAAACGGGCGCGTGATGAGACGCCTCCCATTTGTTAAGGCCTATGAAATCAAGGATATTGAGCTCGGAGGCGATGATGACCCGCCCCTTCTCGATCCACAGGCTGAGGAGTTGCCGCCCCATGTCGTCAGGTTCGGCACCGGGACGAGCGACACGCATGACGACCATGGCGCGATCCTCGATAACGGTGCAGCGCGAGCGTGTGCTCGGCACGGTGAGGAGATCGGCGTTGAACGCGCCAAGCTCCTGCTTGAGCCAGACCTTGAACTCAGGCGATTTGGAGTTGCCACAGACCAGCTTGAAACCGCGGACGGGGACCTTGGGCTCTTCGGCGCTAGGCTCATGCCTGATCACGCCACCCTTGCCTTCAAAGACCAGCACCGCGCCAACGCCAACCATGCCGTTGGCGAGATGGCGGGCCGGCGGTTCGCGAGGGACGTCGTCCATGATGGTTCCAGGTCCGCTTTGGCTTAGCTCAGGCGCTTGAGCGCTTCGACGATGTGATGACGTCGTTCGATGGCGGCTTCACGACGGGCCTTCTGTTCCTCGATGACCTCCTCGGGCGCCTTGGCTACAAACTGCTCGTTGCCGAGCTTCTTGTCGATCTGGCTGACCTCGCCATCGAGCTTGCCGACTTCTTTTTCGAGGCGGACCTTTTCAGCTGATATGTCAATGACACCCGCCAAAGGCAGGGCCCAGGTGGCTTCGCCAACGACGAACTGCGCGGACTCGCCAGGAACGGTCGACTGCGGCGAGATTTCCTCAAGACGCGCAAGCCGCGTGATCAATGAGGTGCCGGCGACGAGACGGCGCAGGGTCGTCTCCCCTGCCCCGACCACGACGATCGGCAGCTTGGCGCCGGCCGGAACGTTCATCTCGCTGCGCACCGAGCGGACATTGGTGATAACGTCGATCAGCCAGTTCAGCTCGGCATCGGCTGCGGGGTCTTCGAGACCCGACAAGTCCGGCCATTCGGTCAGGATCAGCATGCTCTGGCGCGGGGCGCCGAACTTGCCAGTCTCCGCCCACAGCTCTTCAGTAACGAAGGGCATGAAGGGGTGGAGGATGGTCAGGATCTGGTCCAGGGCCCAGGCGGCAGTGGCGCGCGTTTCAGCCTTGGCAACCTCGTCCTCGCCCATGAACACTGGCTTGGCGAACTCGACATACCAATCGCAGAAGGTGCCCCAGACGAAGTCATAGGCGCTGTTGGCGGCTTCGTTGAACTTGTAGTCGATGATGCCCTGGGTGACGGCGGCGGCGCCGCGCGCCGTGGCGCCGACGATCCAGCGATTGAGCGGCAACTTGTTGGCCTTGGGATCGTAACCTTCGACGCGACGGCACTCGTTCATTTCGAGGAAGCGCGCAGCATTCCAGATTTTGGTGACGAAGTTGCGATAGCCCTCCACGCGTTGCAGCGACAGCTTGAGGTCGCGACCCTGCGCAGCCATGGCCGCCAGCGTGAAGCGGGTGGCATCGGCACCATACTGATCAATGAGCTCGAGCGGGTCGATGACATTGCCCTTGGTCTTGCTCATCTTCTGGCCCTTCTCGTCGCGGACCAGTGCATGCATGTAGACCGTGTGGAACGGCTCTTCATCCAGAAATTCAAGACCCATCATCATCATCCTGGCAACCCAGAAGAAAATGATGTCGAAGCCGGTGACCAGAACGTCGGTCGGATAGTAGCGGCGCAGCTCGGCGGTGTCGTCCGGCCAGCCGAGGGTCGAGAACGGCCAGAGGGCGGAGGAGAACCAGGTGTCGAGCACGTCTTCATCGCGCTGGAGGGTGGTCGATGCGCCATAGTGCGCGTCGGCCTGGGCCTGGGCTTCGGCTTCGCTATAGGCGACGAAGGCGTGGTTGTCCGGGCCGTACCAGGCCGGAATCTGGTGACCCCACCAGAGCTGGCGCGAAATGCACCACGGCTTGATGTTCTCGAGCCAGGCGAAGTAGGTGTTTTCGTACTGCTGGGGCACAAATTTGGTGCGACCCTCACGCACGGCAGCGAGCGCCGGCTGGGCCAGCACATCGGCCTTGACCCACCATTGGTCGGTCAGGAAAGGCTCTATGACGACGAGCTTACTCTTCTCGTCATGCGGGACCATGATCTTCTTGTCCTCGATATGATCGAGGCCACGGGTGGGATCTTGCTCGGCCAAGGCTGTCAGGTCGGCGACAATGGCCTTGCGCGCGACAAAGCGGTCCATGCCCCGATAGGCAGCCGGTATGGACTCGGCCGAGGTGATCGAGCCACTCGTCGTGAAGACGTTGATCTGCTCGAGATTGTTCCGGACGCCGACTTCGAAATCATTGAAATCGTGCGCAGGGGTGATCTTGACCGCGCCAGTGCCCAGGGCCGGATCGGCATATTCATCGGCGACGATGGGAATACGGCGGCCGACGAGGGGAAGGGTAACAAACTTGCCAACCAGCGGGGCATAACGGGCGTCTTCCGGATGCACGGCAATGCCGCTGTCGCCCAGCATGGTCTCGGGGCGGGTGGTGGCGACGATGATGTAATCGCGCGTTTCGTATTCGGTCGGCTTGCCGTCCTCATCATGGGCGATGGGGAACTGATAGCTGACGCCATCAGCCAGTGGATAGCGCAGATGCCACATGTGGCCCTTGACCTCGATATTCTCCACTTCGAGGTCAGAGATGGCGGTTTCGAGACCGGGATGCCAGTTCACCAGGCGCTTGGCCCGATAGATCAGGCCGCGCTGGTGCAGTTCCACGAAGACCTTGGTGACCGCACGGACCATCTGGTCGTCGGCAGCGCCGCTTTCGCCCATGGTGAAGCGCTCGCGGGAGAAATCGGCTGAGGCACCCAGGCGCTTGAGCTGGTTCATGATGGTGCCGCCGCTTTCGGCCTTCCACTCCCAGACGCGCTCGACGAACTTTTCGCGACCCATCTCACGGCGGCCGGGCTGCTGGCGTTCCATCAGCTGACGCTCGACGATCATCTGGGTGGCAATGCCCGCATGGTCGGTGCCCGGCTGCCAGAGCACGTCCTTCTTCAACATGCGGTTGAAGCGAACCAGGATGTCCTGGATCGTATTGTTCAGCGCGTGACCGATATGGAGGGAACCGGTGACGTTGGGCGGCGGAATGACGATGGTGAAGGTCTCGGCACCATCAGCGGCGCCGGCGCCGGCGGCAAAGGCGTTGGCCTTGAGCCAATCGGCATAGACGCGGTTCTCGACCGCGCCGGGCTCATAGGACTTTTCAAGCATAGGTCACTCGCTACAACAGCGGCCCGCCAAGGGGCATTCTCGTTTGGGAAGGGTCTGGCGGGGCGGATAGATCGGTTGGCAGACTTCAATCAAATGCAGGGTGCCGGGTCAACTGGAACCCGCGCATGGCATACCGTCACCAAGCCCATGATGGACTGCACGTATTGTGCGTCCAACTCACGCAACTGTCAGGGAACGACTCCCCCCGATCCCACGTTCGCCCCTCATAGACCCGCGCCGGGACGCGGGGCCAAGGGTGAAAGCCCCGAGCGGAGGAGGAAGAGTTACGGCTCGCCTCCCCCGCGCTTTGGCGGCTCAGTGGAGCCTGACGTCCGTCACCCCCTCGAGCGCCTTGATCCCGCCCGCCACCTCGGCGGTGATCCGGTATGCCCCCGGCAGCTCGATTTCATATTCTTTTGCCCCGCCGTCGCGGATGACGACGAAGTTGACCCGCCCTTCCCCGCCGCGCTTGAGCTGGGCGCTGATGGACCCGAGCGCCTTGGCATCAGCAGCGAATACCGTCAGCCGCCGCTCGATCGTGTCCTCGATACCGTCGATCGCCTGGGCCGACAGCAGTCGCAGACTTATGCCCTCGGCACGTTCATCGGCGCCCACTTGCAGGATTACCGACTTGCCCGGCTGCAGCAGCGCACCGAATTCGTTGATCTGCTCGGAAAAGGCGATGACTTCGAAGCTGCCGGTCTGATCCGACAGGGTGAGGATCATCATCGGCGTACCCTTGCGGGTACGCCTGTCCTGCCTGCCGCTGATCGTGCCAGCGAGACGCCCGGCTCCGGCCCCATCCTTGACAGCGCGCTCGAAATCGCCCCAGCGCTGCACCCGCAGCTTCTCGAACAGGTCCGAATAGGCATCGAGCGGATGCGCCGACAGGTGGAAGCCGATGGCCGACAATTCCCGGTCAGCCCGCTCTGTGGTGCTCCAGGCCGGAACGCCGGCCGGCAGTCGGATCGGCTCGGGCTCGCCGCTGTCGAACATGTTCCATTGGCCTTCGTTGCGCTCGGTGGTGAGCGACTGGGCCATGCCGATCACGGCCTCGATCGCCGCAAAGGCCACTTCGCGGCGCGGAACGATGTCATCGAAGGCGCCGGCATTGGCCAGGGTCTCCAGCGTGCGCTTGGAGAGGATACGCGGATCCACGCGGCGGGCGAAATCGCCGAGATCCTTGAACGGCGTATCGCCGCGGGCCTCGACGATGTGCTCGGCCACCTGCCGGCCCACGCCCTTTACCGCGCAGAGCCCATAAAGGATGCGCTTGTCCTCGACCGAGAACACCACCTGGGACTTGTTCACGCAGGGCGCCACCAGTTCGATATTGTGGCGCTTCGCCTCGCTGCGGAATTCGGCCAGCTTGTCGGTATTGCCCATATCCAGCGTCATCGACGCCGCGAGGAATTCGTGCGGGTGATGCGCCTTGAGGTACGCCGTCTGGTAGCTGACCAGCGCATAGGTCGCGGCATGGCTCTTGTTGAAGCCGTAATTGGCGAACTTGGCCAGGAGGTCGAAGATGGTGTCGGCCAGGCTTTGCTTCAGTCCATGCTTGATGGCGCCTTCGCGGAAGCGTTCGCGCTGCGCATCCATCTCGGACTTGATCTTCTTGCCCATGGCGCGGCGCAACATGTCGGCTTCGCCGAGCGAATAGCCACTCAGCAGCTGGGCGATCTGCATCACCTGCTCCTGATAGACGATGATGCCATAGGTTTCGTCGAGTACAACCGACAGGTCGGGATGGGGGTATTCCACCTCTTCGCGACCGTGCTTGCGATCATTGAACAATGGGATGTTGTCCATCGGACCGGGGCGATAGAGGGCCACCAGCGCGATGATGTCCTCGAAACGGTCCGGCTTCATGTCGACCAGCGCGCGGCGCATGCCGGCGCCCTCCACCTGGAACACGCCGAACGTGTCGCCCTTGGCGTAGAGGTCATAGGTCGGCTTGTCGTCGATGGCGATATCTTCGATGCGCAGATTGCCGCCGTCGAGGTTCACCATGTTGACGGCATATTCCACCGTCGTCAGCGTCTTGAGGCCGAGGAAGTCGAACTTGACCAGGCCCGCCGCCTCGCTCCACTTCATGTTGTACTGGCAGACCGGCATGTCCGAACGCGGATCGCGGTAGAGCGGCGCCAGATCCTGCAACGGCCGGTCCCCGATGATGATGCCCGCAGCGTGAGTCGAGGCGTGCCGGAACAGGCCCTCGAGATTGCGCGCAATGGCGACTAGGTCGGCCACCGTCTCGTCTTCGTCGGCCATGGCCTTGAAGGCCGGCACCTCGTTCATGGTCCGCTCGATCGACCACGGATCGGCAGGGTTGGCCGGCACCAGCTTGCAGATGCGGTCCACCTGGCCATAGGGCATCTGTAGCACACGGCCGACGTCACGCAGCACGGCGCGGGCCTGCAGCGTTCCGAAGGTGATGATCTGCGCCACCTGCTCGACGCCGTACTTCTGCTGCACGTAGCGGATCACCTCTTCGCGGCGATCCTGGCAGAAGTCGATATCGAAGTCGGGCATCGATACGCGTTCCGGATTGAGGAAGCGCTCGAACAGCAGGTTGTAGGCCAGTGGGTCGAGATCGGTAATGGTCGTGGCATAGGCGACCAGCGATCCGGCACCCGAGCCACGGCCGGGGCCGACCGGAATGCCCTGCGATTTGGACCAGCGGATGAAATCGGCCACGATGAGGAAATAGCCGGGGAATTTCATCGAGGCGATGATGCCCAGCTCGAATTCCAGCCGCTCCCAGTAATCCTGCTCGCTCTTGCCCGGCGCCGTGCCGGCAGTGGCCAGGCGCTCGCGCAGGCCGTCCTCGGCCATCGCCCGCAAGGCGGCGGCCTCGGCGGCGACGGCATCGGCTTCGCTGAGATCAGGCGCGGCGGCGAATTTGGGCAGGATCGGATTGCGCGTCCGCGGCCGGTACGACACACGCCGCGCGACTTCCACGGTAGAATCCAGCGCCTCGGGCAGGTCCGAGAACAACTCGGCCATCTCGGCGCGGGTCTTGAAATAATACTGGTCGTTGAGCTTGCGGCGCTCGGTCTGGGCCAGCACGGTGCCGCCGGCAATCGCCAGTAGCGCATCATGCGCCTCGAATTCCTTGGCCGATTTGAAGAACGGCTCGTTTGTGGCCACCAGCGGCACACCCTTGCGATAGGCATAGTCGATGAGGCGCGGCTCGACCGCGGCCTCCTGCACGCGGCCATGCCGCTGCAACTCGATATAAAACCGATCGCCGAACAACTCGGCGAGGCGATCGAGCCGGCGGATGGCATTGGCGTCCTGTCCCTGGGCGAAAGCCATATCGATGGCGCCTTCCGGCCCGCCGCTGAGGCAGATCAGGCCCTCTAGACGATCCCGTGTCAGCCAGTCGAGCTTGGCCCGCGCCGTGCCCGAACCATCGCCTTCGAGATAGGATTGCGACGCGAGCCGCGAGAGGTTGGCAAAGCCTGCCTCACTCTGTGCCAGCAGCACCACACTCGACTTGCCGGCCCACGCGATATGGCCGCGCTCGCTGATCCGTTCCTCGGCAGCGGCAAAATCGATTGCCAGTTCGACACCAACCAGCGGCTGGATGCCCTTCTTGCTGGCCTTTTCGGAGAATTCGAGCGCGCCGAACAAATTGCCCGTATCGGCAATACCCAGGGCGGGCTGGTTGTCCGCCGCGGCAAGCTTGAGGATCGTCTCGAGCTGGAGAGCACCCTCCAGCAGAGAATAGGCAGAATGGACGTGAAGGTGAATAAAGCCGGGACCGCTCATGATCGCCCTTTATGACCGGACCGGAGCGATGATCATACCGCTGCCCGACCGCAATCCACAGGCAAGGGTCACACGAGTCGGGCCAGCACATCCATCCAAGTGAGCGAACCGATGGTAAAGGCACCCAGCGTAACGAATGCGGCGAAGTCCTTGATGAAAGTGAGCATCTGCATCTCCCGTGTTGCTATAATGTTCTTATAAGTTCGTCTTTTGTTCCTGTCTACTGTGACCAGCGGGAACAACGGGGATTGGGTCGAACTGGTTAGCGAAGTGTTAGGAAACGTTCACGGAGCGTTACCGGTAGGGCGTGAAACGGGCAGATGCGCTGCTGGCGCCAAGGCATCTGGGTTTCTGCTCGCTTTGCTCGTCAGGCTCCCCGTCAGCTGAGGAAGTCGGTGCGCGCTCGCTCGATCACCAGCGAGCGGATGGCGACGTTGGCCGGCTGGTCGAGAATATAGAGGATGGCCTCGACCACGTTGCGGTCGCTGAGCATGTCGGTTGCCTTGCGCTCGTGGTTCCAATCAGGCTCGGTGGGCAACACATCCTCGATCAGGCCGGGATGGATCGAGGTGACCCTGACCCTGGTGTCGATCAGTTCCTCGGTCAGCGCCTGCACGAAGCCGTTCTGCGCCGCCTTGGCCGCGACGAAAGGCACGGATGAACCGCGCATACGGGCATAGGGCAAGCCGCTCATGGAGACGACGGTGTGGATGTCGGCGGATGGCCGGCTGAGCAGCAAAGGGAGCAGCCGGCGGGTCAAGGCTATGGTGCCGCTGACTGTTGAGCCGATCACGGCCCCAATGTGCTCGTCGGTCTGATCTGCGAAGGCGCCGCCGGTCCACTGTGAGCCGGAATTGACCAGTACATCCAGCTCGGGCGCCAGCGAACCGATCTTGGCGGCCGCATCCGCCACTGAGGTCAGGTCGGCAAGATCGCAGATGACGCAATCGGCGCGGATGCCGGCGCGCACTTCGATGGTATCGGCAGTTTCCGCAAGCCTGGACGGATCGCGCCCCAACAGCAGCGGGCGCATGCCGCGATCCGCCGCCACGATCGCTAACGCCGCACCCAGGCCACGTGCCGCGCCGGTAATGGCAATCGTCTTGCCTGCCAATGCCATGCCACCCCCCAGACAGATGAAGCCGGGATCGCTCCCGGCTTCATTCATTGTGCAATCCAGTGCTTAGCCCTTGTCGGCCGTCGCCTTTGGCTTTTTCGGCTTCGGCAGAGCCTTGGGCTTGGCCGGGCGCGGCGCCGCCGCGATCAGCTCCAGCTTGGCTTCACTGCCTTCGCCGACGACGGCCACAGTGACCGTGCCACCATTGACCAGCTCGCCGAACAGCACCTGATCGGCCAGCGGCTTCTTGATGTACTCCTGGATCACGCGACCCAAGGGACGCGCACCCATGCGTTCATCATAGCCGCGTTCAGCCAACCAATCGGCGGCCTCCGGCTGCAGCACGATGGTGACACCACGCTCGGCCAACTGGCCTTCGAGCTGCAGCACGAACTTCTCGACCACACGACGCACGACTTCGCGCGGCAGCGGGGCAAACGAGATGATCGCATCGAGACGGTTGCGGAATTCCGGCGTGAACAGGCGGTTGATCGCCTCTTCGTCATCGCCCTGCTCGCGCTTGCGGCCGAATCCGATCGGGCTCTTCTGCAGGTCCATGGCGCCGGCATTGGACGTCATGATCAGGATGACATTGCGGAAATCCACCGACTTGCCATTGTGGTCGGTCAGCTTGCCATGATCCATCACCTGCAACAGGATGTTGTAGAGATCAGGATGGGCCTTCTCGATTTCGTCGAGCAGCACGACGCAATGCGGATGCTGGTCGACGCCATCGGTGAGGAGGCCCCCCTGGTCGAAGCCGACATAGCCCGGTGGGGCACCGATCAGGCGGCTGACCGTGTGGCGCTCCATATATTCGGACATGTCGAAGCGCAGCAGTTCCACGCCGAGCGTATCGGCGAGTTGCTTGGCCACCTCTGTCTTGCCGACGCCGGTCGGGCCGGTGAACAGGTAGGAGCCGATCGGCTTTTCCGGTTCGCGCAGGCCGGCACGCGCCAGCTTGATCGCCGAAGTCAGCGCCACGATGGCGTTATCCTGGCCGAACACCACCGACTTGAGGCTGCGATCGAGCCCGCTGAGCAGTTCGGCATCGGACTTGGAGACCGACTTTGGCGGAATGCGCGCGATCGTGGCGATCGTCGCCTCGATGTCCTCAACGTCGATGATCTTCTTGCGCTTGTCTTCGGTGAGCAGCATCTGGCTGGCACCCGTCTCGTCGATCACGTCGATCGCCTTGTCGGGGAGCTTGCGATCGTTGATGTACCGCGCGCTCAGTTCCACCGCCGCCTTAAGGGCATCGTCGGTGAACTTGATCTTGTGGAACTCTTCGTAATACGGGCGCAGGCCCTTGATGATCTCGATGGCATCAGGGATGGAGGGCTCGTTGACGTCGATCTTCTGGAAACGACGCACCAGCGCCCGGTCCTTCTCGAAGAACTGGCGGTATTCCTTGTAGGTGGTCGAGCCGATGCACCGGATCGCACCCGAGGCGAGAGCCGGCTTCAGCAGGTTCGACGCGTCGAGAGCCCCGCCCGACGTGGCGCCAGCACCAATCATGGTGTGGATTTCGTCGATGAACAGCACCGAGTTCGGCAGCTTTTCCAGCTCCTTCATCACGGCCTTGAGGCGTTCCTCGAAGTCGCCGCGATAGCGGGTGCCGGCCAGCAGCGAACCCATGTCGAGTGCATAGATCACGGCCTCGCGCAGCACTTCAGGCACATCGCCTTCGATGATCTTGCGGGCCAGGCCCTCGGCTATGGCCGTCTTGCCCACGCCAGCATCGCCGACATAGAGCGGATTGTTCTTGGAGCGGCGGCAGAGGATCTGAATGGTACGGCGCAGTTCGGCATCGCGGCCGATCAGCGGATCGATCTTGCCGGCACGGGCCTTCTCGTTGAGGTTGATGCAGAAATCGGCCAGGGCCGAGCTCTTCTTGGCCTCGGCGCCGCCTTCGCCATGGTTCTCGCCGTCTTCGGCACCACGCACCTTGCGCTCCTCGCTGGGACCGGACTTGGTGATCCCGTGGCTGATAAAATTGACCGCATCCAGCCGGCTCATGTCCTGCTGTTCGAGGAAATAGGCGGCATGGCTCTCGCGCTCGGCGAAAATCGCCACCAGCACGTTGGCGCCGGTAACTTCTTCCCGGCCCGATGACTGGACGTGGATGACGGCGCGCTGGATTACGCGCTGGAAGGCGGCAGTCGGCCGCGCATCCTGGCCACTCGCCACGATCAGGCTGTCCAGCTCTTCATTGATGAAATCTTCGAGGTCGCTCTTGAGCGCGTCGATGTCGACGTCGCAGCCGGTGAGCACGGCGATCGTTTCACGGTCGTCCGTCAGGGCCAGCAGCAGATGCTCGAGCGTAGCGAACTCATGGTTGCGCTCACGCGCCAGGTTCATCGCCTGATGCAGAGCCTTTTCAAGTCCGCGGGAAAATGAGGGCATATGATGTTCCTATTGCTTTTCCATCACGCATTGCAGCGGATGCTGGTTCTTGCGTGCCGTATCCATGACGCGGGTGACCTTGGTTTCGGCCACCTCGTACGGATATACGCCGCACTCACCCACCCCCTTTTGGTGAACGTGCAGCATGATCTGCATGGCTTCTTCATGGGTCTTGTTGAAGACGTCCTGCAGGACCAGAACGACGAATTCCATCGGCGTGTAGTCGTCGTTGAGCAGAAGCACCCGATAGAGGTTCGGACGCTTGGTTTTGGGACGGGTCTTGGTGATCGTCCCGGTTTCGGTGCTGCCTTTGCCATCCCCGCCCTTGCCAGGATCGTCCTCCTTCGGCCCCGCATAGGCGGGCACAGGCGCCAGTCGCAGAGCGGCTGGGGCCTCATCGGTCAAAGCGAGGAGGTCATTGGCATACATGGGAGACATCTGTCGTAGAGGAAAACGAAGCAGCATGGTGAGGACCATTATGTAGGCAAAAGATCGCCGCTGTTAAGGGGCAATGCTTCCCGAATTTGTGAAGGGACAACCGGGCATGCCAAACGCCCGCATGGCGAGGTGTCTGCGGGCCTGAGGGCGACGCATGGTGGGAGTGGTGTTCCTGCCCCCTCACCCATCCGTGACCGGCTTTCCACACCCTCGCCGTAATCGCTCGCATTTTACGGAATGGTAACGGCGCTGACCTATCCTCAGATGGATAGTGGATTGTTCGGGCGCGTGGGGCTCACCCGGATCTTCCAACCAGTTGTGTTGCGTACGGGCGCAGAAGCGCCCGAGAGTAAAGTTGGAGTACCGGGTGACTTCCCAGGCGAAAACCCCATGGCGCGTCGTGTTCGTTCGCGCCTTTGCCGCAGTTATTGTCGCCCTTGCGATCAGCGCCCACACGGCCGCGCCCGCTCAGGCCATCGAAAATCTCCGCAAATATGCGGGCATCGTGGTCGACGCAAAGTCGGGCCAGGTGCTCTATGAGGAAGCCGCCGACAGCCGGCGCTACCCGGCCTCCGTCGCGAAGGTCATGACACTTTATGTGCTGTTCCAGGAACTGAGCGCCGGCAACCTCAAGCTTTCCACCAAGATGACCGTGTCCAAGCATGCCGCGGCAGCCGTGCCGACCAAGCTTGGCCTGCGCTCCGGCGCCACAATCACGGTCGAAGACGCCATAAAATCGCTGGTGACGCTGTCGGCCAATGACATGGCCCGCGTTATCGCCGAACACATTTCCGGCACCGAATCCAAGTTTGCCGAGCGCATGACGGCCACGGCCCGCGCTTTGGGCATGCGCAACACCACCTATCGCAACGCCTCCGGCCTGCCCGATGGCGGCCAGCTCACCACGGTGCGCGACCAGGCGATCCTTGGCATCGCCATCTACCAGCACTTCCCGAGCTATTATGAATTCTTCCAGACCCGCAGCTTCAGCTATGGCAAGTCGACCTATGGCAACCATAACCGCGTGCTCGGCTACATGGGCGCGGTGGATGGCATCAAGACCGGCTATATCAATGCCGCCGGCTCTAACCTCTTGACCGCCGCCCGCAAGGATGGCCGCCATATCGTCGTCGTCGCCTTCGGCTTCAATTCGGCCGGCGCGCGTGACGAAAAGGTCCGCCAGCTCGTCGCCAACTATCTGCCGGAAAGCCGTCGCGGCGACTACCTGCAGACAGCGATGATCCCGGTGCCGGGCCGCCAGGGCAACGGTAACGTGCAGGTTGCGGTTGCGCAGCCCAGCCAGCCGGTCTTCGTCATGCCCATGCCCCTGCCCGGCTTCCGCCTGGCGCAGCTCGTGGCCGCCAATGGCGCCCAGGCGCAGCCCGCTGCCATCCAGCCCATGCCGCAAGTGGCCGTTGCCAGCGCCGCACCGCAGCCCGCGCCGATGCCGGCCGATCTCGGCCTGCAACCGGCAGTGCAGGCCGCCAATACTCTTGCTGCGCCCTCGCAGGCGCCGCAGCCGGCCTATCCCAGCCAGGACATTATCGGCGCCTGGCTCTCCGAGAGCTATAATCTGGGCGCGCCCCCATCCGCCCTCGGCCAGACCGTGCCTTCCGCCCCGCTCGGCTTCGTGCCGCCGCCGGCCGATGTTGGCACTCAGGGTGCCCAGCCTGTTGACCTGATGACCTCTGGCTCCGTCGCTACTGCCGATACCGGCGTGCCCCCCGGCGGCTGGATCGTGCAGATCGGCGCCGGCCCGTCCGAAGACAGCGCTCGCGCCATGCTGGCCGACGCTGCCGGCAAGGTCGGTACGCTCGGCGATTTCCGCTCCTATGTGGAACGCTTCGAGAAGAACGGCCAAGTCTTCTTCCGGGCCCGTTTCGTGGGTTTCGGCGACCGGGACGATGCAGCGGCCATGTGCAGCCAGCTCAAGCAGCAGGATATGAGCTGCCTGGCCATGCAGAGCTAGGACGACCTATGCGGGCCCTGTTCGGACCCGCCGCGAATGTACGAGACGGCGCCAGCAGAGTGCCGCTCACCGGGGAAGCAAATTGGTGCCTGTGTTTGGAGTAGCCCAATGAGCGAGAATACTGCCCTTACGGAGCTGGCCAATTTCGTCGGCCGCTCCAGCCTTGCGTCGGAAGACATGGCTGTGCGTAACCGCGCGCTGGCCGGCATCACCCAGCGCATGCTGCCGCGCAAGCGCAGCGTCGGCGACCTCCTGGGTGTGGTCCTGGCGCTTTCGTCTCGTACGCGCCGCATGGTCCAGAGCCCGGTCACCGTCGACCTCGATGTCTTCGCGCCAGGCGGCAGCCGGGCCGTCGACCTGATCTTCGGCTCCCGCCAGCCTTAGGAATCCGTCTGCATCATGTGAATGAAGCGCCGGACGGGATCGGCTCCCTCCGGCGTTGCGAGCGCCTTGCGCTCGGCAGCAATCTCATTGATCGGCAGATGCAACGCCGCCAGCAGGTTACGATATTCCTGCCGCGCGCTCATATGGGACATCGAAGGCAGCCCGCCCAGCAGATCCTCATCCAGCGGGTCGAACACCGTCATGCCGGTCGGGAACAGCGAGCGAAAGATGACGCGCTCGGCAATGCCGTCGGCCACCCGGCAGCCCATCCGCAGGGCAATGCGCTCGAGCATGGTCTGTACCTGCCGCATATTGCGCGACGACAGCATGGAAATGCGATTGCGCACCAGCACCCAGTCGATGGTCTTGCCATCAATGGCGAGGCGCTCCGACCGGGCCCGCTGCACCAGCCGGGAATAGTGGCTCATCTCGCGCGGCTCCCCGGTCACCGGATCGAACTGCGCCATGACGTTGAGATCGATCAGGCTGTCATTGACCGGCGTCACTAGCGTATCGGCGAGCGAATGGGCCAGCCGCGTCAGGTTGGTGTCGAAGCCGGGCGTGTCGATGACCAGGAAATCGGCATCGTGTTCCACCTCCGCCACCGCCTGCCGGAACAGGTCGAACTCGGTGCGATGGTTTTCCTTGACCGAGTCCCCGCGCGACAGCGGCAGGTGGAAATGGGTGGTGTGAGGAATATGCAGGCCGCGATTGCGGGCCCAGTCGCGCCGGTTTCGCACGTAGTAGGTCAGCGTCTGCTGCCGGCTGTCCACGTCGATGGATGCGACCTTGAAGCCTTCGTAGAGCAGATAGATGGCCAGATGGAAGGCTGTGGTCGATTTACCCGACCCACCCTTCTCATTGCCAACCACGATGACATGCACGCCCCGCCGAGCCATCGCCAACCCATACTCTACCTGCCCAACTTGTCCGGCGTTCGGGAGGCGCTGGCAAGGGTGCGCATGATGAATGTTCGTTAACGATTAACGAGCGGATCGCGATCCGCTTGCCCGTATTCAGCTTCAAATTAATATGAGATTCTTAGTCATATATTATCCGACCTCGGCGGCGCAAGCCATTCCACGCCAAATAAAGATGATATTTAGCCTCCACTTTTAGACCGGATAGGCCCATTGGCTCGTATATGAAATCCATATCAGCCCGGGGGCTAAAATTGCGACTACCACTCATCCTGCTTGCTTCGACAGTCCTGGCCTTGCCGGCATCGGCAGCCGATCTCGGCGTGCTGTCTGCACTGGACGTCTGCAGTGCGCTGGGCCTGACCGGGCTTACCGTGTCATCGGACACCAACTGCCTGCAGATTTCCGCTGAGCTCTACTACGAGTTTCGCGCCGGCGACTACAAGGGTGACCTGCCGGTACTGACCTCCGGCTATAGCGGCACCATCGACTGGACGGACGATGACGGCGGCGCCACGGACTGGGACAGCTGGATCGACGCCTATCTGGTCTTCGTCGGCACCGCGCCGACCGATATCGGCCCGGCCAAAGCCACGATCGGGCTCTATCACTACGACTATGCGGAAGCGCAGAACCTGGTCCTCGCCCCCGATATCGCCACCGAAGTCGAGTATGCCTACGTTTCCATCGGGGACATCAACCTGCTGACCGCCGGCCTCGTCGAGAACTCGATCTTCAACGAGGATGACGACGACGCCTTTGGTTGGCTCGCCAGCTTCATCTCCGACGAGACCGACGGCGTGGCCTGGGACGGTGGCACCGGCATCTATGGATATGAAGGCCACGCCATCCAGCTGACCGGCGCGCTCGCTGAAGGCTTCACCGCCGGGATTGCCCTCGAAGACCTGGACACCGACGGCTCGCTGATCGGCGTGCTCAACTATGGCGGCGAGAATGTCAGCGCCCACGTGTCAGTGCTCGCGGGGGATATTCTGGACGGCACGTTCGACGATCTGGCCCTGCATACCGGCGTGACGGCGACCTTCGACGCCTTCAAGCTCCGCGGTGCCCTTGCCGCCAACAATAGCGGCTGGTGGAATGCGCTGGCCAGCGCCGAGGCGACGCTCGACATGTTCACGCTGTCGGCGACGATCGACGGCACCTCGGCCCGAGAACTCGGCCTCACGGGTGCGGTGGAAACCAAGCTCAACGACAGCTTCACCGTCAAGCTCGCCACCCGCTATATCGATGCCGATGTGGACCTGGTGAACGACGAAGGTGCCGAGATCCGCGGCCGCATCGAATATGCGGCGACAGAGACGATCACGCTGGCGGCCGAGGCCGGGCACCTGTGGACTGGCGCCGCCGCACCAAGCGGCACGCAGTCGATCACCGATGGCCTGCTCGAGCTGACATGGACACCCGGCGGGGATTTTGAATCGGTCGTCGCCATCGCCGGCAACACGCTGGGCGCCTACAAGGCGACGTTCACAGCTTCGAAGACCTATCAGTAGCGCTAGTGTGAGGGCGCCGCCCGCGGCGCCCTCCCTTTTACGCCGACAGCCGGGCAGGCTCCGGCTGGCGCTCGCGTAGCGGCAAGTTCAGGGCCGATACCAGGTTGCGGTATTCCTGCCTGGCGCTGACATGGGAGACGGTCGAGGACTCGCCCTCCTCGTCCAGCGGGTCGAAGACCGTGGTGCCACTGGGAAACAGCGATCGAAAGATGACGCGCTCGGCGATACCGTCGGCCAGGCGGCAACCGAAACGGGTTGCGATACCCTCCAGTGTCGCATGGACCTGCCGGGCATTGCGCGAAGCAAGCATCGAGATGCGGTTGCGCACCAGCACCCAGTCGACGGTCTCGCCATCCACGGCCATGCGCTCGGACCGGGCGCGCTGCACCAGACGGGCATAATGGCTGGTTTCGACCGGCAGGCCCGTCTCGGGATCGATGCGCGCCAGCACGTTGATGTCGATGAGGCTGTCATTGACCGGTGTCACCAGCGTATCGGCCAGGGAATGAGCCAGCCGCGTCAGATTGGTGTCGAAGCCCGGCGTATCGATGACCAGGAAATCGACGCGGTTCTCCACCTCGCCCACGGCGCGGCGGAACACATCGAACTCGGCCTGCTGGTTTTCCTTCACCGAGTCACCCCAGGCCGACGGCAGGTGGAAATGCAGCGGATTGGGCAGGTCCCGACCGGTTTCCTTGACGTGCGTGCGCCGGTTCCGGACATAGTGGGTCAGGGTCTGCTGGCGGCTGTCGACGTCAATAGTGGCGACGCGGTGGCCTGCATAAAGCAGGTAGACCGCCAGGTGGAAGGCCGTGGTCGATTTGCCCGACCCGCCCTTTTCATTGCCCACGACAATGACATGCGCACCATCACGCGCCATTGCTGCCCCCCAAATCACTGCATGCATCAATTGAGATGCTAACAACGACCCTCATGGTTAACAGGACGTTAAGGCGCCGAGGGACTTACGACTTCAGCAGCCGGTCGCGCGCCGCGTTTATCTTGGAGGCCAGATAGCTCGACCCGCCATGGTCGGGATGGACGCCCTTCATCAACTCGCGATGAGCCGCCCGGATTTCCTCGTCAGTGGCGCCCGGTTGCAGTCCAAGTACGGCATAGGCCTCGGCAACGGGGTCGTCCGGCGGCTTGGACTGCGAACCTGCATCAGATCCAGCGGTCTCGGCAAAATATTCGCGCCAGCCACTGCGGTTCGCATCGAGCCAGCTCTCCAGCAGGCTCGAGCTATCCGGATCACCTTCGATTTCGGCGATCAGCAGGCGCGTATCCATCTCTCCGAGGTCGATCAGGTCCGCGCCGGCGAACTGCCCCTCCAGCACGCGCCCGCTGACGCCGCCGGTGTCGTGGTCGAGTTCCATGGCGAAGTAGCGGCTGCGAACCCTCGAGACGTTGCCAGAGGCTGGTGCGGAACCGCCCTCGAAGGAAAACGGCCCGAGTCGGCCCGAACGAAGAATCGAAAAGGCGGCGGCACCGACAAAAATCGCGATGTCAAAACGCCGTGCCAGCAGCAGAAATCCCGCTATCAACGCCGCGGCCCCGCCGATGGGCCAGCGCAGGCTGCGCAGGACCTTCTGCCACCCGAGGCGCCTGGCATACTGGTACACCGCGAGGGCTCCCAGCAGCACCGCCCCGCCAATGAAGAAATAGGTCATCGCGGCAATTGCGCGAGCAGTGCCTGCGCCTGCCCACTGCCTTGCAGCTTCAATAGATCCCGGCCACCGCTAGCATAGGCGGCCACGGCCTTGAGCAAGGCTGCCAGTTCCTGCGGTGCGGAAGCATCAAAGCGAGCATAAGCCCCCTTGGTCAGGCGGGCGAACTCGCGGAAGGCGGCTTCCACATTGGCATCGCGCCCCTCCTGGAACACGAATATCGGGCAGTTGAGGAGGCCGAGCTGGCCCGCCTTCTCTGCCAGCTCATCGACATGTTCCTCTATGGCATCACCGACATAGACCACGGCGTTGATCCGCCGCTTGGCATGCTCGGCCCGCGCATGGGCAAACACCTTGCCGATCTGAGTATTGCCGCCACGGCAGTCGATGCCCGTCATCAACCGGGCCAGCGCATTGCCATCAAGCACCCACTTGGACGCCCGGCACTCACCAAAGCCGCGGAAATAAAGCAACTGCACCTGCAGCGCGCTGTCCCTGGGAATCGCCTTGAACATCTCGGCCTGCAGCGAGCATGCCAGGTCCCAGGTCGGCTGCCGGCTCATCGTCGCATCCAGCGCAAACAGCAGGCGCCCGTCCTGCGCCGCATTGGGCCGCGCCATGGCGCCGACCTTCCTGACAAACGCAGCAACGTCGCCGCTGACCTTGCCCTGTTCGGGCAGGCCGGCAGTCTTTCGGGCAATCGGGTCTTTGTCCGTCATAACTGCAATATGTGGCCCGGGCGCGCGGACGGCAAGGGAGGCAACGGCGAAGTGTGCTGGTTGACGCCGGCCGACGATGCGGCTTAGCCTCCGTGCGCAGCGAGAGAGCGACAGATGCCTGCACTGATCATCATCGTAGGAAGAATGCGCATGGCACCCTGACGGCACCGTGCCGGCACTCCATGCGCCCCCGATAGCCTCGGGGGCTTTTTTTTGCCCGAGAAACGTCCTCAAGCCGAGACCGCCCAATGGCCCTGCCCCTGCCCCTGCCCCCGTCCGCTCCCCGCCTCACTACTCTGATCCTGCTGTCGGCATTGTGCATCCTTCCCATCAACATCTTCCTGCCGTCGCTGCCGAACATGGCCGCCGATTTCCGCGTCGAGTATGGCCTGGTCGGCCTGGCGCTGGCGGCCTATGCCCTGGTCTCGGCATGCCTGCAGATCACCGTGGCGCCGCTTTCTGATCGGTTCGGGCGGCGTCCGGTGATACTGTGGTGCCTCGTCATCTTCGTGCTCGCCAGCGTTGGCTGCGCCTTCGCCGCCGACATCTGGGGCTTTCTCGCCTGCCGGATGCTGCAGGCCGCCATTGCGCCGGCCTATGCGGTATCGCTGGCCATCATCCGGGATACGACGGGCAAGGCGGAGGCCGCGAGCCGGATCGGCTATGTATCGATGGCGTGGGCCGTGGCGCCCATGCTCGGCCCCAGCGTCGGCGGCCTGCTCGATCAGTCCTTCGGCTGGCGAGGGAGCTTCTGGTTTCTGGCCCTGTGCGGCGTCGCCATATTCGCCCTGTGCTGGTTTGACCTGCACGAGACCAACCGCAATCCCTCGCGAACCATTGCCCAACAGTTCCGCGCCTATCCAGAGCTCCTCGGTTCAGGGCGATTCTGGGCCTATGCGCTGTGCATGGCCTTTTCACTGGGCGCCTACTACGCCTTCCTGGCGGGCGCGCCACTGGCGAGCAGTCCGTTCGACCTGTCCCCGGCGATGCTCGGCATCTATATGGGCTCGATCACCGGCGGCTTTATTTTGGGAAGCTTTCTATCCGGCCGTTTTGCCAGTCACTTTGTATTGACGACGACATTGCTGACCGGACGGATCATCGCCTGCTCCGGGTTGCTGTTTGGCCTCGCCCTTCACGCTTTCGGCGTCCACCATGTGCTGGCGCTGTTCGGCCCATGTCTCTTCATCGGCGTGGCCAACGGGCTCAGCATGCCCAGCGCCAGTTCTGGAGCCATCTCCGTGCGACCGCACCTTACCGGCAGCGCCGCAGGGCTGGCCGGCGCCATTGGCGTGACTGGCGGGGCCGCCATGGCGTCCATCACGGGGGCGGTTCTTCCAGAAGAAAATGCCGCGGCAGCATTGCTGCTCGTGATGCTGATCTCTGCGGCCATCGCTCTGGCTGCGGCGCTTGTGGCGCGACACCTGGAGGTCACGCGGGACCCTGGACTAGCAGCCCTAGATTAACCCAAGCTTGGCCAGGTCGGCGGCCAGCGCCAGCGACTCGGCGTTCTCGTTGGCACCCAGGTCGGGCGGTGCGTCCTCGGGGCGCAGGTAGCGCCAGCCCTGGAATGGGCGCTTGGGATAGGGCACGGTGCGCACCATGTCGGGGGACATGATGATGTCGCAGTAGTCGATGCCCTCGTCATTGGTGTATTTGGCCAGCCGCAGGATCGGCTGGCGGCACACCACCTGCCCCGATATCACCCAGTAGATCGAGGACAGGCCCTCCATCTCCGCGGCCCGCTTGGGCATCATTCGCGTGCGATGCACATGGACGTCCTCGCCATAGTCGGCATCCCACCAATGGGCGCGTTCGTTGCGATAGCTCTCGAGTTCCTCGAGGCTCGACACGCCGACGCACAGCTTGATCATGTGGATCATGCCAGCGTCCCCGGCTTGACGCGGCCCTGGATCACGTCGATTTCGTCGTCATCCACAACCCATGGCTCATGCCGCGCCATCCCCAGCCACTCCTGGAAAGCCGGCAGGCTGTAAATGGCCTCCACATAGCCGGCGGCCACGTCCGATACCGGCAGAGCGTAAGTACGGATGCGCGTCGCCACCGGCGCGAACATGGCATCGGCGGCCGTGAAGGCACCAAACAGGTAAGGCCCGCCAGAGCGGGCCAGCAGGTCGCCCCAGAGCGTCTCTATTCGATGCATATCCTTGCCCACCGCATCCATGCTCACCTTGCCAGGATGCAAGGCCCGCAAATTCATCGGCGCGTGACTGCGTAGCGCCAGGAAAGCCGAATGCATCTCGGCGGCAGCGGCGCGGGCCAGCGCCCGCTGGCCGATATCGGCCGGCCAGATTGCCTTGTCGGGAAACCTGTCGGCAAGATACTCGATGATCGCAACGGTCTCGACCACGATCAGGTCTCCATCCAGCAGCACCGGCACCTTGCCGGTAGGCGACCGCTGCGCAAGCGCATCGCGGAAGCCTTCACCCTGCAATTGCAGCACTTCATCCTCGAACGGAATGCCGAAATGCTTCAGCACCAGCCACGGGCGCAGTGACCAGGTCGAATAGTTGCGGTTGCCGATCAAGAGCTTCAACTCAGGTCTCCCGGGAAAGAAGAAAGGGCGCCCCTGTGGCCCGGGCGCCCTTCCGAATTGCTGTTAGTGAAGAACTCTAGCGTTTCAAACTAAACGCCAGCAATGACGGAGAAAACCATTCCCATTGAGAGCAGGCAAACCATGGTCCAGGTCGCTGCTCGCCACATCGTGGCGGTGGTCTTCGGTTGACTTCGCATGATCGCTCCTTGTCAGCCGTTCACTCCGGAGCTTGAGGCGTTGCACGCATACAGCACCCGGTAGCAAATCGTTAACTGCGTCATAAATGCTTTGCAAGCGGCGAAGTTGCCACAGTCCACAGGCTCGACAATGAAGATGGTTACGGCGGAGCCAGCGAGAAAGATGGCATTTTAGGGGAGCCTGCGTGGCGCTGCTCCTTTGTCTGCAGAGCTAGAACAGCCCGAACCACAGCCCCGCGATACCGAGAAACGCAAAGAATCCCACCATGTCGGTGATCGTGGTCACGAACACCGCCGAAGCGATGGCTGGGTCCGCCTTGAACTTGTCCAACATGACCGGGATCAGGATACCCGCCGTTCCCGCCACGATCAGATTGATGATCATGGCCAGCGCAATAACGATACCGAGTTGCAGATCGTTGAACCGCGCCCAGGTGACCAGCCCGATCAGGATGGCGAAGATGACGCCATTGGCGATACCGACCACCATTTCGCGGCCGACCAGACGTCGCAGGCGGCGCCCGTCGAGTTCACGCATCGCCAGCGCCCGCACCGTGACCGTCATGGTCTGCGTACCGGCATTGCCGCCCATCGAGGCGACGATCGGCATCAGCACCGCCAGCGCTACCATCTGGTCGATGGTCGCGCCGAACAGCCCGATGACGAAGGATACGGCCACAGCCGTGAACAGGTTGATCACCAGCCACGGCACGCGGCTGCGCACCGTGTCGACGGTGGAGTCCGAAATGTCTTCGTCGCCGACGCCGGCCAGCAGCTTGATGTCCTCGTCGGCCTCTTCATGGATCACGTCCACGATGTCGTCGATGGTGAGGACGCCAACCAGCCGCTTGCTCTCGTCCACCACGCCGACTTCGACAAGGTCATAGCGCTCGAAGTCGCGAGCGGCCTCTTCCTGGTCCTCGTTGGCATCCACCGAGACGAAATTGGTGTTCATCAGCGCTTCGATGGAGGTCACGCGCTTGGCCCGCAGGAACTTGTCCAGCGGGATGATGCCGAGCACCTGGTAGGACGCGTCGACCACGTAGATCTGGTAGAATTCGTCCGGCAGGTCGGGCTCGGTCCGCAGATAGTCGATGGTCTGCCCCACCGTCCAGAATGGCGGAATGGCGATAAAATCGGTCTGCATCCGCCGACCGGCGGATTCTTCAGGGAAATCGAGACTGCGCTTGAGACTGAGCCGCTCGAAGGTCGGCAGCTTGGCCAGCACCTCGTCGCGATCTTCCTGGTCGAGATCCTCGAGGATGGCGACGGCGTCGTCATTGTCGAGACCACTGACGCCGCGAGCGATTTCGGCGTTGTGCAACGCGTCCATCAGCTCGACGCGGACGGATTCGTCGACCTCGGTCAGGGCCGAAAAGTCGAAACGGTCGCCCAGCAGCCGCACCAGGTGCAGACGCTCGTCGGCATCGAGAGATTCGAGCACATCGCCGACGTCGGCCGCGTGCAGCGGCTCCATCACCGTAGCGACATCGTCATCCCGGCTCGCAGCCAAATAGGCGCGCAGGCGTTCTAGCCAGAGCGGACTGATACGGTCCTCGGCATCGCGCAGCGCATTATGGTCAATCCCAGCGTCGAGGCCGGGCATGGTTTCGGGGTCTATGCTCACTGGGGGCCCTTTGTGTGTCCGGGGTTTCGGGGGCAAGCCAAGCTGTAGCCAATCGGGCTGTGATGCGCCAGACTGGCAAAAGCTATTTGAGGTGATTAGGCACAGATGGCGACCGATCTCGACCAGATCTTCACCCGCATCGAGCAACTGGCGAACGCCCGTGGCCTGCCGGGCGTGACACGCTCCACCAGCTATGGCTCGCCGTCCCTCAAGGTGCGCAACAAATCCTTCGTGCGGCTCAAGGATTCCGCCACCCTGGTCCTGCTCTGCCCATCCGAGCAGAAAACACTGCTGATGGAAATTTCGCCCGATATCTATTTCGAGACCGACCACTATGTCGGCTACCCCGCGGTGCTGATCCGGCTTGGTGCCATAGCCGACGAAGAGCTGTCGCTGCGGCTGGAAGATGCATGGCGTTTCAAGGCGCCTGCCCGGCTCGCCGCCGAGCGTCCAACCGTGCCGCCCGCGCTCGACTAAGTCACAGTCGGTGCCCCGCGGTCGCAACTTCGCCAAGAACTGCCTGTTAGCTCACACTTGTTTGAAGACCAAGATCCGACCCAAAGGAGATCCCATGTCCCGAAAAATGCTCGCGCCGCTGGCTATTGTGCTGGCGCTCGCCCTGGCCGCCTGCGGCGATGCTCCCGATAACAGCACAGCACCCCCTGCCGACCCGGCGGCACCGGCCACTACGCCTGCCGATCCGGTAGCGCCGCCCCCGGCCTGACGCGACAATGCCGCCCGATCACAGGTCGGGCGGCGCCCAGCCATGGTCCTGGATCAAAGGCGAGATGGTGTGACGACAAAAACAAAAAGGCCGCCCCGAAGGGCGGCCCTTTTTCTGTCTCATCCAGAGGATGATTGGTGCGGTCGAGAAGACTCGAACTTCCACGTCTTGCGACACAGCGACCTCAACGCTGCGCGTCTACCAATTCCGCCACGACCGCACGCTTTGGTAGAGCAACGCCCGGGGGCGAAGCGAGTGGGGATGTAGCAAAGGTCTCCCCCAACCTCAAGCGCTTAAATCGAGATTTGCGAAACGCTGTGGAGAGGCCTAGCCGCGGCGGAAGATCTTTTCGGATATCAGCACGCGCAGGTGGCCGTCCTCGACGCTAACCTCGCCATGGGCAATGAGCGTGCTGTTGGCATAGATATTGAGCGGATCGTTCTCGGTGGCATCCAGTTCGATCACCGCGCCGCGGCCCATGCGCAGCAAATGGTGGATCGGCATGGTCGTCGCGCCAAGCTCGACCGTGATGTCCACTTCAATATTGTCTAATGTGCTCATAGATAGATACGGAACCCCGGCCCGGCCGACATGATGCGGCCGCTGAATCTCTTATAGGTAACTCTCTGGCAAGCATGGTTATGGAAGCGTTAACGTCAGGGCCCGAAGCGTGCGAAACCAGTAACAAACTGGCACGCATGGACGCCCGCCCCGTGCAGTGGATCATTTCGCCCGATCCGGTGCCCTACCCGCTGGCGCTCGAGGCCATGCGCGCCCGTGCCGCCGCCATCGCCGCCGGAGAAGCCGAAGAGGCCATCTGGCTGCTGGAGCACCCCCCGCTCTATACTGCGGGCACCTCGGCGGTTCCCGGCGATCTGCTGTCGGACCGCTTCCCGGTCTACGATGCCGGGCGTGGCGGGCAATACACCTATCATGGCCCCGGTCAGCGCGTGGCCTATGTCATGCTGGACCTGACCCGGCGCGGCCGCGATATCCGCTGCCTGGTCAAGGGCCTCGAATCCTGGGTGATCGACACGTTGGCGGCTCACAATATCACCGGCGAACGTCGCGAAGGCCGTATCGGCGTCTGGGTGAAGCGGCCGGACAAGGGCGTGCTGAGGGAAGACAAGATCGCCGCAATAGGCGTGCGGGTCTCCAAATGGGTGACCTTTCACGGCATTTCGCTCAATGTGATGCCCGATCTTGGGCATTACGACGGCATCGTGCCCTGCGGCATAACCGACCAGGGCGTGACCAGCGTCGAGGATCTTGGGCAACTGGTATCGATGCCGGAAGTTGACTCCGTGCTGCGCCAGGCATTCGAGAAGCACTTCGGCCCTACCATTTCCGCATCAGAGGAAAGCCTTGTCAGCACTGGCCAGCCTAGCCAAGTTGCG
>JBARWY010000077.1:0-29358 GCA_049647065.1 Devosia sp. | reverse complement strand
CAACCGCGCCAAGCTCGACGAACAGCCCGTGGCTGACAATCAGCACGCGCCCACCCTCTGGCACCTGCTCGGCGATGTCCCGCCAAAGCCTCGCCTGCTCCTCGGCGAAGCGGGCCGCAGGTCCCGCAGCGGCAACCGCCTGCGCGACGCGCGCAAACGAACTCGGCCAGCCCACCTCGTCATGAACCATTTCGGGAAGCTGCCCCAGACCCTCGACGCATCGGTCGACCTCAAGGCCCATGGCGATGGCGGTTTCCACCGCCCGCGGGATCGTGCTGGTCACCACCAGGTCATAGGGCTGGATGCCCTCCGCCACTAGCCGAGCCAGCTTGATCCCCTCACGGGACAGATGGGCACCGGGCTTGCGCCGCATCGTATGGCGCCGGATGTCGAGTATACGCATGGCTGGTCCTCCTCTGGCAGCAAAAAGGCCCGCCGAAGCGGGCCTTTCCAATTCTGTCGAACCTTAGTGTCCTAATGCCTTGACGATATCCTCGGTCATTTTCTTGGCGTCGCCGAACAGCATCATGGTGTTGTCGCGGTAGAACAGCTCGTTCTGCACACCCGCATAGCCTGCCGCCATCCCGCGCTTGATGAACAGCACCGTGCCCGCGTCTTCGACGTTGAGGACCGGCATGCCGTAGATCGGCGAGGTCTTGTCGGTCTTGGCCGAAGGGTTGGTCACGTCATTGGCGCCGATCACGAAGGCCACGTCCGACTGGGCGAATTCGGAATTGATGTCTTCGAGCTCGAACACTTCGTCATAGGGCACATTGGCTTCCGCCAAGAGCACGTTCATGTGCCCGGGCATACGCCCAGCCACCGGATGGATGGCGTATTTGACGGTGACGCCTTCTTTCTTGAGCAGGTCGGCCATTTCACGCAAGGCGTGCTGCGCCTGTGCCACCGCCATGCCATAACCCGGCACGATGATGACCTTGCCGGCATTCTTCATCAGGAACGCCGCGTCTTCCGCCGCACCCTGCTTGACCGGACGGTCGTCTTCCGCCGCACCGCCGGCCGCGCCGCTGTCGCCGCCGAAGCCACCCAGGATCACCGAGATGAAGCTGCGGTTCATCGCCTTGCACATGATGTAGCTCAGGATTGCGCCCGAGCTGCCCACCAGTGCACCGGTGATGATCAGCGCCGTATTACCCAGCGTGAAGCCGATGCCTGCCGCTGCCCAGCCGGAATAGGAGTTGAGCATGGAAACCACCACCGGCATGTCGGCGCCGCCGATCGGGATGATCATCAGCCCGCCCAGCACCAGCGCCAGGATGGTGATCGCCCAGAACAGCCACGGATCGGCCGAGACGCTGAACGCCCAGACCAGCAGCACGATGGCCACGCCCATCACGATATGGATGGCGTGGCGGGCCGGCAGGATGATCGGCTTGCCGCTCATGTTGCCATTGAGCTTGGCGAAGGCAATGACCGAGCCGGTGAAGGTGAAGGCGCCGATGGCGACGCCGATCGACATCTCGATCAGAGCCTGCGCGTGGATATCACCGGGTATGCCGATGCCGAAGGCCTCCGGAGCATAGAGCGCAGCAGCAGCCACGAACACGGCAGCAAGGCCCACCAGCGAGTGGAACGCCGCGACCAGTTGCGGCATGTCGGTCATCTTGACTGTGCGGGCCATATAGGCGCCGATGCCGCCACCGATGCCGATGCCGCCGACGATCAGCAGCCAGCTGACCCAATCACTGGGCGCTGCCACGGCGAGCGTGGTGAGGATGGCGATGCCCATACCCACCATGCCGAACGTATTGCCCTGGCGCGACGAACGGGGGCTCGAAAGACCGCGGAGCGCCAAGATGAACAGCACGCCGGAGACGAGGTAGAGAAGGGCTGCAATATCTGCAGAAATCATCGGTTCAACCCTTCTTCTTGTACATTGCCAGCATGCGCTGGGTGACGAGGAACCCGCCGAAGATATTCACGCTGGCAAAGACCAGTGCGATGAAACCGAAGGCTTTGGATACCCAGTTACCGTCCGCCGCCAGTTGCACGCCCACCGCGAGCAATGCACCCACAACGATCACCGAGGAAATCGCATTGGTCACGCTCATCAGCGGGGTATGCAAAGCGGGGGTCACCGACCACACCACAAAATAGCCAACGAAGATCGCCAGCACGAAAATGGCGAGCCGGAAGGTGAAGGGATCGATTGCGCCACCAATGGCGGCATGGGCCGCTGCGGCGATCACGTCGGCGGTCTGTTCAGCCGTCGCTTCCATTTACTTGGCTCCCTTGGGTGCTGCGGGCTTCTTGGTGGCGGCGGGCTTCTTGGCCGCAGCAGGCTTGGGTCCTGCCGGTGTTTTTGCCGCCGGTTTCTTGGCTACAGGCTTGGTTGCCGGCTTCTTGGCAGCGGCCGGCACTGCGGCCACGGCATCGATCACCGCGGCTGCCTTCTTGGTGGCAGCGCGCTTGGCCGGCGATGCCGGTGCGGCTGCCGCCGCCGGAATGGACTGCTCCACGCCAGGCGCAGCCTTCTTGGGCGTATCGGCCATGGCGGCGACAACCGGCTTCTGGGCTGCGGTCTTCTTGGGTGGCACGGACGACGCAGCACCGGTCTTGATCGGTGCCGCCTTGGCTTCGACGCCCTTGGCCGGCGCCTTGGGCGCGGCCTTCGGCACGGCCACCGGCTTGCTCTCCTTGGCGGGGGCAGCAGGAGCGGCAAAGCTCGGATGCACCACCTTGCCGTCGCGCGTCAACACGGTCGCCTTGACCAGCTCGTCATCCCAGTTGATGGCGAGCTTCTTTTCCTTGGCGTCGATCAGCGTCGTGACGAAGGCCAGCAGGTTACGCGCATAGAGCTGGCTGGCGGTGGTCGGGATGCGGCCCTGCACATTGGTGTAGCCGATGATCTTGACGCCGTTGTGCTCGATGACCTTGCCGGGCACCGTCAGCTCGACATTGCCGCCGCGCTCGGCCGCCAGATCGACGATGACAGACCCAGGTGCCATGGATTCCACCATCGCCTTGGTGATCAGCCGCGGCGCCGGACGCCCCGGGATCAGCGCGGTGGTGATGACGATATCCTGCTTGGCAATGTGCGTGGCGGTGAGCTCGGCCTGCTTGGCCTGGTATTCGGCGCTCATCTGCTTGGCATAGCCGCCGGCCGTTTCGGCCTGCTTGAACTCGTCGTCCTCCACGGCAATGAACTTGCCGCCGAGCGACTCGACCTGCTCCTTGGCCGCCGGACGTACGTCGGTCGCCGACACCACTGCGCCGAGACGCTTGGCAGTGGCGATGGCCTGGAGACCCGCAACGCCCGCGCCCATGACGAACGCCTTGGCTGGGCGAACCGTGCCGGCCGCCGTCATCATCATCGGGAAAGCCCGGTCGAACTCGGCCGCCGCCTCGATGACACCCTGGTAGCCGGCGAGATTGGCCTGCGAGGAGAGAATATCCATCACCTGGGCGCGGGTAATGCGCGGCATGAATTCCATCGAGACGGCCGTGACGCCGGCCTTGGCCAGAGCGGCGACGTCCTTGTCATTGCCATAGGGATCGAGCGCGCCGATCACCAGCGCGCCCTTGGCGACACCGGCCAGCGAGGCCGCGGTCGGCCGCCGCACGGTGAGCACCACATCCGCGCCCTTGAGCGCCGCATCGGCGCTGGCGGCGATGGTCGCGCCGGCCGCCTGATATTCCTTGTCGAGGATGCGCGAGCCCATGCCCGCGCCTTTTTCCACCGAGATGCTGGCGCCCAGCGCAATCAGCTTGCCCACCGTCTCGGGGGTAGCCGCAACGCGGTTCTCTCCCTCGGAACGCTCGCGGACGATCGCAATTTTCATGAAAGTCTCCTGCCCGCCTGCCCGACGGACAGGCTCAATTCAAGTGCCTGTATGCGCTTTCGCGTCAGGGTTTGACGAGGAAGTAGAGGATGACCACCGTGACGGCCAAGCCGATGATCGACCACTTAATAGCGGTCAGGAAGCCATTGTAGGTCGCTTCGTGCTGGGCGTAGTCCATCGGCGATTCAACCTGCAGCTCGGCGTGGTGTTCTGGGCGGTGCTTAGTGGCCATGTCGTCCTCTTTAGTCCAGTGCTCTCAAAGTCTATCAGCCGAAAGTCGGCATCAGGGCGATGTTGCTTCCAGCTCATCGATCAGCCCCTCGATCATGGAGAGGCCAAGCGACCAGAATTGGGGATCCTTGGCGTCCAGTCCGAACGGTGCCAACAGCTCGGAATGGTGCTTGCTTCCCCCGGCCTTGAGCAGCTCGAAATAGCGCTCTGCAAAGCCCTCATTGGCCTTCTCATACTGTGCGTAGAGCGAGTTCACAAGACAGTCGCCGAAGGCATAGGCATAGACGTAGAAGGGCGAGTGGATGAAGTGTGGAATATAGGCCCAGAAGATGTCGTAGCCTTCGTTCTGCACGATGGCGTCGCCGAGCGACTCCTGCTGCACATCAAGCCAGATCTGGTTGATTTCCTCAGTCTTGAGCTCGCCCTGCCGCCGCGCCGTATGGACTCGGCGCTCGAAAGTATAGAACGCGATCTGCCGCACGACCGTATTAAGCATGTCCTCGACCTTGCTCGACAGCAAAGCGAAGCGCTGCTTGGGGTCGGTGGTGTTGTTGAGCAGGTGCCGGAAGGTCAGCATCTCCCCGAAGACGCTTGCCGTTTCAGCCAGCGTCAGCGGCGTATTGCTGAGGATCGGCCCCTGATCGGCCGCCAGCCGCTGGTGCACGCCATGCCCCAGCTCATGCGCCAGCGTCATGATATCGCGCGAGCGGCCCAGATAGTTGAGCATCAGATAGGGATGCGCGCTCGGCACGGTCGGATGCGCAAAGGCGCCCGACAGCTTGCCGTCTCCAACAGGCGCATCGATCCAGCCCGAATTGAAGAACGGCGCCGCCACTTCCGCCAGCTTGGGCGAGAACTTGCCATAGGCCTCCATCACGGTGGAAACCGCGCTCTCCCAGTCCCAGGTCCGCTCGTCGCTGGTCGGCAGCGGCGCGTTGCGATCCCAGGCATTGAGCTTGTCCTTGCCGAACCACTTGGCCTTCATCTTGTAGTAGCGGTGGCTGAGGCGCGGATAGGCCTCCTGCACTGCCGCCTGCAGGGCATCGACCACTTCGCGCTCCACCGAATTGGCCATGTGGCGGCTGTCGGCAATGTCCTCGTAGCCGCGCCAGCGGTCCGAGATTTCCTTGTCCTTGGCCAGCACATTGGTGATGTGCGTGAAAAGGCGGCTATTGGCCGCCAGCGTCTTGCCCAGCGCCTTGAAGGCGCTTTCGCGCTTCTTCTCGTCCTTCTCGCTGAGCAGGTGGAGGGTCGACTCCATGTTCAGCGTCTCGCCGTCCACCCCGAATTCAAGGCTCGACAGCGTCTCGTCGAACAGCCGGTTCCACGCCGAATAGGCTGTCACCGACTTGTCGTGGAACAACTCCTCCAGCTTGTCGTCGAGCTGGTAGCGCTTGGCCTTGCGCAACTCGGCAAACCAGGTGCGATAGCGCGCCAGTTCCGCATCCTTGGCAAAAGCCGCCTCAAGATCAGCGTCATCGATCCGGTTCAGTTCCAGTTCGAAGAACAGTACCTTGGTCGAGAGGTTGGTCAGCGCCTCGTTGGTATCGCCCATGAACTTGGCACGATCCGGATCGGTCGACTTCTGCGCATATTGCAGGAACGAGAACGAGCCGATGCGGCCGCTGAGATCGCCCAGCGTCTCGCTGTCCTTGATCGCGGCAACCAGCCTGCCGGCCTTGGTCAGCTCGACCAGCTTGCCCTTGTAGTCAGCCTCGAATTTGGTCGCGAGGCCCTTGGCCTCTTCCAGCGCCGCCTTGAATTCCGGGCTGTCCTTGCCGGGATAGAGGTCCGAGAGATCCCATACCGGCAATGCGCCGAACTGGTTGTGGCCCTTCTGTGCAGCGGCGGTCATGGCAGGTCTCCGGCTTGGTCAATTGCGCGCGGACCTTAGCCAGAGGGCGCCGCGCTGTGAAGTGCGACGCCCCTGCAAAATCGATCACCTTGCGGTCGTTCGGATTACTGCGTTGCCGGCGCCTCGGCGACCGGCGTCTGGTTGGCGGCCGGATCGACCGTCCCGCTCCCGCTGGTGCTGATCAGCACCAGGCCTCCCACCAGCAGCGCCCCGACGAGCCACAGCACGCCCGCGAATAGCGAAAACCCTTCGATGAATTCCAGTCCCGTACCCTTGTCATAGGCCATTGCAGGTTCCTCCATGCCCTCAGAACCCGGATACCTCCATCCGGGTTGCCGCGAGGATCATAGCAGGCAAATGGCGATGATTAATCGCCTCTTAAGACACCCCGCGCATCCTCCTCCCAAAACGGCACACGATTCGATGCCGCATCAAGAAGACTGGAGCTGGGATGACGCGCGTTCTCGTTGTGGATGATGATCCGGTTCAGTTGCGCCTCACCGCCGAGGTCGCCAATCGTGCCGGCTTCAAGCCGCTGACCGCCACCGGCGGCGAGCAGGCGCTGACAATCCTGCGCGAAGACCGCAATATCGGCGCCATGATCCTCGATCTCGTCATGCCCGATCTCGATGGCATGGGCGTGATGGACGCCATGCGTCGCGAGGGCCTCACCACGCCCGTCATCATCCAGACCGCCAACGCATCGCTCGAAACCGTCATCTCGGCCATGCGCAACGGCGCGGCCGACTATTTCGTCAAGCCGGTCGCCCCTGAACGTCTCATCATTTCGCTGCGCAACGCCATGAAGCTCGACGCGCTCGAGGCCGCCATCCGCTCGGAGCGTTCGCGTCGGACCGGCACCTTCAGCAGCGCTGACATGATTGCCAAGGCACCGGCCATGGCGCGGGTGCTGACGCTGTGCGGCAAGGCCGGCAAGTCCACCATTCCTGTGCTGGTTGAAGGCGAGACCGGCGTCGGCAAGGAATTGATCGCCCGCATCATCCAGGGCGCAGGCGATCGCGCCGGCAAGTCTTTCGTCACCGTCAATTGCGGCGCCATTCCGCCCAATCTCGTCGAGTCGGTGCTGTTCGGGCACAAGAAGGGCGCCTTCACCGGTGCCGTGGCCGACCATCAGGGCAAGTTCGCCGAGGCCCACAACGGCACACTGTTCCTCGACGAGATCGGCGAACTACCGCTCGACATTCAGGTCAAGCTGCTGCGCGCGCTGCAGGACGGCGAAATCGAGCCGGTCGGCGCTTCCAAGACCGAGCGCGTCAATGTTCGCGTCATTTCGGCCACCAACCGGCGCCTGCTCAACCTGGCCAAGACGGGCGAGTTCCGGGAAGACCTCTACTATCGCCTCAACGTCTTTCCCATCTACGTGCCCCCCATGCGCGAGCGCATGGAAGACCTGGCGGCATTGGTCGCCATGTTCATCGCCCGCTTCTCGGCCGAAGCCGGCAAACGCGTGCTCGGTATCTCCCCGACCGCCCTGGACCTGCTGATGGCCTATGACTGGCCGGGCAATGTCCGCCAGCTTGAGAATACTGTCTATCGTGCCATCGTGCTGACCGACGGGGCCTTCCTTGAATCCGTCGATTTCCCGCAAATCGTCGCCCAGTCCGCCGGACGCGAAAGCGCCATCAAGGCCATCGAGCAGGCTCCGGTGGCATCAGCGCCTGTTCATATCGACTCCGCCCCGGCCCGCCAGCGCGCCATGATCGAGCAGCCCGCCGCGCCCGACCGCTTCCTCGATCCCACCGGGGAGATCGCGGCGCTGGCTGAAATCGAACGCGCGGCGATCGTCTTTGCCATCGCCCATCACGGCGGACGCATGTCGCGCGTCGCCCGGGCGCTGAGGATCGGCCGCTCCACGCTCTATCGCAAGCTGCACGAGTACGGCCTGGCCGACGAACTGATTAACGACGCCGCCTAGGCCTGCTTGCACCGGGAAACCGGCGGGAGTAGATTTTACCGCAACGGGAGGCATCCTATGCTGCGGCTGATTGCATTTACCGTTCTCGAACTGCTCGCCAATGCTGTCGGGTTGCTGGTGGCGGCCTGGCTGTTGCCTGGCTTCTCCCTCACCGCGCTTGGTTTTGTCGTCGTGGTGGGCATCTTCACCCTGACCAAGTTCATCATGGCTCCGCTGCTGTTCAAGCTGTCCTTCAAATATGTCCGCGTGCTCAATGGCGGCGTGGCATTGGTGACGACACTGGTCGGCCTGATCATCACCAGTTGGCTGACCGATGGCCTGGTCATATCAGGCATCGACACCTGGATCTTGGCGACGCTGATCGTCTGGTTGGCGGGCGTCGTGGCGGCAATCACGCTGCCGCTCTTCATGTTCAAGCGGGCGCTGTCGAACGCTGCGACAACAAGGGTCCGCCCGCCGGGCATCTGAGCTCATCGCCCCGGCCCGCCTCCCCGTCACCCAGCTGTCATGGCCTGGGAAGAATCGGCTAGTGTTCCCGTGAGGGACACGACATGACAGCGTTGATCGAGGCACGGGGCGTTTCCAAGCGCTTCCGCCAACACAAGCGGTTTCCGGGACTTCTGGGGGCCCTCAAGACGCTGGTGACATCAGAATACACCGAGATGTCCGCCGTTTCCGATGTCAGTTTCGACATCGCAGCGGGCGAAGCCGTGGGCTATCTGGGCCCCAACGGCGCCGGCAAATCCACCATGATCAAGATGATGACCGGCATCCTGGTGCCCAGCGCCGGCACGCTATCGGTGCTCGGCCGCACGCCGCATCAGCAGCGCATGGCCAATGCCCGCCAGATCGGCGTCGTCTTCGGCCAGCGCAGCCAGCTCTGGTGGGACCTGCCGGTCATCGACAGCTTCACCCTGCACCAGCGCATCTACGATATCCCCGAGACGCGCTATGCCGACAACCTCAAGCGCTTCAGCGCCCTGCTCGATCTGACGCCCTTCCTCGATCGCGCCGTGCGCCAGCTCAGCCTCGGACAGCGCATGCGCGCCGAGATCGTCATGTCGCTCCTGCACGATCCGAAAATTCTGTTTCTCGATGAGCCCACCATCGGGTTGGACGTGGTCGCCAAGGATGCGGTGCGCCGCTTCCTCGCCGAGATCAATCGCGAGCGCGGCGTCACCATCATCCTCACCACCCATGACCTTCAGGACATCGAGACCATCTGTCCGCGGCTCGTCATGGTCGACCACAGCAGGCTGATCTTCGACGGCGAACTGAAAAGCCTGCGCGCGGCGCTCGGCTCGGCCCGCCGGCTGACGCTCGAATTCGGCGCCGACCCGGGGCCACTCCCGCTGACCACCGCCACCCTCACCGCCGACGAGGGCCTGCGCAAGCATTACCTGCTCGAGCGCGAGGACGTGTCCCTGATCGATGTGCTGGGAGAGGTGGGCAGCGAGCGTGGCCTCAAGGATGTGGCGCTGGACGAGCCCGACATCGAGGAAGTCATTCGCACCTTCTACCAGCGCCGCAACGCCGCAGCGCTCGCCTCATGAGCGCCTATACCGCCTTCGCTCGCAGCTCGTTCCAGTCCCAGCTCGCCTATCGCAACGAGGTCTGGGCCAATATCTTCGGCAAGCTGGTGCAGGTCTTTGCCCGCGTCGCCATCTGGCTGGCCGTCTATGCCGGCGTTGGCGCGACGGTGGTCGATGGCGTCTCGCTGCAGCAGATGGTGACCTATGCCCTGCTCGGCGGCGCCGTGATGGGGGCCACGCGGCCCGAACGCGTCATCAACGAAATCGGCCGCTCGCTCAAGACCGGTGACGTCGCCGTCTGGCTGCTCAAGCCCATCTTCTATCCGCTCTACCTCTTCGCCAACGAGAGCGGCAGCTTCCTCTACCGCCTCCTGACCCAGGTCATTCCCACCGTCGCCTTCACGGCCCTGATCTACGGCATGCTGCCGCCGGAGACGCTGTTCCATGCCGTCATGTTCGTCGCCTTCTGGGCCCTGTCCTTCAGTCTGCTCTTCCTGATGTCGGCTTTGTTTGGCCTCATCGCCTTCTGGCTGATGACCAGCTTCTCGCTCGACTGGATTCTCGGCGCCCTGTTGCACCTGTTTTCGGGCCTCCTGGTGCCGTTCTGGTTCTTTCCCGAACCGCTCGCCACGCTCGCCCGCCACCTGCCCTTTGCCTGGGTCGTCTACTACCCCAATGCCGTCTATCTCGGCCGCCTCTCGGTGCCCGAGACCTGGTTTTATTTCGGCCTCGGCCTCGGTTGGACCGGCCTGTTCCTTGCCGGCGTATTGTGGCTCTGGCACCGCGCTTCCACTCGCATCACCGTGCAGGGAGGCTGACCATGCTGCACCACCTGCGCGTCATCCCGCTGCTGGTCCAGATGCATATCCGCTCGCAGATGGAATATCGCGGCGCCTTCTGGCTCGATCGCCTCGCCCAGATCCTGTCCTATGGCAGCGTTTTCGCCAGTATCGGCATCCTGCTCGCCCGCTTCGAAACTCTGGGGGGCTGGACCTGGCCCGAACTGGCGCTGCTGTTCAGCTTCCAGCTCCTCGCCTATTCGCTCGGCGCCGCCATGAGCTTCGTGCAATTGCGCGACCTCGAGGAACTGGTTCGCCTCGGCACCTTCGATACGCTGCTGGTCAAGCCGTTCAGCCCCTGGACCTATCTGGTCTTTTCCGGCCTCAATATCGGCTATGCCGGCCATGTGATTCTGGCCGTGGCGCTGATGGGCTGGGCGATCTTCGCTGTCACCATCGACTGGAACGCCTGGTCGGCGCTGTTCCTGCTAGGCGCGCTGCTCAGCTCCACCCTGCTCACCGCCGCGCTCATCACCATGATCGGCGCGACGGCCCTGATTTGGGTGCGATCCAACCACCTGTTTTCAATCTTCTTCGGCTTCTGGGAACTGACGCGCTACCCGCTCAACATCTTCCCGGGCGGCATCCAGATCATCCTCATCACGGCCGTGCCGCTGGCGCTGACCAGTTCCGTCCCCGTCGGCGCGTTGCTCGGCAAGCCCATTCCGATCCTCGGGCATTGGGCAGGGCCGGTCGCCCTGCTCGCGGGCCCGATCTGGGTGCTGCTCGCCATCGTCCACTGGCGCTACGCCACCGGCAAGTATCAGGGGGCTGGCGGGTAGCTCCGCAAAAGCGACGGAAACTTTCGCTTTCCTAAGATTTCACGCCCGCATCTTGCCCACGGTCACCCGCCAAAATAGCCTCTTCTTCGGAGGAGACTAATCATGACCCGGCAATCCCACTTCGTGGTTGTCGGCGGGGGCACCGCCGGCTGGATCGCGGCTTTCATCATTCAGGATGCGGCGCGCCGCAAGGGCATCGACGCCCGCATCAGCGTCATCGAACCGTCCAGCATCCCCACTGTCGGCGTCGGTGAAGCCACCACCGCCGCCTTCCGCGTGCTGCTCAAGCATTTCGGCATCGACGAGTTCGAATTCTTCCGCAAGACCGAGGCCACCTTCAAGCTGGGCATCCGCCACGAGGACTGGCGCCGCAAGGGCTACACCTATTACGGACCGATCGATGACCCGCATCAGGTCATCAAGGCCCCGCCTGGTGCGCCGTCCGACTACCTCAATGTTTATGCCGTGGCGGCCGGGCGCCCGATCACCGATATGCACCTGTTCGGCCCCCTGCTTGAGCAGAAGAAGGCGCCCTATGCCCGCAAACCCGATGGCTCGCTGATCCCGCTCGGCCCCTTCCATCACGCCTATCACTTCGACCAGGCCAAGGTTGGCCGCTTCTTCGCCAGTAAATCCAAGGGCGTCGAAATCATCGACGCGGTCGTCTCAGGCGTGCATCGCCATCCCGAAAGCGGCGACATCACCGCGCTCGAACTCGACAATGGCAGTAAGCTCGAAGCCGATTTCTTCATCGACGCCACGGGGTTCAGGAAGCAGCTCATCGTCAAGGAAATGCAGGCACCCTGGATTTCCTACGCCCATGAACTGCCGGTCAACCGCGCTTTGCCCTTCTGGCTCGACATCAAGCCGGGCGAGGAAATCGCCAACTACACCCGCGCCTGGGCGCAGGACAGCGGCTGGATGTGGCAGATCCCGACCCAGACCCGTTATGGCTGCGGCTACGTTTACTCCGACGAATTCTGTACCCCCGAGCAGGCCAAGGCAGAGGTCGAGCGCGTGCTGGGACACGAGATCGAGGTCCGCAGCGATATTCGCTTCCAGATCGGACGGCTGGAAAATGCCTGGGTCGGCAATGTGCTGGCGGTGGGCCTCAGTTCCAGCTTTCTCGAGCCGCTCGAATCCACCTCGATCCACGGCACCATCGTGCAGATGATGCTGTTCGCCGACCGGCACCTCAAGCATGCCGCCGACATGACCCCGGCCGATCGCACCGATTACAATGCCCGCGTTGGGCGCCAGGTCGATGATTTCCGCACCTTCGTCAACACCCACTACATGGTCGAGCGCGACGACACCCCGTTCTGGCGCGAAGTCCGCGCCAACCGCATCCATCCCGAAACCAGGCAGCGGCTGGAATACTGGAAACACCACATGCCACGGCATGAGCATTTCCCCGAAAACCTGTTCGGCCTGCCCCATATCCAGACCCAGCTGCACTATCCGGTGCTGGCCGGCCTTGGCCTCCTCGACCAGGATTTGGCGCGCAAGGAAATGGATGCCGATCCCAAGCTGCGCCAGTTCGCCCGCGAAACCTATGAGAGCCTGGTGCGGGAATATCGCGCGGCCTCGCGGCAGGCGCTCGGCCACGCCGAATTCCTGCAGGCCGTTCGCGACATGGCGTGATTAGAAGGCGCTTTCGAAGATCGAGCGAATTGAGGCGACATCGAGCGGCCGCGGATTGTTGTCGATCAGCCGCTTGATGGCAAAAGCCTCTGCCGCCCAGGTGTCGAGATCACTCTGCTGCGCGCCATGGCGGCCGAGATGCATCTCGATGCCCAGCCCTTCGCAATAGGCAACGCTCTCGGCCAGGATGCTGTCCACATTTGCCCCGCCCGACAGGCCGAGCGAACGCGCCACCAGATCGGTCTTTTCCGGTCGCACCGACGCATTGAACGCCAACACATGCGGAAAGATGATGGCGTTGGCCAGGCCATGCGGCAGCTTGAGATGCGTGCCCAGCGGATAGGCCAGCGCATGGCCGCCCGCGGTGTTCACGGGTCCGAGGCAGATGCCGCCATAGTAGGAAGCCAGCATCATGCCGGCCCGCGCCTCGGTATCCGTACCATCGGCGACGGCACGGGCGAGGTAACGGCCCACCAGGGAAATACCCTGCGTGGCATAGCCGTCGATCAGTGGATGCGCCTTGATGTTGGTGAAGGCCTCGACGCAATGCGCCAGCGCATCGACACCGGTCGCGGCGGTGACGGCAGCCGGCACCGAATAGGTCAGCTCCGGGTCCAGCACCGCAATGTCGGCCAGCATGAGTGGGCTCTCGACCGCCATCTTGGCCAGCGTTTCGGGATTGGTCACCAGCGAGCGGATGCCCGCCTCGGATCCTGTACCCGAGGTCGTGGGCACCTGCGCCAACGCCGTGCGGCGACCGGCGACCTTGCCGACGCCAACGACGTCGAGCACGGATTGCTCGCTATCCCACAGCACCGCCACCAGCTTGGCAACGTCCATGACCGAACCGCCGCCAAGGCCGATCACCAGGTCCGGCCGGAAAGCACGGGCGGCAGCGAGCACCGCCTCGACGGCCGGCAGGTCGGGTTCAGGCGGAATGTCGATGAACGTCTCGACCGCGCCTGTCAGCCCGATGCGGTCGACAAAGCCGACCGTCGGTGCCATGGCCACGACGAAGACCCGGTTGTATGGCTCGGCCCAGGCGGCAAGGCGCGACACCGCGCCGGCGCCGATCTCGAGGCGTGCCGGCTGCAGCAGGGTGATGGGCCGCGCCATGGACAAGACAGGCTCAGACATTTTCCTGCGCCTCGAGCTCGGCCATCCTGGCCCAGACAATGTCGAGTTCGGCCTGCGTCAGCTCCACCAGTGGGGGGCGAACACGGGTCCAGCCCGGATGATTGCGGCGACGGGCCAGCATGGCCTTGACGGTGGGAAGCTGCACATAGGCGTTGGAGAGATCGCGCCAGGCATTGATACGCTCCTGCGCCGCGTCGACGCGGGCGGCATTTTCCGGCTCGTGCCAATGATCGAACACCACCCGCAAATGCTTGCCGATCAGGTTGGAGCTCGAGGTTATGCATCCAGCCCCGCCTGATTTCAGCAGCGGCAGCATGAAGGGATCGGCACCGGCAAGCACCGAGAAATTCTCGAAGCTGCTGGCAAATTGCTGCATGCTTTCCAGCTTGCCGGAGCTGTCCTTGATGCCGACGACGGTGCCGGGAAAGGCCTCGAGCAGGCGACCGACCAGTTCCACCGAAAGCCCGACCTGGGCGATGGGCGGAATGTGGTAGAGCACGACGCGCAGGTCATCGCGCCCAACGCCCTCGATGGCCTCGGCATAGAAGCGGAATAGCCCCTCGTCGCTGACGCCCTTGTAGTAGAACGGGGGCAGCACGACCGTGGCCTTGACGCCCGCCTCGACGGCATGGCGCATCAACGCGACGGTATCAGCAACATTGGTCTGGGACGTACCGGGCATCAGTCGGTCGGCAGTTATGCCGGAGGCGATGAGCTTTTCAAGCAGCGCCTGTCGTTGCGCCAGACTGAACGAGTTGGCCTCGCCGGTCGTCCCCAGCAGGGCGATACCGTCGCAGCCTTCGGCCAGCAGTGCCTTGGCGTGCGTGGCGAAGGTGGCATGATCGGGCGTGCCATCTTCTAGCACTGGCGTCGCCGATGCGCAGAAGACGCCGTGGACGGGGAGCTTTGTCGCTGGATTCATGACTTCTTCCCCGCAGCCAGCCGGCGCGCATAGGCGATGGCTTCGTTCAGATTGGTGTGGTTGGCCTTGCCTGACCCGGCAATGTCGAAGGCGGTGCCATGGTCGACCGAGGTGCGGTCGATCGGCAGGCCCAGCGACACGTTGACGGCGGTATCGAAGGCCACCAGCTTGATCGGGATGTGGCCTTGGTCGTGATACTGCGCGATCACCAGGTCGAAGCCGCCATTATAGGCGCGGTGATAGACCGTATCGGCTGATATCGGGCCCACAACATTGATGCCCTCGGCCTTGGCCATGGCAACGGCCGGCACCACCTGCACATCATCCTCGGTACCGAACAAACCACTCTCGCCGCAATGCGGATTGATACCGGCCACCGCGATGCGCGGGCTGGCATAGCCGATGCGTTTGAGGTGATCATTGCCGGCACGGATGGTCGCGAGAATGCGCTCCGGTGTGGCGCGATCGATGGCGGTCTTCAGCGACACGTGGGTCGAGACGTGGATAACCTTGAGCCGCTCCGATGCCAGCAGCATGAAGGCCGATTTCTGGCCGGTCAGCGCCGCCAGCATGCCGGTATGGCCGTCATAGTGATGGCCGGCCAGATTGAGCGCTTCCTTGTTGATCGGCGCCGTGACGATGCAGCCGATCATGCTTGCCTCGGCATCGCGCACGGCCTTTTCGATGAAGCGGAAGGCCGCATCGCCGGCACGCGGATCGAGCTTGCCCCAAGGCAACGGCCCGCCCTCGATAGGCAGGTCGACCACGAGATCATCCAGACCGAGCACGAGACCGGTGGCGACCAGTGCGTTTTCCAGCGTTTCGCGATTGCCGTAGATTCGCGTGCGCGTCCGATCCGCGGCGCTCATTTCGCTGATGGCCCGAACCGCGATTTCCGGACCGACGCCCGCAGGGTCGCCCATGGTGATGCCGATAACGTCGCTCAACTCTGTTCTCCGTCGATCCATCCCTTGGGGAGACGGACATATTTGATCGCCCGCCGGAAGTAGGTGTAGGCGACATGCAACGCGCCGTCCGGTCCTTCGAGCAGGTAGGGATAGGAAAGTTCCTTGTTGCGTCCGTCGACCGAATTGTTCGAGAGGCACGTGCCGGAACTGTCATCGATGATACGGCGCAACGGCCAGGTCTTGCCGCCATCGGTTGAGATGCACAGCGTCAGCGGCGCACGCGGCACGCCCCAGATCGGCGCGCAGCCCCCGCTGGCATCCGGGCGATCGTCGCCTGCCTCGATCTCGTCATAGAGCGAGACACGGCGGTCGGCGGAAGTGGCCGCGGATGACGGGTTGCACACCATGGCCAGCCGGCCATCGGCCAGGCGAATGACGTTGATGGAAGAATTGTTGTTGGGCACATCGGTCGGCTCGGGCGCCGACCAGGTCACCCCGCCATCAACGCTCTCCGAGCGATGCACGAAATCGGACTGGCGCCGGCGATAGAAGGCGACCATATGCGCGCCATCCAGCGGGACGATGGTCATATGCACCGAGCCGATAGAGCCCGGAACCTCAGTCATCGACCAGGTGGCGCCATCGTCGAGGCTGACGGCTACGCCCGCCGTGTCGTGACTGCCATTCCAGCGTTGGCCCGGTCGCGAGATGCAGCGGAACACCGGCATCATCCAGGCCCCATCGGTGCGGCGCACGAAACGGCCGCGCACGAAGGTGCCCAACGGCAGGTCGATGATGCGGGGAGCGGACCCGGTCAGCGTGCCGCCAGCAATGTTGATGTCGCGCGCCCGCAGCAGGCACTCATCCTGATTGCCCGAAGGCTGCGCCGTATGGAACAGCTGCCAGCCCCCCTGCTTGTTTCTTGTCAGCACCGGATTCTGTTCCGAGCGCTCGGGATCATTGCTGAGCTGCACCGAGGGCGTCCAGCGATCGGCACCGGGCGCCAGCGTGGTGCCATAGATGGAAATGTCGGACTTGCCTTCCAGCGTGCCACCGAACCAGAGGCAGGCCAGCGTGCCGTCATCCAGCAGCTCGATGAAGGCAGCATGATTCTGGACCATGGGCGATGGCAGGTAGGCTTCGAGGCGCCCGCCATCCACCGCGGCCAGCTGGCCCGTCATCCGCGCTTCGATCTCGTCCGGTGTCATCTTATCCCTCTTCTGGTGGCGCCAAACTTTACAGTGACGACCATGTTGTCAAGTTATTATTTGACATGGCGCCCGTAGATCGAGCTACAAGGAGCGTCAACAAATGTAATATCTTCAATGATTTAACGAGGCATTGGCTACGATATATCAACAGCAGAACCAAATCCATTTGACAACTTGTGGTTGTAACATGATAGTGCCGACCAAGCTTGGGTCCAGTCATGACCCGCTTGGAGGAATTTGCGTGGGCACCCGCAGCGTCGCTCACGCGCCGTAAAGCTGCAAAGGGAGGACGACCTTGATCATCAAACACATTCTTATCGGCGCGCTACTGGCGTCGACCACCATGGCGCCTGCCATGGCACAGGAAACAACCGACATCACCGTGGTGCTGAGCGAAGAACTCGACCTAGTCGAGCCGTGCATGGCGACGCGCTCGAACATCGGCCGCGTCGTGTTGCAGAATATCAGCGAGACGCTGACCGAACTCGACGTGCGTGGCGACAAGGGCCTGATGCCCCGCCTGGCCGACAGCTGGGAAGACAAGGGCGACGGCACCTGGCAGTTCAAGCTGCATCCTGGCGTCACCTTCTCGGATGGGACCACGCTCGATGCCGCCGACGTCAAGCACTCGTTCGACCGCGTGTTCAGCGACCAATTGACCTGCGAAAGCGCCCGCTACTTCGCCGACACCGCGCTGACCTTCACGGTCGTCGATGACCTGACCGTGGACGTGAAGGCAGAACCGGCCCAGCCGATCCTGCCGCTCCTGATGAGCCTCGTCACCATCGTGCCATCGGAAACGCCAATGGAGTTCGTGCGTGATCCGATCGGCACCGGCCCTTATGTGATGACCGAATGGACCGCCGGCCAGCAGATCGTGCTGGATCGTCGCGACGACTATTGGGGCACCCAGCCCGAAGTGACCAAGGCGACCTACCTGTTCCGCTCCGAACCCGCCGTTCGTGCCGGCATGGTTGCCGCGGGCGAAGCCGACATCGCGCCGCAGATCACGGCTGAAGTCGCCGACAACAAGGCAACCGATTTCAGCTACCTGAATTCGGAAACCGTCTATCTGCGCATCGATAGCCAGGATGACCCGACGAGCGATATCCGTATTCGTCAGGCGCTGAACGCCGCCATCGATCGCGAGGCCTTCATCGGCACCGTGCTGCCCGATGGCACTGAACTGGCCGTCGCCATGGTGCCGCCGACCACGCTTGGCTGGAACCCGGACCTGTCGCCGCCAGCCTACGATCCTGAGCTGGCCAAGAAGCTGCTTGCCGAAGCCCAGGCAGACGGCGTCGATACCAGCCTACCCATTGAAGTTGTCGCCCGCACCGAGAACTTCCCCAACGTGACCGAGGTCTCCGAGGCCCTGGTGCAGATGTTCAACGAGGTGGGCTTCAACGCCACCCTGCGTATGGTCGAAGTCGCCGAGCACGAGCAGTACTACTCCAAGCCCTACCCGGAGAGCGAAGGCACGCGCCTGGTCCTGGCGCAGCACGATAACAGCCGCGGCGACCCGGCCTTCTCGATGTTCTTCAAGTATGCCAGCGAGGGCACCCAGTCGGGCGTCAACGATCCCAAGGTGGACGACCTGATTGCCCGTGCCTCGGCTGCAACCGGCGACGAACGTGCGGCCCTGTGGTCCGAAGTGTTCGCCTATGTTCATGACGAGATCGTCGCCGACGTCCTGCTGTTCCACATGGTTGGTCTCAGCCGCGTCAGCGAACGTCTCGACTTCACACCGACCATTGCAACCAACCAGCAGTTGCAGCTCGCCGAAATCGGCTTCAAGTAAGCTCGATCGCGGTCCACACTCTCCGATGCCGGGGACCACTCCCCGGCATCGCCATTCAAGGAAGCTGGTACGAGCCATGTTCAAGCTGATCGGACAACGGGCAATCGCCAGTCTGCTCTCACTGCTGGGCCTGATGGTCCTGGTGTTTTTCCTCTCGCGCCTCACCGGCGATCCAGCGGTTTTGTTCCTGCCGATCGATGCGACCGAAGAGATGAAGGCGCAGTTCCGCGCCTTGCACGGCCTCGACGCGCCCCTGCTCGAACAATTCGCCCGCTACGTCCTCGACCTGCTGCAGCTCGATTTCGGTGAATCACTGCGCAAGGCGCGGCCAGCCATCGACATCGTCATGGAGGCCTATGCCTGGACCCTGCCCCTGGCGCTGATCACCCTGTCGCTGGTTGTGGTCGCGGCCATCATCCTGGGTTCGCTTGCCGCCTTCAATGTCGGCGGCTTCTTCGACCGGCTGGTCTCGATCGTTTCCCTCATCGGCGCATCGGCCCCCGATTTCTGGATCGCCATCGTCGCCATCGTGATCTTTGCGATCAATCTGGGCTGGCTGCCGACTTCGGGCGTAGGCACGCCGGCGCACTGGATCCTGCCAATATCAGTGCTGTTCATCCGGCCCTTCGGCCTCATCGTGCAGGTGGTGCGCGGCTCAATGCTTTCGGCGCTTTCGGCAGCTTATGTGAAGACCGCGCGCGCCAAGGGCGTCAAGAACCTGCCCATCATCTTCATCCACACCCTGCGCAACGCCATGCTGCCTGTCATCACCGTCATCGGCGATCAGGCGGCCGCCATGCTCAACGGCGCCGTGATCGTCGAGACCATCTTCGGCTTCCCCGGCATCGGCAAGCTGATGATCGACTCCATCCTGCAGCGCGATTTCAACGTGGTCCTCGCCGCCATCATGGTCACCGCCGCCGCCATCTTCATCATGAATATCCTGATCGACATCGCCTATGGGCTGCTCGATCCACGGATCAGGAACTAGGGAGCGCTGCCATGACCGACCTGACGCTCGCCAAGCCACCTCGTTCCGAGAAGTCCGCCGCCGCCAACCTGCTGTCGATGCTGTGGCGCGACAAGCTGGCCTTCACCTCGGCCATCGTCCTGCTGCTCATCCTCCTCTGTGCCCTGCTCGGCCCGACCCTGCTGGGCGACCTCGCCAGCGACCAGAACCTGCGCGGCCGCAACAGCCCGCCCTTCGACCTCTCCAAGGGCTGGGCCTTCATACTGGGCGGCGACTCGCTCGGCAGGCCCATGCTGGCCCGACTGATCGTCGCCGCGCGCAGCACCATGCTGGTCGCCGCCGGTGCGGTGGCTTTCGCATTGGTCGTCGGCGCCACGCTCGGCCTCGTCGCCGGCTACCTCGGCAAGAACACCTCGCAGGTCATCATGCGGCTTGCCGACGTGATCATGTCCTTTCCCTCGCTGCTGCTCGCAGTGGTCGTGCTCTATGTACTGGGCCCTTCCATCCCCAACATGATCCTGGTCCTGGCCATCACTCGCATCCCGATCTACCTCCGCACCACCCGTGCCGAGGTGCTGGAAGTTCGCGAGCGGATGTTCGTGCAGGCGGCGATCGTCATGGGCGCCTCCCATTGGCGCATCATCGCCCGCCACATCCTGCCGGTCGTGGCACCCACCCTCGTTACTATCGCCACGCTGGATTTCGCCTTCGTCATGCTGGCCGAATCTTCGCTCAGCTTCCTCGGCATCGGCATCCAGCCGCCAGATATCACCTGGGGCTTGATGGTCAGCCAGGGCCGTCCCTACCTCACCAACGCCTGGTGGTTGGCTTTGTGGCCGGGCGTCTGCATCGTCATCACCACGCTGGCGCTGAACCTCTTGTCAAACTGGCTGCGCGTCGCCCTCGACCCCGCCCAGCGCTGGCGCCTCGAAGCCCGGAGCTCCACCGATGAGTAATGCCCTGCTCGAAGTGCGCAACCTCTCGGTCGATTTTCACACCGCGCGCGGCACCGTCCATGCGGTCAAGAACGTCTCCTGGAGCGTCAATCGCGGCGAGACGCTTGCCATCCTTGGCGAAAGCGGCTCGGGCAAGTCCGTCTCGGCAAATGCCGTGATGAACCTGCTCGACATGCCGCCGGCCAGGATCATGTCCGGCGAAATCTTCTATGACGGGCAGGACCTGCTCAAGGTCAGCTACGAGACGCATCGCGCCCTCAACGGCAAGAAGATCGCCATGATCTTCCAGGACCCCCTGAGTCATCTCAACCCGGTCTATACCGTGGGCTGGCAGATCGTCGAGATGATGACCGCCCATGGCCGGCCCGCCGACATGGCCCGTGCCCGGGCGCTCGAGCTCATCGCTCGCGTGGGCATCCGCGAACCCGAAGACGCGCTGCACAAATACCCGCACCAGTTTTCCGGCGGTCAGCGCCAGCGCTTGATGATCGCCATGGCGTTGATGCTCAAGCCCGACATCCTGATCGCCGACGAGCCGACCACCGCACTGGACGTCACCATCCAGGCCGAAGTGCTGGCTTTGCTAAAGGAATTGCAGGCCGAAACCGGCATGGGTCTCGTACTGATCACCCATGATCTGGGCGTCGTGGCCGAAATCGCCGACCGCGTCGTGGTTATGAGCAAGGGCGAGATCGTCGAACAGGGCACACCCCGCGACGTCTATCACAATGCTCAGCACCCCTATACGCGCCAACTCATCGGCGCGGCCCCGGGCAAGGGCGAGGTCAAGCTGCTCGACAATGCGTCGCCGGTGCTGCTCGAAGCCAGAAAGCTCTGCAAGACCTATGGCAAGTTCACCGCGCTGCAGGATGTGTCTCTGACCCTCCATCGCGGCCAGAGCCTCGCTGTCGTCGGCGAAAGCGGCTCGGGCAAATCCACCCTTGCCAAGGCCATCCTGCGCCTCGAACAGGCCGACAGTGGCGAGGCCTTGTGGAAGGGCCGCGATCTTCTCGGCATGAATGCCCGCGACTTGCTGGGCATGCGCCGCGAAATCCAGATGGTGTTCCAGGACCCCACGCAGTCGCTCAATCCGCGTATGTCGGTCTACCAGCTTATCTCCGAGGGCTGGGACATTCACGGCCTGATGCCGGATCGCGCGGCACGGCAGACGCGCGTGGCCGAACTGCTCGAACAGGTTGGCCTCTCGCCCGAACATGCCCAGCGTTATCCGCACCAGTTCTCGGGCGGCCAGCGCCAGCGCATCGCCATTGCCCGCGCCCTGGCGCTCGAACCCGAACTGATCATCTGCGATGAGGCCGTGTCCGCGCTCGATGTCTCGATCCAGGCACAGGTCATTGCCCTGCTTGATGGTCTGCGCAAGCGGCTTGGCATCTCGTTCCTGTTCATCGCCCACGATCTGGGCGTCGTCCGTGACTTCGCCGATACGGTCATCGTCATGAAGTCCGGCAAGATCGTCGAACGCGGTCCCACCGGGGAAATCTTTGCGGCGCCGCAGCACCCCTATACCCAGCGCTTGCTGGCGGCCAATCTCGATCCCGACCCCGATATCCAGGCGCAACGCCGGTTGGCCGGAACGCATCCATGACGCGACTGGCCATCGTCGCCGATGACCTGACCGGGGCACTCGATGCCTCGGCCCCATTTGCGGTGCGGGGCATTTCTACCGTCGTGGCACTGGGCCGGGACCATCTGGGTGCCGCTTTGGCCAGCGGCGCCGACGTGGTCGGCGTCTCCACCGACAGTCGTGAAATCTCGCCCGATGCCGCGCGACAGGCCGTGGCCGATTGCGTAGCCTTGCTTCCGCCTGGGCTGTCGATCTTCAAGAAGATCGACAGCCGTCTTAAGGGCAATATATCAGCCGAACTCGACGCCATCCCCTTCCAGCGCGCCCTGGCCATCCCGGCCATCCCGGCCTTCGGGCGCTGGATGCGCAACGGGCGGCTGGACGGTTTCGGCGTTACGCAACCAATAGACATCGCCGCCCGGCTCGGACGCCACGCCACCAGCGCCACCATCCCTGATGTCGATGAACAGGGCGACATAGACCACGCCCTCGCCACCACCGCACACGACCTGGCCGTGGGCGCCCGCGGCTTGGCCGAAGCCCTGGCCGCGCGATTGGCCCCGATTGCACGGCCGGCCGCAATCCCTCCGATTTCAGCGCCGATCTTCTGCGTCATCGGTTCGACCGACCCTATTACAACAAGGCAGGTCGAGCGCCTGCGGGCCGCTATCGAGGTGACCTACATCGCGGCGCCGGACGGTGAGGCGCCGGCCAACTTGCCCTCTCTGGGCGGCATTACCCTACTGCACGCTACTAAGGGATCTGGTGCTGACCCCACTGTGGTTGCGCAGCGGCTGGGCGAGGCTATGGTGCGCCTGCGCCCGCCTGCCGGAGCCACCCTCGTCATGTCAGGGGGCGCCACCGCCCAGGTGGTTCTGCGCGCGCTCGGCATCGGTATTGTCGAGCTCCACGGCGAAGCGCTGCCCGGCCTGCCTATTGCCCGGGCCGGCGGCTTCACGATAATCACCAAGTCGGGGGGCTTCGGCGAACCCGATGCTTTGCTGCGCCTGCTCGGTCATCTGGACGAGCCGGAACGGGGGATACAGGGTTAGCATGTCGGAAATTCTCAACGTTCGGCGCAGCCTTTCCGACGCGGTATTCGACCGCATCCAGCGGGCCATCAAGTCCGGCGCCTATGGCGTGGACGAACGCCTGCCCACCGAACACGCCATGGCTGCCGAATTCCAGGTGTCCCGTCCCGTGGTACGCGACGCCCTGCAACGCCTGCGCGATCAGGGGCTGATCTATTCCCGTCGCGGCGCCGGCAGCTTCGTACGTGAACAGGGCCTGCGCGAACCGCTTGGCTTCGGCCAGATGGAGAACCTCTCCGATCTCCAGCATTGCTATGACTTTCGCCTCACCATCGAGCCGGAGGCCGCCGCCATGGCCGCTATCCGCCGCTCCCCCGAGGCTCTGCAGAAGATAAAGTCTGCCCTCAGCCTGCTGCGCGATGCCACCAACCGCCAAGCACACCGCGCCGATGCCGATTTCATGTTCCACCTGAGCATCGCCCAGGCCTCGACCAACCCCTATTTCGCTACCGCCATGCAGGCGCTGGAGGATCACATCGCCGTCGGCATGCGCTTCCACGGCCTTTCCCTGCGCAGCACCAGCGATGGTCTGCAGCATGTCTTTGTCGAACACACCGCCGTCTATGAGGCCATCGCGACCGGCGACGCCGAGGCCGCCCGGGGCCACATGAAGGCCCATCTGTCCGGCTCCCGCGACCGCCTGTTCGAACCCAAGCGCTGACGCGCCTCGATCGCGCGTTCCCGCCACATCGGAAAACCCGCACTCTTCGGGAACCAGCATCATGACCGGGCATTGCTTCTCCACCAGGCGAGGAGCGACACCCATGAAACCGCAGGATTCCCCGAACCGATCGGCCGCCATCCAGGCCGCCGTCAAAGCCCGCTGACCGAAGTGGCGGACAGCACCCGGGGCGGGGAAACGCCTCCCGCCCCCCAGGATTTGCAGAATGCGGGGCAGCCGCATAGGGGCCGGGACGCGACCGACCCGACCCAGATACCGGGCCCGGGTCGGCTCGACATCCTCTGGCGGGTCTACCGCAGTATTGCCCAGGACAGGGTCCTGCTGACGGCCGCCGGGGTGACATTCTACGTGCTGCTCGCGCTCGTGCCCACGCTGGCGGCCATCGTCTCCATCTACGGCCTCTTCAACGACCCCGTTTCGGTCGTCGAGCAGGTCGACCTTCTGGTCGGCATTGTGCCGCCGGCCGCGATCGAGATCATTCGCGATGAGCTGACCAGGTTGACGCGCCAGAGCAACGATACGCTGGGCCTCACCCTGATCTTCTCGGTGTCACTGGCCCTGTGGAGTGCCAGTGCCAGCATCAAGGCGCTGTTCGAGGCCATGAACATCGCCTATGGCGAAGAAGAACGGCGCTCCTTCCTCCATTTCAACGGCCTGGCGCTGCTGTTCACCGCCGGAGGCGCGCTTGCGGCCGTCATAGCGCTGACCGTCATCATCGTTCTTCCCGCGGCCATAGTCCTCCTGCCGGGCGGCGCCGGCCTCGAATGGACACTCCGCATCGTATCCTACGGCATCATGCTGGCGGTACTGATCGCAGCTTTGGCGGCGCTTTACCGGTGGGGTCCGAGTCGGGAGCTGGCAAAATGGCGCTGGATCACGCCGGGCGTCGTCCTGACGGTGCCACTCTTCGGGATCGTCTCCGTGGCGTTCTCCTGGTACGTCACCAACTTCACCGATGACAGCGCCACGTATGGCTCGCTCGGGGCGACAATCGGCCTGATGTCGTGGCTATGGATTACCATCACGCTGGTCATCATCGGCGCCGAACTCAACTCGGAAATCGAACACCAGACGGCCCGCGACAGTACGACAGGTCCGGAAGCCCCGCTCGGCGAACGCGGCGCGTATATGGCCGACACCGTTGGCCGTGCCTGGCCGCTCGCCCGCCCAGGGCTCGAGCCGCCTCCGGTCAAGGGTGCCCCCAGGCCCATGTCCTGGGCCGCGTTGGGCTTTGCCCTGCCAGCGGCGCTGGCGCTGCACCTTGTTCGTCGCCACAGGCGCTAGACACCAGAGATGGCCGTCCCCTCATGAAGATTGGTTTCCACGCCTCGCACGAGCAATTCTCGCCCGGTGCCTTGCTCGATCTGGCGGTCGCAGCTGAGCAGGCCGGCTTCGACGCCATCAAGTGCTCGGACCATTTTCATCCATGGAGCGAACGGCAGGCGCAATCAGGCTTTGCCTGGAGCTGGCTCGGCGCAGCACTCGCGCGCACGCAATTGCCTTTTGGCACGATAACCGCGCCCGGCTACCGCTATCACCCGGCCATCGTTGCCCAGGCAATCGCCACACTCGCAGAGATGTTCCCGCGTCGGCTCTGGACGGCGCTGGGAAGCGGGCAGGCTATCAACGAGGCGATCACCGGAGAAGCGTGGCCGGAAAAACCGGAACGCAATGCCCGACTGGCGGAATGTGTCGAGATCATCAGGCGGTTGCTGCGCGGCGAAACGGTAACGCACCGCGGCCGCGTGACGGTGATCGAAGCCCGCGTCTATTCACTCCCTCCCATGGTGCCGCCGCTGTTCGGCGCGGCAGTAACGCCCGAGACCGCGGCCTTCGTCGGCACCTGGGCCGACGGTCTGCTGACCACGGGTGGTGATCCCGCCTCGGTCGCCCGCGTCGTCCAGGCCTTCCGGTCGGGCGGTGGCGAGGGCAAGCCCGTCATGATCCAGCATGCCCTGTCTTGGGCGACCACCAGCGACCAGGCCTTTGCGCAAGCCATCGATCAATGGGCAGGCGCCGCTGCTGGCGGCGAGGTCAACTGGGACCTCCGCCGCCCGGCCGACTTCGACCGGATCGGCCGTATGGTCGGGCGCCAGCACATCGGCGAGATGGTGGCTGTATCGGCCGATCTGGACGAACAGGCGGCGCGCATCGCCAGCTACGCCGAGCTCGGTGCCGACACTGTGTATCTCCACAACGTCGGCACAAACCAGCGGCCATTCATCGAGGCTTTCGGCGCCCATGTGCTGCCCAAACTTCGCGGCCTCACGAGCCCGTCATCGATCTCGATGACTTGAAATATTGACGTCGCCCCGTGCCGGCAGCATCCTGCTTTCAGGTTGGAGGCCGCGACGGATGGAACGAACTTCTCAAGTTCTGGAAATCGAGATCAACCACGAGGGAAGCCCGCACCGGGCAAGCTACTTCATCGAGAATGAGACGATATATGCCAGCATTGGCGGCCGGATGCTCATCGCCCCGACAGGTCCGCGCCCGGCTGCCGACACGGTGAAAACCCTGCTGTCGGGGCACCTGCTGCAGCAGTCCCGCAAGCTCCGGCATATGGGACGCTGGAACAAGGGCTAACCGTCAGCACGCCTGTCCGTCGGTTTGGACTGGCTGGACAGGCCCCGCATCACGCGATCGCCCATTGAGGCGCAGCGCGCACCGTCGAACGGAAACAGCGAGGCAAATGTCCCCCTCGCCTGCTTCTCGATGGCGGTCCGCAATAGGCGCCTTGCCCGATGGAGCCGCGTGCGGACCGTCTCGGGCTTGATGTCCAGGTGCGATGCGGTCTCTTCGACGCTGAGACCCTCGACGTCGCGCAGTACGAACACCGCCCGAAAGATGACTGGAAGCTCGTCGACGGCCGCCTCGAGCAGCTTGCGGATTTCCTGGCGTGACATCTCCGCCTCCGGATCGGCGGCAGGGGTCATGAGAAAGAGGACAATCTCTCCTCCCGCCTGCGCCTGTTGCATTTCGATGTGTTCGATCCCCACGGTCGGCCTCCGAGCCCGCGCCCGGCCCAACGCCTCATTGAGCGCAATGCGGGTCAGCCAGGTCGAAAAGGCGGCGTCTCCCCGGAACCCGTCAAGCTTGGTGAAAGCCTTGACGTAGCTGGCCTGCACGACGTCCTCGGCATCGCTGTCGCTGCGCAGGATCGCCCGCGCTGTCCGGAACAGGCGCTGGTTATGACGCTGGATCAGGGTGCGGATCGCCTGTTCGTGCCGGTGACGCGCCAGTTCCACCAGCGCCCCATCGTCAAGGCTCATGATGTCGTGCTCCTGCCGGACCGCCTGTGAACCCATAGTCTCCGCTCCTCTGCCAATTAGACGGCGTCGCGGCGGAAATGTTCCCGAGACGTGACGCCGGCTCGCGATGCCTGGGGCGCACCAATATCTGTTTGGGGGGGCGCAATGCCGCCAGCGTGACCCGAGCCCCTTCGCCTGTTCAGAAGCGGGCCGCCGGCTAGGTTGCCCAACATCTGCCCCACACCGCTGCCAATCGAGGTTTGGAAACTTCCCCGAATCTTAACGATCCATAAACGCGCAACAGCCACTCTGATTGGCATTCCCCGAGGGTGCTCGCCATGAAATTGCGAAATTCCGGTGCGCTGCTGACGACGTTTGTGGCATCCATAATCGCCATGACGATGGCGTCACCAGCCAACGCAGCCTCGATGGCGCCCGTGGGATTTCAATTGATGTGCCTGCAGCACCCACAGGAGTGCCAAGGCGGTGGCAGCTCGAGCGTGAACCTGACCGACGCCGTTCTCGGCAAGATCGCGCGTGTCAATTCGCAGGTGAACAATTCCATCCGCCCCCGGAACGATCCTGCCGGTGATGTCTGGACGATTGGTGCATCGGCAGGCGACTGTGAGGATTATGTTCTCAGCAAGCGACGGGCGCTCATCAATGCAGGCTTCCCGCCGAGTTCATTGCGCATCGGCTATGTGAAGGCGCCGCAGGGCGTCGACCATGCAATCCTTATCGTCAAGACAGACGTGTCGGATCTGGTTCTGGACAACCTGGCAGCCAATGTGATCCCGCTCCAGGAAACGCGGTACAGGCTACTGGCCGTTTCCGGTGCCGACCCGATGGTCTGGCACTAGCTCAGTTCAGCCGGAAGGACAGGTTGTCGGCGGTAAACTGCCAGTAGTGCTCCGTCCTGAATTCAACGCGCGTAACGCCGCGGAAATCCGCAGCAACGAAAACTGGTCCGAGGGCCGAGAGCGCCAGGCTCTCATGGTAGACCTCTTGCTCGTCCTGCCATCCGGTGATGATCAGCGTTTCTCCTTCAGCTCGCAGGGTGGAGGCGCCGAAATAGCCTCCGACAAAATCGAACGGCTTATCCCGGCTGATCGCAGCCGGGTGGCCGGAGCCGTTATAGGCCAGAAATTCCCCGGAAAGGACGCCGTTGCGATAGCCTTCGGGATCATAGAATTTCTGATGGGTCATCACGAAATTATTCCAGTCGAGTCCCACATAGCCTGACGGTATTTTGAGGACACCCTCGCTTTGCAGGTCGTCAAAAGTCGCCTCAATTCCGGTAAGTCCGCTTGGCGGTTCCCCTTGTAGCAGCCAGCTCTCCGTCAGTCGTATGGGCGTTGCAACGACAGCAATCTGACGCGGTTTGGGCATGGTCGGAGACGACATTTCCCAATCGCCGGGCTGCACGGGTAACGTGAAGTTTCCCGCCTCGTTCGATACTGCCTCCTGAACCTCGCCGACGGACCTGGCGGTAAGCGTCAAAGGTGTTGGTATGTGACCTTCGATCCAAAGATCGGGCGCCAACCCAACAAGAGCCGGAGCGGGTCGAGCCACAAGATCGGCGGGACTTCCGGGAAACAGGTCAAAGCGGGTGGTTTGGCTCTCGTTGCCCGTTGTCACCGCCCAGCGCGGTGGAACTTGGACATCGAACTGATATTCGCCTTCAAACTTTATTTCGACTCCGCGGTCCGTACCTGACATGGCGAAGTTGGCGAAACCGCTACCATTCGAAATTGCTGATGCAGGTTTTCCCACGCCGCTGCTGTTGACGCTGATCCCTGACATCGGACGATCTTCGAGATCATAAACCCCGTTGCGGTTCGCATCCCGAAACACGAAGACCGAGATGTTGAGATTGCTCTCGGTATATTCGTCCCAAACTGTTCGCACAGCGTATGGCTCATCGGCGTGAACTGGAGAATTGCTGCAGATTGCGACGGTGGTAAAAAACCAGCCGGCGAACCTATGACGACGCAGTGGGGGCAATTTGCCCCCACGCAAGACTTCGAGATTGCGGGTCATAGGTCGTCTCTCCTGCACGATCAATGATTGCCGTGGTGGCCGCCGTTATCGCCACGGCCACCGTTACCGCCACCCCAGCCGCCATTGTCGTGATCGTCGCCACCGTTGCCGCCCCAGCCGCCATTGTCGTCGTCGCCGCCGTTGCCGCCCCAGCCGCCATTGTCGTCGTCGCCGCCGTTGCC
>JBARWY010000076.1:0-19755 GCA_049647065.1 Devosia sp. | reverse complement strand
AACGATGGGCGTGCCATCGCGCTGCTGGCGCTGCTGGGCGCGGGTCTTCTTGACCTTTTCCAGCCGGTCTTCCAGGAACACGATGCGGTCCATGATCTGGCGGCGATCGCTTTCGATCTGCGTCTCGCCCGGGCCGCCCATGAAGCCGGTGCCACCGCTGCCGCGCTGGCGTTCCAGGTGAGTCCAGGACCGGACCAGCCGCCCCTTCTGGTAGTTGAGGTGCGCAAGCTCGACCTGGAGCACGCCTTCACGCGTCGCCGCGCGCTCGCCGAAGATTTCGAGAATGAGGGCCGTACGGTCGAGTACCTTGGCGCCCGTCTCGGTCTCGAGATTGCGCTGCTGGATGGCGGTGAGGCCGGCATCCACCAGCAGCAGATCGATCTTCTCGGCCTTTACCCGTGCCGCCAGCGTCTCGGTGTGGCCGCCGCCGATGAAGGTGGCGGGCTTGATCTCGCGGACCTTGATGATCTCGGAAAAGACCACGTCGAGGCGAATGGCCTCGGCCAGGCCCTCGAACTCCGCCTTGCGGGCCTCGATGGAATGCTGCGAAACCTGCCCACGCACCTCAGGCACCACCAAACCGGCGCGCGTGGGCTGCTCGCGCTGGTCTATAAACGCCTTCGGGCCGCCCCGCTGGACGGCCTCTTCGTCGTCAAAATCGGTCACATTGCCGCCTGTCAGTCGCTGTCGTGGTTCTGCTCTGGATCGAACAGCTGGATCGGCGCGCCTGGCATGATGGTCGAGATAGCGTGCTTGTAGACCAGCTGGGACTGCGCATCGCGGCGCAGCAGCAGGCAGAAATTATCGAACCAGGTGATCACGCCCTGCAGTTTCACACCGTTCACGAGAAAGATCGTCACCGGTACTTTCTGCTTGCGAACGTGATTGAGAAAGGAATCCTGGAGATTTTGTTGTTTTTCGTTCGCCATAGAGGCCTCTTTTCGCGGCATTGCTTGTCGCTGTCGTCGTTGCAACTACCTGCCAGTCCGGCGCTGGAACTGCCGCCCAGTTCCTGCCGACATGAATTCATCACGTATCATGCACTATGGCACAGATCACTTTTCGTGCCTACCGCGCCAATTGCATGGCACGCCAGAATTTTCAGAGGGTTTTCAGAGTCCAAGCGACTTGATCTTCCTGTGCAACGCGCTGCGCTCCATGCCGACAAACTCCGCCGTCTTGGAAATGTTTCCGCCAAAACGCTCGATCTGGGCAAGCAGGTATTGCCGCTCGAACACCTCGCGTGCATCTCGCAGCGGCAGGCTCATCAGATGGGCCGATGCGTCGGTATCCCCCACGGTGGGCAACACCTCGCCAATGTCTGAAGGCAGCATGGAAGCGGTGATGATTCCGTCTTCCGGCTGCTGGTCCTTCATCAGAATCAGCAGACGCTCGATGGAATTGCGCAATTGCCGCGCGTTGCCCGGCCATTCCTGCGCCTGCAACACCGCGATGGCGTCGTCACCGACGGTCAGCCGCTGCAGGTTGTGCATGCGGCAGACCTGCTCGATGAACACATTCACCAGCGGCGGGACGTCTTCGCGGCGTTCCTTGAGCGGGGTCAGTGGCAGCGGCACGATGGACAGCCGGTGGAACAGGTCCGAGCGCAACTCGCCCGACTCGATCTGTGCGGCGACGTTCTGCGAACTGGAGGAAATGATGCGGACGTCGATCGGCACCGCCTGGGTGCCACCCACGCGGTTGAACCGGTTTTCGACCAGGGTGCGCAACAAAGCCGCCTGGGTCGCGGCCGGCAGCGTGGTCACCTCGGAGAGGTAAAGCGTGCCGCCATGAGCCTTTTCGAGGGCACCGACCTCGACCTTGAGGATGCCGGTCTTTTCCCGCGCTTCCCGGCCGAACAGCACGACCGGCACTTCTTCGGGCGCATAGAGCGAGGCGTTGATTTCGACGAACGGGGATTCAGCCCGTGGGCTGCGCTGATGGATCAGCCGCGCCACGAGGCCCTTGCCCGTGCCAGATGGCCCTGAAATGAAGATGCGCGAATTGGTTGGCGCGGACTTCTCGATGATGCCGCGCACCTGTTGCAGTGACGGCGAGGTGCCCACCATGTCGGCGCTCTTGGTCGCCGAGCGTTCCTTGAGTTCAGCCACCTCGTTGCGCAGCCGCGTTGCTTCCATCGCCCGCTGGGTAATGTGCAGCAGGCGGTCGATCTTGAACGGCTTCTCGATGTAGTCGTAGGCGCCGCGGCGGATGGCGGAGACGGCTGTCTCCACATTGCCGTGGCCCGAGATCATCACCACCGGCATGTCGGGGTGCTGGCTCTGGAACACGTCGAGCAGTTGGAGTCCGTCGAGGCGCGACCCCTGCATCCAGATATCGAGGAAAACCAGGCTCGGCCGCCGCCGGGCGATCTCGTTGAGGCCGCTATCGGCATCGTGGGCCTGTCGCGTCTCGAAGCCCTCGTCCTCGAGGATGCCCGCGATCAGGTCGCGGATGTCGTCTTCGTCGTCAATGATGAGAATATCAAGTGCCATTACTTGTGAACCACCGCTGAGGTGAGCGGTTCCTCCTGTTGGGCAGATACGGGTTCCGACTGGTTCGGACCTTCCGCCTCTGAAGTCTTGGTGGGTGTTTGCAGGGGTAGCGTGAATGTCACGCAAGCACCGATCCGGCCTATGGGGTCGGGCTCCGCGTCGATCAGTTCGACGATGCCGCCATGCTGTTCGATGATCTTGGCGACGATGGCGAGGCCAAGGCCAGTGCCCTTTTCTCGGGTCGTCATATAGGGCTCGAGCAGGCGCTGGCGGTTATCCTTGGGCCAGCCCCTGCCATTGTCGGAGACAGCGACGCGGGCGTGGTTGCCTTCGAGCTGGGCTTCGACCGTGATCGTGGGCTGCCAATTATCCGACATGTCAACGGATTCAAAGGCCTCCACGGCATTCTTGATCAAATTAGTAAGCGATTGCGCGATCAGGCGATTGTCGAACCAGGCGTATATTGCGTCCTCGGGCAGAAGCGTCCGGATGGTGATTTCCGGCAGGCGAACGCTCTCAAGGAAGACTGCCTGGCGCACGGTGTCGCTGAGGTCGGTGATCTCGGGCGCGGCCTCGGGCATGCGGGCAAAGGCCGAGAACTCGTCGACCATGCGGCCGATATCGCCCACCTGGCGCACGATGGTGTTGATGCACTTGTCGAACACGTCTCGGTCGTCTTCCAGCCGCGCGCCGTAGCGGCGGCGCAGCCGTTCGGCAGAGAGCTGGATGGGCGTCAGTGGGTTCTTGATCTCATGGGCGATGCGGCGCGCCACATCGGCCCAGGCACTGGTGCGCTGGGCGGATTCGAGATCGGTGATATCGTCAAAGGTCAGCACATAGCCCTTGGATTCGGTTATCGAGCCTTCGCGAGTCAGCTGCACCTGATAGGTGCGCTGGTCGGCTTCGTTGCCGAGCTGGATCTGGTCGCGCACCTGGCCGCGCCGGGCCGAACGCGCCCGCTCCAGGGTCGGCGCCAGCAGCGGCATAACCTTCTCGATGGGCTCGCCCATCAGGTCGATTTCGTCGCGGCCGAGCATTTCGCAGGCGCGGGCGTTGACCAGCGTCACCGCGCCGAACGGATCTAGCCCGATGATGCCGGCCGACACGCCTTCCACCACTGCCTCGGTGAACTGGCGCCGCTTCTCGTTCATTTCGCTGGCGGTCACCAGGGCTTCGCGCTGGCTCTTCAGCTGCCCGGTCATGCGGTTGAACCCGTTGCTGAGGTCTCGCAGGTCGCCCCTGCCCTCCTGCACCGGCACCTGCACGTCCAGATCGCCGCGGCTCACCCGGTTCGACGCGATCATCAGGTTTCGGATCGGGTCGACGAAGCGGTTGGCCAATGCGATGCCGATCCACAGGGCTGCAAGCAGCAGGACCACGGCAAGGCCGACATACATGATGGTGAAGGTGATCTGGAATACCAGCCGGTTGGACGCGTATTCCCGGTACTCGGTGATGTTCTCATCGGTGAGCTGCATATATTCGAGCACCTCGGCCTCGACCGGCCGGGCGACGAACAGGTAGGTATCCTCGTAGCCCCGCAGCTTGATGACGGAGCCAACGAGGTTGATCCGCCCGGGCGCAATGGCCGCCGGTATGCCTTCGACAAGTCCCTCGGTGATGCCTTCGGGCAATTGCGGATAAGCGCCCTGCACGGCAATCTGCGCGCGCATCAGGGTTTCGCCACTGGCCGTCACCAGTGAGGTGAAGGGAAGCGACCGCGTTACAGCAAGAGCCGTCAGGATGCGCTGGAAGCGTTCCTGGTCCTCGTCAAAGGTGGCGTGGGCCTGCTCCAGCTCTTCGGCCACCCAGATGACGTCGTCGCGCAGCACCTGCGCATGCTCGAGCATGTAGGAACGGGCCACCAGCCGGGAACTCTCCACCATGGCCCGGGTCCGCTCGGAGAACCACTGGTCCAAGCCCTGATTGAGGGCGATGGTGGCTACCACGGCCACGATGAAGGCCGGTATCGCCGCGACGAGCGCAAACATGGTCACCATGCGGATCTGCATGCCGGCGCCCGCCTGCCCCTGCATGCGCGCCTGGAACAACAGCACGGCCTCGGTTACCACGAGGGCGATCACCAACAGCACAAGAATGCCGGTGACGATCCAAATCACGGTCCAGACCGTGGTCGATGGCTCGATATTGGTGGTGCCGGACAGAATCAGGAACGACAGCGACGACATCAGCACCGAGGCAAAAACCACGATGAAGCCGAGGATGCGCAGGGGCCGGTTATTGCGCGCAGACGCAAACGGCGACCTGGCCGGCTTGGCCACCTCGCTGACGACGCCCTGCCGGGCCCCCTCGTTCGTCGCCGTCACTTCACTCATAAATGCCCGAAAGCACTCCATCTCCGCCGCAAAGACAGAGTCTGACCCAATTCGGCGGACCCTTCAACACAAATGTTGCTAAAATGTGACACCGTGATCGGTCGAGCGGAGCAGGACGACTAAAAGGCGCGTTAGTGGGCGGCTGGCCCGATCAGCCGCGAACGGATAGCGTTGGAGATATTGTCGAAGGCGAAGACCACGATCAGGATCAGCAGGACCATATAGGCGACCTTGTCCCAGTCGGAATTGGTGCCCATCGATTCCAGCAGCTTGAGGCCAATGCCGCCGGCGCCTACCGCGCCGATCACCGTGGCAGAGCGTGTGTTGCTTTCCCAGAAGTAGAGCGACTGGGAGACGAAGACCGGTAGGACCTGTGGCACAACGCCGTAGCGATTGACCGAGAGCGGGCTGGCACCGACCGATTTCATGCCTTCGCGCTGCTTGTCGTCGACGTTTTCCAGCGCTTCTGCATAGACCTTGCCCAAGGCGCCAGTGTCGGTGAAGAAGATAGCCGCGATGCCGGGGATAGGACCGGGGCCGAAGCCGCGGGTGAAGAAGAGCGCCCAGATCAGCATGTCGACCGAGCGGATGAAGTCGAAAAATCGCTTCATGAACCAGTTGGCCGGACGGCTCTGGGTGATGTTGCGCGCGGCAATGAAGGCCAGCGGGAAGGCCACCAGCGTCGCCAGCAGCGTGCCGACAAATGCCATGACCAGCGTCTGCATCAGCTTGGTGAGGATATCGCCATGTTGCCAGGCCTGGTTGCCCAGCCATTCCTTGAGCACAAGCTCGGCATTGGATATGGCCGGATCGACACGGTCGCCGGAGAAGACGAGGCCGATGGTCGAGAACAGGTCGTGGCCCCAAAGCGGCGACTTGGGGTCGTAGAGGAAGTTGGCCCAGCCGAAGAAACGGCGCTGGATGGCGACCTGGTTGTCGCGGATTTCGGCCTGCCCGGCAAAGCCGTAATTCACCAGGACTTTCTGACGATCCTGCACGATAGCAGAGGGCGCGCCTGCCGGTGCAAATGCCCCCTCTTCGGTGATAGCAACGGGCCAGGCGACGCCGTCGACATAGACCTCAACCTGGGTCGTGCCGATGTCGAGGCGGTTTTGTTCGCCGCCGAAGGTGACGGTCATGCTGCCGTCGTCATGCGGGGTGAGCCAGTCGATGGTGGCGCCTTCGGGATATTGAGCGCGGCTCGACCATTGTGGCACCACGGCGCCGTCTTCGAAACGCAGGCGCGGCTGGGCGCGCCAGGAGTACCAGTCCTGCACATAGATGGCGGCACGGTCCCACTTGCCGTTCTGCATGGCGGGGCCGACGCCGAAGAAGAACCAGCAGAAGACGAGGTAGAGCAGCGTCAGGCCGATGCCGAGCGGCAGGCCGAAGCGCCTGAGGAAGCTCTGCCTGAAAACGGCGGGAAACTTCTTTTCCAGCCTGATACGCTCAGCCGCACTGATCGCCGACATTAGACGCTCCCCCGCGCGACGTCGAAGCCCTGATCGCCGACGAGGCGGCGGCGCAGCCAGCCCGAGAACTGGTCGATGGCGATGATGGTGACGAGCAGCATGATGATAATGGCATAGGTCTGCGCGGCATAGTCGCGGCCGATCGATAGCCGGAACACTTCGCCGATACCCCCACCGCCCACCGCCCCGATGATGGTAGAGGCGCGCACGTTGATCTCGAGGCGCAGCAGGGTGTAGCTCACGAAATTGGGCATCACCTGGGGCACGATGGCGTAGCGCACGCGCTCCAGCCAGGTGGCGCCGACCGACTTCAGCCCCTCATCGGGCTTCATGTCGGCATTCTCGACCACTTCGAAGAACAGCTTGCCGAGTGCACCGATGGTGTGGAGCGAGACAGCCACGATGGCGGCGATGGGGCCGATCGACAGGACTGCGGTGAGCAGGCCAGCGACCACGATCTCGGGGAAGGCGCGCAACACTTCCATGATGCGGCGCATGAACCAGCGCACGGCCCCCGCGCCAACCAGGTTGGTGGCCGCAAAGAAGCACAGGCAGAAGGCGATGGTACCGCCAATGATGGTGGAGACGATCGCGATGTTGACCGTGATGATCAGCTGGTAGACGAAGTTGGGGATGTAGAGGCTGTCGGTCAGGTAGACCCGCCCGGACGTGTAATCATACTTGGCCGAGCCGTCGAAATACGGCGACTCGAGGCCGAACATGGCGCGGAAAATCTCGAAGGGATCGCGCGGCACGAAGTTCTTGATGAAATCGAACATGTAGGGAAGCCGGTCGAAGAACTTCCCGGAATTGGCGGCATTGGCGTAGTTCATCGCCAGGACCAGCGCCACCAACACCCCAGCCGCGATCAGCAGGGAATAGACCCGGCGTGTCATGACCTGGCTGCGATATTGGCGCAGCAGGTCATGGCTGGCAGGCGTCAGTCCATCAGGACTGTTGGCAATGTCGGCCATGGTCACCGTCTCTCAAGGAAAAGCGGCGACGCCGAAGCGCCGCCGCTGGAGTGTGGATCAACCGCCGATGACGGACTTGCGAGCGTCGATGATGGTCTGGTAGAGCGGCTGGCCGGCGTCGACGAAGTTGGTGTAGCCACCAGCGGTGAAGGCGTCGAAGCACTCGAAATCGGCTTCCGGGAGACCCTTGAAGAAGGCGGTGACCTTTTCCTTCATGTCGGCCGGCAGCTTGTTGGACACCATCAGCGGGCCGTTCGGGATGATCGGCGACTGCCAGACTTCGACCAGGTCGTCCATGTCGAGCATGCCCTTGTCGACCATGATGCGCAGGTTGCCGGAGGTGTAGCCTTCGGCGAATTCGCCCTGGCCCGAGCCGAAGGTGGTGCCGACGTCCCAAGTGCCGTCGAGGACGCCGAGAACGAGGTTCTCGTGACCGCCGCCGAAGCCGGTTTCGCCGTAGAACTCTTCGATCGGTGCGCCGATATCGGTGGGCAGGGCAACGCTGGGGATCAGGAAGCCCGAGGTGGAGTCCGGATCCGCGAAGCCGAGCTTCTTGCCCTTGGTCGAAGCCAGATCGGTGATGCCGCTGTCAGCGCGCGCCACCATGATGGTGTGGTAGCCGGTCGAACCGTCTTCCTGCTGGGTGGTCAGCACCGGGTCAACGGCTTCCGGGTCCTGCAGGTAGATGGCTGCATAGGACGACGCGCCCATGATGGCGATGTCGATGGTGCCGCCGAGCAGGCCCTGGATGATGCCGTTATAGTCCGGCGATGGGAAGAACTGCACTTCGGACACGCCCGTGGCGGCCTTCAGAGGCTCGGCGACACATTCGGAACGGCGCAGCTGGTCGGCTTCGTTTTCGCCGCCATCGAGCCCGATGCGCAGGACGGTGACGTCCTGGGCGAAGGCGGCGGTGGACATGGTGAGGGCCACGGAGGCCAGCAGGATTGTGCGGAGCGCGGTCATGGGTTTCTTCCTTTGTGACGCGGTTTGTCAGCGGGCCCGATGCGGGCCGCGGAACGGGTTACGGCGCCGGGTGGGCTGCCGGTGTCTTGAGTGCGATCGGCGCGATCGAAGTCGAGGTCATGGCCTCGGAAAAGGCCTCCTTGAGGCCATCGGCGCCGTAGATGGTGCGGGCGACGTCGGTGGTCAGCTCGTCCGGCGTGCCATCGAACACCACCTTGCCGGCAGCCATGCCGATGATGCGCTCGCAATAGGCGCGTGCCGTATCGAGCGTATGCAGGTTGGTGATGACCGTGATGCCCTCGGCATTGATATCGCGCAGGCTGTCCATGACGATCTGCGCATTGCGCGGATCGAGCGAGGCGATCGGCTCGTCGGCCAGGATCATGCGCGGGTTCTGCATCAGCGCCCGGGCGATAGCGACGCGCTGCTGCTGGCCACCGGAGAGGGTTTGCGCCCATTGGGTGGCTGTCTGGGCGATGTCGAGGCGCTCCAGTGCCTTGAGGGCGGCGAGCTGCTCGTCAGGCCCGAACATCTGCAGCAGGTTGAGAACGGGGTTGCGACCGTTGAGCCGGCCGAGCATCACATTGGTGATGACGTCGAGGCGCGGCACGAGGTTGAACTGCTGGAAGATCATGGCGCAATCGCGCTGCCAGTTGCGCAGGGCCGGCCCGCGCAGTTGGGAAACCTTTACGCCCCCGAATTCGATATAGCCGGCCGAGACGTCGTTCAGCCGGTTGATCATGCGCAGCAGGGTGGACTTGCCGGCGCCGGAACGGCCGATAATCCCGACCATCTGACCCTGGGGGATTTCAAGGTTCACGTCCCTGACGGCGAGCTTGTCACCGAAGCGTCGTGATACGTTGGAAATCTTGAGCATTAAGCGCCCCTGCCCGTTGACCTGCGGCAGTGCTAGGGCGGCGGCGTGAAGCTGGGATAACGGTTGGGTGACGGTTGCGTGACTGTGCACCGGCAAGGTGTGGTGGGTTGTCGCGGGCCTCTTCCTTCTCCCGTGAGGGAGAGTGGAAGAACGACAGAGCTACCCCTCATACTTCTCCAGGAACGCCTCGATCCCCAGCTTGCGGAAATCCGGCAGCGCCTCGTGCAGCTTTTTGTGCTCCCAGTCCCACCACTTCATGGCGTCCAACCGCCCAGCAACCTTGTCGTCAAACCGCTGCTTGATCGTCCGCGCAGGCACACCCACGGCGATGGCGAAATCGGCCACGTCCTTGGTGACCACGGCGTTGGAGCCGATGATCGCTCCATTGCCGATCGTCACTCCCGGCATGACCACCGCGCCATGGCCGATCCAGGTGTCGTGACCGATGGTGATGCCCTGCCCTGCGCGCCAGTCGAAGAAGGCCTGATCGTCCTCTTCGCCCTCGAAATACCAGGCCGAGCGATAGGTAAAGTGGTGCAGCGAGGCGCGTTCCATCGGGTGCATGCTGGCATAGATGCGCACATGGCTGGCAATATTGGCGAACTTGCCGATGGTCGCATAGGCGATCTGGGTGTTCTCGACGCAGTAGGAATAGTCGCCGATGGTGGAGCGCGACACGTGGCTGCCGGCGCCGATTTCTGTGTAACGGCCGAGGGTCGAATTGGCGACCTGTGCGGTCGGATGAATGTAGGGCTGTTCGCCGAGCCGGGTCATGCTGCTGCCCTCGGCGCGAAGGCCGTGACGTCGACGATTCTATCGGCGACCTGTTGGCGTACATCCTCGTCATGGAAGATGCCCAGCAGAGCCACTCCAGCGACCTTCTTCTCGGCAATCATGGCTACGACCACGGTCCGGTTGGTAGCGTCGAGCGACGCTGTCGGCTCGTCGAGCAGCAGCACCGGATGATCGGTGATGAAGCCGCGGGCGATATTGACGCGCTGCTGTTCGCCACCCGAGAAGGTGGCTGGTGGCAGGCTCCACAGGCGCTCCGGCAGGTTGAGCCGTGCGAGCAGGTCGCGGGCGCGCTGCTGGGCTTCGAGTCTATTCACTCCACGGATCACTAGCGGTTCTGCCACGACATCCAGCGCCGAAACGCGCGGCACGGTGCGCAGGAACTGGCTGACATAGCCGATGGAGTCACGCCGCAGGGTTAGCACTGTGCGCGGGTCGGCGGTGGCGAGATCGACGGCATCGCCGTGATGCTGAAGCACGATCGAGCCGGCATCGACGCCATAGTTGCCGTAGACCATTTTGAGAATGGACGACTTGCCGGCGCCCGACGGGCCACCGAGCACGACGCATTCGCCGGGTCGGACGGTGAAGTTCACGTTCTCCACCACCGGGAGGATAACCCCGTCGCGCAGATGCATGGTGAAGGTTTTGGCGAGGTTCTGGACGGATAGAGCGATCATCATCACACCTGCAAGATCGAAGAAACGAGCAATTGCGTGTAAGGCTCGCGCGGATCGTCGAGCACCCGGTCGGTCAGCCCGGCTTCGATCACGTAGCCGTCCTTCATCACCATCATGCGGTGACTCAGGAGGCGCGCCACCGCGAGATCGTGGGTGACGACGATGGCGGCAAGGCCGAGTTCGCCGACAAGGCCACGCAGCAGGTCGAGCAGGCGCGCCTGCACGGAGACGTCGAGCCCGCCCGTGGGTTCGTCCATGAACACGAGGCGTGGGCCCGTGACCAGGTTGCGGGCGATCTGCAGCCGCTGGCGCATGCCGCCGGAGAAGCTGCGCGGCTGGTCGTCGATGCGATCGGCGGCGATCTCGACGCGGCCGAGCCAGTCGAGCGCCGTGTCGCGGATGTGGCCATAGTGGCGATCGCCGACCGCCATCAGTCGCTCGCCGACATTGGCGCCGGCGGAAACGGTCATGCGCAGGCCATCGGCCGGGTTCTGGTGTACGAAGCCCCAGTCGGTGCGGACTAGGAAGCGCCGCTCGGCCTCACTCAACTCATAGATGTTGCGCCATTGCGCGTCGCGCATGCGGTAGAGGGTCCGGCCCGAGCTTGGCTCGAGCGTGGCTGACAGGGAGTTCAGCAGCGTCGTCTTGCCCGAGCCGGATTCCCCAACGATGGCCAGGACTTCGCCGGGCCAGAGTTCGAAACTGACATCGGCACAGCCGAGGCGCGAGCCGTAATATTTGGTCAGGCCTTCGACGCGGAGAAGGGGTTCTGTGCTCATTGGGAATCTCCTTCACCAATCGTCAGATCGAGTGCGGGGCGCCACCCCCACCGAGGCTCCCCTATCAATGGGGAGGTATCGGCCGGTGGTCGGGACTGGATGGGGTCAATTGAGTGGCGTGGCACCTGCCCCTCGATGGGGGAGGTTGGGAGGGGGTGATGGTCTAGGCGCGACATCAGCATCATTCCGCCGCCTCCATACCCAGCGCACCGACATGACCGGCAGCGCGACGTTCCTCGCAATTGTCAGTGTCCGAGCAGACATACATATGCCCGCCGCGGTCATCGAGGATGACTTCATCGAGATAGACCTGTTCAGCACCACACAGGGCGCAGGGCTCGGCAAAGTGCTGGATGGTGAAGGGGTGGTCTTCGAAATCGAGGCTCACCACTTCGGTATAGGGCGGCACGGCGTAGATGCGGTGCTCGCGGCCGGCGCCGAACAGTTGCAAAGCCGCGCTCATATGCATCTTGGGATTGTCGAATTTCGGTGTCGGGCTCGGATCCATGACGTAGCGACCCTCGACCTTGACCGGATAGGCATAAGTCGTGGCGATGCGGCCGTGGCGCGCAATGTCCTCATAGAGCTTGACGTGCATCAGCCCGTATTCCTCGAGCGCATGCATTTTGCGCGTCTCGGTTTCGCGCGGCTCGAGGAAGCGCAGCGGTTCGGGGATGGGCACCTGGTAGACCAGTATCTGGCCCTGCCCCAAGGCCTTTTCCGGGATGCGGTGCCGCGTCTGGATGATGGTGGCGTCGGCGGTGTGCGTGGTGGTCTCGACCTGCGCGACCTTGGCGAAGAAGGCGCGGATGGAGACGGCATTGGTGGTGTCGTCGGCGCCCTGGTCGATGACCTTCAGCACGTCCTCCGGCCCGATGATCGAGGCTGTCACCTGCACGCCGCCGGTACCCCAGCCATAGGGCATGGGCATTTCGCGGGAGGAGAACGGCACCTGATAGCCGGGAATGGCGATGGCCTTGAGAATGGCCCGGCGGATCATCCGCTTGGTCTGTTCGTCGAGATAGGCGAAGTTGTACTGGGCGACGGCGTTCATTCCGCGGCCTCCTTGAGATTGGCGGCATCATGCTCGGCGCGCATGCGGCGGATCAGGTCGAGTTCGGCCTGGAAGTCGACGTAGTGCGGCAGTTTGAGATGTTCGACGAAACCCGTGGCCTGGACGTTGTCGGAATGGGAAATGACGAACTCCTCATCCTGCGCCGGGGCTACGATGTCCTCCCCGAACTCGCGGGCGCGCAGCGCACGGTCGACCAGCGACATGGCCATCGCCTTGCGCTCGGCCTGGCCGAAGACCAGGCCATAGCCGCGAGTGAACTGCGGAGGCACCTTTGCGGAACCCTTGAACTGGTTGACCATCTGGCACTCGGTGACTTTCACCCGGCCCAGGCTGACGGCGAAGCCAAGCTCAGGCACGTCGAATTCGACCTCGACTTCGCCGATGCGGATTTCGCCGACAAAGGGGTGGCTGCGGCCATAGCCGCGCTGGGTCGAGTAACCCAGAGCGAGCAGGAACCCTTCGTCGCCGCGCGCCAATGCCTGCAGGCGCAAGTCGCGGTCGATGGGGAAATCGAGGGGTTCGCGGGTCAGGTCACCCACCTCGCGCTCTGGATCGGTTGCGCCATCGGGCTCCATCAGGCCCTGGCGGCCGAGCAGATCGGTGACGCGGGGTGCCTGTTCCGTTTCGGCTTCACGGGTGATGGGTGTGGGAACGTCGCCGCCGGCAATGGTCGGGTCGAGCAGGCGGTGGGTATAATCGAAGGTCGGCCCCAGCATCTGCCCACCGGGAAGGTCCTTGAAGGTCGCCGAGATGCGGCGCTCGATCAGCATGGCGCCAGTATCGACAGGATTGGAATAGCCGAAGCGCGGCAAGGTCGTACGGTAGGCCCGAACGAGGAAGATTGCCTCGATCAGGTCGCCACGCGCCTGCAGCAAAGCCAGAGCGGCCAATTCCTTGTCATAAAGCGAGCCCTCGCCCATGGCACGATCGACGGCGAGACCGAGCTGCTCGACGATCTGGTCGAGACGCAGGGACGGGACCGAGCGGTCGCCGCGGCGGCGATCTGCCAACAAGGCATGGGCATTGGCAATGGCGGCTTCCCCGCCCTTGACGGCTACATACATGTCAGTGTCCTTCCGAAATGCGCGTCGAGCGCGGCAGGCCCATCACCTCGCCATCGGCGACCAGCAGCAGATCAATGCCGCGAGGGAACAGCTCGCGGTTTTCGGCCCATTGCATGGCGAAATCCTCTGGCAGGCCGGCCGGGCTACAATGGATGTGGTCGTTGACGCCGGGGCCGCGCAGGATCAGGTCTGGACCGCCGTTGAGCGATGGCACTGCCAGCACGATGGTGGTCGAGCGATCAGGATATTCCTGCGTACCGAGGTTGAACTGGTCGAGGCGCGGCAGTTCATTGACGCCAGCAACCAGCGCAAATGTCGCCTTGCCCGGCTCGTGGGTCAGCGGAGCGCCGGCATGGAAGGCGATAAACGCCTCAACGGGCGCGCTGCGCAGCGTATCCGACAACCAGATCTGGGTATCGGCGTCGCTCAACGTTAACAATGTGTTAGCCAATTCGGCCGGTAACGGCGCCTCTGCCAACGCAGTTTCGGCCAGTTTGCGGGCTCTGCCGGGATTGGCCAGGGCGTCCATGATGGCGCGGAACGAGGTCTGGGCGTCGAGCACCGGATCGGCGAAACCGCCTAGGAAAACAGCGTCCATCTCAGTTATCCCCGCGCACCATGGTGAAGAAGTCGACACGCGTAGCCGCCGATTCATCGCGACGCAGCTGATCGGCGCTGGCAGCAAGTGCCCGCAGCGGCTCGATAATCTGGCTCTCGACCGGCGCAGCATCGTGCTGCCACAGCGCGTCGATCACGGCGATGATCTCGGCCTTGGCCAGATCGCGCCCGAGGCAATACCCGTGACCCACCTGCCCGCTTACAATGCGCACGCTGGCGCGGCTAACCGTGGCTTCGCCCAGGTTGAACGGCGCTCCACCGCCACCGGCCCGACCCCGCACCATGACGAGGCCGACTTCCGGTCCGCGGACTTTGGAATGCTCGGGCTTATCGGCCCAGGCGTCCCACAAGCTGGCCAGTGCCTTCGAGCTGGCATGGGCCAGCACGTCGAGCGCGACCTTTCTCGCCTGAGTGTCGAACGAAGTTTGCGTCTGCATGCTTGCCTCATTTTTCGATGGCTTACAGTTGTCTATTACACTAGACAACTAATGCCCTGAATCCGGTCCTACGCTTCCCGTGTGAAAATGCAATGACAGTTTCGAAAGACGTCTCCGGCGGCGTCGCGCTGTGGCGCCGCATCGCCGATACCATCCGCCTCGACATTGTCGGCGGCAAGCTGGGGGCCGGCGATCGTCTGCCCACCGAAGCCATGCTGGCGGAGCGCTTCTCAGCCAACCGCCACACGGTACGCCGCGCCTTGGCGGTGCTTGCCGATGAGGGCGTCGTGAGCGCCGAGCAGGGACGCGGCACCTTCGTGCGTAGCGCGAGGAGGCTTAGCTATCCAATTGGAAAACGGACCAGATTTTCAGAGGGCTTGGCGGGTCAAGCCAGCGTGATCAGCGGCCAGCTGCTTTCGAGCCGGATCGAGAATGCGAGCGCTGCTGCGGCATCTGCCCTCGCCATCAGGCCCGGCGCCAAGGTGGTACGGATGGAAACGCTGTCCCTGGCGGACGGCCGCGCCCTGTCGCGGGCAACGACGTGGCTGGCTTACCGGACCTTCGCGGATTTCGCCGATCGTTTCGCGCCCTTGCGCTCCTACACCGCTACCTTTGCCAGTTATGGCATCGTCGACTATGCCCGCGCTTCAACGCGCATCTCGGCCCGTCATGCCGATGTGGAAGAGACAAGGCTGCTGGGCCTGACGCCGGGCGCAATCCTCCTGGTTTCGGAGGCGATCGACGCGGATCTGGATGACAATCCCATCTCCTACGCCCTGAGCCGGTTTCCGGCCGAGCGGATGGAACTAGTGGTTTGATTTTTGCGGGGATAGTCTTCGTCTGTTAGGCCCTGACCAGCCCCGCAACATCCTGCAATAGCTGGACAAACTGTTCGCCTGCCGTGCTCAACTCACCCGAATTGTCGATCCGTACCGTGCTCGCCGGCAGGCTGTCGACGACGCTGCGATCCAGTCGCTGCCGGATGGAGTCGGCGGTCTCCCGACCACGACCGGCCAGCCGCTGCTCGATGACATCGCGGTCTGCGGTTACCGAGATGACCAATGCACTTGGGTAGCGTGCCATCAGCGCTGGGATGACGGCGCGTGACAGGTTGGCGACCACCGCCCTGCCCGCTTCCAGATCATTTTCCAAAGTAATTGGAAGGCCATAGCGCAATCCGTGCGCATCCCAGTTGAGCGCGAACTGACCTGCGGTTTCGGCTTCAGCAAACGCGGATGCGTCCATGCTGTCATGGTCCTCGCTGCCGCCATGGGCCTCGCGGGTCACCACGCGCCTGACAAAAACAACGTGGACGCCAGCTTCCAACCGCGATCGGGCAAATCCGATCAGGCTGTCCTTGCCCACTCCGCTCGGCCCCACGACGGCAACGAAGGTGCCGCTCATATCACCCGACGGCCCTGGCGCCATACGGTCAGCACGATGGGAACGCCATCCTCGATGCGCAGATGCACGAGATCGGCCCGCTTGCCGATGGCGATCTCGCCGCGGTCGTGAAAACCAGCGGCTTCGGCGGGGCGCTTGGTCACCATCTGGATGGCTTTGGACAGGCTTATCCCCTCTACACCATCGGCGAGCGAGAATGCTGACTGCAGCATGGAAAATGGAATGTAGTCCGACGACAGGATATCGAGCAGGTCGGCCTCGGCCAGCGCCCGCGCCGACACATTGCCGGAATGGGAGCCGCCGCGGACAACATTGGGCCCTCCCATGAGGATAGCCATCCCCGCCTGGCGCGAGGCCCTTGCGGCTTCGAAAGTCGTGGGAAATTCAGCGACATGGGTTCCTAGTGCCACCGCTTCCTCCACGTGGTCGCGGGTGGCGTCGTCATGGCTGGCGAGCACGATCCCCCGGTCCTGGCAGAGCTCGGCAATAGCGCGCCGGTGGCGGCCCGAATGGGCCTGTGACTGGGCATTGCGGCGCTGCGTGAACGCGTCGAGTTCGGCGTCGCTCATCTTGGTCTTGCCCTGGTAATAGACCTTGTAGGCCTCGAGGCTGGCAAACTGGCGCTGACCCGGAGCATGGTCCATGAGCGAGGCCAGCCGCACCAGCGGGTTGTCCTGCATGGCGAGGAAACTCTCGAGGCAATCGGGGGCCGACACTTCGCAGCGCAGGTGAATGTGATGGTCGGAACGCAAACGCCCGGCCTGGGCGCCTGCACGGATGGCCGCGGCCAGGATGCGCATTTCCTCGGCGCTGACATCGGTATCCTCGTCGAGGCCGATGCGGATCGCGTCAAATACGGTCGTGATGCCGGAAGCGGCGATCTGGGCGTCGTGGGCCTGCAGGGCGGCAACCGGGTTCCAGCGCACCCGGGGGCGCGGCGCATAGTGGGTTTCCAGGTGATCGGTATGGAGTTCAACCAGCCCCGGGATCAGATAGTCCCCATCGAGATCGACGCCCGTCCGGCTTGGCGCGCCGATATCGGTGATCACGCCGCCATCGATCCGGACGGAGCCCTCGAGGACGGAGTCGGCCAGGACAATCCTGGCATTGGTGAGGACGAGTTCCCCAAGGGCGACGGTGTTCATGATGCCTGACGATTCTGCGGTTCGGGTGCCCTGCGGTAGCGCAGGTTGATGACAGTTTGGCGACTTTGGCGGCGGAGGCAAGGCTATCCCGAGTTACGAACGCGCCGCCCCGCTAGTTTCTCGCTCCGGATGCCGGCCAGGTCCGCGCATCGACCAGAACGGACGCTCGCGCTGTAATTCATATTGTAATACTAATAAGAACCGTGATTATAGGCGCGGCGGGTTCTGGGAGGAGCTCCGCGCATCAGAGATGCATTGCGTAGTCGTCGCCGGGCCCGTTTTCGGCCCGTCGGCACGTGCTGGCACTCACGTCGTGCCAACAGGGGGAGTGTTGTGGCGCTACTTGAAATCAACAAGGTAACCAAGGAGTTCGGCGCGATCCGGGCCTTGTCCGACGTCAGCTTCTCGATCGCGCCCGGCGAAGTCGTCGGCCTGATGGGAGATAACGGGGCGGGCAAATCCACCCTGGTCAAGGTCATGTCCGGAATCTATCAGCCGACCTCGGGGTCGCTGGCCTTCGAAGGCGCGCCAGCCCATATCGGTAGCCCCGGCGAAGCGCGTCGCCTTGGTATCGAAACCGTCTACCAGGACCTCGCGCTGGCCGACAACCTGACCGCGGCACAGAACATATTTCTTGGCCGGGAGCTCAAGTACAATGTCGGGCCGTTCCGGTTCCTTCGTCACAATGCGATGAACCAGCGTGCGGCGGAACTGTTCGCCGAGCTCAAGTCCGAGACCCGCGCCGACGACTATGTGCGACAGATGTCAGGCGGCCAGCGGCAGGCCGTCGCCATTGCCCGCACCCGACTGGCAGATGCAAAGGTGATCCTGATGGATGAGCCCACCGCGGCCATCTCGGTCCGCCAGGTGGCGGAGGTGCTCAACCTCATCCACCGGCTCAAGGATGCGGGCATTGCGGTGATCCTCATTTCCCACCGCATGCCCGACGTATTTGCGGTCTGCGAGCGCGTCATAGTCATGCGCCGCGGCACCAAGGTTGCCGATAAGCCGATTACCCAGACGTCGCCTGAAGAGGTGACCGCGCTCATTACCGGCGCCAAGGAAGTAGCGTGATGGCCACCAGCAACGACATGAGCCCGCAGGGCTTCTCCAACGTCCGTGCCACCCGCTTCTGGCAGAAGGGTTTCCTTGCCAGCCAGTCGGCCTATGTGCTGGCCGCCCTCGTCGTCATCATCGTGGTGATGAGCCTGCTGTCGCCCAATTTTCTGACAGCGGGCAACATCTCCAACATCACCCGCAATTTTTCCTTCATTGCCATTGCGACGTTGGGCATTACGCTCGTCATCATCACCGGCGGTATCGACCTGTCAGTGGGTTCGACCATGGCCTTTTCGGCGACAGTGACTTCACTCACCATGGGCGCCCTGGCTGGCGCTTCGGTGGCGCTGTTCCCGGGAGGTGCGATGATGCTCGCCCTTCTGGCAGGGCTCGGCGCGGCGGCTCTGGTGGGGCTTTTCAACGGGCTGGCGATCGCCAAGCTGAAACTCAGCCCGTTCGTCACGACCCTGGGCACCCTCTCCATCGTGCGCGGCCTGACATATGTCGCCACCTACGGCCGAGGCACATTTCCGTCCGGACCGGACAAGGATCTGTTCCTGATCGTAACGGCCGGCAAGCTCTTCGATGTGGTACCGATTGCGTTCATCTACCTGATCATCTGCGCCATCGCCATGTGGCTGGCGCTGACCCACACCGCCTGGGGCCGGCACGTATTCGCCATTGGCAGCAACGAAAGCGCCGGCCGGCTGACCGGCGTCAACGTCGATCGCGTCAAGATCCAGGTCTATATCCTGTGTGGTCTGGCCGCCGGTTTCAACGGCATCATCATTTCGGGTTGGCTCGGCTCGGCGCCGGCCAATCTGGCCACCGCCTATGAGCTGACCATCATCGCAGCGGCGGTGATCGGGGGCGCCAATCTGGCCGGCGGCGTGGGCGGCGCGGCGGGCGCGATCATCGGCTGCGTACTGATCGAGGTGATCCGCAACGGCCTGGTGCTCGCCAGGGTCGATCCATACTGGCAACAGACGCTAGTGGGCTGCATCATCGTGGCAGCCGTGCTCGTCGACCGCCTCCGTTCCCTGCGGAACGGCTGAAATCGCCGTCACGTGGCTGAGGGGCCGCGTGGCGGTGTAGGGAGGCCGGCGGAATCGTCCGCCGGCGAAGGTGACCGGATATCCGGTTTTCGGAGGAACAGAATGAACAAGTCAATCGTCGTGCTCGGCACGATCGCGTCGCTGATGCTGGGAGGCACCGCGTTCGCTCAGGACAATCTGGTTTTTGCAGTGGTACCCAAGGCGATGAACAACCCGTTCTTCGACCTCGCCCGCGACGGTTGCGAGGCACGCGCCTCGGAACTCGGTAACGTGACGTGCACGTATATCGGGCCGGTGGAACATGAAGCCGCTACCCAGGCGCAGATCATCGAAGACCTGATCACGCAGGGTGTAGATGGCCTTGCCATCTCGGTGTCGGACATCGCGGCCGCTACCACCGTCATCAACCGCGCCGTCGAGGCCGGCATCCCGGTCATCACCTTCGACAGCGATGCTCCGGATAGCCAGCGTTCGGCCTATGTCGGGACTGACAACAAGCAGTTCGGCACCGCACTTGGCGAACTGCT
>JBARWY010000075.1:0-6204 GCA_049647065.1 Devosia sp. | reverse complement strand
AATCCTTCCCATATTGCTTCCTGGCTGGCGGTATCCCTGGGCGGCGGTGAACACACGTACTTGGCGCCCTCGAAATCCATGTTGAGGCCGGCCAGATCGCCTTCGGTCAAGGTAATGTATTGCGGGCAGGTCTCGGCGATCACCGTTTGACCACGCGCCCTTGCCCAGCGGATCTGCTCAAGCGCTTCAGGCCCTGATACATGCACGATGACGATAGGCACGCCAACAAGTTCGGCATGACTGATGGCCCGGTGGGTCGCTTCGCGTTCGACCGACTGAGGACGGGATATCGCGTGATAGTAGGGAGCGGTCTTGCCCTCGGACTCCAATTGGGCGGTGCGAAACTTGATGGCATCATAGCCCTCGGCATGGACCATGACGGTCGCACCGAAACGCTTGGCCGTATCGAAGGTCTCGAGTAGTTCCCGATCATTCAGTACAAGGTCGTCATAGGTCATGAAGACCTTAAACGACTTGTAACCGGCGGCGATCAGTGCCGGCAGTTCCTGGCCGAGCACGGAAGCGGTAGGATCTGTGATGATCATGTGGAAACTGGTGTCAACGTGGCACTTTCCAACTGCCTTGGCATGGTAATCGTCCACAGCCGCGCGCAGCGATTGGCCCTTCGCCTGCAGGACGAATGGCATGACCGTGGTCGTGCCGCCCGCCGCGGCCGCCCGCGTCGCGCTCTCGAAGCCATCTGCCATTTCGGTGCCGTCCGAGGTTGGCTGTGCGATGTGCACATGGCTGTCTATTCCGCCCGGCATCAGCAGCAGACCTCGGGCATCGACGATTTCGCCGGCATCGGCGATCCGGTCGGCGATCGCGGCTATCTTTCCGTTACGGATGCCGACATCGGCGATAAAGGTCTGCGAGGCAGCGACAACACGCCCCCCTCGAATAGCCAAGTCATAGTTCGAGGCCATCGCCTATGCTCCCTCACCGGAAATCGCGTCGCGGTGTTCGAGACGGTCCGCGAGCGCCACCGGCACACCATGAGCTGCCTTGGCTGGCGGACGCGCAAATCGACCGACTTTTGCCGCACGAACTTTCAGGCGCACCAAAGCTTGGGCATGGCCGATTGCAGCGCCCAACGGATCGACCAGGGGCACGGGCACCTGGTCGGCGATCCGTTCCGCCAGACCGGCAAGAGGCGCGCCAGCCAGAATGATCACGTCGGCGTCATGCGCGGTCGCAACGCGTCGGGCGAGCTCGGCGATGGCGCCCTCGAGGTCCTCACGAACCGTGGCGACGGATGCAAACGGCATATCGGGGACAAAAATGCCGACGCATCGATCGGAAAGGCCTGCCAGCGCTACGGCATCCTCATACCAGGCGACCAGCGTCCGCGAGAAGGTGATGAACGCGAAGGTCTTGCCCAGCAGCAGTGCTGTCAGCATCGCCGATTCTGCCATGGCGCAGATCGGAACATCGAACAGTTCCCGGGCCGCGACGAGCCCGGGATCTCCGAAGGCCCCTATGATGACGGCGTCGCAGCCGTCGCCATGTTCCGCAATCATCTCGAGCACCAGGGTTCCGGCGATCTGGGCTTCTGCACGACTGGAGATATAGGGCATACCCGCTTTGGCCGTCACCGCGTGCAGGCAGACGTCTGGCGCCAGTACCGACGCTGCAATCTCGCTCATGGTATCGGTCATGGCTGCGGAGGTGTTAGGGTTGATCAACAAGATCTTCATCTGAATACTTCCGCTCCGCGGCTCAGCTTGCACGTGCCCGTGCCCATATATTGGCGATCGCCACTTCCGCCTGCTGGCGGATAGCTGCCTCGTCCACGCGTGTCGGTCGTCCACTCCGCACGACCACCTCGCCCTGGACGAGCACATGTTCGACGTCCCGTCCCTGTGCGGCGTGCACCAGGTTGCCCAACGGATTGGTCCAAGGGGTCAGGTGAGCGCGTCGGTAATCGAAGACGACCAGATCCGCCCGCTTGCCCAATTCAATGCTGCCGATTTCTTCGTCCAGACCCATGGCCCGGGCACCGCCCAAAGTGGCCATCTCGAACACCGTAGCAGGCTGCCAGTCATCAGTAACGGCGCCAAGTTGAATGCGCCCGACCGCCAGTGCCCAGCGCATGACCTCGACCATGTCCGCATGCATATTGTCGGTGCCAAGTGCCAGCTTGGCGCCTGCGTCCCTCAGCTTGGTCGTAGGGGCCATGGTCGCGCCGGTGGCATTGCCCTTGGGAATATGGGCGACATGGATGCCGGCTGCACCGATACGACGGATGTCGGATGCCGTGACGTGAATGCAGTGAGCGGCAAGGAGCCGATCGTTCAAAAGCCCGACGTCGTCGAGCAATTCGGGAGGTGTCTTGCCGTCTCGTTCCCTGATGCGATGAAGCTCGACCTTGCTCTGTGAAAGGTGCGTCGTGACGCGCAGATTCTTCGCCAAGGCGACCCTGCCAATCTCTCTGAGCAGTTCGGTGCTGCAGGTATCCGGCGCGTGCGCGGCCAGTTGGACACCGATCCGCAAGTCGCTCTTGCCGTGGTATCGCTCGGCGAGGTCAATCGCCTCTTGCAGACGCACTTCACCGATTTCCCGGTGGTGCTCCCAGCGGCCCAAGGAGACGCCGGAGAAATCGACGTCATGGATCCGTCCGCATGACCACACCCGAAGCCCCAGGTCCGCCATTGCCGGGGTGATTACGTCGGCGTGCACGAAAGTGTCGTTTACCAGCGTTGACCCAAACAGCAGCGCTTCGAGCGCACCTAGGCGAGATATGGCATAGGCCTCTTCAGGGGACAGCATGTGCCCTTGGGGGATGCCGGGCGTATAGGCAGGCGCAAAACCCAGATCCTCGGCTATGCCGCGAACCATGGAAAGGGTCGTGTGCGTATGGATGTTGACCAGCCCGGGTGTGATGACACGCCCGACCAAGTCGAGTGCGTCCTTTGCCACCGGCAACGGTCCGTCCAGGCGGCTTCCTATATGGACAAGCCGTCCATTGGAGATACCGATCACCGCATCCTCGATGACTGGTCGGAATGGGTCCGACGTGAGGACGGTAGCACCGGTAAGCAAGAGGTCCAGATCTTGTGAAAGAGGCATTGCGTTCACCTGTCCAGCACGTGGGTAAGGAAGCGCTGGGTTAGCTCTTCCTGAGGAGAGGAGAACACCTGCTGGGGTGTACCATGTTCCACGATATGGCCATCGGCCATGAACATGACGCGATCCGCCGCCTTTCGGGCAAAGCCCATCTCATGGGTGACCACGATCATCGTCATGCCATCGCGCGACAGCCCTTGGATGACGTCGAGCACCTCGTGCACCAGTTCAGGATCCAAAGCCGACGTCGGCTCATCAAACAGGATGAGTTCGGGTTCCATGGCCAATGCCCGCGCAATCGCCACACGCTGCTGCTGGCCGCCGGACAGCTGGGAGGGTCGCTTGTCCGTGTGACTACCTAGGCTCACTCGCGTGAGAAGCTCCGCCGCACGCTCACGCGCTTCCTGCTTGGCGATGCCCAGCGACATCCGAGGACCGATCGCCACGTTGTCGAGAGCGGAAAGATGGGGAAACAGATTGAAGCGCTGGAATACGAAACCGAACCGCCGCCGCTGCTTCGCCAGGTGCCACTCGGCAATCGGCGTCCATTTGCTATGGTCGCCTACGTAGCTCCCGCCGACCGTCTCGTTGCGGAGAACGACCTCCCCACTGGTCGGCGTTTCCAGATGATTGAGGCAGCGCAGCACCGTAGTCTTGCCGGAGCCGGACGGACCGATCAGCACCAAGGTCTCGCCCTTGGCCAGATTGAAGGATACGCCCTTGAGAATTTCCCGGGCGCCGAAGGACATTCGGAGATCGCGCACGGTCAGCAACGGCTGCTGTGAGGCCGCAGTAGCGGTTATCGTCATTTCGGTCACCACACTGGGAGGCGGCGTTCGATCTGCCGCGATACGAATGAGAGGGCGGAGATCATCGCGTAGTAGTAGACGGCCAGCAGGCCGAATATTTCCAAGGGCGTGAAATAGGTTGCAATGATCGCCTGGCCGGCCCGTGTTAGCTCATAGATCGAGATGACCGAGAGCAGCGAGGTGTTCTTAACCAGCGAAGCCAGCTCGTTTGTCAGCGCGGGCACCATTGGCCGGATCGACTGCGGCAGCAGGATGTAGATCAGTATCTTGCCCTGCGTAAAACCGATCGAACGCGCGGCTTCGGATTGGCCTCTCTCGACGCCGCCTACGGTGCCTCGGACGATTTCTGCGATATAAGCGGAGCTGTTGAGTGACAGCGCCAGTACGCCGGCCCAGAATTCCTCGAGGCGGATACCCGCAAATGGCAGGCCGTAGAAAACGATGAATATCTGCACCAGCAACGGTGTGCCGCGAATAAAGTCGACATAGGCCATGATCAGCCAACGGACGGGCGTCCACCCGCCGATCGACAAGAGACCCAGGCCAGCCCCGACCAGCACGCCAATCAAGGCGGAAAGCGCGGCGATCTGGAGTGTTATCAATGCCCCCTGCGCGAGCAGCGGCATGGCCATCCCGACGATTTCCCAATCAAGGCCCATCATGCAGCCCCTGTGTCCAAGGCGGCACTGCCAGATGAGCGAGGGCGGCGGGGTAGAGAATGATCAAGCTTGGCTGGCATCGAAATGGGTCCGGCTATCGTGGCGACACGCCTACCCTTTCAAATTGCATGCCATCTTATTTTGAATAGTAAAAACAGTTAGTTACACAATTTTTGGTTTACACATCGAGTAGAAGGGCTTCTCTGACAGCCCAACAAGTTGTCCCTCTGCCCGTTAATTAGGCGAACTCAGTAGGCAATGTGCTTCCCGCTAGCGTATTTGCATACGTCATCACCTGGCCGACCGTTTCGCCTGTATGTCTCAGATGTGTGCGCCATACCGTTCCCGCGAGATCGGGATCGCGAATCCTAAACGCGCGCATGAGGGCTTCGTGCTCCTCCATGGCTTCGTTCCACCTGCGGGGGTCAACGATCGCCATGTAGCGGCCTCGACGGGCACGGAGTAGCAGGTTTGAATGGATGGCGATCAGTTCGACGTTGTTGGACACCTGGACAATGCGGTCGTGAATTTGGCTATTGAGCTCGAAGTAGGGTTCCTTCTCGCCGAGCTCAAAATGCGATTTCATTTTCGTGTGAAGTTCCTCTATCGAGGCCAGCTCGATCTCTGACATGCGGACGCAAGCCAGTTCTGCGGCAAGGCCCTCGATGCCCGATATGACTTCGAATAAGGTCAGGGCCTGCTCAGCGGTGAAAGATGTGACCCGCGCTCCCCGGTTTTGGTGAAGGGTGACCAAGCCCTCGGCCTGCAGCAACTTGAGGGCCTCGCGGAGCGGCGTCCTCGAGACGGCAAGTTGCTCGCACAGCGCACGTTCGACGACCCTGCTGTCGGGCTGCAAGTCGCCGTGAACGATCATTTCACGGATGCGGTCGGCGATCTGGCCAGCAAAAGGCGCCCGGCGCGACAAGGCGCTGGTTCGGGGTGATGCCTTGAAATTTCTTGACGCTGTCATCACACCAATTGCTTTCGTCCAGGCCGAGCGATCGATTGATCGCCCACAATGCACAAGCAAGCAAGATGCCAAGCGGAACGGCGTCCGATTAGTCGGCTTCTCAAGAGCGACAGGCGACCTGGTTGCAGTCTCCATCCTCGCTCATTTTTAGCCCCACTCATGGCTGGCCATTGTCGACGCCGAAGCCTACCGGCTGAATGTCCGATTACGGTTGCTTGCGCAATGTTCGTATGACGGCCGGAACGGGTCAGCGGCAGACCGGCGACTTTGGGGTGGTCTACGGGCAGTCTGTTTCCAGACGTGAGCTGTCATGAGTCATTGGTCTGGACAATCGCGACTGTTTTGGCACAACGGGCGGACCGAGGTTGCCGGGGGGAACATTCAGTGGCTGTAATTCACGAAACGATGGCCGCATCCGCCGTCAACAGCCGGATATTGCCTTCCGAGATCGAGGCGTAGCTTCGAAAGCGCTCAGCCTCGGCCGGCTTACATATGAAGCACATGAGGTCGAGCGGCTGATATCGGCTGAAGGCTGGTCGCCACCCTCACTCACCTAGAGAGCAGGTCCCAGACGCGTCTGGCAGGTTCCGGACGATGAAGTCGGCCCGGCTGTCAGCGAGGCGATCAGGCGAGGGTATCGCTCGATCGACACGGCTCAGGGATATGATAACGAACGGGGCGTAGGAATTGCGCTTCGGCA
>JBARWY010000074.1:0-2081 GCA_049647065.1 Devosia sp. | reverse complement strand
GCCACGACCGGCATTTCCTCGCCGCGCTGTCCAACCGCGTGCTGGAGCTGACGCCCGAGGGTGTGCACACCTATGGCGGCGGATATACCGAATATGTGCAGAGCACGGGGCAAGAGGCGCCGGGGCTAAGGAGCTGATTTTGTACGGCCGCAAAAGTCGTTGGGACTGAGCTCTCAGTCGACAGCCCCCTTGCGGGGGTGATCAAGGGTGGGGGTGGTTTGGCCCGCATATCGGGGCGCCCGTGAGATCGCAGCCTCCCACAATGCCGGCAGGTGGTTGGCCGACATCGAACTTGCCAACCTACCGCGCCGTGCTCTGGCGCTCCACAAGCTCGAAGCCCAGATTGACCGTGCGCTCCGGGCGTCTGCCGTCCATCGCGGCGAACAGCATTTCGATGGCGCGGCGGCCCATGTCGTACCGGTGCGTCACCACGCTGGTGATCGACGGGCTGGCCACGGCCATCAGTTCGAGGTCGTTGAAGCCGACGATGCCGAAATCCTGCGGGATGCGGATGCGGCGGCGCAGGCATTCGAACATGGTGCCCAGCGCTATGTCGTCATTGTTGGCCTGCACTGCATCGGCACTGCCCCCGCGCGCCAGCAGTTCCGAGCACAAGGCCGCGCCGATGGCCACCGACGAGGGCTTCGTCGTGGTGACAATCAGATCATCGTCGAACAGGCCGGCCTCATGCATCGCGCGCGAATAGCCCTGCATGCGCCGCTGCGTGCGGGGGTCCATCTGCGCGGCGAGGAATGCGGGGCGGCGGTATCCCTTGGCCAGCAGATGCCGCGTCGCCGCATAGGCGGCATCGACATGGGAAAAACCGATCTGCATGTCGATGGGTTCGGGCGCCAGGTCCATGATCTGAACGATCGGGCAGTCATTGCCCTTGAGCAGGCGCGTTACTTCACGCGTGTGTTCGGCGCCCGTGACCAGCATGGCCGCCGGGCGCTGGCCGGAAAACAGGCGGATCAGTCCGTCTTCCTTGAGCTGGGAATAGTTGGTGGTGCCCAGCTGTACCTGAAAGCGCGTACCCTCGACCGCGTCATAGATGCCCCGCACCACGTCGGCGAATACGGCATTGATCACCGAGGGGATGACGACCGCGATCACGTCGGTGCGGGCCGAGGCCAGCTGGCGCGCCGCCGTGTTGGGCACATAGCCGATCTGGCCGATGGCGGCCTGCACCCGCTGGCGCAGGGGTTCGGACACCGCCTCGGGGTGACGCAATACCCGCGATACCGTGATGGCACTGACATCGGCAGCCTTGGCCACATCCGACAAGGTCGGCTGGCCCGATGTCCTGCGTTCTCGTGCCATTGTGCGGACACCCCCCGATCGCCCTCTAAGCCGCTGTTGAAGAACGATTCTTCATCCCTGTCGAGCTATCGGCCGGACTTCTCCCGGCCATAGAGCAGCAGCATGACGATGATGACCCCGCCATAGATGATCTGACGGCCGAATTCGGCGATCTGCATCACCGAGAGGATCGACTGCAGCAGCGTGATCAGGATCACCCCGGCGATCGTTCCAAGATAGCTGCCCCGCCCACCCAGGATCGAGGTGCCACCCAGCACGACGGCGGCAATGGCCGGCAGCAGATAGGCGTCGCCCATCGACTGCGCCGCCTTGCCGGCATAGCCGGCCAACAGCACGCCGCCAAAGGCCGCCAGCCCGCCGCAGAGCGCGAAGGCGATCATCACCACGCGCTGGGTTGGCACGCCCGACAGATAGGCCGCCGCCTCCTTGTTGCCGATGCCGTAGACAGCCCGGCCAAAGGTGGTGCGACCAAGCAGGAACACCGCGAGGATGCCGGTAATGGCCCAGACGATAACGGCATTGGGGACGCCCAGGATCGTACCAGCCGCCAGATAGCGCATGGCCGGAGAGGCGCTGTCGACCGGCGCAAAGCCGCCGGTATAAGCGACCATCAGCCCCTGTGCGACGGCATTGACCGCCAGCGTGATGATCATCGAAGGTATGCGCAGATAGGCAACGCCGATGCCGTTGACCAGGCCCAAAAGCACACCGCAGAGCACGCCGAAGGGAATGGCGAAGACCTCGCCCATGGGCCCATAGGC
>JBARWY010000073.1:0-37351 GCA_049647065.1 Devosia sp. | reverse complement strand
GCCACCACGGCAAAGCCCTTGCCGGCATCGCCGGCTCGCGCTGCCTCGACCGAGGCATTCAGCGCCAGGAGGTTGGTCTGGAAAGCGATATCGTCGATCAGCCCGATGATGCTGGAAATCTTCCCCGAGGATTCGGTGATCCGCGCCATCGCTTCAGTCGCTTGCCCCATTACCGCGCCACCCTCTTCGGCCGACCGGAAGACCGCGTCGGCCTTGCTGCTCGCCTCCGCAGCATGTGCAGCATTCTCTCCGACCGTGCCAGCGAGCTGTTCGACCGCCGCCGACGTTTCCTCGATGGTGGCCGCCTGCCTGGTCGTCCGCTCGGAAAGATCGTTGGCGCCGGAGAGGATTTCCCCCGTGGCAGTCTTGAGCGAACGCGAGGTCTGGCGGAGCTGCCCGACAATCCGGGTCAGCTGTTCGCCGACCTGGTTGGTACTGTCGCGCAGCGCGCCGAAGGCACCGCGATAGTCGCCGGTCATGCGAACAGAGAGGTTGGTATCGGCGAGCGCCGCCAGCACACGTCCCGTCTCGGCAAGCCCGGTATCGACCGTGGCCACCAGGTTGTTGACGCTGGCGGCCAGATGATTGAGTTCGTCATCGGGAAAACTGGCATCGACGCGCTGGCCGAAGTCCCCCGCCACGGCGGCATCGACCACCTTGCCGAAGGCGGCCCGCAGCGACGCCATCATGGCGTTGCGCTCGCTTTGTGCACGGGTATGCTGCGCGGCCTCGCTGGCGCTCATGGCGGCAACCTTGACGCCATTGTCGCGGAACACCGCGATGGCGCGCGCCATCTCTCCCAGTTCGTCCGACCGGCTGGTGCCAGCGACGGCATCGACGGAGTTGGGGTCTTCAGCGATCTGGCTGGCAATGCGAACGAGGCCCACCAGTGGACCGGTGACCGAGCGGCGGATGAAGAAGGCGAGCGCGACTACCAGCACGGCGATCACCCCGACCCCGGCCAGGGCCGCCGTCACGATAGTCTGGCCCTGCCGGGCCAGGCTGTCGCTGATGTCCCAGGCAAAGGCAGCAGTGCCGACCACGGCCTTGTCCGGCCCGAAACGGGCGGGCACGGCGACGTAGGCGATGGCACCATGCGAGCTGCTTTCGACAGCGCCGCTGGCCACTGCGCGCTTTGCAACCTCGGCAAGGGCGCCGGAATTGTCGGCGGCGTCGGCCGTGGTGGCAATGAGATTGCCCTGCAGGTCGAAGCTGGCTCCCGCCGCGAACTGCTGGCCCAGCGACGCCTTGAGCCCGTCATAGGCGGTGAGCACGGCGTCGGCCTTGCCGAAACGGATGCCCCCGGCCAGTTGTTCGGTGCTGGCCGCCGAGACTGTGACATTGGCCCGCTCGAGCTCGTTGCGCAGCAAGGCCGCATTCTGGCTGATGCCGACATAGCTGATGGCGGAGGCGCCGATGACCAGCGCCAGCAGCACGAGGCCGACGATCTTGCGAGTAAGGGTGAGCTTGAACATGTGGAGTCTCGGGCAAGAAGAGAGACGGCCGCCTCAAGGGCGGCCGCGAAGGGTCAGAGCATTGAGACGTCGACGCCCACGGTAATGGCGCCGATGATATTGCCCGTCGCCGGATCGGTGACCGGTACCGAGACCTGGCTCTGGAATATCTGGGTACTCTCGTCCTGCTCGATCTCGCCAATATGCACGGCCTCGGCGCCTGCGCCGAAGCTGGCGGTAAACTTGTCCTCGTCGCCCTGCCAGTAATCGGAGGTCAGCGTGCTCTGGGCAACGTTGAGGCCCGCGGCATCCATGGCGAAGATTTCGGTGTACTTGCCAGCCGAGGCAGCCTGCACGCCAGCCAGGTATTGCGAGGCGGCGTTGCCCAGCGTTGCGTCAATCAGAGGCTTGCTGGCGGTACCCACTTCGGCCCGCCACTGGGTATCGAGCGCATCGATCTTGGCCTGGTCATATGCACTGGTCGTGGCATTTTGCTCGAGAATGGCAGCAATGAGCACCGGGTCGCTGGCGAAGGCCGCGATCTCACCCTTGGCCAGTTCGGTCAGGGGTGCGGTGAATTCGTCCTGGGCCCGCGGCGCGACCGTCAGCGCGCCTGCGGCGGCGAGCATCAGCGCCACAAGGCCAGTGCGAATGAGTACGGGGGCAGACATAGGCATCTCCATGACCCGATGAAGTCCGGGCTTGCGGGCAGGATGTGCCTGGCGTGGTAAAGAGTCGGTGAATTCCTATAGCCGTGGATGTTAATCGAGGTTACGCGACACGTCTTCGCAACGGCGTAATTGCTGCCGATTGGGGCATTTCCCCGATCACGAAGATGTCAACGATCTGGTCGAGAGTTTGCGCCTGGGCCTCGGTCTGCTCGATGGCAGCGTTGGTTTGCTCGACAAGGGCGGCATTGTGCTGGGTCATTTCATCCAGCGTACGCACAGCCATTGTCACTTCGTCGATGGCAACCGCCTGGTCACCACTGGCCCGGGCGATGGCTTCGACAAGGGCGCTGTTCTGGCGCACCGCCTCGGCCATCTCTCCCAGCCGGGTCGCTGCGTCCGACACCAGCTGCGAGCCGCCATTGACCTCGCTTGCCGATTGCTCGACCAGCGCCTTGACGTCGGCCGACGCACTCGCAGCCGACTGGGCGAGCCGGCGAACCTCGACCGCCACGACGGCAAAGCCCTTGCCGGCGTCACCGGCACGCGCCGCTTCGACCGAGGCGTTGAGTGCCAGCAAATTGGTCTGGAAGGCGATATCGTCGATCATGCCGATGATGTTGGAAATCTTGGCCGAGCTCGAGGTGATGCGCGCCATGGCTTCGTTGGCCTTGCTCATGACGGTGCCACTTTCGGCTGCCGAATGCGACACGGCGCCGGCCTTGCTCGCGGCGTCCTTGGCCATCTTGGCATTGGCTGCGACCGTGCCGGCGAGCGCCTCCATCGCGGCGCTGGTCTCCTCGATTGTCGCGGCCTGTCGCGTCGTGCGCTCCGAAAGGTCATTGGCGCCCGATAGAATTTCCCCGGTCGCCGACTTGATTGAGCGCGAGGTGGCGCGCAACTGGCCGACGACCTCGGAAAAGCGCGTGACCGTGCCATTGAGCGCATGGCGCAAGCCTTCGAATTCGGCCTGGAACGGGGTGTCGATCGTGCCGGTGAGGTTGCCTTCGGCCAACTGCTTGAGGCCTGCATCGATCGTGGCAACGGCCTGCCTGCGCGCCGTGACGTCGGTGGCGAACTGCACGACCTTGTAGGGCACGCCATCGAGCCCGACGATCGGGCTGAACGTGCTCTGGATCCAGACCTCGCCGCCATTGCGGGCACGACGACGATACTCGCCGCTCTTGAACTGCCCAGCAGCCAGTTCGAGCCAGAACTGGCGATACGCTGGCGACGCCGGATCGGCATCGAAGAGGAAGAGCGCATTGGCGCGGCCCTGTACCTCGGCAAGACTGTAGCCGAGCAGCCTGAGGAAGTTATCGTTGGCGGTGAGCACCTCGCCAGTGACGCTGAACTCGACCACGATCTGCGACATCGAGATGGCGTTCAGCTGGCCGGTGTGGTCGGCGGCCGCCACCAGATGTCGGCCGGTCTCCTCGCCCAGTTCCACGACCCGCTCGGCATTGACCCGGAACACTTCCACCGCCCGCGCCATCGCGCCGATTTCGTTTCGCCGCTCGGTATAGGGGACCGCGACGGCCAGATTGCCCTGGGCGACGGCGCTCATCACATCGGATAGACGGGGGATCGGCCGCGTCAGTTGCCGCGACAGCAACAGCGCCAGGAGGCCGATGAGCAGCAAGGCCGCGCCGCCGACCGCCACCAGCATCGTGAGGTTCTGTCCAACCACCGCCTCGATGGGCGCCCGGGCAACTGCAACCAGCACGGCACCGATGACCGTGCCATCGGCCATGGCGATGGGGTGGTAGAGCGTGAAATAGCCGACGCCGTTGATGACTTCCTCGGCGCGCACCTGGCTATTGCCCATGAGGCTGTCGAACACCGGCGTGCCGGCGACGATCGGCGTATCGAGCTGGCGCTCGCCATCGGCCTTGAGCAGGCTGGAAGTTCCGACGACCAGATCGGGGCCAACTTCGGCATCGTAGACATAGATTGCGGCACTCTGGCCGGCGACCCGGGCGATGGTATCGATCACGTCATGGGTGCGGAAGCGCGGCATGGAGCGCATAGTCAGCGCTGCGACATTGCCGGCCTCGTCAGACGTGATTTCGAGGCTGGGCAGATTGACCTGAAGGATTTCTGCAGTGATCCGGGTCGCCCGTGCCACCTCGTGCTCGGCATCGCTGCTGGCGGTATTAGATAGGCTGATGAAAAGTCCCAGCAGCACGGCGCCGATAGCGATGGCGATCGCGCATACGGCCATCGCAGCGATGTCAAAGGTCAGGCGTATGTTGCCCAGCAACGAACCCATTCAGTGTCTCCGGTAGCCCGCGCCCGTCCAGGCGCGCCTTTACTGCAGGAGACTGCGGGCATTTTCTTAAGCGAGTATTGATGTCGTGCAATTTTTGTAGCCGGATCAATAGCTTGCCTAAAGTTTGTGCAATCGATTGGGAAATTGCCGCCCGGGTGGGACTTGTCGCCGGTATCGGCTCTCCGCTACATGGGGCACCCGGCCGACCAAAACAAAACGCCCGCGGAGATCATCCACGGGCGTCAAATCTATACGGTCGGATACCTAGTGGACGTGGCCGCCGTTGATCTGGCCGGCTTCGATGGCCAGGTTCAGCAGCGCGCTGACCACTTCCTGGGCGTAGGATTTGTCTTCCGGCGTCGGCGCGGCAGCCAGTTCAGCCTCAGCGGCCTTGATCTGCGCCTGCAGGTCTGAATGGTCGAATTCGGAGAAGGGCGCGGACTGTTCGGCCAGGATGGTCAGGCCTTCCGGCGAGACATCGGCAAAGCCGCCCTTGACGAAGTAGATGGCATCCTGCCCGTTGAGGCCGTTCACGGTAATGAAGCCGGGACGCAGCGTCGTCATGAACGGCGCATGGTCGTTCATGACGGTGAAATAGCCTTCGGTGCCGGGCACGGTGACCGAGGTCACGACTTCCGACAGCACCAGCCGCTCGGGCGACACGATCTCGATCTTGAGGCCTTCAGCCATTTTTTTGGTCCCTTAGCGGAGCGAAACCCGAACGGTCCGGGCTTAGGCAGAGGGCTCGCCGCGGACGACGAGCCCAAGTTGCAAAATCAGGCAGCCTGGGCGGCCAGCTTCTGGGCCTTCTTGACGGCATCTTCGATGGTGCCGACCATGTAGAAGGCGGCTTCCGGCAGGTGATCGTACTCGCCGGCCACCAGGCCCTTGAAGCCCTTGATGGTGTCTTCGAGCTGCACGAACACGCCGGGCGAACCGGTGAACACTTCGGCCACGTCGAAGGGCTGGCTCATGAAGCGCTCGACCTTGCGGGCGCGCGCCACTGTCAGCTTGTCCTCTTCGGACAACTCGTCCATGCCCAGGATGGCGATGATGTCCTGCAAAGCCTTATACTTCTGCAGCACTTCCTGGACGCGACGAGCGACCTGGTAATGCTCCTCGCCAACCACGTTCGCATCGAGAATGCGCGAGTTGGAGGCCAGCGGATCAACGGCCGGATAGATGCCCTTTTCCGAAATGGCGCGGTTCAGCACGGTCACGGCGTCGAAGTGGGCAAACGAGGTCGCCGGCGCCGGGTCGGTCAGATCGTCGGCCGGCACATACACGGCCTGCACCGAGGTGATCGAGCCCTTGTTGGTGGTGGTGATGCGTTCCTGCATCTGGCCCATGTCGGTGGCCAGCGTCGGCTGGTAACCCACGGCGGAGGGAATGCGACCCAGCAGGGCCGACATTTCGGCGCCGGCCTGCGTGAAGCGGAAGATGTTGTCTACGAAGAACAGCACGTCCTGGCCCTGGTCGCGGAAGTTCTCGGCAACCGTCAGGCCGGTCAGCGCGACGCGAGCGCGCGCACCGGGGGGCTCGTTCATCTGGCCGAACACCAGGGCGCACTTCGAACCAGCGGCCGAGCCACCGTTCTCTGCAGGGTCCTTGTTCACGCCGGATTCGATCATTTCGTGGTAGAGGTCGTTGCCTTCGCGTGTGCGTTCACCCACGCCGGCAAACACCGAATAACCACCATGCGCCTTGGCGACGTTGTTGATCAGTTCCTGGATCAGCACGGTCTTGCCCACGCCGGCGCCGCCCATCAGGCCAATCTTGCCGCCGCGTGCATAGGGAGCGATCAGGTCCACCACCTTGATGCCGGTGACCAGAACCTGGCTTTCCGGGTTCTGCTCGGCGAAGCTCGGGGCTTCCTGGTGAATTTCGCGCGTCGCTTCGCCAACGATCGGGCCGGCTTCGTCGATCGGCTCGCCGATGACGTTCATGATGCGACCCAGTGTAGCTTCACCGACCGGCACCCGGATGGCGCCGCCCAGATCAACGACTTCAGCGCCGCGCACGAGACCTTCCGTCGTGTCCATGGCAATGGTGCGCACGGCGTTTTCGCCGAGATGCTGCGCTACTTCCAGCACGAGGCGCTGGCCATTGTTGTAGGTTTCGAGAGCGTTCAGGATCGCGGGCAGGTGGCCGTCGAACGTGACGTCCACGACGGCACCGATGACCTGCGATACGCGACCGGCCTTTTTCTCTGCCATTTGTTTGTCCTTCGCTTAGAGCGCTTCCGCGCCCGAAATGATTTCAATGAGTTCTTTGGTGATCTGGGCCTGGCGCTGGCGGTTGTAGCTCAGCTGCAACTGGCCGATCATTTCGCCGGCGTTCCGGGTGGCATTGTCCATCGCGGACATCTGCGCGCCATAGAACGAGGCGGAGTTTTCGAGCAGGGCCTTGAGGATCTGCACCGAGATATTGCGCGGCAGGAGGTCTTCGACGATGGCCTCTTCGCTCGGCTCATATTCGTATGGCACGGCCGAAACGTCGACCACGCCTTCACCACCAGCCGGCTTTTCGAGCTTGGCCGGGATCAGCTGCTGGGCGGTCGGCACCTGGCTGATCACGCTGCCGAACTTGGCAAAATAGAGGGTAGCAACGTCGAATTCGCCAGCGGCGAACATGGCCAGCACCTTGTCCGCAACCTGCTGGGCCTGGACGAACCCGACCTGCTTGATCTCGCGGAAATTGAAGGTGTCGACGATGTTGCTCGGATATTGACGCTTGAGGATGTCGTTGCCCTTGCGGCCGACAGTCAGGATCTTGACCGTCTTGCCCTGGCTCAAGAGTTTTGCGGCATGCTCGCGGGCCAGGCGGGCGATCGACGAGTTGAACCCGCCGGCCAGACCGCGCTCGCCGGTAGCGACCACCAGCAGATGGACCTGGTCCTTGCCCGTGCCGCCCAGCAGCACAGGAGCATTTTCCTGGCCCTCATAGACAGCACCCAGCGCCGCCAGCACCCTGCCCATGCGCTCGGCATAGGGGCGCGCCGCGACCGCCGCTTCCTGGGCGCGACGGAGCTTGGCCGCCGCAACCATCTGCATGGCCTTGGTGATCTTCTGGGTCGATTTGACCGAGTCGATCCGGTTTTTCAGGTCCTTTAGCGACGGCATGGTGCTGTGCGCTCCTTATTGGGCCTTAAGCCGCGTAGGTCTTCTTGACGTCGTCGAGAGCGGCCTTGAGCTTGGCACGGGTGTCATCGCTCAGCGCCTTCTCGGTGGCGATCGTGGTCAGCAGTGCGGCATGCTTGCCCCGCAATGCCGACAGCACGGTCTTCTCGAAATCAGCAACCTTGGACACCGGCAGCGAGTCGAGATAGCCGTTGGCGCCGGCGAAGATCACCGCGACCTGTTCTTCCGTCTTGAGCGGGGAGAACTGGGGCTGCTTGAGCAGCTCGGTCAGGCGCGCACCACGGTTCAGCAGGCGCTGGGTCGAGGCGTCAAGATCGGAACCGAACTGGGCAAAGGCAGCCATTTCGCGATACTGGCTGAGCTCGCCCTTGAGCGAACCGGCCACCTGCTTCATCGCCTTGATCTGGGCCGAACCGCCCACGCGGGAAACCGACAGGCCGACGTTCACGGCCGGGCGGATACCCTGGAAGAACAGGTTGGTTTCGAGGAATATCTGGCCGTCGGTGATCGAGATCACGTTGGTCGGGATATAGGCCGACACGTCATTAGCCTGGGTCTCGATCACGGGCAGAGCGGTCAGCGAGCCCGAACCATGCTCTTCATTCATCTTGGCTGCGCGCTCGAGCAGGCGGGAATGGAGGTAGAACACGTCGCCCGGATAGGCTTCGCGGCCCGGCGGACGACGCAGCAGCAGGCTCATCTGGCGGTAGGCGACGGCCTGCTTGGTCAGATCGTCATAAGCGATAACGGCATGCATGCCATTGTCGCGGAAGAACTCGCCGATGGCGCAGCCGGTGAACGGGGCGATATACTGCAGCGGCGCCGGATCGGACGCGGTTGCCGCAATCACCACCGAATACTGCAGCGCGCCGGCCTCTTCGAGCTGGCGCACGAACTGGGCAACGGTCGAGCGCTTCTGGCCGATCGCGACATAGATGCAGAACAGCTTGTCGGTGTTGGACGCATTGGCGTCGTGGGCCGGCTTCTGGTTGAGGAAGGTGTCCAGAATGATCGCCGACTTGCCAGTCTGGCGGTCACCAATGATCAGTTCGCGCTGGCCACGGCCGATCGGGATCAGCGCGTCGATCGCCTTGAGCCCGGTCGACATCGGCTCATGCACCGACTTGCGCGGCAGGATGCCCGGCGCCTTGACGTCGACGCGACGACGCTCGGTGTGAACGATCGGACCCTTGCCGTCGATCGGATTGCCCAGACCATCGACCACGCGACCCAGCAGCCCAAGGCCGACCGGAGTGTCCACGATGGAGCCGGTGCGCTTGACGACATCGCCTTCCTTGATGGAACGGTCATTGCCGAAGATCACGACGCCGACATTGTCGGTCTCGAGGTTGAGGGCCATGCCCTTGATGCCGCCCGGGAACTCGACGAGTTCGCCGGCCTGCACATTGTCGAGGCCATAGACGCGGGCGATACCGTCACCGACGCTGAGCACCTGGCCGACTTCGGAAACCTGGGCTTCCTGGCCGAAATTCTTGATCTGGTCCTTGAGGATCGCAGAAATTTCCGCGGCTTTGATGTCCATTTATCCGACCTCTTTCATGGCGATCTTCATCGCGGTCAATTTCGTCTTGAGTGAAGAGTCGATCATCTGCGATCCGACCTTCACCTGAAGGCCGCCGATCAGCGACGGGTCGACAAACTGGTTGAGCGTAACGGTCTTGCCGAGCTTGCCTTTGAGCGTCTCGGCCAGCGCCTTGACCTGGTCAGCGCCGAGCGGCGCAGCCGACGTCACGTCGGCGGTCACCTCGCCACGCGCCTTGGCAGCCAGTTCGCGGAATGTGGCGATGATGGCGTCCAGCGCGAACAGCCGGCCGTTCTTGGCGATCAGCTTGAGGAAGTTGGCGACCAGCACATTGGTCTTGGCCTTGGCCAGCAACGCATCGAGTGCCTTGGCCTTGTCGTCGCCGGTGATGACAGGCGAACGCAGGAAGCGCGCAAAATCAGCGCTCTCTCCGATAAGGCGGGAGACGTCAGACAATGCCGTCTCGACCGATGCCAGCTGGTTCTCGCTCTCTGCGAGATCGAACAGCGCCGACGCATATGGCCGCGCAATCTGGGTAAGCACTGAATTCTGCGCTGCCAATGCCGCTACACCCTCTTGGTTGCCTGCCCGCTTAGCCACCCTGATTTCTCTAGGAAACCGGGCGGTTGCCGAAGCTTGTTCTTGCCTGGAAAAGGGGACGTCCGGAGACCCCTTCAAAGTCGCGCTCGCTCTAGCACAGGCCCCGCGCGGCTTGCAAGGCTTGGACCCGTGATTCAAAGGCGGCGAAAGTGTCGCAGGGGTGCGACGGCCCAGCCTGTTCGAATGATGATGAAGACTGCATCGCGTGGGACGCGGCCTTCGGTGCCGTGTGGCAGCCGTGCGCACATCAGCTATCGGCCTCCGTGGTTACGAAGGCTTAAGAGGTATGGTTGCACTATGTCTGAGTGATCTTCTGATCGCTTCCGGTCTCCTGACCGGACGAGAGGGGGCGCAGCGGGCGGTTGGGATGGCTGGGTAAGCACACCGCCCGCCGCTAGCCTCGGTCATCACTCCGTGGCTGTCCTCAATGTGGCCGCCAAAGGTAAATTTTGTATTGCCAGGCCGCCTCCTAGAGGGTCGGCCACGACATCATTTACATGAAATTTACATGAAGCTTATCGGATCGATATCGACCTGCACGCGCAGGTTGCCGGTAACCTTTTCGGCCGAGCCAAGCCAGAAGCGCACATAGCCCGAAAGATCGAAATCCTTGCCAGCCTGGGCCAGCAGCCGCACGCGATGGCGGCCGCGCACCATGGCAACCGGGGCATCCGCGGGACCAAAGAGCTTCACCCCGTCGGCCATGGGCGCGGCCGAAAGCAGCTTTTTGGCAAAGCCCATTGCGATCTCATGCTCGTTGGCCGAAACGATGAGCGCTGCCAGGCGGCCAAAGGGTGGCAGCCCGCCGGCCTCGCGCGCCAGGAGCTCATGGGCGTAGAATGCTTCGCGATCGCCCGTGACCATGGCTCGCATCACCGGGTGATCCGGATGGTAGGTCTGCAGGAACGCCTTGCCGGTCTTGGAGGCGCGACCTGCCCGGCCAGCGACCTGGGTCAGGATCTGGAAGGTTTTTTCCGCGGCACGCGGATCGCCATGCGCCAGCCCCAGATCGGCATCGAGCACACCAACGACGGAGAGTTTTTCGAAATGGTGGCCCTTGGAGACCAGCTGCGTGCCGATGATCAGGTCGAACTCGCCCCGCTCGATCTCGGTGAAGCGCTCGCGCAACTGGGCATTACTGCCCATGTCGGAGGAGAGGATGACCCGTCGTGCGTCGGGGAAGCGGGCAGCCGCCTCCTCGGCGACCCGCTCGATGCCCGGACCCACGGCGGTGAGGCTTTCGGTATCACCGCAGGCGCCGCACACCTTGGGCGTCCGCACTTCGTGCCCGCAATGGTGACACATCAAGACGCCGCGGAAGCGATGCTCGACCATCCAGGCCGAACAATCGGGACACTGATATTGATGGCCGCAGGAGCGGCAGAGTGTCAGCGGGGCATAGCCGCGCCGGTTGAGGAACAGCAGAGCCTGCTCGCCGCGATCCAACGCTGAAAATACTTCGCGCGCCAGTTGTGGCGCGATCCACTGGCCCTTTTCCGGCCCGTCGACCCGCATGTCGATGGCCGTGATATTGGGCATGGCCGCCTCGGCGAAGCGTGATGTCAGCAACACATGGGCATAGCGCCCGGAATTGGCATTGTTGCGCGTTTCGACCGAGGGCGTAGCCGACGAGAGAATGACGCGGGCATTGCTGAGATGGGCCCGCACCACCGCCATGTCGCGGGCATGGTAGTTGACGCCATCGGACTGCTTGTAGGCGCCGTCATGCTCTTCATCGAGCACCAGCATGCCCAATTCACGGAATGGCAGGAACAAGGCCGAGCGGGCGCCGACCACCGCGCGCACCGTGCCGTCGAGCACCCCGCGCCAGACTTTTGCCCGCTGTGCCGGGGTCATGTCGGAATGCCACTCGGCCGGCCGCGTGCCGAAGCGCTTGGTGAAGCGCGAGATGAAGGTGTTGGTGAGCGCTATCTCCGGCAAGAGGATCAGCGCCTGCCTTCCGGCACGCAGCGTATCGGCCACCGCCTCGAAGAATACCTCGGTCTTGCCGCCCCCGGTCACCCCGTCGAGCAAGGCGACGCCGAACTGGTGCGGATCGAGCGCGGTGATCTCGGCCAGCGCCTTCTGCTGATCGGGCGAGAGTGTCGCAATCGCCGCGTCGGGATCGGGCGGCAGCACCACCGGCGGCGGCGGCATTTCGAGCCGCTGGACGGCCCCGGCCCGCTCGAGGCCCTCGATCACCGAGGGCGAGACGCCGGTAGCGCCGATCAGCGCCGCCTTGGGCCAGGCCATGTCATCCATCAATGTATCGAGCACACGCAGCCGGGCCGGCGTCAGCTTTTCAGGCTCTTGGCCGGTACGTCGGAACGCGATGACCGGACGCGGGGTATCCAGCGCTTCGGTCGAGCGCAGCACGGCGCGCAACACCTGTCCCGGCGCCGCCAGCGTATAGCGCGCCACCCAGTCCACCAGCTTGAGCAATTCCTCGCTGAGCGGCGGGATGTCGTAGGCGATAGAAATATCGCGCAGCCGGTTATGCGCCACCAGGTCCTTGGGCGGCCCCCAGACCACACCCAGCGTCAGGCGCGGGCCTAGTGGCACGGCCACGATCGAGCCGCGCGAGACCTCCATGCCGGGAGGAATGCGATAGCTGTAGGGGCCTTCGACGGCCACCCCTACCATGACAGCGACGATGTCTGGACGGTCTTCCATTTGTGCCCGTTCTGTTCGCACCGGAACATAGGGAGCGCAAGTGATTCTGCCAAAGAGGTCCACTGCTGACAGGAGCTGTCAGCGGCCGGGCGCAGAGTATCTCTCCAAGCACAGGAGGACCCAATGACCCAGGAAATCGAACACCTGCCCGCCAGCCGTTCGCTGCTCGACATGGTCGAGCGCGCCAGTCTTTTCGCGCTCCTGCAACAGGCCCTCGACTACCAGAAGCGGCCGCAGCAATTGCCCGGCCGGCTCTACGAGGATCTCGGATTGCCGCCCAGCCACCGGCCGGACTTTACCCGCACGGGCGCTAGGAGTGGCTAGAACGAGCCTTGGACGCCGGCAGTAATTTCGGCGCTGCGCAAGGCCGCGCCGGCCGCCCCCACGAAGTCGCCGATCAGTGCACCGGTCGTGGCGTTGTATTCCTTGACGTCACCGCGCTGCTCGAAAATGTGGTCGTACCGCGCCGCCAGCGTCAGCTTGGCGTTCCGCCCCAGCGCGAAGCCGACATTGGCGCCCACGGTGACGGTCGGCGCCATATAGATCGAATCGACGAAGCGCAGCGGCACCGGAAGGCGCAGATAGTGGTTGTCGGTCGCCATGCTGAGGAAGGTCACACCGCCGCGCAGCAGCCCACCGACACTGAAGGCGCCATATTGCTCTTCTCCGTCGAAACCGATGAACAGTTCCGGCAATTGCTGGCGATAAGTGACGCCGGCAACGCCGTCCGGAATGGTGCCGGGCGTATCCCGGAAGCCGGGATTGGAATAGAGGTAGGTTCCGCCATAGGCGGTCCACTGCACATCGGTATATTTGAAGCCGGCATGGGCGCGGATCACCGCGCTGTCGTCGTTGAGCAACTCGTAGCCAAGGGACGCCGCGCCGGTGAAATAATGATCGAGCCTTGTGTCCGGATGCTGGCTGCGATGCGACCAGTTGGCGAAGGTGTCGTCGCCCCGCAGCCAGTCATAGTCTTCCATATAGCTGCTGCCGAAACCGGCCGTGCTGCCCTCCAGACCACCGCTGAATCCGCCGCCGAAATCGACGGCGACGCTGCCGCGCAGCACTGGGGTCCGGGTCTGCCAGATCAGGTGGCTGACGGTGAAATTGCCGTTCAGCACCTTCTCGTTGCCTTCGAGATACATGGCGCCGATGGCGGCGTTGATGCGAACGGTGTCGTCCGGGCTGGCATAGGTTACCGAAGGCATCCCGCTAAATTCCGCCGGGCCATCAGCGAAGCTGTCCTGTTGCCAGAAATTGGGCGATTGGGCGTGCGCCACAGTGCCTGTGGCGAATAACGCCAGGCCACCAATGGCAAGTCGATGCAAAATGGATGTCGTGCGCATGGCCTTGCCCCCCTTCAAAACCTTCGCCTGTTCAAGTTAAGGATGGGTTTACCACACCCGTCGAGACTGCGGTCATGGTCGATTCCGCCTTTGCCACTGACGAATTCGTGCGCAACCAGCTCGCAGCCTGGCAGCGTGAGCTGGGCTCGGTGCGTAGGCTCGCCGCCAATACGCTAGAAGCCTATGGCCGCGACGTCGACCAGTTCCTGGGCTTTCTGGCCGGCCATGCCGGTGGGCCGGTGACGCTGGCGACGCTCAAGGAATTGCGCGGCGCCGATATCCGGGCCTTCATGGCGCAGCGCCGCAGTGAGAGCCTGGGCTCGCGCTCGCTGGCGCGGGTGTTGTCGGCGCTCAAAAGCTTCTTCCGCTTTCTCGAGCGCGAGGGTGTGGTCGCGAGCGAGGCACTCAATGTCATCCGTACCCCCAAGCTGCCGCGATCCCTGCCCAAGGCGCTGACCGTGATCGAGGCGCGGCAGACCATTTCCACCACCGGGGAAATGGAAGAACGTCCTTGGGTCGCGGCGCGCGACATGGCGGTACTGTCGCTGTGTTATGGGGCCGGCCTGCGTATTTCCGAGGCCCTGGCGCTGACCACTGGCGATCTCGAATCGCAGGTTTTGCGGGTTACCGGCAAGGGCGGCAAGGTGCGGCTGGTGCCGCTGATCGATGCCGTTCGGAAATCGATCGACCTTTATCTCGAACTCTGTCCGTTCAAGTCCTGGCCCGAGGAGCCACTGTTCCGCGGCGTCAAGGGCGGGGTCCTGTCGCCCCGGCTGATCCAGTTGCGGGTGGTGCAATTGCGCGGGGCACTGGGCTTGCCGCCATCGGCCACGCCGCACGCGCTGCGGCATTCCTTCGCCACCCATCTGCTCGGACGCGGCGGCGACCTGCGCGCCATCCAGGAACTGCTGGGCCATGCCAGCCTCTCCACCACCCAGATCTATACCGCTGTCGATACCGATCGGCTGCTAGAGAGCTATCGCAAGGCGCATCCGCGCGGTTAGCGGCACGCTACCGTACCGAACGGATATCGTCGTGCTGGACTTGTCAGTCTCATATTGGTGGGGCTACGACACGCAAATGCACTCACGCGCCACCATTCTTCTTGCGATTTGGCTTTCTGGCTCCATCAGGGACCGGAACGAGCGCTGACGTCCAGCCCTTCGTCTCACCGGCCCGCCATCTGGCGCTCCGGTGACTGGCATGGCGGGCTCCTCAGGAACCGCCCATGACCACAGCCACTGCTACCGCCCCTGCCAGCAATGATCCCGTCGGCTACGCCTATGCCGTAGCCGGGGCGATCCTGTTTTCCACCAAGGGCATCTTCATCAAGCTCGCCTATGGGCTGGGCGTTTCCACCGAAATGCTGCTGAGCCTGCGCATGTTGGTGGCGCTGCCGGTCTACCTGGTCATTCTGGTCACCATCCTGCGCCGCGGGGATAAACTGGTTGCTACGCTCACGCCCAAACTGGTGCTGGCAAGCATGGCCGTCGGCATCCTGGGCTATTACCTCTCGAGCTATCTCGATTTCCTCGGGCTCAACTATGTCAGCGCGCAATATGAGCGGCTGGTGCTGTTTACCTATCCCTTCTTCGTCCTGCTGTTCGGCGTCGCGATGTTCGGCGACCGCATGGTCTGGGGCGTCGTGCCGGCAATGCTGGTGAGCTATGGCGGCCTGCTGGTCATCTTTGGCTGGAACCTTGCAGTCAATCCGGACGGGCTTGTCCTGGGTACGCTGCTGGTGTTGGGCTCGGCCATCACCTTCGCGCTCTACCAGCACCTGGCCAAACGGCAGATGCTGGTGCTGGGCTCGGCGCTTTTCACGTGTATCGGCATGTCGACGGCGGCAGTCTGCGCCATCGTCCAGAATCTGGTCATTGCCGGACCGGGAAGCTATCTGACGCTGACGCCGGAAATCTGGGCCTATGGCCTGGCACTGGGCGTGCTCGGCACCGTGCTGCCCAGCTTCCTGATGAATGCCGGCATGGCCCGCATCGGCGCCAGGGCGACCTCGTCCACTGCCGCCTTCGGGCCGGTGGTGACAATTGTCATTGCCGTCATCGTGCTTTCCGAACCCTTCACCCTGTTTCATGGGGTGGGCACGGCGCTGGTTCTGCTAGGTTCGGTACTCTTCACGCGCGCCGAGCGACGGGCGCGCCGAGCTGTCGGCTGATTCTTTCAGCGGTGGCTTTTGGCCGCCGCAAAGCCGCTGTAATGTCCAGCCACGACTTGCGGCATACATCTGGGAAGGGACAACCGATGAACGCATTCCACAAGATCCTGGGAGGGGCCGCGCTTGCTCTGGTCCTGGTAAGCGGGCTCGCCGCGCCGGCCATGGCGCAGAAGCTTGACAACAAGAAGAACCCACCTCCCGCTACCACTGCCAGCAGCACCACCGATGTCGACTTCGGTGATGATTCCAGCCAGTGGTCGAACGATGGGGAATGCGACGATCCTCGCTTTGCCGGCGCCGGCTCGGCCGCCGAACTGGTCGATGACGACATTCTCAAAGACGCCACCGACTGTCGCACCGCCTATGAGGCCGGCACCGTTACGCTCAAGGACGGGGCGACGACGGATGTTGCAGCGAGCAACGCCGATATCGACTTTGGCGACGACAGCAGCGAATGGGCCAAGGACGACGAGTGCGACGACCCGCGCTTCGAGGGTACCGGTTCGGCCGTAGAAACGGTCGATGCCGATATCCTCAAGGATGCCACCGACTGCAAGGCTGCGTTCGAAGCCGGCACCGTGACCCTCAAGGATGGCGGCACCGCCCCGGCCGACATCGCCATCGCCTCACCCATCGACGCCATCGACTTCGGCGACGACAGCGGTGAATGGGCCAAGGACGGGGAATGCGACGACCCACGCTTCGAAGGCACCGGCTCGGCTGACGAGACCGTCGACGCCGACCTGCGCAAGGACGCCACTGACTGCCGCGCCGCCTACGAAGCGGGCACCGTGACACTCAAGGATAGTGGCGGCACTCCAGCCACGACGACCACCACCGCTGCCATCGACTTCGGTGACAACAGCAGCGAATGGGCCAATGACGGCGAATGCGATGATCCGCGCTTCACCGGCAGCGGCTCGGCCGCCGAAACGCTCGATGTCGATATCCTCAAGGACGCCGCCGACTGCGAGGCGGCCTATGATGCCGGCACGGTGACCTTCGAGGGCAGCGACACGCCGGTAGCCGATATCGACTATGGCGACGACACCAGCCAGTGGTCCAAGGACGGGGAGTGCGACGATCCGCGCTTCTCGGGCACGGGCGTCGCCGGCGAACTGCTCGACGCCGATCTGGGCCACGACGCCACCGACTGCAAGGCCGCCGTCGAAGCCGGGACCGCGACCTATAATGGCGAAACGCCCGCCGCGGCCGACGTAGCAGCCTTCGACTACGGCTCGGACTGGAGTAAATGGGCCAATGACGGCGAATGCGACGACCTGCGCTTCACCGGCGAAGGCGCCGACAAGAAGCTGCTGGCCGACGACCTTTATGGCGACGCCACCGACTGCCAGACGCTGGAAGCCGAAGGCCGCGTGACCATCCGCAAGGTCTATTCGCCGGCCTATGCCGCAGGCGCGCCCTATGACAGCGATCATGTCGAGTTCGGCGACAACACGTCGAGCTACGCCAATGACGACCGCTGCGACGACCCGCGCTTCGAAGGCCCGGGCGCCGCGTCGGTGCTGCTGGAAGGCGACGAACGCCACGATAGCGAGGACTGCAAGATGGCCTATGAAGCGGGCACCATCATCCTGATCAGCGAAGCCGGGCAATAGGTTTCAGCATCGATTGCATTCGAGGCGGCGGGGCGAAAGCTCCGCTGCTTTTTCTTGGGTGGTCCTTTTGCTTCCAAACTCACCGGGTGGGAAGGTGAGCCGAACAGCAGGGGTACGCCCTAAGCCGCCCTGCGTTCGACCATCATCTTCTTGATTTCGGCGATGGCCTTGGCCGGGTTGAGGCCCTTCGGGCAAACCTTGGCGCAGTTCATGATGGTGTGGCAGCGATAGAGCTTGAACGGATCCTCGAGGTCATCGAGGCGTTCCTGCGTGGTCTCGTCGCGCGAATCGATCAGCCAGCGATAGGCCTGCAGCAGGGCTGCCGGGCCAAGATACTTCTCGCCATTCCACCAGTAGCTCGGGCACGAGGTCGAGCAGCAGGCGCAAAGGATGCACTCATATAGCCCATCCAGCTTGGCGCGCTGCGGCACCGTCTGGGTCCATTCCTTTTCCGGCGTCGGCGAGGTGGTCTTGAGCCAAGGCTCGATGGCGCGGTGCTGCGCGTAGAACAGCGTCAGGTCCGGCACCAGGTCCTTGACCACTGGCATGTGCGGCAGCGGGTAGATCTTGATCGGGCCGGTCGAGTCATCCATGCCCTTGGTGCAGGCCAGCGTATTGAGCCCGTTGATATTCATCGAGCACGAGCCGCAAATGCCCTCGCGGCAGGAACGACGAAGCGTCAGGGTCGCGTCGACCTTGTTCTTGATCCAAAGCAGGCCATCCAGAATCATCGGGCCGCAATCGTCGAGATCGACGAAATAGGTATCGATGCGCGGATTGGCGCTCTGGTCGGGATCGTAGCGATAGATGTGATACTCGCGCAGCCGCGTGGCATTGGCGGGCTTGGGCCAGGTCTTGCCCTTGGTCGGGCGGTCGGCCTTGGGGAGCATCAGTTCGACCATGGGTCGGTCTTCCTTCTCAACACGCGCCGCTCAACCGGCGCGAAACATCAATAGTTCGGCTTGCAGATCTGGTTCGATTTGGCGACGTAGCTGTTATAGGCGCGATAGTCGGCCTCGACCGGAGTGATCGTGCCCTTCATCGAGCCGATCACCATGGTCATGAATTTCTCGTCGATCAGCGTCATCGCCGCATCGGCCTTGCATGAGCAGAGCACCTCGTCCTGGGCGATTCCCATGCAGACGGCATAGAACTCTGCCTTCTGCTCCGCGGTGGGTGCGGCCAGGGCGGGCGTCATAGCGAGAGCCAGCAGGGCCAGCGGAGCAAGCAGTTTCATCTCAATTCCTTGCGAATGACGAGCTTGAGGCCCGACCAGGTCTGGTCCACGGCACAGACTTTGACATCGACCAGTCCGATCGGCAGCACCACGGCGCGGACGATATCCTCGGTAATGTCGGTCGCGACCTTCGCCGCTCTCTTGGGCCAGCTCACCCAGATCATCCCGTCTCGCGCGATGAGCGCCATCAGCGGCTGCGCCAGCGCCTCGAGCACCGCGCGGGCTGTGGTGAAAAGGTAGATGAAATCATAGCCCGGCGCAGCATCGCCGAGTTGATCGACGGTAACGCGGCTGGATTCCATGAAATTCCGCGAGACCGTCAGCTGGGCCAGCGACGACGGCAGATCGATAAACAGCGCCCGCTGCCCGTCCTTGAGGCCGAGCTTCTGCGCCAGTGGCGTGCCTGAATAGCCCAAGGGATCGCTCATTGCCCGATGGCCCTCTCGTAAACGGTGTCCACGGTCGGCTCCACACCGGGCGGCGGGTCGATCCAGATGCAGTTCTGCAGTGTCACGCGCTCGCTCGGCTCGAGGAATACGTCGCAGCTGTCCTCTATGCCGTCAAATGCACGCCAGAATTTTTCGTCCCGGAACCCGTAGCGCCCGTCCTGCGTCGAGCACTCGGTCAGGTCCGCATGGGTATGGCAGTCGATCATGGACAGCGCGCCTTCGACGCCACCGTCTAGGCACATCTGGCTCGAAACAGTGTTGCCCGTTCCGGCGCCCGGAGCCTCGGTCACCCGGTTCCAACAGCCCTGCATGGCCGCGGCAAAGCCTTCGGCGGTCTCCGAAACAGCCTGCGCGGGAGCTGACGCCCCCAGCGCGAACAGGACTGCAGCGAAAGCCGCCAGACGCATGGTCAGTACACTCGTGCCTTGGGAGCGATCTTCTTGAGGTCGATCCCGCCTTCGCTTTCGGGCGTCAGCGGATCGACATGCACCGGACGGTAGCCCAGCCTGACCGCGCCCGTATCGGTATCGATCCAGCTCAGCGTGTGCTTGCGCCAGTTCTCGTCGTCGCGGCTCGGGTAATCCTCATGCGCATGAGCGCCGCGGCTTTCGTGGCGGGCCTCGGCCGAAACCACGGTGACCATGGCATTGGCCATGAGGTTTTCCAGCTCGAGCGTTTCGACGAGGTCAGAATTCCAGATCAGCGAGCGGTCGGAAACCTGCACGTCGGCAAGACGTGAATAGATCTCGCTCATACCCTTGACGCCATTCTTGAGCGACGCATCGGTGCGGAACACAGCGGCATCGGCCTGCATGGTCTGCTGCATCTCGTCGCGCAGCTTGGCCGTGGGCTGGGAGCCCGCTGCATTGCGCAGGCGATCGAAGCGGGCGATGATTTTTGCATCCTGTGCGGCATTGATGGATGGGATTGGGCTGGCCTTATCGACCACCTTGCCGGCGCGAATGGCTGCGGCGCGGCCAAATACCACGAGGTCGGTCAGCGAGTTGGAGCCCAGCCTGTTAGCGCCATGCACCGAGGCGCAGGCCGCTTCGCCCACCGCCATCAGGCCGGGGACGACGCGATCGGGATTATCAGGCGTCGGGTCGAGCACCTCGCCATGATAATTCGCGGGAATGCCGCCCATATTGTAGTGCACCGTCGGCAGCACCGGGATCGGCTCGCGCGTCAGGTCGACGCCAGCGAAGATCTTGGCGCTCTCTGCAATGCCGGGCAGGCGCTCATGCAGCACCTGGGGATCAAGGTGGTCGAGGTGCAGGTAGATGTGGTCCTTCTTGGGACCGACGCCGCGGCCCTCGCGGATTTCGAGCGTCATGCAGCGGCTGACCACGTCGCGCGACGCCAGGTCTTTGGCATTGGGGGCATAGCGCTCCATGAAGCGCTCGCCCTCGGAATTGGTGAGATAGCCGCCTTCGCCGCGCGCGCCCTCGGTAATCAGCACGCCTGCGCCATAGATGCCGGTGGGGTGGAACTGCACGAATTCCATGTCCTGCAGCGGCAAGCCGGCTCGGGCGACCATGCCATTGCCGTCGCCGGTACAGGTATGGGCCGAGGTGGCGGAGAAATAGGAGCGGCCATAGCCACCGGTTGCCAGCACTACGAGCTTGGCGCGGAAACGGTGCAGCGTGCCGTCGTCGAGCTTCCAGGCGATGATGCCCTGGCACTCGCCATTCTCGCCCATGATCAAGTCGAGGGCGAAATACTCGATATAGAACTGCGCATTGTGGCGCAGGCTCTGGCCATAGAGCGTGTGGAGGATGGCGTGGCCGGTGCGGTCGGCGGCGGCGCAGGTGCGCTGCACCGGCGGGCCTTCGCCGAATTCGGTCATGTGCCCGCCGAACGGCCGCTGGTAGATCTTGCCATCCTGGGTGCGCGAGAACGGCACGCCATAGTGTTCGAGCTCATAGATCGCGGCGGGCGCTTCACGCGCCAGATATTCCATGGCGTCGTTGTCACCCAGCCAGTCCGACCCCTTGACGGTGTCGTACATGTGCCACTGCCAGCTGTCGGGGCCCATATTCTGCAACGATGCCGCAATGCCGCCCTGCGCCGCCACGGTGTGCGAGCGCGTCGGAAAAACCTTGGTGATGCAGGCGGTGTTGAACCCCTGTTCGGCCATCCCCAGCGTGGCGCGCAGGCCCGCGCCACCGGCGCCAACCACCACCACGTCGAATTCGTGGTCGATGAGTTCGTAAGTGGCCATGTCAGCTAACCCCAGAAGACGAGCTTGAGAAGCGCGGCGACCCCGGCCACCGCGACGAGAATGCAGAACAGCGTGTTGAGCAGCATGAGCAGCCGATAGAGGCTGTCGTGAAAGTAGTCTTCCAGCGTGTCGCGCATGCCGTTGCGCATATGCACGGTGACAACAACCAGCAGCGCCGCCAGCGGCAGGCCGATCCAGCCATTGCCCAGCACCGCCACCATGTCCGGCCGATCCTGCCCGGCTAGGCGAACCACCACATAGAGCAGCAGACCGATGAAGACGATATTGATCGCGCCGGTCAGCCGCTGGGTGATGAAATGGCGGGTCGATGCTTTGGCGTTGCCGTATTTGGTCTTGGGATTGGCGACCATGTCGCGGGTAATTACGGTTTCGCGCATCATGCCATCCAGACAAAAACGGTCCAGACCAGGAGGGTCAGGACGATGGAAGCGGCCAGGTTGGCCCAGGCGAGCGCTTCGCGCTGTCCCGGCTCCATGCCGATGATGAAATCCCAGACGAAGTGGCGCAGGCCCCCCAGCATGTGATGCAGCAGGCTCCAGGTGTAGCCGAACAGAACCAGCTGGCCGAACCAGCTGCCATAAATGTCATTGACGATGTTCAGTGGCTCCTGCCCCCAGGCGGCGGCGCCGAGCCAGATGACCAGCAGCACCGTGCCGGCATAATTGGCGATGCCGGTAGCGCGATGGACGATCGACATCGTCATCGTGATGGTCCAGCGGTAGATTTGCAGATGTGGAGAGAGGGGGCGGGAGCGAACCGTCATGAAGCCTCGCTGGCGTGCGTCTTTGCCGCTCGCAGTTTGGAATGGTTCGAGACTTCTAGCGCCCAAAGGTTACAAAATCAAAGCGCCGGATTGCGACTTTTGGCGCATTCCGCACTTTGTTCGTACAACGCACGAGATGTGCGAGAGGCGACAGTCCGCTGGCGGCGACTGTGGCTGTAGGAAGCTGGCAAGCTGCCCAGAGCACGGTCCGCTTCAGCCCAGGAAGAACTGCGTCAGCGCCGGTGCGAGTATGTCGGGCGCGGCGTTGTGCTGCTGGCCGTCCAGCGTGCCATGCTGCGCATTGGGCAGGGCCTCTGCGAGCGTTCGGGCGGAATTGCGTATCCAATCCGGGCTTGCCCCGCCGTCCATCACCAGCACCGGCGCGGTGATGGAGGCCCATTTGTCCATGGGCAGCGGATTGCCTGGCATGTTTTCCCCGAGGACGGCGATATCATAGGGCAAGGTATGCGCCACCGCTTCGAGCGCCGGCCAGCTTGGTGCGCTTCGCATCTCGGTGACCGCTTCGGCAGGCGCGCCCACGACGTCGCTCATCCAGTACTCTACCGCCTCGCCTCGGCGATCGGCCGCTAGCAGCTCGTCAATACGGGCGGCAAAACCTGCAGGCGGCGGTGGACGGCTGTCGTCGATGATGAAGGGTGGTTCGTAGAGGGACAGCTTCTGCACCTTGCCGGAAAGCTTGGCCGTGGCCTCAAGGGCAAGCACCGCGCCAGAGGATTGGCCATGCACAAACGCCACGCCGCCGACTTCGTCCATGAGCGCTTCGAGATCTTCGACCTCGCGCTCGACTGCATATGGCGCGGTGTCTTCACTGTCTCCCCTGCCCCGGCGATCAGAGCTGATCACACTGAATCGTGGCGCGAGAAGCTTGGCCACTGGCGCCCATGCCGATCGTTCGCTCAACGCGCCGCCGACCAGAATGAGCGCCGGCCCTTCGCCGGACCGATCGAAGGCGATGCGCGTGCCGTCCTTCGACGTCACTGTATCATGCTCCAATTGCGCCTCCTGCGCCCGGACCCGGTGCCGATTGATGTCGTGGCGAGGATGGCGCCCGCCAAGCCCGTCCCGACGAACAGGCGTCTGCTCAACACACGTGCAGTCACATCCCTGCTCCATCGCGGTTTGTGGAGAAACAAGCCTGCGCGCCGGTGGTTCCACGATCATCCCGCACCGAGTGTTCCTTTTGCCGCGTGGAGCTTTGGGGCACCCGGTTAGATGCTGGAGAGCTGCTAGTCAGCCCGGAAACAATAGAAGTAGCCGTTGCCGCCGGTGCCGATCAGTGCCTCCTGGCCGCAACCACGCGATGGATGGGCGGCGTTCCAGGACGTTCCGGTGGGCAGATCCTCGGGCCCCATCCGATCATGATGGCCGACCATTGCGGCGCCGTCGCCATTCAAGGTCCAGTCGCCACAGGTGTTGCCTGCTGACAGGGTGCCGTCGGCGTTGGAGCCGGTGAGGATATCGTGCTGGTTTGGTTCGTCGCCGCGCCCGTTGACCGTGCCGCCGGTTTCAGTCAGCGCCGAGGCCTTGGTGACGTTGTTGGCGTCGCCATGCAACTCATCGAGATTGTTGGCGATGATCTCGCCCGCGGCATTGGACCATGGACCCGCGCCAATCCGGTCCCTGGCATCGATGCCCTCGGCGCTGAGATAGGCCCGCCAATCGCCCCCGGATATTCCCGCGGCTTCTGCAAGCTGCAGGCAATGCGCGTCCGCGCCTTCCACGCCGCCCAGGTTGGCGCCGTCTCCCAGACCCGCGCTCGTGATGAAGAAACTCATGGCATCCTGCTGCAGATGCAGCCAAAACAATCGGCTTCATTCTCAGTCCTCCTTGTCCACCCGGCCTCGTGTATGAGGAAGCAATGCTTCCCGGCCAGGCGTGCCCATTCTAGCACGAACCCGCCGAGGAGTCCGATTGGGGCCCGGCCACCGCCAACATCAGGCCGCCCTGGGCTCACCGAGACCAAGCCAGTGATCGGCACGATCAGCGCGACGCGCCGTCAGCTTGGCCCCAGCTTGGGGTGCGGCCTCAAGCGCCTCGATGACGTCCCCGGCATTGATCCCCAGGTCATGGAGACGCGCCGGGCTCATGGCGAGCAACTCGCGCAAGGCGATGCGCTGCGACCGCCGGGCGGCTGCTGCGCGAATGGCGCCGGCAATGTAATTGAACACGATACCGGGCAATGACGTGTTCCCGGCAGTGCTGGATTGAATGGTCATCTGAAGTTCCTCCGTTCGCGTTCGGCCTCGATATCGGCCGTCGCAAACACGACGAACGGCAGGGACGGGCTTCGACACGGGTGAAGAAAATCAGTTGGCCGCCATTTTCCGCCTCACGCGCGACGAGCGGTGACGATCCACGCGCGCGAGTCGAAATGCACGCCGTCGGGAGTCAGACGGGCTTCCAGCAAGGCGCGCAAGCGTCGTCGGGCCTGGTCCGCATCTGCCGTGCCGAGGCCTGCAAGGACATCCTGTGCAAATCCGAAATCCATCACCGCCTCATATGCCGCATCGACATCGCGACCATAAAAGACCGGTTCATCCACTTCGGCAAAATCGACGGCGATAAAGCCTGCCGCGGTCAGAGCGGCGGTGGCAATTGCTGGGTCACTGAGCGAGAATGCGCCATTGGCACTGATTGGAGCGACCGAATCGGGAGCCAGTGCGTGCGGAATCGCGGTGGCCCATTCATTGCGCTCCCGGTTCTGCCACACCATCCACACGAGACGGCCCCCAGGCCGCATCGTTCGGGCGATGTTGGCAAACGCAATGGCGGGATCGGCAAAGAACATCACCCCAAATCGACTGATGCAGAGGTCGAAATGCGCAGGCGGAAAGGCCTGGGCCTGCGCGTCGGCTAATTCAAAGCTGATATTCGGCAACCCCTCCGCAAGACTACGCTCGCGAGCGACCTTCAGCATCTCAGCCGACACATCGACGCCGAGCACGCTGCCCTCGACGGCGAGGCGGGCAGCGTCCCGCGTGGTCAGTCCGGCGCCGCAGCCGATGTCGAGCACATGATCCCGCGCCGCGACCTTCGCGGCGGCGCGAAGGTGTTCGTTGTGCCGTCGCAATTCCGCATCGTAGAAGTCAGCGCGATCCATCACGCCTGCTCCAGCAGTTCCGTCAGTTCCTCCGGCATCAGCAGCGGCACATCGTGCCCGCAGGGCAACTCGTGAACCGTCCAGGACGGGTCGTCCCGCAACGGCGCCGCCACCGAGCCGAAACCATCCCAACCGGTCGCCAGGATGAAGGTCTTGCGGGCGATGTTGCGGTAGGCGCCGGTAACCTTGAGGCGTTCGGTGAAAGTGCCGGTGGGCTGCGGCGTCGACAGGGCGGCGACCCGCCGGCTTTCGGCTTCGGTCGCATATTCATTGTCGCCTACTTCGGGGGCCTGAACCACAGGGCCGCCGGGTGTCTCGCCCATGATGTCCGCAAAGGACTGGCCGTCCTCGGGAATGAAGGCATCGAGGTAGACGATGGAGGCGACACGATCGGCGTCACGCTCGACTACGCCGGTGGCAACGAACCCCCCATAGGAATGGGCAACCAGCACCACATCGGACAGCTCATGCCAGATCATCTCGTTGATGATGTCATCGATATGGGTGGTGAGGTTGATCGGCAGATGCGCCAGATGAGCCCGCTCACCGAGGCCGCTCAGCGTCGGCACATGCACGCGGTGCCCCCGGGCCCGCAGGCGCTCGGCCACCTGATCCCAACCCCAGGCTCCGGCCCAGGCACCATGCACCACCACGAATGTCGTCACCGCATCCTCCTACGATTGCAAAATGCAAGTGATTGCTTTTCGCAAGCGTAAGATCTAGAGTCAAGCCATGACGTCATCATCTTTCCGCTCCGGCTGTCCCATCAATCTTGGTCTCGAGGTGTTTGGCGACAAATGGACGCTGCTGATCATCCGCGACATCATGTTCGCCGGCAAACGCCACTTTCGCGAGTTTCTCGCGTCGGACGAAGGCATTTCCAGCAATATCCTGTCCGACCGGCTGGCCATGCTGGTCGAAGCGGGCATCCTCACCCGGGCCGATGACCCGAGCCACCGGCTCAAGGCCATCTATTCGCTGACGCAAAAGGGCATCGACCTCTTGCCCATCATCGCCCAGATCAGCCGCTGGAGCCGGACCTACATGCCGGTCGATCCTGCCCTTGCTGCGACCGGCGAAGCGCGCGATCGACGCGGCCCCGGCGCGGTGGAGGCGCAGATGAACGCCTTGCGGGCGATCCATCTGGACAGCACCCAATAGAAATGAAACTGCCCCCGGACCAACCGAGGGCAGTTTGTATTCGGCGATAGTGGCCGGCTTATTTCCACTTGATCGGCAGGTCGTTCTTGAAGCCGCCGCCCTTCTTGACCGAACCGGCGACGCTGTCGCTGCCGTCGACGGCCACGGCGTCCTGCATGCCGATGATGCGGTTGACGGCGACCTGGCCTTCGATGCCCTGCCATTCGCAGTCGGCATTGTTGAGGGTGAGGAAGCTGCAGACGATGACATTATCCGGGGTTTCACAGGCGAAGGCCGCGTCGGCTCCGGCGAAGGCGCCGCCCTGGGCAGCGCAGCGATCGGCGAAGAGCTGGACATTGATATCCACCGAACGGGTAGCGGCCTGGGCCGGGACGATGGCGGCGAGAGCGGCGAAGGAAGCGGCGGCGAAGGCGATGGTGAAGGTCTTGGTCATGATTGTTTCCCTTTGAAGCGTGCGGCGCCGTTGTGGTCGCCGCTGATGGAATGCCTTCTAGTGGAGCCCACTTCACCCCGGCGTGAACTGCCCGTTTATCTGCCATTCAGGATTGCGGGCTGGCCCGATGCGCTGCTTTGAGGCAGAAGACCGCTGCAAATCAGGAGCCGCCATGACCGAACCCGTGATTATCAAGGGCACCACGCTGCTCGCCCGCGACTGGGGGCGGCTGGACCGTTACGAAGTCGATCACGTCAGGCGTGACGGCACGCGGCAGACCGTCACGCGCGAAGTCTATGATCATGGCAGCGCCGCTGCCGTGCTGATGTTCGCCCCGGCACAGCAGACGGTCATCCTGACGCGACAGTTTCGCCTGCCGCCTCATCTCAACGGCGACCCCGCCTGGCTGATCGAGGCACCGGCAGGCCTGCTCGACGGCGAGGCGCCCGACGTCGCCGCGCGGCGTGAGACCATGGAAGAGACCGGCTATGAGCCCGAAACGCTGGTGTTCCTGTTCGACGCCTATATGAGCCCCGGTTCCCTGACCGAGAAATGTGCCTGCTTCCTCGGCCGCTATGATCCGGACCGGCAGCTATCTGACGGCGGCGGGCTCAGCGCCGAGGGTGAGGACATCGAGGTGTTCGAACTGGGACTGGACGAGGCGCTGGCAATGGTGGCCACCGGCGCCATTGTCGACGGCAAGACCATAATGATGCTGCAGGCACTGGCGCTCAGGCTCGCGGCGGGGGAAACGATTTAGGCGGTCGGTTGCCAGGTCAACTGCCCCTCAGAAGTCTACCAGCTTCTTGTCCGGATCATAAGGTTGGTCCTTGACCACGCGTGTTACCGCCTGGCCGGCCTTCATCTTCTTGCTGAACCCGTCATAGGCATAGCTGGGTGAGCCGTGGAGTGCCCAGCCTTCGCTCAGGGCCTTGGTAACCTTGTGGCAAAAGGCGGCATCATCCTCGCCGGTGAGGAAACGGTAGATAAGCATGCATGGCCCCAATGCGCGGCAATATTGGCGCCGCAGTTGATCTTGTCCGAGCTTATCGCTAATCGAATGGCCATGCATCGGTTTCCTGAATACCTGCTCAAGGGCCACGCCAACTTCATGGCTGGCCGCTATGCCCGCGAAAAGGACCGGATTCGCGACCTGGCCTCCGAGGGCCAGAACCCCTCGACCATGATCATTGCCTGCTGCGACAGCCGCGCCGCGCCCGAAATGATCTTCGATGCCGGGCCGGGCGAAATGTTCGTTCTGCGCAATGTCGCCAACCTGGTGCCGACCTACCAGCCCGATGGCGGCCAACACGGCACCTCGGCGGGCATCGAATTTGCCGTCAAGGCACTGGGCATCGCCAACATCGTCATCATGGGCCATGGCCGCTGCGGCGGGATCAAGGCCGCGCTGGCGCCCGACCAGAGCCCGCTCGACAGCGGCGACTTCATCGGCAAGTGGATGAGCATGCTGGGCGACCTGCCCAACCAGCTCGGCCAGAACAGTCTGCTCACGGCCGGTGAACGCCAGACGGCGCTCGAGCGCATCTCGATTCGCAATTCCATCCGCAACCTGCGCACCTTTCCCTATGTCGCTGACCTCGAAGCGACGGGAAAACTGGCGGTGCATGGCGCCTGGTTCGACATTTCTACCGGCGAGCTGTGGATCATGGATAGCGAAAGCGGCGATTTCGTCCGCCCAAGTCTCTGACCCCAACGCATCTTAACTTGCTTTCACATCGCCGTGACTCGGATGCCGGCGGCGCTCACGCCGCCGTGAGAGTAAATCACGGCCTCGTATCTTGCGCTTTTTTTACCCCGTACCAAAATGTCGCAGCGATACGCAATCAATTTGCGTAGTATTATTTTGATGTGGCACCGAATTGTACCTGTGTAGCTTCTAGTTACATTTGATCCAGTCCCAGGCGTTACTGCCCGGATTTTGCCGTACTAAATCCCGACTGACGCCGAGTTTCAGGCCTGTACCAGACACATTGACCAATCATTGTCTGTCTCACGGGCCGCAGGAGAGTGGCTCGTCGGAGACCGGCTAACCGGTCGCCGTTTTTCTCCCCAACATTGGAGCTCAACTCCCATGAAGAAGATCATTCTGTCGTCCCTCGTCGTGCTCGGCCTTTCGACCGCCGCGTTCGCCCAGGCTGCTACCGACTTCGCCACCGTCGACGCTGATGCCAGCGGCGGCGTGTCCCTGGCTGAAGCTCAGGTTGCTTGGCCCGATCTGACCGAAGAAGCCTTCACGGCTGCCGATACCGATGCCAATGGCGATCTGTCGGCTGAAGAGTATGACGCACTCGTGGCTGCTTCGGCTGTCCCGGCCACCTAAGGCCTGCTGACGCCCCTACCCCCGGGCGTCTGAAATGAAGCCACCCCAAGCCTCCTGGGGTGGCTTCTGTTGTTTTCGGCTGCACTTTGCAGCCTCGTTACCGGAGTTAACTGATGCACAAGCTTGCACTAAGCCTTGCCGTTCTCGGCCTGTCGGCGACCGCCGTCTTCGCCCAGACCCCGACGAACTTCGCCGATGTCGATACCGACGCCACTGGCGAGTTGAGCTTTGCCGAACTGCAACTGGTCTGGACCGACCTGACGCAGGAAGAGTTCGACGCTGCCGACGCCGATACCAGCGGCGGCCTGACGCCCGATGAACTCAATACGCTGCAGCCCGCTACGTTGCCGGCGACCCCAGCCCAGTAAGCAACGCCCTCAGTCGAGCCGGATCGCCGGCTCGGCTGGCCGCCCACGCAGGACAGTGACCACGAGGCCCGCAATGACCAGCATGGCGCCGCCGATCTCGATCGGCGTAATGGTTTCGCCCAGCACCAGATAGCCTGACAAGAGGCCAGTGATCGGCACCAGCAGCGTGAACGGCGCCACCACCGTGGCCGGATGCCGACCCAGCAGCCAGCTCCAGATCGCACCGCCCAGCAGCGTCGCCGGATAGGCCAGGAAGGCGATGAGCCCTGCCTCCGCCCAGCCGAAGCCGGCCAGTGCCTCGAGCACGGTCTGCGGCCCTTCGACCAGCAGCGACAACCCGATCAGCGGCAGCGGTGCGGCCAGCGAACCCCAGACGGTGAAGGCCAGCGCATTGACCCGGCCGGCTTTCTTGGTCAGCACATTGGCCAGACCCCAGCTCAACGCCGCCAGGAGCGTCATGACCAGCGGCAGCAAAGCCGTGGCGGCAAGCCGTTCGAGGGCGATGACTCCAATGCCACCGAAGGCGATTAGTGCGCCGATGACCTGGAAGCGGGTCGGCCGCTCGCCCAGCAGGACGAAGGCCAACGCCATGGTGAAGAAGGCCTGGGTCTGCAGCACCAGTGAACTCAGCCCCGCCGACATGCCCCAGGCAATGGCGAGATTGAGAAAGCCATAGAGCGCGAAGCCGAAGGCCAGCCCGAACCCGACCACGTAATACCATTGGGTTTTGGGTGGGCGAATGAAGAACACCGCCGGCAAGGCGGCCGCGACGAAGCGCAATCCGGCCGCCAGGATCGGCGGCAGCGCCTCGACGCTCAGCTTGATGATGACGAAATTGAAGCCCCAGATGGCGACGACGAGCAGGGCGAGTAGAATGTGGCGGAAGGGCATCAGGCGTCCCGCCGCCGGGCGAGCATTCGCGGCCCGAACACGTTGAGCAGGAGGCCGGCAAAGATCAGCAGGCTCCCCGCCACCTCGAGCGCCGTCACTTGTTCACCCAAAAACACGAAGGCCGCCGCAAAGCCGACCACCGGCACCAGCAGCGAGAAGGGCGCGATGAGGCTGGCGGGATGCCGGCCCAGCAGCACGGCCCAGGCGCCATAGCCAACCAGCGTCGAGCCATAGGCGATGAACAGGACCGAAAAGATCGCCTGCGGACTGATGCTGACGAGACTGCCGAGCTTCTGCGGCCCCTCGAACAGCAGTGACAGGGCCAGCATCGGCAAGGGAGGAACGAGGCTCCCCCAGACGACGAAGGCCAGCATATCGATCTTGCCGGCCCGCTTGGTGACGATATTGGAGATGGCCCAGAAGAAGGCGGCGATCAGCGTCATCAGCAGCGGCACTAGCACCGCGCCGCCCAGATGCTCGGCCCCGATCGTGCCGAGGCCAATGAGCGCAACAGCGGCGCCACCCAGCTGCAGCGGGGTCGGCCGGTCGCCCAGCAGCAGCATGGCGAGGGCCATGGTGAAAAAGACCTGCATCTGCATGACGAGGCTAGCCAGGCCTGCCGGCATGCCAAGCTGCATCGCGGTAAAGAGAAAGCTGAACTGCAGCACGCCCACGGTCATCCCATAGGCGATGAGGATGGGCCAGCCGACCTGCGGCTTGCGAATGAAGAACACCGCCGGTAGCGCACAACCGAGATAACGCAGCGCCGTCAGCAGGAAGGGCGAAATTTCATCGACGCCCCATTTGATGGCGACGAAATTGAGCCCCCAGATGAGGACGACGCCGAGAGCCAGGGCTATGTCGCGGAAGGGCATTGCTGCATCAATCAAAGGGCTGCATGCAGCCATGAACACCGTGTCATTCCGGCGCAGGCCGGAATCCATCCCGAGATGCCGCCCAAACCCAAATATCAGGATGGACCCCGGCCTACGCCGGGGTGACACCGTGAATGTTGGACAATGGCACTAAGCCGCCTTGCGTGACACCAGTCCGCGGGCGATCAGCTCTTCGGCGATCTGGATGGTATTGAGCGCCGCGCCCTTGCGCAGATTATCCGAGACGACCCAGATGTTGAGGCCGTTCTCGATGGTGGCGTCCTCGCGGATGCGGCTGACGAAAGTGTCGTATTCGCCCACGCTCTCTACCGGCGTCGCATAGCCGCCCGGTTCGCGCTTGTCGATCACCGAGATACCCGGAGCCTCGCGCAGGATGTCACGCGCCTCGTCGGGGGAGATCGGGTTTTCGAACTCGATATTGACCGCTTCCGAATGGCCTACAAAGACCGGCACGCGCACGGCGGTGCAGGTGACCTTGATCTTGGGATCGAGAATCTTCTTGGTCTCGGCCATCACCTTCCACTCTTCCTTGGTCGAGCCGTCTTCCATGAAGACGTCGATATGGGGAATGACGTTGAAGGCGATCTGCTTGGGGAACTTGTTGCCGATGCCTGGGCTGTCATTGACGAAAATGCCCTTGGTCTGGTTCCACAGCTCGTCGACGCCTTCCTTGCCGGCGCCCGAGACCGACTGGTAGGTCGAGACGACGACGCGCTTGATCTTGGCGAAATCATGCAGGGGCTTCAGCGCCACCACCAATTGGGCGGTGGAGCAATTGGGGTTAGCGATGATGTTGAGACGCTTTGGATTGGCCAGCCAGGCATCGAGCACATGGCCGTTCACTTCCGGCACCACCAGCGGCACATTGGAATCGTAGCGCCAGAAGCTCGAATTATCGATGACGATGCAGCCCGAGGCGGCAATCCTGGGCGCCCAGTCCTTGGAGATGGTCGAACCTGCCGACATTATGGCGAAATCGACACCCTTGAAATCGAAGTCGTCGAGATTCTTGGCCTTGAGTATCTTGTCGCCATAGGAGATTTCGCGACCGATGGAGCGCGAGGAGGCCAGCGCGATCACTTCGTCCGCGGGGAACTTGCGTTCGGCCAGAATATTGAGAACTTCACGGCCCACATTGCCCGTGGCACCGACGACAGCGACGCGATAACCCATTTTTGGAACTCCAGTCCCTTACCAGTTTCCGCCCCCCGCGCGATGACCAGGCATCGCGGCCAGTGCTTGAGCCTCTCCCCGTCGGGAGGCGACCCGGGGAAAGGCGTCAGGCGGTTTTGGTGGTTTTGGTCATTGATGCAGCGACGCCACCGGCCGAAGCCTGGGTGGTTGCGAGGTCCGCAATGTCGAAAGCGCTGGCCATCATTGACTGCTTGGTTTGAAAGCAGGCGAAGTCATACTCTCAAATAGGAATTAGTCAATCGCCTTACTGTCCACCAAAGGTGGCGGGCCGCATTGATGCGCGATTGCAACAAGAGACCTGTTAAGGGGGTGTTAACGCAGTATATTGTTGCGGCGTTAGCGGCTGTGGCCAAGAGATGGCCAGACGGGTTGGAGAGTGGGCGATGCGTTTTGCAATTGCAGTGGGTCTGGGTTTGTCGCTGCTGCTGACAAGCGCAGCGATGGCGCAGGACAATACGCTTTATTTCAGCCCAGACCTGGCCAATGAGTTCACCGCGCCCAGCGCCTTTGACGGCCTCTATGCCGGCGTGCTGATCGGGCCCATCTCGGCCCGCAAGAACAACTTCAACACCATGGGCGCCGATATCCGTGGCGAACTGGGCGCCGTTGTCGGCTGGAACCAGCCGATCGCCCCGGGCGTGATTGTCGGCGCCGAACTGCAGGGCACTGTCGCCACCGACTTTTCTTCCGCCTATCTGCGGCTGATGGCCCTGGCCCGGCTCGGCTTTGCCGCGGGAGACAACACCCTGATCTATATCCTGGGCGGCGCGGGCCGCATGGGCGAAAGCTGGGCCTTCGAAGCCGGCATCGGCGCCGAGGTCATGATCACCGACAATATGGCCCTGCGGCTGGAAGCGGCCGGCATCGGCCAACTCGGCCCCGTGCCCAATGGCAACAACATACCGGCAGTCTCGGCCATGCGCATCACCTCGGGCGCCATCTGGCAGCTCGATGGCGGACCGGCCGCGACCACCTTCAACAGCGGCCCGGTGACCGACTTTGCCGGCTTTTATGCCGGCATCAATATCGGCGGCCTGACCGATCCGCAGTTTAATTTCTTCGACGATTATGGCTGGGGCTGGCATTTGAGCCGCTTCGAGATGGGTGGCTTTACCGGCTACAATCACGCCCTCAATGACATGTTCCGTGCCGGTGTCGAAGTGCAGCTTGGCGCAAACTACGACACCTCAGGCGATGCCGGCTTCGACGCCTTGGCTTTGGGCCGCCTCGGCGTAGTGCCAACCCAAGGCGTGCTGGCCTATGCCGCTGGTGGGCTGGGGCTCGTCGAGGGCACCGGCGCCTATGTTTTCGGTGGCGGCGTCGAATATGCACTCTGGGGCGATGCGTCCTTGCGCGGCGAAGCCCTGCTGCTGGGTCGCATGGACGGGGCACCGGGCCTGACCGGTGTCAGCGGACCATCGTCCTCCAAGGTCACCATTGGCACGGTGTGGCACTTCGACTAAGAGCCACGCATGTCCCATTGGGGCGCGGAAGGTGGATTCCCGCTTTCGCGGGAATGACGCGGTGACCGAACATGCCCCATTATGACGTCGTGATCCTTGGCGCCGGTGCTGCCGGCATGATGGCCGCCATCGAGGCCGGCAAGCGCGGCCGTTCCGTGCTTGTGGTCGATCACGCGAAATATGCCGGCGAGAAGATACGCATTTCCGGCGGCGGACGCTGCAACTTCACCAATATCCACGCCACCATAGACAAGGGCCGCGACCGCTTCCTGAGCGGCAATCCACGCTTCGCCCTGTCGGCTCTGAGCCGCTACACGCCCGACATGTTCATCGCCTTGGTGCGCGACCACGGCATCACCTTCCATGAGAAGACGCTGGGGCAATTATTCTGCGACGGGCCGGCGACGCAGATCAACACCATGCTGCTGGGCGAGATGCGAAAGGCCGGCGTCACGCTGGTGCTGGAAACATCGGTCGAGAGCGTCAGCCAGGAGGAGGGCGGCTTTGCCATCCAGCTCAGCACCAGCTCGATCACCGCGGACAGCCTCGTTGTCGCCACGGGCGGCAAGTCGATCCCCAAGATGGGCGCGAGCGGGCTGGGCCATCAGCTCGCCACCCAGTTCGGTCTGCGGCTGACCGAGACCCGCCCGGCCCTCGTGCCTCTGACCTTCGAGACCGGAGCGCTGGAAAGGCTCAAGGAACTATCGGGCATCGCCGCCGATGCGATCGTCAGCCATGGCAAGACGGCGTTTGAGGAGGCTCTGCTGTTCACCCATCGCGGGCTCAGCGGCCCGGCAATCCTGCAGATCTCGTCCTATTGGCGCGAGGGCGACAGCATTGAGGTTGACTTGCTGCCGCATCAGAATGCCGGCGAGGTTATCCGCGCTGCCCGCAAGGCCAATCCCAAGGTGCAGGTGCAGACCGTACTGGGCAGTGTCCTGCCCAAGAAGCTGGCGCAGCTGCTCGGCGACGAGCTCGACATGCCCGGCATGATCGGCGATTTTTCCGATAAGAAGCTGGCCGTGGTCGAGGCCGTGCTCGAGGCCTGGACCCTCAAGCCGGTGGGTTCGGAAGGCTATCGCACCGCCGAAGTGACGCTGGGCGGGGTCGATACCCGCGACCTCGACGCCAAGACAATGGCGGCCCGCAACGTGCCGGGGCTGTATTTCGTCGGCGAAGTGGTGGACGTAACCGGCTGGCTCGGCGGCTACAATTTCCAGTGGGCCTGGGCCTCAGGCTGGGCGGCAGGCCAGGTGGCCTAGAATCGGAAGCCCAGCCGAATATCGACATTCGTGTTCGCCCGTGCCACGCCACACGCCCCGAAATCAGGCAGATGCTCCACCGTACCGATCAATGACGTGCCCAGCGCTAGGTTGATGCCGACACTGCCAGCGACGCGCACCCCGACGCCGCAACCGACATTGCGGGCCGGATCGTTCTGCGGGGCGCTGAACATCGCCGAACGCACGACACCACCGGCGCTGGCTTCGACAAAAACCGGCAGTACCGGCGCTTGCAAGGTCCAACTGAGGCCGGCATAGCCATAGCTGTCCTGACCACGAAAGCTCATCGTGGCGCCCAGATGCGGTCGCAACTCTCCAATGACCGACCAGGCATTGAGATCCGGTATGGCGAAGAGCAATTCGACATTGGCATCGCCGATCCTGGCGGGATCGAGCAGGTTGCCGCCTCCATCGACGCCACGCGCTGAAATGCCCCCGCGGATTTCGGGCAGCAGGTTGAACTGGGCATGGGCGAGTGGCGCCGCCAGCAGGAGCAGTACAAGAGAAAGACCGGGGCGGGACAGAGTGCTGCGCATGAAATTGCTCCGGGCCATCAATCCTTGATTGAGGGACTAGGACACGGGATCGGCAAGCTTCGAGTAAAAGTGTAACTAACTGGACCCTAACGCAGGCCAACTGGCATCTCGCTTTCATCGCATTTTGCCGATAGAAGGCGGCGATTGACGAAAAGGAATATTGCCATGGCCGCTCCCTTTGCCCTGTCGCTGCAGGATCTCGCCCCCATTGCCGAGGGCACCAGTACCGCTGAGGCCATGCAGGAAACCATTCGCCTGGCGCAGGAGGCTGACCGGCTGGGCTATACCCGCCTCTGGTATGCCGAACATCACGGCATGCCCTCCATTGCCTCCTCGGTGCCAGAAATCCTCATCGGCAGCGCCGCGGCGCATACGAATAATCTGCGCATCGGCTCCGGCGGCGTCATGCTGCTCAATCACGCACCCTTGCGGATCGCCGAAGCCTATCGCACGCTGGAGGGCCTGTTTCCCGGCCGCATCGATCTCGGCATCGGCCGGGCGCCTGGGGGCGACGGCTATGCCATGCAGGCGTTGCGCAGCGGCGGCGGCGAGGAGTTCTCGGCCTATCTCGCCGAACTGATGGCCTTCGACGAGGATGGCTTTCCACCTGACCACCCCTTTTCGCGGGTGCCGGTCTCGCCCGGCGGCATACGCCTGCCCCCCATGTGGCTGCTTGGCTCTTCCGGCGCCAGCGCCCAGGCGGCCGGACAGCTGGGTATCGGCTACGCCTTCGCCGCCCATTTCAGCCACACGCCCCCCGCCCCCGCCTTCGAGGCCTATCGCTACGCCTTCAAGGCGACTGAGGCCTTTCCCACGCCAAAGACCATGCTCTGCGTCTCGGTGATCTGCGCCCCGACAGACGAGGAAGCGCAATACCTGTCGCGCTCGCAGGCGGTGAGCTGGGCTTTGTTCACTACGGGTGAACAACGCAAGCTGATGGCGCCCGAGGAAGCGCATGCCCGCGTGCTGACCCCGGCACAGCAGAACGTCATCGATCACCAATCGACCCTGTGGATCGTCGGATCGCCGCAGACCGTACGCGACGCTATCGCCGAAAAGGCCGAGAGCTGCGCCGCCGACGAGGTGATGATCACTACCACCGTGCACAGCTATGAATTGCGGCGGCGGAGTTACGCGCTGATCGCCGAGGCGTTCGGGGTGACGGGACGCTGATGCAGCAGTCGACACCCTCCCCCTTGCGGGGAGGGATCAAGGGTGGGGGCGGTTGGCCCGGATATCGGGGCCCCCAACACCCCCTCTCCTAGCATCCCCTTGAAGAGGGAGGTACTGCGGGGTGGGTGCCGAGCTATCGCACCACGGCCACAAATCTTGTGCCCCATTAACGTCTCGTTTTGCCCCTGCCATTATCATTCGCGCAGTTGACGTTTCGGATCGTGCCATGAGCGCTGCAGCCTTCGTTCTGGCAATAAACCTCTTCATTGCCTGCGTCTTTGCCACCGCTTTTGCCGTGGTGGGGATTTATGC
>JBARWY010000072.1:0-12480 GCA_049647065.1 Devosia sp. | reverse complement strand
GTTTCGGAATAGGCTCCGATCACCGGCGCCGGATCGAGACCACCGAGGTACCGATCCAACAGGTGGACTGCCGCTTCGTCGTCGGTCTTGATCAGGATGAGGCGCGACGGCAGCTTCAGGAGCCGGCGCAGGCGGGGCGTAAGGGCGGCGTCGAGCATGCAGCGCGCCAGCGCGTCGCCGCTTCGCTCAGGAGGCAGGATAGATGCGTTGCCGGTGCTGGCGGACTTGAGGCTATCGGCGGGTGGGGGCGGCGAGAGGAGTGTGGTCAAAGACATAAGCGTTCTCCGGGCGGCGGCCGGGGCCGCGCCACAAATGAGGGATGGGGAGAGTGAGAAGAGAGGGAGGGCTACAGAGCCGGACCCGGCACATCCGAATCATCGAGTTCGTCAATCGGCTGCCAGGCCGAGAGACCGAGACTCTTGCTGCCCGAGACGAAATGGCTGACCGCACGTCCCGACGCAAAGACAAGATCGCGCTTCAATGTGTAGCAGGCGCCGTTGCCGGCCGGCTCGAGAAGGCCGGAATACCGCCAGGCGGCCCGCTGGAATGTCGCGGAGGCGGTGGCGGAGGAGGTGGTATCGATCCGCACTTCCGACCCCCCCAGCAGCAGCCAGGTGCCATCGTCGCGTTCGGCGGCCAAAGCCGTCAGGCCACGATAGGACATTTCCGTAATTCGGCCCTCAGGTGGTTCATCAATGCCGCGAGAAGGGCCGAGACGATCCGGCTCGGCAATGGGCCCGGCGATGTGTTCGCGCACCGATCCGCTGACAAACATCAGTCCGGCGTGACGCAGCGCCAAAACGGCCTGGGCGGAGAACAATGCCAGCTGGTCATAGCGAGCGGGCTCCAGCGCGGAACCGTCAGGCACGCCGTTATAGGGGACAAAATCGGCGTCCGCCGCGACCGAGGACCAAAGGATCCGCTCCAACGCCTTGGCATCGTTGATCGAAAGGCCATTGTGCTCATCGACGATAGCAATGATGCAGTCGGGCGTGCCGCCCGGCAGCTGGCGCCCGTCCGTAATGCGGAAGCCGGCCTCGGCCCCGTAGCCGATATAAGCGTCACGGCCGCGCAGCACGATGTAGACACCGGGGCGCTGAAGGCAGTCGACACGCCCGAAGGCAGTGCGGCGCTCGCCAGGACCAATGATGATCCGGGGCTGGAGCGGACCGACCGGTACTGCGGAAAGGTCAGGGGGCAGGGCATCGACGCAGAGTTCGGCGGTGTCGCGCGACATGGTGGCGGGTTCAACAGCCGCTTCCGGCAGATCAACCTGCCCGGCAGCAGGAGTGGTGCCATGCACATCGCTTCCAGTTTTCAGGAGGCAATCGCCCGGCCTGGCAACCACGCTGTTGGCGTCGATGAAGCCCGCGGACCGCACCTCCAGTGCACCGGCCGTGGTCAACGCGATAACGGCGCCGACGGGGTCGGTATGGTTCGGCAGTTCGGCAATGATATTGCCCACGCTCGCCGAGCCGGTGAGGTCCACGACGGACAGGATTTGTACCTGCACCGTTGGGGACAGCAGCGGGTGCTCGACCAGTCCGGGATGAACCGGACCGGGGTCCCCGACAGGGGCGGTGTTGATTGAGGGGGAAACAGGGTTGCATGCAGCCATGCGGCCGCTATTAGTGGCGTTAGCCATCATCGTACTGGTCCAATCAGTAGGGTGCTGGTCAGGTCGGCAGGAGTGTTGCAAGCACCCTGTCGACCGCCTCAATTGAAGGCGGCCCCAACCAGCCGATGCCGGAATTGGCACCGTTCGCTAAGCTTGGGGGATCCTCGTTGGAAAAGTCAAAGCCCAACCGGCGTCGTGGTTAATTTTGTCCAACTTGCACGTATCCTGTTGATATCGCAGGACTAATCCGCTTTTCGTTGTTTGTGCGGGATCGGTTGCTCAAAAAGGCGTGTGCTGTCAGCCACCGTCACTGCCAATGCAGCGGCGCGCGCCATTACGATTCGTCGTCCCGCCTTCGCTGCATGAGCGTGGAAGCTAGCCGTTGCGGCGCCGCTCTAGCCTTTTCAAGGCAATGAACCGACGATAAGCCATGTCACGGTCGGCCCTGTCGCCAATGCCATGCCGATACATCCAGTGCCAGCGAAGATACATCTGCCCGCTCGGGCGCAGTAACGTCGCAAGATGGATGCAGATCGCATGTGCCCATTGCGGGATTGCTTGGCGGGATGGCCCGCCAAGCAATAGGTCGAACAAAGGTCGCGTGCCGAACTTGTCGTCCAGACGCCAGCGCAACGGTCGACGCTTGATCATACCCATGGTAGCCCCGATTCTGAGCCCGTTCCGCAATGTTCTTGTTCGGCGGCGTTCCTGCAACGGGGTCGATTGACTTCGCCCACAACTCTTCACTTTTCCCGATGAATTTTCGGTTTGATCCGCTTGCGACGAAATCGGCACTTGCCTCAAAAGCCCAGCTTGTCTATGTCTCCGCGCAGTCGGGGCGTAGCGCAGCTTGGTAGCGCATTTGTCTGGGGGACAAAGGGTCGCAGGTTCAAATCCTGTCGCTCCGACCATTCTCCCCACTTCTCCGTTTTGGCGGTGCCGCCTTCGGCGCGCTGCAGTGTGGAGCCACGCGATGCCTCAGCAAGCGCCTGAAGTCGAGCGCGCCCTGGTGGCCTGGAGCCAGGTCGAAGGGGGTAGTGCCCGACTGATCAACCATTCCGAGAACCAGACCTTCCAGATCGACACCGCGGGGCAGGTCAGCTTTACCTTGCGCCTGCACCGTGCCGGCTATCAATCCCAGGCCTCTGTCGAGAGCGAACTGGCTTGGCTAATGGCGCTGCGGCGCGATACCGCGCTCGCCATCCCCGAACCGGTTCCGGGTCGTGACGGGCGCTTGCTGCAGAGTTTCGATACGCCCAACGGCAAGCGCCTCGCCGTGCTGTTCCGCTACATCGAGGGCCACGAGCCACCGCTTGACGGCAACCTGTCGGATCTGTTCGTGACGCTGGGCATCTATGCCGCAACCATGCACAATCATGTCACCGACTGGCAGCGGCCTCCCGGCTTCGAACGGCCGGTCTGGCAGGCCGCGACCATCCTCGATTCCGACGCTCCGTGGGGGGACTGGCGCCTGGCGCCAGGCGTCAATGAGTGGAACCGGCCAATACTCGACCGGCTCGGTTCGGCGCTCTGGCTGCGGCTGGCGTCCTATGGCACGAGCGAGGACCGCTTTGGCCTGATCCACGCCGATATGCGGCTGGGCAACCTTTTGGTCGATGGCGGCAGGACCACGCTGATCGATTTCGACGACTGCGGGTTCTGCTGGTTCGCCTATGATTTTGCCGCGGCCATCTCTTTCCACGAGACCAATCCGGTCGTTCCGTCGCTCAGGGCGGCGTGGCTGGAGGGCTACCGGTCCGTACGCCCGCTTGGCGCCGTAGACCTGGCCGCCATCGATTCCATGGTCATGCTGCGCCGCATGGCGCTCCTGGCCTGGATCGGGTCGCACGGCGAAACCCGACTGGCCCAACAGCATATGCAGGGCTTTGCCGACGGCACGGCACAGCTCGCCGAGCGCTATCTGCGCGGCGCCATCTGGCCCTAAACGCTAGATCAGCATCTGGTGGCGCGGCGCGCCCGTGCGCGCATCGTTGCCGATGGCGGTGGCAATACCCCAGATCAGTCCGGCCACCAGATAGTAGTGGCGCCAGTGGTCACTATCAATGATCACCGATTCACCCACCAGCATGGTGAAGGTCGCCACCAGCGGAATCATCATCAGCCGATAAGGCGAAGGCCGGGTCAGCGCCGCTATGCCGCGCCAAAGGGTCAGGAGCACCAGCAGATAGTAGAGGGCTCCACCCCCCCAGCCATAGACGTGCAGCACTGACACATAGACATTGTGCGGCTCCTCGATGATGCGCAGGTTACGAAACTCGCCCGGGCCGATCCCTAGCGGATTGTCGAGGGCAAGTTCGAACGCATATCCTTGACGGCCAAAGCGGCCGGTTTCCCCGGAGTCGTAGTTCTGGCCCGCCGCCCGTTGCTCGAACAACGATGCCACCGAGGGAATGCTGAGCAGGCCCGCCAGCGCCACCATCAGCATGGCGCCGCCCAGCAGGGACATGATCATGATGCGGACTTTATCTCGCGCCGCTGCCTCCAGCCAGAAGCACAGCACCAGCACGATCAGCGACGATAGCGCGAAATGTCCCCATGCAGCGCGCGAGAAGCTGACGAACACACCCACGAACAGCACCATATAAACGAGGGCCGCAATGACCGCCGTGCGCCCGGATGCCAGCAGCACGCGTTGCAGGGCGTACATCGCCGGCAGTACCAGGAATGGCCCATAGACGTTTGGGTCGTTGAAGGCCGCCTTGGCACGGCCGTAGCGCAGGAAGATTTCTGCGCCCGGCATGATACCGAGATAGGCCAACGTGCCAATGATCGCCGAGATGATAGCGATGCCAGTATAGGCCCGCATGATGACCCGCATGCGTCGCTCGGTGGTCTCGGCCACGTAGTTGGCGACGAAATAGCTGGTCAGCATCAGGAAGATGGTGACGATGGAAAAGATCAGTGCATCGCTGATCGGCGTGAAGCGTACCTGGAAGCAGGCGATCAGGGCGAATGGCGTGAAGCCCACAAGGATGGCGAGTAACCCGAAGGTCGAGCGGTAGAGGCCGAGCCCGGCGATGAAGGCCAGCGGCAGCACGATGACAAAGGTCAGCTCGTACGGAGAGGGCTCGAACAGTACCAGCCCACCGGTAAAAATCCAGAACCCGACCATGAAGTCGAGCAGGCGCATCGCCCGTACCCTGACGACCGCCCGGCCCAGTGCCTGGGACCGGGCCGGCGCATCGCCGCCATCAAGGGTACCGGCCGCGCTCAATAAGCATTCTCGTTCTTGGACACGAGCGACACCGGTGTCATCACCACGATATAAAGGTCGAACAGGATCGACCAGTGCTCGATATAGTAGAGGTCGTGGTTCACCCGCTGCATGATCTTGTCGATGGTATCGGTCTCGCCGCGCCAGCCGTTTATCTGGGCCCAGCCCGTCATTCCCGGCTTCACCCGATGGCGGGCGAAATAGCCTTCCACGGCATCATAGTAGAGCTGGTTGTCGGCCTTGGCCTGCAACGCATGCGGCCGCGGGCCCACAATGGACAGCTCACCCTTGAGCACGTTGAACAGCTGCGGTAGTTCGTCGATGGAGGACTTGCGGATAAATCTGCCCACCTTGGTGACGCGCGGATCGCCCTTGGTCACCAGTTTGGCTGCCCCAGCATCCAGCATGTCGGTGCGCATCGAGCGGAACTTGTAGATCTTTATCAACTCGTTGTTGAAGCCGTGCCGGTTCTGCACGAAGAATACCGGGCCCTTGCTCTCGAGCTTGATGGCGATGGCGGTGGCGACCATGATGGGCGACAACAGGATCAGGGCTGTCAGCGCGACGATCTTGTCGAACACCCACTTGAAGACGAGGTTCCAGTCCGAGATCGGCCGGTCGGCCATATCGAACACTGCGACGTCGCCGACATAGGAATATGCCTTGTTGGTGAATTTGAGCTTGCTCATATGGGCCGACAGCCGGATGTCGACTGGCAGCACCCAGAGCTGGGTCAGCATGTCCAGCACACGCTTCTCGGCCGAGAGCGGCATAGACACCAGCACCAGGTCGACCTTGGTGCGGCGAGCGAATTCGATCAGGTCGGCCACCTTGCCCAGCTTGGCATAGCCGGCGACGACGTCGGGCGAGCGATCGTCGATGCGGTCGTCGAACAGGCCCAGCAACTGGATGTCGTTGCTGGCGCTGGCCCTGATTTGCTCGATCAGCACCTCGGCATCCTTGCCGCCACCCACGATCACGGTGCGACGGCGCAGGCGTCCCTGTACCGTCCAATGCTGCACCAGCGCCCGAAGGCCGAGGCGGAAGCCGACCAGCAGCGCGGCGCCGCCCACATACCAGCTCACTAGCCAGACGCGTGAGAATAGGTCCCCCGCCTTGAAGAAGAAGATGCCGACCGTCAACACGGTCATTACCAGTGTCCAGGCGATCAGCACGCGGCCAGTCTGGTTGAACACGCTGCGGTACGCCGCGATGCGATGGGTTCGCGCGGCATTGAACAGGATATTGGCCAACAGGCACGAGGCCAGGATCACCGGGACGTAGAAGGCCGGCTGGCCCAGCAACACATAGTTCTCGTAGATGCCATATCCCAGCGCGGCCAGCAGGACCGCCTCAACGACCTGCGCGACACCAACCACCACGGTCCCCGAAACGCCACGCTCGACGGGCGCGGCAATCAGCGCCTCCGCCTCTTCCGACAGGAGCCGTCTGGCTTCGCCTCCCTCGGTCTGCTTGGTCACGTGCTCACGCACGGCCTGCTTGGGGTCAACTCGATACATGGGACGTTACCGGGGACAGGGTTCGTCCCGGCATTTTCATGGCAAGGCGTTTATTTCAGGTGAAGTTGAAGTCCTAAGGTCGCGCCAATACCGTGCGGTAGAGCGCTTCGATGCTGCCGGTCATGGTGGCCAGCGAGAAGTGGCTTTCGATGTGAGCGAGAAGCGTCGCCGACCGGGCCTCCACCCAGGAACGATCGTCCAGCCCCCGCTGCATCGCCGCTTGCAGCGCTTCCGGATCATTGGCCAGGATCAGGTCGCCCGCGTTGGGGCCAAAGATTTCGGGAATGCCGCCAACACGGGTGGCGATGACCGGTAACCGCGCAGCCGCGGCTTCAAGCACCACGTAGGGCAGGGACTCTGCAAGGGACGGAACCACGGCGATCCGCCCCTTGGCGAAGGTCGGGCGGGCCGGCTGGGCGCCGAGCAGGCTGATCCGCTCGGACAGCCCCAACCGGGAGATCTGACTCTCGAGTTCGGCGCGGTTGGGACCGTCACCCGCCATCACCAACGTGGCAGGTGTGCCGTCGGGGCGCTTTACGCCGGCCAGAGCGTCGGTCAGCACATGGATGCCCTTGAGATCGCGCAATTCGCCGACAAAAACGAAATCGGCCGCGTCCGCCAGTGGCGGCACCGGTACGAACTCTTCGGGCGACAGGCCGTTGTGGATGACTTCGGTGGGGCAGGTGGGCGCGCCGATCAGCGCCGAATAGGTAGCCTTCGCATAGGCGCTTTCGAAAATGATCGCACCGGTCTGCGCCATTAGTGCCCGTTCCAGGCGGTGAAACACCCGGCCAGATAGCGAGGTCGTGGAAAAATGCAGCACGCCGCCATGGGGAGTATAGAGGGCTACGGCCTTGCTGCCGCCTAAACGAGCCAGCCTCGCATAGAAGCCGCCCTTGGCGCCGTGGCCGTGCATCACGTCGATATCGAGCGAGCGTGCCAGACTGCGGACGGCAAACGGCGTCTTGAGGTCGCCACTCCCCAACACGCGCGGCATGGCAAAGCGATGAATGCCCAGTTTGGCATGGGGTAGTAACTGGGCCAGCCTGCCTTCCGTCTGTGCGTCGTTGGCAAGGCTGTCGACCACCAGGCCCACCGTGTGGCCGGCAGCGTCCAGCTCGCGCGTCAGGTCGGCAACATGCCGGAACAAGCCGCCGACAGGCGCCCGCATCACCTGCAGGATGCGCAATCCCGTCCCCGACACCGCGATCAGAACCAGCGTTCGAGAATAACGACGGTATCGCCAGGATAGACCGGGAAATCGAGATCGACCGTGCCTTTGACCATCTCCTCGCCCTGACGTCGGTAGACCACGGCGCGGCTGCGGTCAGCGGTATCGGAGAAGCCGCCCGAGGTGCTGATGGCAGCGCGCACGGTCATGCCGTAAACATATTGGAACTGGCCGGCATTCTTGACTTCGCCCTGGATGAAAAACGGCCGGTATTCGGCTACTTCCACCGCCACATCGGGGTTGCGCATATAGCCATTGGCCAACGCGGCGGCTAGCCGACCGGCGGCGACATTGGTGGTAACGCCGCGCACTTGGACCGGGCCGACAAGAGGGAACGCGATCGCGCCACTGTCGTCGATCCGGTATGTATCGCTGAGTGCCTCGTCGCCATAGACCGTCACCCGGACCGCGTCGCCGGTATCGAGCTGGTAAGGGCCCTTGGTCTCTACAAGATAGGTAGCGGGGCGCGTGGTGGCGCAGGCCGCCAGTGGCAGCATCAGCGCGATCGTGAGAATAGGCAGCCAGCGCATGAGAATCCCGCGCAGTTCAGGGTGCGCCAATGTCGCGCCGTCGTGGTTAACAAATTGCTTCTGTTCGGCCCGAATTCTTGCGATCTGCAAGGGGGTTAACGGATTGATTACCACGTCGAGGCGATAACTCAGGCCGCAATACGAGGGATGGCAATGGCGTTTGAGTCGCAGATGGCCCGCGACGCCCGGATCGATATCGGTGCGGTGCTTGGCGCGGTGGTCAAGCGCCTGCCGCGTATCGTCCTTGTTACGGTGGCGTTGCTGGCCACCGCTTTCTTCGTCGTCATGTTCATGCCGCGCCTCTACGAGTCCTCGGCTTCCATTCTGGTCGAACCCCGCAGTAACGTCTATTTCCGTTCGGCCAATGAGCAGGCGCCAGCCGCTTCGGGCGGCGATGCCGGCGTGGTCTCCAGCCAGATCGAACTGCTCAAGTCGCGCGATACCCTGCTGCCTGTGATCGACAAGCTCGACCTGCGCTCGATCCCTGAATTCAATGGTGCCGGGGGCGGGGGATTTTCGCCCCTTGCCATCGTCTCGCAAATGCTGGGTCGCAGGTCGGCGCCGGTCAGCGTCGACGAAGTCGTGCTCAATACGCTCTACGAACGCCTGACTGTTATCCAGGAGCGCGACTCGCGCATCATCTCGGTGCTGGTGCGCTCGACCAGCCCTCAGCTGGCTGCCGACATTGCCAATGCCGTTGCCTATGCCCACGTCGCCCGCCGCACCGATCTGTCGCTGTCCGATACTGCAGAGGCTTCCGGCTGGCTGGCCGATGAGATTGCCAAGCTCCGTGTGTCGGTTACCGCTGCCGAAACCGCTGTCGCCAACTTCAAGGTCGACAACGACCTGTTCACTGGCTCCAACAATACCAGCCTTGCCGACCAGCAGCTCTCCACCATTGCCACCCAGATCAACGCGGCGCAGGAACGCAAGAACACGGCACTGTCGCGCGCAGCGCTAATCCGCGGCATGATCGAGCAGGGGCAGCCAATCGACGGCGTCGCCGACGTGCGCGAGTCGGTGGTCATCCAACAGCTCAGCGAGGAAAAGGCGCGCCTGCAGGGCGAAATGGCTCAGCGGTCTGCCACCCTGCTCGGCAACCACCCCACCATCCTGGCGCTCACCGCCCAGATATCCGAACTGAACAACCAGATCACCCTCGAGGGTCGTCGGGTCGTCAGCGCGCTCGAAGCCGAAGCCCAGATCGAGGCCGACCTCGAAACATCGCTGCAGGCGGACCTGACACGCGCCAAGTCCTCTGCCTCGACCGCCACGCAGGACACCGTGACCCTCGATAGCCTGGAACGCGAGGCCAAGGCACAGCGCGACCTGCTCGAAAGCTACCTGCAGCGCTATAGCGAGGCCATGTCCCGCACCGACTCCAATTCGGCGCTGCCCGACGTACGCGTTGTCAGCATTGCGGCCCCCTCGGTCTCGCCGGCATCGCCCAAGACGCAACTGATTCTCCTGGCCGTAGGCATCGTCGCGCTGGCAACCCAGATCGGTATCATCGTGTTCGGCGAATTGATCTCAGGCCGGGCCATTGTATCCGTCGGAGACGCCCGGCGCCCCCAGGACGAACTGGACGAGGTGCCGTTCATCGAAGCCGAACTCGAACCAGATCAGCGGTGGGAAGAAGTCCCGGACCCGGTCGACGACATGGAACCGGTCCTCGACACCGAAGAGGAGCTGCAGCCGACAGCACATGATGCACCGGACCTTGGGGCGCCCGAGCCGATGTCCCCGGCCGTCGCCGAGCAGCGCACGCCGGACCTCGAACGTTTCGTTCAGACGCTATCCCGGAACGCTGAGGGCAGGCGCGTACTGATGCCCGAGCCAGAACCCGAACCCGCTGCGGATCCCGAGCCCGGGTTCGAACCAGCGCCCAAGCCACGGAGCTACGCCATTGCCCCGCTTCGCGACTTTCCCAGCATTGCGGTTGCCGACCTGTCGTCGGATCTGGTGCTCGGCCGCACACACCTGCTGATCCTTGCCGCGCACCGCGCCAATGCCGATTGCGAAGCGCTCGCCGAGGAGCTCATTGACAACGCCATGGCGCGCGGGCTCAGCGTCGCGCTGGTTGATGCCGGCAGCGGCAGGCCCGGGGACGAACCCGGCCTTGCCGATCTCAGCGCCAACGCCGCCAGCTTTGGTGACGTTGTCCAGAAGTCCGCCGACAACAGCTTCGCCGAAGTGCCGTGGGGGCAAGGGCGCGTCATCGACGCATATTCTCCCAAGCCGCTGACCCTGATCGAAGCGTTGGGCGACATCTATGAGGTGGTGGTGCTGATGACAGGCCGCGTCGGCTCGTCGTCCACCCTGCCCATGTTTAGCGATCTTGACGGGCGCCTGGTGCTCGTCGCCGGGGATGAAGACGATCTCGATGCCGTTGCCCGCACACGCGAGCGCCTGCTGGACGCCGGCTTCGAGCAGTGCGAGGTCGCCGCCGTTCCGGCCCGCGTCGCTGCCTGACCGGAGCCACCATGTCCGCCAAATATGCAGCCATCAGGGCAATGTTCGAGGCGCTCTGGCTGTCGCGGCTTCCCGGACTGATCCGCACGCTATCCTCGTCGCGCGGTGTGATCTTCACGCTGCACCGGGTCCTGCCGGAAGAGCCTGCGGACTTTTCCCCCAACGCCATCCTGCAGGTTCAGCCGGACTTTCTCGAATATGTCATCGAGCGGGTGCGTGATCTGAAGCTCGACATTGTCAGCCTCGACGAGGCCCTCGATCGCCTCGCCGCGCCGAAGCAGGGCCGCCGCTTCGTGGTGCTAACCTTCGACGACGCCTACAAGGACAATCTGCGCCACGCCTTGCCCGTGTTGCGGCGACATGATGCTCCATTCACCCTCTACGTGCCGACTGCGCTGGTCGACGGGGTAGGCGAGCTCTGGTGGCAGGCCATCGAGGACATCATCTCCCGCCAGGAAGCAATCGCGATGACCTCGGGTGGCCAGATCGACTACGTCGATACCCGCACAACCGGCCAGAAGAACGAGGCATTCGACACGCTCTACTGGCAGATGCGCCGGATGCCCGAGGCGGACCGGGTCAGGCTGGTACGCAGCTTCGCTACCGCCTACGGCTACGATCTCGACAAACAATGCCGCGATCTCATTATGGACTGGCAGGAACTGCGCCTGTTTGCCGGCGATCCGCTCTGCACCATCGGCGCCCATACCGTGCACCATTACGAACTCGCCAAGCTTTCGCTCGAGCAAGCCCGCAATGAAATGGCGCAATCAGCAGATATCCTGCTCGCCCAGTTCGGCCAGCGTCCGGTGCATTTTTCCTATCCACTGGGCGGCCCGCTGTCGGCCGGGCAACGCGAATACGACCTGGCGCGCGAACTCGGCTTCCGTTCAGGCGTCACCACGCGGCCGGGCGGGCTCTATTCGCGCCATGCGGCAACACCGCACGCCTTGCCCCGCGTTTCGCTGAACGGTTACTTTCAGTCTCGACGCTATGTCGATGTTTTTGCTACCGGTGCGATCTTCTCGGCGATGGGTAGATTGATCGGCTGATCAGGCGTCCGGCTTGGCCATCCAGCGTATGATCCACATGGCCGGGAGCAACCAGCCCATGCCCGCCACGATGAAATAAGGCATGAGGATCCAGATCGGCAGCTCGGGCGGAAAAGCCAGATAGACCGACGTAAAAATGGATAGCCACGCCACGATCGAGCCGAGAATGAGCAGGATTCCAAGGGCTTTTCGGTTGCGCTGGGTCATGTGTGGCATCGCGGCTATTGCGGGAAGGGCCCGCCGGGCATAGCACTCCCTCCCAACATCCGACACCGGGAATATGCCGTGAATACCGTCCATAGTGCCGCATTGAGCACCACCAGCTATGTCTCTGACCGGCTCCGGCCCGTGCGTATCTGGCTCTATGCCCTGGCCGGTCTGGTGCTCGTGATGGGGATGGTCGGCGGCATGACACGCCTTACTGGTTCGGGCCTGTCGATCACCACCTGGAAGCCCATTTCCGGCATCATCCCGCCGCTGTCCGACGCGGACTGGATGGCCGAGTTCGCCGGCTACAAGCTCATCCCGCAGTACGAAATCTACAATCACTGGATGACCCTGGAAGACTTCAAGGGCATCTTCTGGTGGGAGTGGGGGCACCGTTTCCTGGGCCGCATGATCGGCTTCGTCTTCGCCATCCCGTTCGTCATCTTCCTGTTCCAGCGCCGCCTGTCCCGTGACATGGCCTTGCCGCTTGTCGGCCTGTTTGTGCTCGGCGGGTTTCAGGGCCTCCTTGGTTGGTGGATGGTGTCATCGGGCCTCACGGAACTCACTTCCGTGTCCCAGTACCGGCTGGCCGCTCATTTGAGCGCGGCGCTGCTG
>JBARWY010000071.1:0-1500 GCA_049647065.1 Devosia sp. | reverse complement strand
CCGCGAGCGCGTCCCAGTCCCGTATCTCCACGATATTAGCCTCCCAGCTGATCATGTCCTTCTGACGCAACTCCTGTAGGACGCGGTTGATGTGGACCGCGGAAATACCCAACGCATCTGCCAGCGCGGCTTGGGTGATGGGAAGCAGGAAGCGGTTCCGGTCGGCCAGCCCGATGGTCTTTAGCCGAATGTACAGCTCGCATATCAAGTGGGCGGTGCGCTCGGGCGCCGGGAGCCGCCCCATTCCCACGAGCCACTCACGATGTATCGCGCCATCCAGCAACGTCATCAGCCACAGCAGGCGCGTCAAATGCGGGAAACGTTCGGTAACCGCTACCAGGTTAACGTGAGGAAAGGTGACCACGGTGGAGTCGGTAAGGGCCCCAACGGAGTGATCCATTTCCTTGATCAAAAAGCTATGCAGGTCCACGAAGTCGCCGGGCAGGTGGATGGCCGTGATCTGCCGCTCGCCCGAGGCCAACTGCCGGTAGCGACACGCAAAGCCGCTGACGAGCAGCAGGCTGCGGACCGGCCTGCTGCCTTCCAAGACGAGGTCCTCCCCGGTGGAGAATTGTAGCCGCTGGTGCGCTGCCGATGCGATCGCCTTCTGCTCGTCGGTGCCAAGATGGTCGCGTTGCAGGATTCGCTCGAAGAACGGCTGCAGCAGCTCCCGTACCGGTGCATTATCGTTCAGCATCGATGCCCTCGCTTTCCGTACGGAAAACCAACCAGCACCTGCCTAGGTTCCGGCAGCCAGGAAGCCTTCTTTCCCGCCAACTAACATCGGTTAATTTGCCGATTCTGCCTTCGTGTTACGAAAACGAGCCATCGGCTTGCCGTAGGTAGGCTGGCCTGGCGCTGAATACTACCGGGGAGAGGCGGGGCGTCGTCCAATGCAGGAAACATCGATCGTTCTCCAAGTCGAAATAATCCATGACGAGGTAAGGCACAGCGCCAGCTACTTCGTCGAACATGACGTCGTCCATGCGAGGATCGGTGACCGGGTACTCCTAGCCCCGCTCTTGGGAAGACCGGCCTCCGAGATCGTCGTGTCTATGCTGCAAGGCTACCTGACCCAAGGTAGCCGCAAGGCACGACAATCCCACGCCTGGGGTAGCGTCGAGGTCGCGCCACTGTAACTGGGTAGGCGATCGCTGATGCTTTGCGTGGGACGGCGAGGCAATCCATCTGGTGATGGATCCTCGCTGATCAAATTCCAACTCCTCGCATCTGCGTCGAGTTGTCCCGTTATCGGCAGCGTCATTTGGCGCCAGATCAGGAGAGACTCTTGTCAGATACACATTCAGCCGCTCCGCGTAGCGTACCTCTCATCCCTCTCTCCGATGGAAACTCAATACCCCAGATCGGTTTCGGCGTCTGGCAGGTTCCGGACGATGAAGTCGGCCCGGCTGTCAGCGAGGCGATCAGGCGAGGGTATCGCTCGATCGACACGGCTCAGGGATATGATAACGAACGGGGCGTAGGAATTGCGCTTCGGCA
>JBARWY010000070.1:0-9767 GCA_049647065.1 Devosia sp. | reverse complement strand
CTGCTTGCTGTTGAGGAAGCCGGGACCCAGCAAGGGCCGCGCCAGAAGCCAGCGCAGGCTTGCCGCATTGGTCCCGGCATAGATCTGCGCTGCCTGCGCTATGAAGCCTGCTTGACCGGTCATTCCTTGAGCCCGGTGCTGGCGACGCCCTGCACGAAATTGCGGCGCAGGATGACGAAGAGGCTGATCGAGGGAATGAGGACCAGCGCCGATGCAGCGCTGAGCCGACCCAGGTCGACGGTAAATCCGGTCTGGAACAGGGCAAGCCCCACTTCGATCGTATAGGCCTCGCGATTTGTTGCCACGATCATCGGCCAGGCAAACGCCGTCCAGGCCTGGAAAAACGCCAGCACGCCAAGGGCACCTAGAGCGCCACGCAGCAGTGGCAGCACGATGCGGAAGAAGATCCAGAGTTCGCCGGCGCCATCGATGCGGGCCGCTTCCAGCAACTCGTCGGGTATGGAATGGATGACGTTCTGCCGGATCAGGAAGATGCCGAAGCTCATGACCAGATAGCCGAGCAGCAGGCCCCAGATGCTGTTGAGAATGCCCAGGCTTTGCGCCTGGAAGTAGAGCGGGATCATGTAGACTTCGAACGGCACGATGGCGGTCGCCAGCACCAGGGCGAAGATCATGTTCAATGAGCTGTAGCGGAACTTGGCCAGGATATATCCGGCGATCGAGGATGTCGCCAGGATCGCCAGGGTAGAGAGGACCGCAAACAGGACGCTGTTGAAGATCCACCGCAGGAGCGGGGTATCCTGCAGCACCGCCGCGAAATTATCGATCGTCGGATTGGCCGGAATGATGGTGGGCGGCCAGGCGAGCATTTCCTGGGGCGTCTTGAAACCGTTGGAGACCAGAAACACCAGCGGTAGCAGCATCAGCAGGCTGAACACCAGCAGCACGAGGTCGATGCCGCGATCGACGAACATCCTGCGCAGGCGGCGGCTCTTGCCGCTCTGGGTGGACCGATTGGCACTCATGCGCGCCCCCTTTCCCGCAGCAGGGAGAACTGGACCAACGTCAACACCAGAACGATCAGGAGGAGGACCACCGCTTCGGACGCCGCGTAGCCGACGCGATAGTTGCGGAAGCTGTTTTCCAGCATGTCGAGCACCAGCACGCGCACCTGCCGGCCCGGCGCACCCTGCGCGTCGGACGCCAGCACGAAGGCCTGCGCATAGACGTTGAACCCGGACACTAGGGTCACCACCGACACGTAAAGCGTGATGGGCTTCAGCATCGGCATCGATAGGAACCAGAACGACTGTGGGCCTGAGGCGCCATCGAGTTTGGCTGCCTCGAACAGCGACACCGGCAGGCTCTTGAAGCCTACGAGATAGATCAGCACCGCATAGCCCAGCGCCTGCCACGAACACAGCACGATGACGCTGATGATCGAGAGGGTGGGATCAAACAGCCAGGCCTGGGGCTCGAAGCCGAGAAAGGTCAGCACCGCATTGAGCGGTCCGAGCCGGGCATCGAAAATCCACTTCCAGGCCATGGCGGCGGGCACCAGTGACACCACATGCGGCAGGAAGATCGCCGTCTCATAGAAGCCGGACACCCGCGAGCGGGTCCGGTAGTGGATCAGCGCGGCCAGCACCATGGCTGTTGGGATGGTGATGATCAGCACGCCGAAGGCGATGATCGTGGTGTTCAGCAGCGCCTCATGAAACAGGCGGTCGCTCATCAGTTCCTGGAAATTGGCCAGGCCGATGAACGGCTTGTTCTTGGATAGAATGTCCCATTTGTGCAGGCTCAGCCGCAGCGTCTCGAAAATGGGATACATGCGCAGCCAGGCAAAGAGTGCCAATGTCGGCAGGATGGCGAGTATCGCAAAGAGCCATCTCTTGCGCCGCAGCATTGCATTCTCCGCTGGTGGAGCCTGGGAGGCCGAGGCCTTCCCAGGCAGGTTGGCACATGGAGCGCTGGCTTATTCCGCCAGCAGCCCTTCACGTTGCAGCAGGCCGTTGATCTCGTCCTGCGTTGCGACCAGGACGGCATCGATTGCTGCATCGTCTGCCGCCAGCGCCGGATTGGCGAACGCCTCGGTTAGGCGCGCTGCAGTTCTTGTGAGGATTTCTTCCACCGGCCCGATATTGGGCAGCGAGAAGAACTCATAGGTGTCGGGATAGTCGACAAACGCGGCCAGCGCCGGCTTGGCTTCCAGGATGGCACTGTAGTCCAGGCCCAACCGGTTCGGCAGCCAGCCTACGTTGTTGAGCAACCACAGCAGGTTGTCCGGCTCGTTGGCGGCCTGGGCAAAGGCCCACGCCGCTTCCGCCTCTGCGCCCTCGCCGCTGATCCATAGCGAAACCGGCGCCACGATCGAGCCGCGCGGCAGCGTGGCCGTCGCATAGGGCAGGTCCGGCGCCTTGGCGGCGATATCCCCGATGACCCAGGATTCACGAATGAACATGGCCGTCTGTTCACGCTCGAATGCCTCGGCGTCGGCCGGCATTTCGATCGTCACGGTCTTGAGCGTATGAACATTCTCGAGATACTGCTTGAGTGCAGCACGGCCCTGTTCATTGGCGAAATCGGCCTTCCACTTGCCGGTCTCATCCTGCTCGACCAGGCTCTCGCCATACTGGAACATGTTGATCCAGAACTTTTCGGCAATGCCCTGCCCGCCGCCGGACAGGCGCAGGCTCCAGCCCGAGACCGTAGGCACGCCTTTGGCGTCCCGCTGGGTCAGCGCTTCGGCATATTTGGTGTAGTCGGCCATATCAGCCGGTGGTTCGGTCAGACCAGCAGCCTCGAACATTTCGGTGTTGTAGTACAGGGCACTCTGGCCGCGGAACAGCGGCAGGCCATAGACGGTGCCGTCGTAGCTGGCCGAGTCGCGGAAGAAGTCGTTGAAATTGGCCGGGTCCTGCACGAAGGCGGCCACATCGTCCGGGGCGGCGTTGAACAGCCCGTTTTCGAGATAGCGGGTCGCAGTCGAGGTGCCGAGTTCGATGACTTCAGCGGCTTCGCCCGAGGTCAGCCCCAGCGCCAGGCGCTTTTCGTGTTCGCGCAGCGCAATAGCCTCAACCTTGACGCTGAGGTCGGGATATTCGGCCTTCATGCCCTCCGCGACATGCTCATAAAAGGGCGCCAGTTCCGGATAGCCGCTCCACACGCGGATTTCCTGCGCGCTGACGGCAGGAGCCATGGCGACGGCCGCAATGCCCATCACCGAGCCGAGCAATGCCAGCCGGAATGCACTGGCAGGAAGATCGCGGCGTAGCTTCGATTCACTTGTCATGAAAGTTCCCCTTGTTTCGCTCGTTCCCTACACAGGCGATGGTGGAGTTTGTTATGCAACCGGTTGCGCTGTCAAGTAGCGTTCGCGGAGCAGTGCACACGCGGCATCAGCCAACGCTTCCGCCGACCCCGGCGCAAAGGCGCCCGGCATGCCGATGAAGCGATGGGCCTCCTCCACTTCATACCCGCCGAAAATGTACTCACTGCGCGGCGGGATATAGCCAGGCGTGCCCTCAGCATAACCGAGGACAAACGCAGGCATGCTTCCACATGCTTTCCGGACCGAAAGGCCCGTCTCACTGAAGATCTCCCCCGGCATGGCCACGATGGGAATGCCGCACCAATCGAGCAGGCTGACCCGGGCCCCCCAGGAGCTCGGCACGACATCGCGATTGCGTTCGGCCCACTCGATCCAGTGTCCGAGCAGAAGAGCCCGCACGGGCTCGGCCGTTTCCTGCTCCCTGCGCCATCGGGCTGCAAGCTCCGGCAGGGGCGCATCTTCAAGGCGGACCAGGGCCAGGTCGAGCTCCTGATGCGCCTCCCCGACAGCGCCGGTGGCCGCCTGCTCTCCTGCCTCCAGGGCCGCTGCAGCGATGCGCTCACCCAGGCGTTCCGCCGTGGCAAAGGTGCGGGCACTATTGGCCGCAAGTGTCCAGGAGGCTTGCGCGGTATGGCCGGTATTCGCGTCGCCGGCACAGCCGGTGAGAAACAGCGCCACGGCGCCCGGATGGGCTGCTTCCAGCGCCTGCCGGACATAGAAGGGGTAGTCCGCGGTCATCTCCAGATTGTCGGCCGCCAGCACTACCGGGTGGCAGGCATAGGACGCCATCACCGCAACGCACCGCCCATCTGAATCGCGAATGCGGATCGTCGGCACCGATCGGTCCAGCGGACCATCGGCATGGCGCCGGTTCCAGGCCACGCCTGGGTCCCCGCCAATGCCGGCCGCAATCGTCGCCGGCCGCCGGTTCTCGCAGGCCAGCCGCAGCGCCTCGACGGCGCCGTCCTCGATCCGCTGCAGGAATGCCGGATCGGCCGCCCGCCCCAGCCGCCCCTTCATGGATACCGGCGCACCATGGGTATGTGTCGCGGCCACGATGATATTGTCGTCTGGCAAGCAGCTGCGCTGGCGGATCCGCGCCGCCATGTCCTCGTGCAAGCCGATCACGTCGAGCACAACCACCGCGGTTTCCTCGACCACGATTGCCCGCGCCGTCAGCGGGTCGTGCGTGCCCGTGGCTGGCATGGTCCGAGCCGCGAAGCCGGCCAGATGCAGCCCTGCTGCTGGCGTGATGTCCACGCTCGCCGCACCCGCCCGGATCATGCCAATACCCTTTTGCCACCCAGGAAAACGTCTTTGACCGTCAATGTGTCGTCTCCCGGCGCCCAGGAAAACAGCGTGACATCGGCGCGCTGGCCCGGCGCAAGCACGCCGCGCCCGCCCATGAACCGCCCCGGATTGTGGGTCACCAGGTTCAACGCCTGCGCTAGCGAAATTCCCGAAGCTTGAATGACATAGGCAATATTGCGGTCCAGCAGATGCCCGGCTCCGGCCAGATAAGGCGTGCCGGCTACGCTGAGCCGCCCATCGGCAGACACGTCAACTTCCCCGCCAATGGGGCTCCGATAGCGTCCCGCAGGCTGGCCACCCAGCGCGGCGGCGTCGGACACCAGGATCGAATTGTCCAGTGTCTTGGCCCGGAGCATGGCCTTGAGCGTTGCGGCCGGCAGATGATGTCCATCGGCAATGAAACTGGCCGTCAGGCGATCATCGGACAGCTGTGTCCAGATGAAATTGGGGTGGCGCGACAGCATGCTGGCAGCACCATTGCCCAAATGGGTCGACAGGCTCGCTCCGGCATCCACCGCCGCCGTAATCTGGTCCGGCGTGGCGCCGGTATGGCCGATCGACACCAGTACGCCTTGAGCGTTCAGCGCCCTGATATAGGCCGGCGCTTCCACATAATGCGGCGACAGTGTCACCAGCCCGACCATCCCCTCGGCGGCATGCTGCCAACGGGCAAATTCGTCAATGCTCGGCGGCCGCACGTGCTCGAGCGGATGCGCGCCCCGGGGGCCGTCCGCCGGATCGAGCGAGGGTCCTTCGACATGCACGAAACCGATCATTTGGGCCAGCAGCGGACTGTTGCGCTTCGCCGCAGCGATGCCGCTCAGGGCCTGGCACAGGGATTGCTCGCTTGCGGTGATCAGCGTCGGCGCAAAGCTGGTGACGCCTGTCCGCAGCAGATGACGCGCCAGTTGCTCAAGCGTTTCCAAATCGGGGACGCCAGCGTTCAGATCGTGCCCGGCATAGCCGTTTACCTGCAGATCGACGAAGCCGGCGGAGAGGAACGGTGTCGTATCGTCGATCGCGGCCGGCCCTATGGAGGCGATTCGTCCCCCGACGCAGTCCAATGCAACACCTTGCCCGGTTGCCGGATCGCGGCCAACAATGCGGGTAGGTTTGCTCACAGCCAGCGCACCCGATCGCGGAACCGCGCCAGGAACCGCCCATTGGCTTCATCCCCGCCCGGCGCATTGCCGCTGCGCCAGATGGGGGGCTCAACGCCGCGCTCCGCCAGCTTGGCGACCGTACGAATGACTAGACAATTGAGCGCGAAGGCATTGGCAAAGGTGGAGACCGCAGCGATGCTCTCGCCAACCCCCTCCACCGCGACCAACGCATCGCCGATCGGCACCTTCGTATCTATGGCGATATCGACGATATCGTGCAGGTTCTGCCGCGTTGGGTGCCGCGCTGGATGGGTTGGCGCACTGCCATTGGCATGGGCGTGCGAGTTGAACCCGATCAGGAACGCCCCACGCTGGCGCGCCGTGATGGCCGCATCGATCAGTGCTGCATTGATGCCATAGGCGTTGGTGAGAAGCAGCAGATCCCCCTCCCCCAGACGCTGGTCGTCGATGACGACCTTGCCATAGCCCGGCGTGCGCTCCACGGCCATCGAGCGGAGCGCGCCATTCGACAGCAAGGTACCTTCATCAAGGATCGCGCTGACATGCATCAGCCCGCCCGCACGGAAAAAGATTTCCTGCGCCGCCAGATTGGAATGCCCGCCCGGCCCATAGACATAGACCAGCCGATCGGCCGCAACCTGGTCGGCAACTCGCGCCGCCGCGCGATCGAGGGCATCACGCTCCTCGACCAGAATGGACTGCATCAGGGCGGTAACGTCCGACAGATAGCCCGCACACAGGGCATCGGCGTCAATCACGGGATTATTGGGCATCGGGGTCGGACTCCGCATCGAGATAAAGACTGCAATTGGGATGTTCGCGCAGGACGCTCGCGGGGCATTCGGCGCTCATCGGACCATAAAGGGCAGCGCGCACCGCGTCCCGCTTCAACTGGCCCGGCACCACGCAAAAAAGCCTGCCAGCGCGCATCAGGCGCGGCACCGTCAGGGTAATAGCCTGCTCGGGCACATCGTCGAAGCGCGCGAAGCACTCATCATCGACCTGCTGCTGCCGGCATTGCTCATCAAGCGCCACTACCTTGACGTCCAGCGGGTCGGCGAAATCCGCGACCGGTGGATCATTGAAGGCGATGTGCCCGTTCACGCCGATCCCCAGGCACACGAAGTCGATTGGAGCGGCGGCCAGCAACTGCGCGTAGGCCTGCGCCGCAGCGACGGGATCCGGCTCGGGAACGAGACGATGCACCTGGGCAAACGGCAATCGGTCGAAAAGATTGCCATCGAGCCATTTGGCGAAGCGCGCGGGCGCCTCGGGGGAAAGGCCGATATACTCGTCCATGTGAAAGGCGGAGACGCGCGTCCAATCGATACCCGAAGCCGCACACAAGGCCGCGAGCATTTGCGCTTGGCTCGGTGCGGCGGCAAAGACCATGCGGACCTCTTGCTGGCGCGCCAGCGCCATGCGCAGGGCATCCGCGATGTCTTGCGCTGCCGCCTCGCCCATCAGCGTTCGTGTAGGGAAGGACTGAACGCTCATCTTTCCGGCCTTGCGGAGCACGTTCAACGAGCTTGAAGCAACAGGCGTCACAGAATACCTCCACGGGGCTGGGCTTTCACTACTTGCGGCACCCAGCGTTGCCGACTATTTAATGCAACCGGTTGCATGTCAAGCAGCTATGACTATCCTTGTGGCCTTAGATCATGCCATGACCTTGGGGCAAGCCAGAGACCTCCACCGATGCCGCCTCGCCAGAACAGACCCACGATCAACCAGGTCGCAGCGGCGGCGGGCGTCACCAAGTCCAGTGTGTCCCGCGCCTTCACGCGTCCGGAAATGCTGAGCGAGGAAACGGTTCGCAAGATCTTCGCGGCAGCCGATCAGCTTGGTTATGTCCCCAACCACACCGCCCGCGCGCTCAGCACGGGCCGACACGGCAACATTGCCCTGATCGTGCCCGACGTGGCCAACCCGTTTTTCCCACCGTTGATCCGCGCCGCCCAATCGGAGGCCGACCGCTCCGACTATTGCGTTTTACTGGGCAATTCGGATGAAAACCCCCTGCAGGAAGACAAGCTCATCGGCCGCTTCGCCGGCCAGGTAGAGGGCTTCGTGCTGGTTTCTTCACGCCTGAGCGATGCGCAGATCATCGCACATGCGGCACGTCGGCCCCTGGTTCTGATCAATCGCGACGTGGAAGGCATCCCGCGCATCCTGATCGACAGCGCGAGCGGTGTCGCCGAAGCCGTCGCACACCTTGCAGGCCTGGGCCACAAGAAGCTGGTTTATGTGGGAGGCCCGCATGGCTCGTGGTCCAACAAGCAACGGCGTAGCGCCGTTCGGCGCTCGGCCAGGGAACTGGGCCTGGAGGTCACCGTCATCTCCAACGAGTTCGCCGCATTCGAATCCGGCCGCAAGATTACGGCCAGTGTCCTCGCCACCGGGGCAACGGCCGCAATCGCCTTCGACGATCTAACGGCCCAGGGGATGCTGGCCGAACTCGCCGACCAGGGCGTCGCCGTTCCGGCCGATTTTGCAGTGGTCGGTTGCGACGACGTGCTGGGCGCTGCCACCTATCCCTCGCTGACCACCGTCTCGAACCGTTCGGTGGAGGCCGGAAAGGCAGCCTTGAACCTTCTGATGGATATCCTCCAGAACCACGCTATCCGCGACGTTCGCTACGTCCTGAACACGAATTTGGTGATCCGCAAAACGACCGGCCCGGCAAAGAACGCGCATTAAGGAGGCTGTTATCGGTGACAAACGCGCGTGCCCAGTGCTGCCAAGGGACCTCAACCACGCCAACTAGGAGGGCGGCTGCTTTGCGCCCCATTCCGGCCATTTCATCCACCTTCGGCATGTCCCTAAAAGCGGACGGTCCGCTCGAGGGCCAGCGGGGTCCGCAACGGGGTGGGAAGCTCGCTGAGGAACCGGAAAAATGGACGCAAACAAGACGGCCCGTCAGACCTGGCAAGTTTCCATAGCGGCCCCGATCGAAGTGGTCTGGAACCAGTTGGTCAAGACAGACGAGGTTCTTCCATTCCTCTTTGGCGCGGTGTGCCAGACCGAAAGCGGACTTTGTGTCGGCCGGGTAATGCGAATGGTATCGAAGGACGGCAACTACGTGATCGCCTTTGGAGAAGTGCTCGACCTCAAGGCGCCGACCCGCTTCTCGCATGCGATCAACTTCGCGATGGCGCCCGACGAAGTACCCGGGATAACGACTTACGAGCTAAGGGAGGTCCCTGGAGGCACCGAGGTCAATCTCATCTCCGAGGTCATATCCGGCACCCAGACTGCCAAGATGGGCAATTCGGGAAAATTCATCGTGGACAACCTCAAGGCGCAGATCGAAACCGGCAAGCCGACCTTTGGCGGGCGCATGGTGATGGCAATGTCGCCGTTGACGGCGCTTTTCACGCCGCCCAGTTGTCGCGTCAGCAACTGGCCTTTCTCACGCGTACCAACCGCCGGGCGTTCCGCGACTGTGAAGCGCACCGTAGAGAACGGAAATGGTTGAACTGGCTATTCCAGACATTTAGCAGCCTTCACGAAGTCCCGAAACTTGCCATGGCTTTGCCCCTGGAAGGGAATGCATACTGCCGCTTGTGGGACGTCACTGAGAAAGCTGACCTCAATGATGCGAATTGCGGTCAAGCGCAGAGCGATGTCTTTACCAGCACCACCTATTCTCCGGCCGCCTGAGTGGGGGACGCAATGGGTCAAATCCGCTACCTTGTCGCAATTGGCTTCTACCTTTCCATAGGTTCGTCTGGGCTGGTTCTGGGAGGGTTCGGCGCAATCTGCGTTTTCGAGTGCCTGATCGACGTTGCCTATGCTGCGGTGCTCCAATTCGGTGGACCCAGCACGCTACGGCCGATCGAGTTGCTGCATTATCTGGGCTTTTGGACCCTGCTGGCAGCCATCGGTGTCGGTCTGATGGGCTTCGCGTGGATCGGTGCGGTGCGCCGGGTGCAACTTGGTCTGCCTGGTGTCAACGAGGGTGTCGGCACCAGCCCGATGCGCCGTTTGCTTCTCGGTAGTTCGTCGGTAGTCGTTTTTGCCTACGGTGCGGCGAC
>JBARWY010000069.1:0-34051 GCA_049647065.1 Devosia sp. | reverse complement strand
GACGGCAAACCACTCCATTCGGTCGCTGGCTCAAGTCAGACGACGACGTCCGCTATTGGGAACTAGCGAGGGCCTCTCGAACGGCTGGATGGGGGCGCGTTCCTGACCGGCAGCTACCGACCCCATTTCTGCCGTAAAGGCCCCGAGTGCAAACTCCTGAAGGCCGCCATTCAACCCTTCGAAGTGGAGGCGACTCAGCGCCCCGGAGCGGGCGTTCCACGGTTTAAGAACAAACCAAAGCTGACCCGGCATCAGGCTTCTCCGCCGCTCCGGCGCTAGAACTTGATGTCCAGCGCAGGTGCCGCTCCCTCAGCACTGCCGGTCGTTGCTTCCCGCTGCCCTAGTTCCTGGGCTTCTGCATAGGCCCTGGCGTAACCGGCATAATCGAACATCTGGACCATCAACGAGTCGTTGTTGCCGGTCTTGTGCTTGTCAGCCATTACGGCAATCCCGCAGTCGAGCGCGCCGAGCTCCAGGGTTTCGGGATAGAGGTCGGATGTGCCGGGCAAAACCATGTAGCCGCGCACCTGGATGTTGCCGACGATGCTCGGATCCATTGCATCGACGCTACCCTCAATCGGTGTCCAGTACCCCTGCGCCATGACGAAGGGCACGCCGCAACGTTGCTGGTCATTCATACCCTGGCTAGACTTCGGAACCTCCTGGGAATACCAGCTGACCTTGAATTGACCGGGAAAGCTCAGGTCGGCCCGCCGCTCCGGGCCGTATTTGGTGCGCAGCCCTTCCAGAATGTCATCCGTTGGCATGCTGTCGGCTGGCTTGCCGACTTCCCGAGCGATCAGGAACACGATATCGCCAGCCGCGGTCGGCTCGTAGATCAGCGTAATCGCCTCGGACAGGGTGGCATCGAGATAGGAAATCTCGTTGCTGAAATAGGGCGTGGTGCGCTGCCCTTGCTGGCGCACATAGACCGCTGCGACCTGCATATGCTCTCGGATGATTGCGTCGGCTTGCTCAAGCGTCTGCCCGGGCTTGAGGCCGACGATATCCCATTCCTCGGGCACTGGCGTAGACAGGGGGGCAGTTTCGGTTTCTGCCAGCAGCGCCGCCATATCCGCCGCGGTGGAAACCGTCGTCGGCGGCGCGCCCGGCTTCCAGGCACGATCAAAATGAGTGTTGAGCAACAGGATGGGCTTGCCGCCGTCGGGATGCGGCTGAATCTCGACGCTGTCGACAACGAGATCGAGGCCAGGTTCAGCGACATTGCCTGGCAGGGCGACATTTTCGACCCGCACCACCGCTCCGCTGCGCGGCGACGCCCTGAGGCCCAGAGCCTCGATGATCGGCATGGGCGCGACGCCATTGCCGCAGACCTGATCCTCCATGAGGTAGCCAGGGATTTCGAAATAGACCGGTCCGGTGAGGTGCGGCGCGGCAAAGCGGGCGGCGATGCGATCGATGGTGGGCGTATCGGCCAGTCCAGGGAAAAATTCCTGCGCCACGCCCTGCAGCGGTGACGGCCAGCTTTCGCCATTGATGGCTTTGGCGCAAACCAGGCTAAGCGGGTCGGAGAGGCTGGGCAACCGACTCAGCGCCCAGGCCTTGAAATCCGGCAGCCAGCGCTTGCGCACTCCGGGGCTGAGCATATCGGTGCCAGCAGGGAAGAAGAATTCCTCTGGTGGCACCCAGTTGGTCTGTTCCATCGCCCAACGCGCCGACATCATGCGTTCATATGCAGCGTCATCCATGGTCTCGGGCGCGTACTTGATGCGCAGGTAGTCGAGCGTCTCGGGATCAAGCTGGCGTAGTGGGGGCGCCGCGGCCAGTTGGCTGGCGACGGGCGCATCGCTTCCTCCAGGTTTGATCCGCGCGATGAGTCTCTGCGGCTCCGAGGCATCAGGGTTGTCATCGGTCAGGATCAGCATCTCCTTGATGTCGAGGGCGATCCTGTAGTTCGCGGCCTGCGCATCGCCGGTGGGCGTGATGTCGACGAGGTCGACCTGCGCCAGCACGATCAATTGCCGCGCCGACATCTCGGCGATCTGTTTGGCCTCGGCGGCGGGAATGGGCAGGTCGGTGAGCTGGCGCGGATCCAGCAAACTGTAGTTGAAACCGGCAGCAAAGCCGCCCTCGTCGGGCAGGTAGAAATTGACCTCCGCAGCATCGAAGCTCCCTTTGTCGGTGGAGTAGGTGCCTAGCGTGATGATACCCTTAAGCCAGACCGGCCGGCGCGAGGCATCGGCAAGAAGCTGTTCGGCTTTCTGGCGTTCCATGGCGACGTCGAACTCATTGGCGCGACGCACAGCGTCCGAACTGTCGATGATTGCAGTCGCCAGGCCTTGCGGGTCGAGGCGGTCATACACGTGCGCGAGTAGTTCCACTTCGGTGGCGACGACAATCTCGTTGAGCGCCAGTTCGGTGGCGGACGGTGGTGGCGGCAGGCGCGGACCCTCGGGGTCGTGGACCGCGACCGCCGGGTCGAGCGCCAGCAAGGGCCGTGTCAGCGCCGCATCGACAAAGATGCTGGTGCTGGTGGGCGTAAAGACCAAAGCGCCATAGAGTGGATCCTCGATGCCCTGATTGTTATTGGCATTACCCACGACAGAGCCGGCAGGCGGCAGCGACAGGCTGCCAAACGTAGCCAAATAGACCACGGGCTGCGCCGGCGCAGCCGCCCGCACCCACAACTCGGCGGTGGCCTCGTCGACGGCCAGGGTGGTTGGCAGGTTCTGGTAGAGCGCCGTAGAGCGGAGCCGACCCAGATTGTCCGGCAGTTGGAACAGCGGCCCACCCCCGCCCTCCATAATGAAGGGGAAGCTGCTGCTGGCGAAATCATATTCGCCCAGTTGGACCGCCCAGGTGGATACGATGTCTATGGGCAGGCTGGGCGCCGTTGCGATGAGTGCGGGCACGACCTCGCTGGTATAGACAGCCATGGCCTCGCGCCGGTCGAACTCATTGGTGAAGAGGTGGAACTCCTGGTAGGTCTGGCCATAGACGCGCAGATGCTGGGCTTGCGTCATCAGCGAGCGTATCGCGGGCTCCTCGATCCAGTCCTCCATGCGGTCGGGGTGGAGGCGGATGGCCGCCATATTGAGGAACCGGATGAGCCTTTCCTGGTATGCCCGGGGGACGCCGGGCACGTCGCCATCCGCGCCGGTAAGCGCGACATATCCCTCCACCTGTCGCAGACCGAAGTTCTGAGCGACCAGCAGGTTGTCGGCAGGAGCAGTCGGCGGACCGGCCCTGTCCGAGGGGAGGTAGAGGACGTGCATCTCCTCGCCCAGCATCTTGCCGTCGCGGCCATAAGTCATGAGCGCGACCTTGTCGACGCTGACAGTCATGGGAATATCTGCAACAAGCGGCATGGCAGCGGCATTGCGGTCGATGCCGATTTCGCTGATCGTCAGCCACACGGTGATGTTGCCGAGCTGGTTGCCCGAGCGCGCCTGGACGGCATCGATCAGGGCCGCGGCCGCCGCTTGGTCGGCAACCGGCACGGAGGCAATGGTGGGGGCATCGAGCGTCAGGCCGCCGAACACCCTGTTGGCGACAATGGTGCGATAGAGCATCCGCTTTTCCTGCAGGACATCGAGATTTCCGGACCTGATGGCGAGACCCTTGCCGGGCTCGAAGGCACCGAACTGGACCATGCTGGTCATCCTGATGCGGAACTGTAGGTTGGCGGGGTCCGCCACGAAGGCGGCGGCCTCGTCGAGCAGAGTCTGCCGGTAGCGTGCCAGGATGGCATCGCGCTCCACCGTGTTTCCATTGTCATAGGCGGTGATGAGGGCGTAGTTGTCGCCGAAATCGGCGCTGCGGGCATCGCGGCTGAACCATGTCTGCAGCATGCCGGACTGATCGAGGATGGTGGGATCCCTCCCGAGGGCCACGAGCGCCAGGTCGCGGTCGGCTTCTTCGAGCGTTCGATAGTTGGCGGCGTCGATAGCGGGGGGGGCGGCTGCCGAACCGGGCGATTGACCGAGTACGGCCTGCATCAGCACAACATTGATGTCCTGGCTGGCGCGTCCGGGATTGTCGGCGAGGAAGCTGGCAATGGCCGCGCGGGTCTTGCCGCCAATGACCCCGTCGGGCGTGCCTGCGTCGTAGCCATGCTGGTTGAGGCCGGCCTGCATTTGCGCCACTTCTGAGGGCAATAGCGGGCGCAATCCTTCCGGGCTGGCGGCCATGGCGGGAACGCCAGCGGCCCCGCCGATATCCTTGCGCATACCGGAAATGGCGCCGCTGAACGCCGATGGGTTGGTCCCGGTGGATTTGAGGAAACACACCTTGGCCGCGACATTATAGGTGAAGGCCCGACAACGCCCATCGGCGGCACAGGACGCCAGGCACTCATCGAGCGTCAGCCTCTTGAGAGCCGGCTCGCTCATGCCCGAGCGAAAATCATTGCCAGGCAGATCGACATCATACAGCAGGTCGAAATCGGGGCGCCCTGTCGACCCTGTCGATGTCGGTGCAGCAATGCGGACGGCGCCGCTCAACAGCTTGTCGCTCTCGGCCGTTGTGAGCGTGCCCGTGGGCACGGTGCCGATCGATTGCTGGTAGGCGGCGATGGCGCGCTGCGTGCGCGGTCCCATTACCCCGTCGGGAACGCCGACATCGTAGCCCTTGGAGGCAAGCTGACGCTGGACCTGCAATAGCTCGGCATCGGCTGCCGGCCTGACAACAGTCGGATTGCCCGGGTCAGTCCGCGCATTCTCGTTCATGATGGAGAGGAGTTTCTGGAAGACGTCCTGGGACTGAGCGGGCCCAGCCGACAGCAGCACCAACAGTACCAGACCGCAAAGCCGACCTCGTACGGACATTTTTGATCGGCCCCCAGCCGACCCCAATCGCGGCGGGTCATTCCCGTCGGTCGGGATAGGGCATTAAGACTCCGGCAGCGGCATATTGAAAGGGACCAAGGTCCGCGATTTCGCTCGACCTAAGTCCTGCCGCATCGAACGTCAGCTATTAGCTTTTGGACCCCCGAAGCGACAGTCCGCTCACGGCCCCCAATCTGCCGGCCGCCTAATGTCTGCTTTTGTGGCCGGCTGATCCAAAAGCCGCCAGTCCGCTTTCCACCCCGTTCTCGACATTACCGCGGCCAAAGACAAATGGCAGGTCTTGGGAGAGGTTGAAGTCACACCTCAATGGCGGGAATGGGGCGCAATGCCGACGGGCTGCTTCCGACCCCATTTCGGTCGTTAGCAGTTAAGTTATGAAATGCCGAAATTGCCATCGTCATACGGCAATACCGGCTTAGCGACCCATAACGATCTCGTAGCGCAAAACGGACACTGGCACCCTTCCGCGCGGCTAAACGGCCGATTGACCTGTCGTCCGCGCCATCAAATGGGGTTGTGCGGTCGCGAGGTTGGCAATCAGCTCTTGTCTGGTCTGGTGCGCGTGGGCATGCCAAGCCGGTTGACCCGGGCCGCTGCGCCATGACTGGCTGAGCGGGCTGTGATCCACCGTGTCGTAGCCGAGCTGGTCGTTAAGCCGCGTAACAAGGGCCACTGCTTCGGGGAAGTTGCTCGATACCGACAATGCATGACGACCGGGCGTGCCCGGTGGCGTCCCCAGCTTGAGCAGGCGTGGCGCCTGTATGGCAGTGAAAGCCTTGATGACCTTCGATTTTGGAAGTTGCGCCTGGCGCAGTTCGTGTTCCGTCTTTTCGCCCGACTCGACAATGGCATATCGTCCGTCGCGCCAGGCCATATAATTGTTGGTGTCGATCACGATCTTGCCCGCCAATTGCTCGGCTGGCATATTGTTCTCCAGTCTGAGCGGCACCGCGATGACGACGAAGTCGCCCGCCTCGGCCGCGCCAGCGGCAGTCGCTGCCCGTGCCGACGGTCCAAGCTCGGCGATGAGGTCACCAAGGGTTTCTGGTCCGCGCGAATTGGCAATGACGACCTGGTAGCCGGCCGCGATGACCGCACGTGCGATCTGGCTGCCGACCTCCCCGGCACCGATAATCCCGATAGTGGTCATAGCAGATCCTCGACGGTGCGCAGTTTCAACATAATCAACATTCCTTTGCTATGCTCGCTGGGCGAATTGTACGGATGAGATCGCAAGAAACGAGCCGACCCAGAATTGGAGCGGCCCGTTCTTTGAGCGGTTAGGCGCCGAACGCACCATCGATAGTGTGCATCGCGCCCGTAACGAAGCCCGCCTCCGGGCCTGAAAGCCAGGCCACCATCCCGGCGACCTCCTCTGGCCGCCCGTGACGCTTGATGGCCATGAAGCTGTGTAGCATATCCTTCATCGGGCCATCTTCGGGGTTGGCATCGGTGTCGGTCGGGCCTGGTTGCACGACATTGATAGTGATGCCGCGCGGGCCGAAGTCGCGAGCAAGGCCGCGCGCCATGCCCTGGAGGGCGGATTTGCTCAGTGCGTAGGACGCCATTCCTGCGACGGGCATCCTGTCGCCATTGACCGAGCCGATGATGATGATCCGCCCACCGTCCGGCATCTGACGAGCGGCCTCGACCGAGGCGTGGTAGGGTGCGTGCACATTGATGCGCAACAGCCGATCCACCGCGTCGGGGTCAAGGGCAAGGGAATCTCCGAAGACGCCAATCCCGGCATTGACCACCAGCACGTCCAGCTTTCCGCTGTCACGCACCCGGGCAATGACCGCATCGCGGTCCGCACTGTCAGTCTGAACGGCAGTGCTGCCGGTCTCATCTGCCAAAATTTGCGCCGCCTCGGGCGACCCAGAGTACGTGAAGGTCACCTGAGCGCCATCCGCCACGAAGCGCCGCACGATAGCGGCGCCAATCCCCCGGCTTCCCCCCAGCACCAGTACAGACTTGTCTTTAAAATCGGTCATCGAAACGCCTCTTGGAAATTTATGTAGTATGCGCTACATAATCGATCTTGAAGTTCGATCAAGGGATTTTGTAATGTATCCTACAAATATATCGCAATCGCGCGGCCGGCCACGCCGTTTCGATCCCGACCAGGCGGTCGAAACGGCGCAGCAGCTGTTCCACAGATACGGCTACGATGCGGTGAGTGTTGCCGATCTCACGGGCGCACTCGGCATTAACCCGCCGAGCTTTTACGCAGCCTTCGGGAACAAGGCCGGTCTCTACCTCCGCGTTCTAGATCGCTATGCCGAGAGCGGCGCTATTCCCCTGGCGGATATCTTGCGAGTTGACCGGCCCGTAGCCGAGTGCCTCACTGCCGTTCTGGAAGAGGCAGCGCGCCGCTACGCCGCCAATAGTGGGGCGGTCGGTTGCCTGGTGCTGGAAGGCACACATAGCAATGACGCCGGCGCGCGCAGCGCTTCCTGCGCCACCCATGCAGCCGCCGAAGATGTGATCCGTCGTTACATTGCCGCGCGGCACCCGGAAGAAGCCGGACGACTGACTGATTTCGTCAGCACCACCATGTCTGGGATGTCGGCCAGGGCACGCAACGGGCAAGACGTTGACCGTCTCCTCGCCACGGCCCGCTTGGCCGGACTGGCGATCGAACAGGCGCTGCCGGTCCCGGCTCTATCCTGAACCGCCCTGTCGCCTGGTCTTGGAAGCTGTGCAACCAGCGTCCGCAGTTATAGCGACAAGATTGATGACACCCTCGCCGCTGTTATCGCCGTTTGCCGCACCAGGGCACCACAACATTCGACCTAACAGGTCGACCGTCTGACGAAATTACTGACCTGCCATGACAGCTGCCAGTGGAGATCCAATTCGCCTCCCGTCGCCTTTCCGCTTTGCGTACCGGCTGATCAAGAAGCAGACTGACCGCATTCCACCCGAGGCTGACAGTCTGCAGCCGACCCCATTCCGGCCGTTCGCAGGCACCTGATTGATCCCTCAAAGCTGCCATTCGCTAAGTCGCCCTTAGCGCTCGATGGTCCCAGTGCGCCGTAAGCGTCAACACGCGGTGCCGGGCACGTCCGCCTGACTTTCAAGCGAACGCGCCATTGAAAAGAAGACCCATTGAAGGATGCTGTTCGTCAAGATGACGACGCTTCTTTTCGACCGAGTTCTATGCCGTTAATGGCAACAACGGCGCCAGCAAACGCTACCCATAACGCGCACCAGATCCACCACAAGTGAATCTGATCGCCGCCTTCAAACATTCTCCAAAGAACGGCTATGGTGTTGTTTGATGCGTGCATCAGCATTGCCATCAACACGCTGCCCCCGGTCTTCAGCCAAATCCAGCAGATGACGATGGAGAAACAGAACACCGAAATTCCCCAGGGCAGGATGTTGGCGAAGTCGTACTCGACGCCAAGCAGTGGCCAGTGCCAGACGGCATGGATGACGCCTAGGATCAGTGCCGCGACCAAGGCGCTTCTACCTTGCAATAAACGCGGCAGGACGAAGCCGCGCCATCCGAGCTCTTCCCCAAGGCCGATCCACAGAAAGATGAAGCCAAAGCGAACGATGAGTTGCGGCGCGCTCGGAAGGCTGAAGGAGTCGACGATGCTGGCCCCAAACAGCATGTTCAGCAGAACCGCGGCGACTGTTACCACGACAGGAAAAACGAGAGCGACTGCGTACCATTGCCAGCCAACCCGCCACAGCGTGACTTTGCGAAGCAGATCGCGAAGAGCCGGCCAGCTGCCGAAAATTCCTGCGACGGTGATGAGGGCGATCAGCGGGCCGATTGGAAGGATCGGCGCGTCTACCGATCCTGGATCGTTCATATAGAACAGCCAAGGCCACCATGACAGTGCATAGGCAAGCACCACGAAAATGATGATCTGCTTGGTTCGGTTGGCCGTCGCCTCAAGCGCAGGAGCGGCGGGCGAGACATTTGCCGAGGTGATGGTGGAGAGGCGAAGCATCGTGGATGTCCTCATTTGGGTTTGGAATACCCATGTATGCACAGCTTGCTGCGGCATCTCCTGAGCGGATTCTGACGTTTGTCTGATTTCACCGCGCCCCATCGCTGGCTTTCCAATTGTCCATAGGAGGACAACAGATAGATCCCGCGAGAGCGCGTACGTCGTCCTCCGACCTGCCGTTCTTCGAGCCGCTCTTACCAATGTTTGACGATAACGCCACGATCGAGCCCCAGCGCGCCTGGAAAATCACGACCGGGTAACACGCTCGCCTTCTTCCACGGGCATCTCAACGGCTCCAGCGAACCATTCCCGGCTTTCCCTGAAGTGGCACTGGAACCTGCTGATCGGCTCTGAGATGCCAGTCCAGCCACAGTGCACGCCGAGGGATTCCTTACCGGGGCCCCATTCTCTAGCCACCATCTTTCGATGCCCGGCTTACTTGACAGAGGGCAATTTGCCCTACGCTATGCAATACATTGTCCTCCGGGGTCTTTGGGCGTGGCAACCGATACCAACACCGGCAATCAGACCTTCGAGTTCGGTTCGTTCCGGCTCGATGAGCGGAAAGGCACGCTGGGTAAAGGCAACGAGGAGGTCTTCCTTCGCCCCAAGGCCTATGGGCTGCTGCTCCATCTCGCGCGAAATATGGGCCGCGTCGTGCCGAAGGCCGAGCTGATGGATGCTGTGTGGCCGGGCGTTTATGTAACCGAGGATTCGCTGACCCAGTCGATCCGTGAAATCCGCAAGGCGCTGACTGACAGCGCACAGCAGTTGGTGCGCACGGTGTCGCGGCGAGGCTATATGCTGGCGGGCGGGCGGTCCGCGGAACCGTTGGAAATCATCACGGCCAACCCCATCGTCGCCGTGCTGCGGTTTCGCAACGAAGGTGGCGATCCATCACGAGAGCCGATCGTCGATGGCTTTGCCGAGGATGTGCTGACCGGTTTGGGGCATTTCGGCACGCTGACCGTCCTTGCGCGCAATTCAACGTTTCAGTTTCCGTCCTATGAGCTGAACGCGTGGTCAAGCATCGCGTCACGGATCGGTGCCGACTATCTGGTCGAAGGTTCGGTCCGCTGGTCGGCTGGTAGTGCGCTGATCTCGGTCAGCCTGATCGACGCCAAGAACCTCCGCCAGCTCTGGGGCGAGCGCTATGAGGCAACCGATATCGAAGTTTTCGCCGTTCAGCATGAGATAGGCGAGCAGATCGTCAATCGGCTTATTACACGCCTCGAAGAAAGTACCGTGCGCCGAATGGCAACCAAGCCGCCTCAGAGTCTTGCGGCCTATGAGCTCGTGACGCGTGGGGTTGCGGCTCTGCGAGGGCCGAGCCTGTATACCCCAGCGGATGCCGTACCGTTTTTCGAAGGCGCAATCGCCAGGGACGCATCCTACGGGATCGCGTTCGGCTTTCTTGCCCTCGCCAAGATTATGATCGCCGGCTATGGCCTGGCGCCCGCGCCCATCCTTGAGGAGGCGCAGGCTTTGGCCAGCCGGGCGATGCAACTATCTCCCGACCAAGAAATCGGCCCGCGAGCGCGGTCCCTTGCACGGCTCTACCTTGCCCAGTTCAGCGGTGCTGAGGCCGACATTCGCCTGGCGCTCGATCTCAATCGCTACAGCGCCGACGCGATCGACCAGTTGGGCTTTCTGCTCATTGTTCGCGGCAAACCCCTGGCTGCGCTCGCATGGTTAGACCGTGCGATCCGTCTCGATCCCCTTCACCCACAGTATCATTACGACCGCGGCCTCGCGTATTACGGACTCGGTGAGTACCAACGAGCTGTCGACGCCTTCGAGATCCCGCCATTTCTGCCACCCTGGGTCTCTGTCCGGCTCGCGGCGAGCTACGCGCAGCTTGGCGACGCCGCCGGCGCACGGCGCAATATCGCACGTGCGATGGCCATCGATCCGAACTATCAGGCCCTCTGGCACGCACGCGAGCGCATGCCCTACGAGTATGTGGCCGACGCCCAGCATCTGGTCGAAGGAATCGCGCTAGCCCTCGAGCATGCCAAGACCGCCTGACCACCGCCGATCAGGACCCGCAGCCTGCGGTAGTGATCTCTGTATGGCCAACGGTCGACCGCGATGCGGTCCCTCGCGGGCCGGTCATGATTGAAGGGAGCCGGACATGAATGTCCTCGCGGCGATTGCGATTGCCGTCGCCACGGTGAGCATTGCGGCTATAAATTAGTCCCGACCCGGCTCAACCCAAAAATTCCCGTCGGGAGGGACAGGCGTCACTTTGCCGACCATCGACGCGAGAAACTCATGCACAATGCTGTTCGGCCAGCTACGTCGCTCATCACTCCTATCGGCATAGTGCCGCCGAAATCAGCTCGTCGAACGCGGCTAAGCCCTTTTCCGACAAGGAGTAGAAATTGACCAGCACGACGGCTTGCTTTTCACCATCTTCGCTCGACAAAGCGAAGCTGAGGTAGCCGGGAAACTCACCCTGATGTCCCCAAGCGGTGCCGCATTCAACGTCAACCTCGGCAATGCCCAGGCCGTAAGCGAGGCCATCTCGCGCCGCTATTGTGGTTTTCATATTCGCGAGCTGTTCGGGCGACAGAAGAGTGCCGCCCATCAGGGCTGCGTAGAAGTCGGCGACGTCCTCCGCTGACGAGACCAGCCCGCCGCCTGCCGACCAACCTGCGCTGGGGTTAACAAGCGTGACATTGGTGAGGGGAGCGTCGCCAAAGTCGGCATAGCCATGCGCATAGTTGCCAGCGATCTGCGGGGAAGGGTCGAATGAGGTTTCTTCCAGATTTATCGGGGAGAGTATTCGGTCATGGATCTCGTTGGCCACCGTATTGCCAGTAACCGCCTCGATGAGGAGACCGAGCAAGATGTAGTTGGTGTTGGAGTCGCCCCAAGCGGTGCCGGGTTCGGATGTCGGCGGATGAGCGGTTGCGATGTTGACAAGCGAGGTTGGCGACCAAACCTGTGCCGGATCGCCGAGCAACCGACCGAGGAAGACTTCATCCTGCCAGTAGTCGTAAATTCCGCTGGTGTGGTTGAGCAGCTGGCGGACGGTCGGGCTTGGCCCGCCCGGCACCAGGCCGGGTATATAGGTTTCGATGGTTTGATCGAGGCCGATCTCGCCCGCCTCGACCAGTTGCAAAACTACGACGGACACAAAGGTCTTCGTGATGCTACCCATGCGTGTGCGGTCGGTAGGAGCAATTGGCCTCTCGGGTGCAAGGTTGCCGCGTCCCTCGGCGAGGATGATCTCGTCGTCGCCGTTGCGGCTGAGCACGATGACGCCTGGTGCGCCGTCGGCAATTATCCGGTCCATCAGGGGCTGCAGGGTTTTTTCATCGGCAATGGCCGTACCCAGCAATTGTGCCAGTATCAACGATGTGGCGGTGGCCCTTATTGCGAGCGAGGTCATATTTTTTGCGTCCCTGGTAGTGCCTTGCCGAGCATGTCGGCTTGCCGTTCACTAGCCAGGTCCGCTTGCTGCCGTCCTGATGTTGGTCTGATGAAGTTCTGAAGCGCAGATCCCGAAATTCCTGGGGCAACCCGCGACCAACTAAGTCTCTTCAGTCGAAGGCGGTGTCGATCCATGTACCGCGCCATGAGGGACCGCGAGCGCGACAAAGACTAACGTCAGACAGGCTGCGGCGATGATCCGGGTGTAGCCGTAGTGCAAGGTATTGAAGATATTGATCGGAATGGTTTGAAGTAGAAAGCCTGAGACCCTGTTGGCAAAGACGGAGAGGGCCGATCCCTGGGCTCCATTCGGCACAGTGCGCTCAACGACGAAAACGTCAGCGCCGGCTATTCGCTGCGTACCGCTTCAGCGTGGCGACACGCAAGGTTGGCCCTGCAGCATCCACCTGTATCACTCGCGTTTTAGAGGCGCTCAACGGGAGAATCACTTCGGTTGAGCCAGCGAGGCGCGTTCCAAAGCCGGCAGGTCTGCTCCCCGGATAGCTGCCAAATTCTGCGAAATCCACTCTGCGCTGCGGTGCCACCAGCTGATTGCTAGGAGCCGCGCTACTGTAGCGTCGTCATATCGGACGCGGATTATGCGCGCAGGGTTGCCGCCTACCACCGCGTAAGGTGGGACATCGCGCGTCACGACAGACTGCGTGGCCACTATCGCGCCATCGCCGATCGAAACGCCCGGCATAACCCACGCTTCCCGACCGATCCAAACGTCGTTGCCGACGATCGTGTTGCCCTTGTGACCAACTTTAAGGGAGGAAAAGTCAAAGCCGACTTCCCAGCCGTTGGCAAAAATATTGAACGGGTAAGTGGAAAACCCGGACATGGCGTGATTGGCACCGTTCATCACAAACTTGACGCCAGTGGCCAGCGCACAAAACTTCCCGATGATGAGTTGGTCGCCAATGAAGTCGTAGTGATACAGCACATTTCGGTTTTCGAAATCGGTCGCGAACTCGGCGTCATCGTAATAGGTGAACGCTCCAACGCTGATGTTTGGCCGTGTGATCAGCGGGCGCAGGAACACAACTTGCGGAAACCCAACCATTGGATGGGGTACTTGGGGATCGGGTCCGAGCATTTCAGTCTCCTTTTGAGCGTTACTTTCTAGTTCGCCGAAAAAGCGGGGGCCTGAAAGAAAACCGAAAAGGTTGTGAAACGTAGGGCTAGGGGAGCTTGGCCTGCTGGGCCCGCCGCTGACCATCTCGGATATGCTCCAGTTCTGAGAGGTGCTCCCATCCGAGGATGTCGCCCGAGAACCCCACGTTCGAAATGGGATCAATATCGTCCTCCGGAGGATTTCCGCCTTTGGCCATTGCGGCCGCCGCAGCCGTCAGGTCTGAAATGTGTGGGACGGTGTCCGGCAATTGGCGCAGGTACCCTAAACTTTCCTGATATTCGCCCAGCTGGTAGGCGGCTAGCGCCCGACTGAAATCGTACCATTGCTGGTGAACGGGGTTGAGTTTTGCCGCCCGATCCAACCAAGCCTGCCCATCCAGTGGCCATCCACGCAGAACAAGCAGGTGGCCCATTAGTCCGACGGTATCGGCATCGCTGGGGTTGAGCTCGATCGATGTTCTCAAGGAAGCTTCCGCCGCATCATGCTGGCGTTGATAAAGCTGGATCGTCGCCAGCATGCGATACGTGACTGCGTTATCCGGCGCCAGACGCACAGCCGTGTCTGCTCGCTCACGAGCAACGGCCAGCACGTCAGGAGATGCTAGCCCAAGCCCACCTCGCATGGCGAGGGCAAGAGCGTAATAAGCGTGGGCCCTCGCATAGCCCGGGTCCCGAGATATTGCAGTCTCGAGATGCGCGATGGCCGTTGTGGACGCCTCGACGCCATACTGGTCGAGAAGAGCTGCCGCGCGGATGACAAGATCGTACGCAGGCAGATCGTTCGGTGCCACGGCGTTGGTGCGGGTTATCGTGGCTTCGCCAAGCCGGCGGACCAGCCTGTCCACGACCTGCCAAGCGATCTCCCGCTGCACGGCGAATATATCCAGGCCCTGTGCGTCATACCGCTCGCCCCATAGCCGAACATGGCTGCGGGCGTCGCTTAATCCGACCGTCACCACAGCGTTGTCGCCACGTCTGCTGATCGCGCCTTCGATCAGAAAGTCGGCCCCAAGTTTTTGGCCGGCGTCCTGCGCTGCGTAAGATTGAAACTGAAAGCTCGACCGCCCAGCGATAGCCATCAAGGTTCCCGATCGGGCGAGCCCGCTGACAATATCTTCTGCAAACCCGTCAATCAGAACGCTGTCCGTTTCGGATTCGTTGTCGTTGCGAAAGCGCAGAACCGCGACAACAGGTTCCCTATGGTCGGCGACCAACTGTGAAGGCACTTCGCCCACTAGGAGATATCCTCGCCCAGCTACTGTGCGCAGGAGACTGGCGCCCTCTCCGAGAGCCTTGCGAAGCTCTTTGACGGCCTGGGTCAGCGACCCCTCCTGCACAAAAATATTGGGCCAAACAGCATCGAGGAGTTCTCCCTTGGGCACGACGCGCCCGGGGTTCAGGGCAAGATGTGTCAGGAGGGCGTATGCTTTTGGACGCAACAGGACATCGCCGCCAGGCCCGCTGACTTTTCCCGTGTACGTGTCGAGGGAGTAATCCCCGAAAGTAAGTCTGGAGTCGTCGTTCGGCACGGGAATGAACTCCAACCGCTGCGCCTTGGTTAAGTCGCCCAGTTATCTTACGCGTCTCATGCGCATTCACAAACATCGCTCCCAAAAGGTTCGATAGGTGTGCTTTCGCCATGCCACCCTGGAAACCCGATAGCAGATTGCCGATCTCAGTAGGCCGAATCGCGCTCTGTGCGAGGGGTCGCGCCCTAACCGTGATCTCTGTTACTTGCCGGTCGATCTGCCCAACTCAACGACGCTACCCAAACGGCCCATATGGGCGTTAATAGGAGACCGATCAGCCCCAATGCCAGCACCACAAAGCTAACCGCGTAGGCGGCTCCAGCAACTATCATCAGCCAAGAGAGCAGCATGGGCCATTCTCCACGCCTGATGCTTGCTATGCCAATCATCAGGATCCCTGCGCCGGTTATTGCTAACGCGGCGGCGCTGAGTGCGTGACCGACTGCTCTGATTGCAACATAGGCGCCGGAACCAATGGCCGGATCCAATGCAAACGCCTCGATTGCATATGGCTGTGCAACCAGGTCGATCATGCCATACCCGACAAACAATGTGCCCGCCGCGACCGCGCACATCGATATTAGCCGCGCCAAAGTAGGCTTGGTGCTGGCCACCGCGGAGAGGTTGCCGAGCAGGACGGCCAGATTGATGCCAAGCGCGACGTATAACATCGCGATGATGCCCGGCAACCAGGACTGTTGAAAGAACGCCATTCCAGCGGTGGGAGCGTTCAACACGCCCGGACCTAGCCCCAAGATCGATAAGGCTACGAGTAGAGCGATGAGGATTGTCATCAGCGTCGCCAGCGCAAAGGCAGCTGCGCTAGTGGTGTTGAAGGAAAGAGCTTGCATAGGGCGATCCTTGATTGTGCCAGCCTAGATGCCAAGAGGCGGAGACCGATGTACCGAAGGATTTCTGATGTAGTCCTGAAACTGCTGCTGTCGCGACCATCTCTGCTCGGAAAGACCTACGCGCTGTCGGGTCACTGCGCGACTTCAGAACTCTTTCAGAACGCTTTCAGGACGGCTCGGCCGCGGCGGCTTAGTGGATGCAACGCCGAAATGGCGAGCCGTTCTGGAGCCCGACAATGAACAGACCCACAAACGCTGCGATCCTCAGCGACGAATTGTGGAAGCGCCACGCCAACCGGTGGAGCGTCATCATGCGCTATTCCGCGTTTCCCCTCATCATCGCGTCGATCTGGAGCCGCGTATGGCTGGGCTGGTGGTGCCTGGTGCCACTAGCCTTCACCGTTGCTTGGATATGGCTCAATCCGCGGCTGTTTCCGGTTCCCACATCGACCAATAACTGGGCCGGCAAGGCCGTGCTCGGCGAGCGCGTCTGGCTCAACCGCAAGATCATCGCCATTCCCGAGCATCACGCCCGAGCGGCCATTATCCTCAATGCGGTCAACGGTCTGGGTGCAATGGTGCTTTGCTACGGCCTCTTTGCGCTTGACCCGTGGTGCACCGCGCTAGGCTTTTCCATCGGCCTCTTCGGCAAGACCTGGTTTCTCGACCGCATGGTCTGGCTGTTCGAGGACATGATCCACACCAGTGCCGAATATCGCGACTGGCTCTACTGACGCCCTCCCACCCGCCCCCTTTCATGGAGAAACAGATGTCTGTTTCCAGCCGCTACGCGCTTGCCGCCCTATTGATGGTTCTCGCCGGCAGCGAGTTTGCCATTGCCGATGACTTCACCGACGAACAGTTGGCGGAAATGGCCGAGACCCCCGCGCTCAAGGCCGTCGATCTCCCATTCCTTGATGCTCCGGCGCCGGACACGTCACACTTCGTAACGGTCAGCGACGGCACCCGCCTTGCCATAAGCGTCTACTTTCCTGAGGGCTTCCATCCTACCACCAGCCAGGCTCCAGCCGTGTTCGAGGATTCTGTCTATGGCCGCCGCGAAGATGCCTCAACGACTGCCATTGAGCTCTACCTGGAAGCCGGCTATGTGGTGATCATTGGCGATGCGCGAGGCTTTGCTGCGTCCTACGGCCACCAAGACGGCTTCAACTCGACGCAGCAGACTGCCGACGAGGCCGAAGTCATCGCCTGGATCGCTGCGCAGCCTTGGTCGAATGGCAAGGTAGCGGCGATTGGTCACTCGATCTCTGCCACGTTTGCCGACAGCATGACGGGATCCGGCGCCCCAGCCCTGGAAGCTGCGATCATCCGGGCATCTGACTTCGACCTCTATGCCCACAACATGTTCCCAGGCGGTGCCCCAAATCTCGGCATTTTGGACCTGGCCAGCGAGTTGATGGCCTGGCATGCCGGCCTGGACTGCAGCACCAACGTTGCCACTTGCGGCCAGCTCGGTTTCGCACCTGTCGATGGCGACAGCGGATACGAACTTCTTCAAGGCGCCATTCGCGACCACCAGGGCAATATTCCCGGCGACGCTTTTGCCGACCTCGTCTACCGCGACGATATCGCCGGCACCATGTCGCTTGGCGAGGCAGGCGGTATCGCTCGCGTCGATGGCATCAAAGCCGCTGGCGCTCCGGCGCGCGTCGCGGCGAGCTGGATGGACGGCATGACAGCGCTGAGCGCACTGACCCGCTTTACGATGGCAGATACCACACCGATGGAAGTGGTCATTGGGGCTACGAGTCACCCCGGTGGCCTCGATGCCGATCCGTTCGCAACGGTACCGTTCGGCCCGGCCACACCCAGCGTGGTGGATCAGTTCAAGAGCGACATCGCGTTTGTCGATCGCGTGCTGGCCGGTGAGACGATCGGCCGTTCGATCAGCTATCTCGTGCTGGGAACCGACACCTGGAAGACCACGCCCGTGTGGCCGCCGGTTGGCGTCGAGCAGACGCGGATGATGCTGTCGCCGAGCCTCATGGCGGACGAACCGTCCGAAAATGGCCAGACGATCTTCACCGTCGATCCGTCGGCGACCACGGGCGCGTTCAATCGCTGGGCCGCGCAACGCGGTAAGCCAATCTATTACGGCAACCTGCAGGGGGCACCCGACACACGGATGACGTTCGATGCCCCAGCCGTCACCGAGGATCAGGAGCTGCTCGGCTCGGCCGAGCTCTGCTTGATGCTGGCGAGCGACCAGACAGACGGACTCGTGATCGCCTATCTCGAAGACGTCGCGCCCGACGGGCGGGTCACTTACCTGACCGAGGGGCAGTTGCGGCTAATCCATCGTGCGACGATGGGCGAGCCTTGCGACACCGCCCCGGGGACCGAACGGACGTTCGATAAAGCGGATGGTTCTCCTGTGGTACCCGGCGAGACCATGCGCATCGAGCTGTCGCTGCTGCCGGTGGCGGCACGGATCGCGGCCGGTCACCACCTGCGCCTGTCGCTTGCCGGCGCCGATGCCGGCTGGTTCGATACGTTGACCGGCGATGCCAACGCGACGTGGACCGTATACTATGGCAGCCCGCATGGCTCGTCGCTGCTGCTGCCGATGCGCCCCTGGACGGAGTAACAGGCCATGACCGAGCGACCAAGCCGCATCGCCTTCGTGCCGCTGGCGAGCATTGCCCCTGCCGATCTGGTTCGTATGTTGACCGACGCCGATATGCGTCGCCACATGCCGCTGGCTGGTGATGATTGGGACGAGGTAAAGGCCGTTGACTGGGCCAAGGCTAAGGATGGCCAGTGGATCGAGAACGGCTATGGGCCTTGGGCTATCACGGTCGGCAATGAATTTGCCGGCTGGGGCGGCTTCCAGAAGGAGGGCGACGAGGCCGATCTCGGGCTCGTGCTTCTCCCCGCCTATTGGGGCCAGGGTGCAGCGATCTTTCGCGAACTGGTGCAGCGAGGCCAGACGATGGATCTGGGCACCATCAGCGTACTCCTTCCTCCCAGCCGTGTTCGCCTGAAAGGGCTGGCGCGACTGGGCTTCTCGCCCGCCGGCGAAATCGAGTATGCGGGCCATCGCTTCCTGAAGTTCAAGCTGGTGCGTCAGGTTCCGCATAGTTCAGCGCAAGGGTGAAACCCTCGACGAGGTGCTCGATGTCCTCGCTATGTTCATAGGGCATCTGCTCGCGGGCGATCCACAGCAGCGGATATTTGGGCACTGCCGCGAACACTTTGACGAGTTGGCGCCGACAGGACTCGCCGTCGCCGAGTTGCGCATAGCAGGCAGCCAGTCTGGCATCGTGCCAGATGCCGCGCTGCGGCACCCGCTCCAACGTGTGGGCTGCAGCCTTGTAGTCGCCAAGCCCGTATTGGGCCAAGGCCCGGTCGTAGTGGTACCAGGGGGGAAAGATCGGGTTGAGCCGGACCGCCCGGTCGATCCACTCGATCGCCTCCTGCGGGCGACCGCGCATGGCCAACAGGTAGCCCATCTGTTCAAGCGTATCGGCATCGCTGCTGTTCAGTTGCAGCGCCAGGCGCAAGTCCGCCTCGGCCTCGGCATGCTGCCGCAGATAGATGCGCACCACCGCCATGACGCGCGGCGCGGCTGCCAGCGTCGGCGACATCGCGGCGGCGCGAGTGGCAATGCCGAGGATGCCTTCGAGATTGGCGCGGTCGCTGGTCTGATAGCGCTGCATCATGAATTTGCACAATGCCAGGTAGGCGTAGGCAGCACCGTAGTCCGGGTCCTTCTCGAGGGCGAGCTCGAGCATCGGCAGCGCCTTTTCCGGCTGCACATGCTCATAACCGCGCAGAATGGCTACCGCCTGGGTTACCAGCTCATACGCGGCCAGGCTCTGCGTCGGCTTGGCAGCGGAACGCCTGATGCTGTCTTCGTCCAACCTCGTGACCAAGCGGCTGACGATCTGCTCGCCGATCTCGCGCTGCACGGCAAAGAGTTCAATGTCGTGCGCCTGGTAGCGCTCGCCCCAGAGCTGGCGTTGGGTCTTGGCATCGATCAGGTTGATGCTGACCTGCGCATCGCTGCCTGACCAGCGCACCGCACCTTCCACCAGATAGTCCGCACCAATGCGAGCCGAGGCATCAGCCCAGGCGGCGGGATCGAACGAGGGGAACTGGAAGCTCGAATTGCGCGCGAGCACGGTGACCGAACCATATTGCGCGAGGCCGGTGATGATGTCCTCGGCAAAGCCATCAACAATGGGTTCACGCGCCGTGTCGGCACTGTCGTTGCGGAAGCGCAGCACGGCGACGATCGGCTGGCTCGGCTTCTCTGCCTCGGGCTCATGCCTCCCGTTGAGCATGTAGCCGCGGCGCGACACGGTGCGCACCTGGTCCTGATCGGCATCCCCAAACGCCTTGCGGATCTCGCGAATGGATTGGGTTAGGGAGTCCTCGGTGACGTAGATACCCGGCCACACGGCATCCATCAGCTCCGACTTGGGAACGACTCGACCCATATTCTGTGCCAGATGCACCAGTAGCGCATAGGCCTTGGGCCGCAGGTAGATCGCAGTGTCGCCTCGGCTGAGGGTGCCCTTGTGGGTATCGAGCACAAAAGAGCTAAACCGGTAAATCGCGTCGGTGACGTTGGTTTCGGACACGCCTTCCCCCGGGACAATTCTGGGCCAGCATACGCTGCTGTCCCATTGAGGCTGTCAAGAAGCAGGCTGGTTCGAAAACACCACGAGCGGCGGCTCGGGGTGTTGAACGGTTCAGACGGGCTGGGCGACCAAGCGCTCGAGCCACGACGCCCGAAGCGCCTTGAGCCGCGCCTCAGGGAACTCCGTTTCGTCCTCGCCCAGTTGTTGCAGCGTTCGAAAGCTGAAGGCATCGGCGCCATTTTCGTTCCACGCCCGCTGCATGCTGGCATAGCGACCGCCGCCAATCCTGAGGGCAAACCAGATGGCGTTCTGCTGGGTATCTAGATTGCGGCTCTGGCCGACCCAGACTTCGCCGGTGGCGCTACACTCGACGGCGAAGATACCCATCGCCCGCTTGCGGTTCTTGTAGGCGTCGATTGCCGATCTCCGGCTTTCCAGGTTCCTCATATCCTCCTGTGATTGGGTGTTGTGGCCGGCGCAACCTGCGCCGGCCATGTGGTTCAGGCGGGCTTGAACAGGCCCCAGCTCATGGTTCGGGACTGGCCGGCCAGCATTGCGCCAGTGACGAGCAGCACCAGCACGTCGGCAATCGGGGCCGCCAGCCAGATGCCGCTATCGCCCAGGACCAACGGCAAGGCGAATGTCAGCGGGATGGCGAACAAGTAGGTCCGCGCCAGCGACAGGATGGCCGAGCGTTTGGCGTCGCCGATGGCCTGGAAGTAGCTGGCGATCATCATCATCGGGCCGAAGCTGAAGTAGCAGGCCACATAGATCGGCAGGATGCGCGCGACTTCGCCCCGCACCGCCGGGTCGGCGACGAAGAGGCCGCCGAGCTCATTACGGAAGAACATCAGGCCTGTCTCGACCAGCGCCGAGTAGGATAGCGCCACAACCAGTGCCAGCTTGAGGCTGGCATTGGAGCGCGCCCATTGTCCGGCGCCGAAATTGTTGCCGACCATGGCTTGCAGCGCCAGGCTCATGCCCAGCAACGGGAAGAAGGCGAAGGTCATGATCCGGGTGATGACGCCATAGGCGGCAATCGACGAGTCATAATGCTCGACACCCGTCACCCGCAGGGCCGTGATGACGGCGGCTGAACCCAGCGCAATACCGAGGAAGCTGAGGCTGCGCGGCGCACCGAGGGCCAGTATCCGGCCCCAGCCATTCATCCCTTGCCGTGCATCTGCCAATGCCAGGTTGAGGCGCGCCTTACCGGCGGCGCGATAGATCAGGATCGCAAGCATCACCAACACCTGGGCTAGGGCGGTGCCGAGTGCCGAACCGGCGACCCCGAGACCGGCCCAGACGATGAAGCCGTAGTTGAACGCCATGTTGGCGAGCGAGACCAAAAGCCCGGTAATGGCCATGAAGCCGACCCGGCCCTCGCTGCGTAATGCGTCCGATTGCAGGATTAACAGGAAGCCGATGGGCGTCGTGTAGATCGAGATCGAGAGGAACAGGTGCCCCATCTCGGCCAGCGCCTGCGACCCACCGGCTATCTGCATGATCAACGGCCAGCCGAAGGCAGCAAACAGGGCCATCAGAATAATGCTGATCGTTAGCGACAGCCCGTGCGCACCCGCAAAGACGCGGCGGGCATCGTCGAACTGTCCGGCGCCAATGTGCCGGGCCAGCACGCTGGTCATGCCGGTCGATACGGTTGTGGCAAGTGCGACCAACAGCATTGATATGGGGAACATCAGCGTGACTGCGGTCAGCGCATCCGGTCCCACGAAGGCGCCGAGGAAGATGGCGTCCACCACTGTGAGCAGGCCATTGACGCTGGTGAGCAGAATGATCGGCAGGGCGGTTTTGAGGAATGTTCGTGGGATGGAGTCCCGCAGGTAGGGATTGGTGGACATGGCGTCGTCTCCTGGTTTGTCGCCATAGCCATGCCAAGACCGAGGCCGACGGTCCTGAGCGCATTCTGAATGTTTTCCGATGCGCCGGCCTTATCGGAACTTTTTCAGAACAGATTCAGGACTGCAGCGCGGGGATCGACGAGATAGTGGGGGAGCGCTGCAACTGGTGTGGCGCACCCTTGGAAAGCCAAGATCATGCCCCCCTTCCTTTCGCCTTCGTCTCAGCTATGGCCAGTTCGCTGCAGCTGCGCGACGGCAGCGACCTCCGCATCGAGATGAGCCGGGCCACTTCGAGCCAGCTACAGGCCGACCGCATCCGGCTCTATCGCGACCTCGACCGTGCAGCCCGACGCCACGGCACGTCCTGAAGCAAGTCTTTCAGAAATACTTCAGAATAGCGTCAGGACTGAAATCTGCACTCGCTGTTTATTCAGATCATTGCCGACGAGGGGTTGGCATAGAGGAGGAAAATAGCATGTCCAGTTTTGGAGCCATCGGTTTCGCGTCAGTTGCGAGCCGCGTCTATGGCCGCCGCGTTAGCGATGGGGCCGCCGTGTTGGACGCCCGGATCGCCAGCCGCATTGCCGAGGATCGCCGCAGTTTCGACGGCCCGCATCCCGCTGACGCCTCGGCTGATCGGTGCATCGAGCGCCTGCGCATGGCCGGCGCCACCAATTCCAGCGCCCGACCCCGCTAGGGGCGGCAAGACCAACCGCGGAGACAACAATGCCAGCCAAGCAAACCGACAGCATCCCGCTGCCCTATCTGACATTGGGATCGAAATGGACCGGGCCTGTTCTCTCAATGCTGCAAGGCCGAGTTTTGCGGTTCAGCGGGCTCCGACGCGGCATTGCGGGCCTGTCGGCCAAAATGCTGGCTGGCCTGTTGAAACAGCTCGAGCGCGATGGCGTGGTTGAACGGCGCCACTTCGCCGTCATCCCACCGCGCGTCGATTACGAACTCACTGAATTCGGCGACCGCCTGGCCGCTGCTAGCGCGCTGCTCTCAGACTTGGCCACGTCATCGCGTGATCAGATCGAGCGTTCGCGCCGCCGGTTCGACGCGAAAAGCCAACCCGAAATTTTTCATCCGACCATCTGACAAAACGAAAGGTACTTACGATGCTTCTCCAGCTTCCAGCCAATGCCGTTCCCCGCTGCTCGACGACCGCCCATGTCTTCCTGCGCAACCGCCGTTATGAGCGGCCCATCGATGCCGATTACCGTGTCCTGTCACCGCACCGCCTTCTGCCGGCAACATCCCGGCGTCCGGTCGCAACCCCCAAGCCGCGCTTGCCGGCCAGCATGGCACTGCTGGCCATCGCGATTGCCCTCGCGGTCTGGGCGGGCCCGATCGACGCATCGGCAGTCAAGCCGATCCAGCCGCAGGTCGTAATGCAGGCTTGATGGTGGCGGGTATCAACTGCACTCACCACACCGCCAGAGCGCCGAACAAGTAGGACCGGAGACCGCAATGTCTCCGGTCCTATCTCTTTGTGCGCGTTTCTTCCTTCATCCGTATGCACCAATAATTTCGGCCCGGGCTTGGGAGCCCGGGCCGTGTCGCTTCGCTGTGATGTGGGCAGTCCGTGCCGCGGTTCGATCAGCGAGCTAAACTGATAATCAACCCAGGACGTAGATATCGCCGCCGGTGCTTTCGCGGTCGTCTACATGGCTGGGATGGCCGGCGACCACGACGCTGGCTCCGGTCGAGGCACTGACGTTGACCTGGCCGGTGGCATACACTAGCGCCGCGGCTGAACTCGAGGCCTCGATATTAAGGTCGATGCATTCAAGGGCCTTGCTCGACACGCCGGCTGCGCTGGAAACGTTCAGCGTCGCCGTCGAACAGTTTCCGGACAGCTCGATCACCGCCGAGCCGGACCCCTCGATCATCATCGCCTCGGCATCGATGTTGCGGACGCGCAGCGTTGCCGACCCGGACGCCTGGATCGCCAACGCGTCGCCCGTCATGCCGATAATATCTACGTTCGACGATCCGCCGGCTGAAGCTGCACCGAGAGCCGGAACAGCAACAGTGACGCTGATGGCATCGTCTAACAGGGAGAAGTTCGACAGGTTGCGATCGAGCCAGGCATGCAGCCGGCCGTCGCGGACTTCGAGACGCAGCGCCCTGAGGGCTGCCGGGTCGGCGCCGGTGACTGTCACCGACTGAGCCGGTCCAACAATGACATCGACATCCAATCCGGAAGCGACATCGATTTCCTCGAACGGCTGCAGTTCGATACCCTGAGAAACCACGGCAATCGCGGGCACGCTGGCGAGGATGGAGATCGCCGCGACGGCGAGCAGGGCGACCCCGCCCGACACGACGGCGACTTTGGGAGAGCGACGCATTTGGTAGTCCTTGGAAAGAGCTCGGCCGCTTGCTGCGGCGTTATCCTGCTCTAGCGCGAGCGGTCCATGGACTCCTGAGCGCGTTCTGAGGGTTTTCTGAAATCGACGTGGGCTGCTGTGAGCGTGCTCGACCTTGGACAAGCAGGCTTTAGGCGTCGGCATTGGGGGATCAAGGTCAACATTCTCGGGTTTCAGACCGAAAGCAGACCGTCCGCAAACCACACCGTTGCAGACTTCACTGGCCATCGAGCGGGCCGGCGCATAGGCGCCATTTGCTGCGCCGTAGATGACAACAACTCTGATGGTGGGTTTTAAGGTGGGCGTTCCGGGGTTTCAAACCCCATATTCTAGGCCGTCCTAAGAGAGAACTGGCGGAGAGAGAGGGACTCACGGCCGTCTCAAGAAAAACGCCGCGAAACCTGGAGTTTTCTCAGTCGGCGGGCGCGGTTTCTGTACATGCTGTCTGTACAACCTGACCTCACTCCTCTTCGGGCGTGAAGGCTTTGGCGGCCTGACGCACAAGGAAGCTCGACGCCGGCTTCTTGATCTCGTTCACCGGCGCGGCTTCGTCCATGGTTCCCGCATTTCGAGAAACCAAGGAATCGTAGGCCTCTGCGGACATGATGACAACGGATTGTCGGCCATGCTTGGTCAGCACAATCGGCGCCGACAGCGCCATGTCCACGATTTCTCCGGGCCGACGGTTCAGGTTGGATAGCGGCAAAGATCGCATAAATCGCTCCGCGAGTATGTCGTAAAATACGTATATCACGAATAATCGACAAGTGCGAGCTGAACGCACAACACGGGAGACCGCGATATGTCAGTTTAAGTTGGACTCACTGTCGTCATGTAATGCAGTGCTGGCAGGCTGGACACTTCGTCAATGATCTCGTCAGGATTGTCGGTCAGCGTAGCGGCGGCCACACCGGGTCTCGCCCATGTCCAACACACGCTGTACGCTCTACCTTAATGGGCGCAACACCACGCAATCCCAACTCATAGTGCAGGTCACCTCAACCACAATCGGCGAAGAGCGGCCGCTATCACCGTCTCGCGGAAAGCATACGCCAAAAAGGCGGTGCCGGCTAAAAACGCCCCGAACTGCGAGTGGTGCACCCAGTGACCATCGGCCATTGTCGCCAGTCCCAAGATTGCGACCGCACCGTAGAGGGTAGCCGCGATGGCGGCGGTCGCCGCCACCCGATTCGCGTGCCCATCACCGTCTGCCAGCGTAGACTTCTTCCAGAGCGCCCCGGAAACGCCCCCTGATACGACAGCCATGAACGAAGACAAAAGGACCATGTCTGAGAACATGTAGCCGCTGAACGTCTTGTTGATCGCAAGTAGCGCTACCAAGAAGATCGCCACCAGAGAAACGATGGTCACAGAAAATCCAGACGGCTTGTCCATGCTGCATCCCGAAGCTTACTGCCTGAACAGGATGTAAGTGGGCACCGTCACGGATCCAAGGCAGGCAACACAGCGTCAACAAAATTATCGCAGAAAAGTTCCAAGCCAAGCGGTGTCGTCCACCACAAGAATTGGAGTGAAATCCCAAACCTCGGCGACCCGCGAAAAGACTCGCGGGAGGAATCACCGTAAGAAAGACAGCTGAAACGGCGGCGGTTGTCTTGAGGGGAATGAATGGCCAGGAACAACCGAGTATTCATCTCCTTCGCGATCGAGGATGAGTGGGCCCGTACCCGAATGGTGGGACAGGCCAAGAATGAGCGCACGCCCTTCGAGTTTGTCGACATGTCGGTCAAGCGTCCTTGGGATGAAGCCTGGAAGACCCAATGCCGAATCCGCATCAAGGGTTGTGATGGCATGATTGCGATGGTCACGAACAATACCGCCAATGCCGACGGTCAGCTCTGGGAAGTGCGGGCGGCGCTTCAGGAGCGCGTCCCCGTCCTGGGTGTCTATGCCACTCAGGACAATCGGCCATACTTTCTCCCCGCCGCGTTTCAGTATGTGCCGGTGGTGGATTGGACCTGGGCCAATATCAGTTCATTCATGGCGCGGCTCTAATGGACCGGCGGGCCTTGATCGTTGGTATCGACCATTACGACAACTTCCCGTCTCTTTCTGGCTGTGTGGCGGACGCCGATGCGATCATGCCGGCGCTGGCTCGCCATGAAGACGGCTCATTAAACTTCGACTGCCGGCTTTATACGAGTGCGGGAACGGACCGCATTACGCGACCCTTCTTGCGGGCGCGCTGGAAGGAGCTGTTCGGTTCGTTCACTGGAGACGCCGTTTTCTACTTCGCCGGTCACGGGGGGCCCAGCGAGTCGGGCGGGTTTCTTGTCACCCAGGACGGCGAAGACGACGACCTGGGCCTGCCGATGAACGAGATCGTCCAACTGGCCAACGACTCACCAACCCGCTCTGTACTGATCATCCTTGACTGCTGCTTCAGTGGTGCCGCCGGCAATTCGCCGAGCTTGCAGATGCCGGGCCTTTATCAAGCCACCTTGCGCGAAGGTATTACGATCCTTGCTGCTTCCAGGCCGACCGAAAGCGCTGGCGAGATCGATGGTCATGGCTTGTTTACCGACCTGGTGCTGGGCGCTTTGCGCGGTGGCGCCGCCGATGTGAGAGGTCGCGTCTCAGCCGCGGGCATTTACGGCTACGTGGAATCGGCTTTCGGTTCGTGGGCCCAGCGCCCGCTATACAAGTCGCATGCCGCACGGCTCGATCCTGTTCGCCTGTGCTTGTCTAAGGTGTCGGACACGCTTCTCCGCGAGCTGCCCAGATACTTTGGCGCCGCCGATGCTCCCTATCAGTTGGACATGACTTACGAGGAAACCAACAGGGGCGCGGCGATCCCTAAAAATGTCGAGACATTCAAGAAGTTCAAAACGCTGCAACTCGCAGGCCTTCTCATGCCGAAGTCCGGCTCCGATCTATACTGGAGTGCGGAACGATCCGGTTCGGTGGTGCTCACGAAACTGGGGCAGTTCTATTGGCGACTTGTCGATGAGGGCTTGATTTGACCCGTGTTGGGGTGACGGGGCATCAGGAACGAGAGGGTATGGACTGGGCCTGGATACGCAAGGGTCTTCGCGACGCTCTGGTTGCCTACCATGCAACGGAAGCGTGGAGTTCGTTGGCCCAAGGTACAGACCAGTTGTTCGCCGAGGTGGCACTGGAACTGAAGGTCCCGGTGCGGGCTGTCGTTCCGTTGGGCGCCTACGAGACATTCTTCGATGACGACCGAGCCCTGGCGAACTATCGACGCCTTCTCGGTCAGGCTCGCCGAACGGACCTCGAACTGCACTTCCCCGCTGAGCGGGCGTTCTTCGAAGCAGGAAAGTTTATCGTGGACCACTGCGAGATTTTAGTGGCGGTGTGGGACGGCAAGCCCGCGGAGGGGCTTGGTGGAACGGCGGACATTGTGTCCTATGCCCGGGGGCGTGGTCGGCAAACCATCTGGCTGGATCCTCTGAGGACCCAAATTCATCGGGGCGGTGCCCATTTGTGAGGATCTTCATCTCCCACCAACAAGACGACACCGTGCTTGCCGCCTCTGTCCAAGCGGCTCTGGGTTTATCACTCGATTGACTCGTATCTCGACGTCGTTGACCCGGAATCGTCCAAAAAGTGCGACCAACTGCTTGCAGTGGTGTCGCAGGCAACAAAGGGATCCTGGTGGGTCCCGTGGGAAATCGGGTTGCGACGGAGAAGGACTATCCGATCGCCACCTATGCGGGTGACAGAACCTCCCTTCCCGAGTACCTGACGAAATGGCCGTACCTGCAGAACCAACAGGATCTGGACCTCTATGCGCAAGTCTCAAAACAGGCGCACCAGACCTATATCAACAACAAGCGGCACATCAGCGAAGAGGTGTCGCGCAAGAGCAGCCGACGCATGTTCTATCGCCAGTTGCGAGAGAAGCTCGGACAGGGATAGACGAGCCTGTTCCAGCCGATCTCGATCGCTCGAACGGTATCACCCAGCGAGAAGACCTGGGGTGATCGGCTCGTCGGCCCGAAGCATTTCGAGCGGCAGGAGTTGCGCACCGGTGCTCAAGCTGAAGTATTTCGCGTAAAGCCCGCTGCAAATGATGCTGGCGTTCGCGGTCTCGAAGACGAAGGGGTCTTTGCCTTCTGCCGCTGAAACAGGCGAACCGGGATCATCCCGAACGGCGCGACCAAGGCCGGAACGGGGCGAGATACCCAAAACGATCAGGAATGGCGTCGATGATCGTTATTGGGCGCGGTGACATGCCCTCTTAGCCACTACCTACTGCGGCAGACATTCCGCGCCCACCATCCGAACGATGAAACGTGCCCAACCTTCCCGTGTGCTTGGTGGAGGAGACCGCGCTATCCCCGTCCAGCCGCGACAGCGATCACCTCGTCGGCGGGATTGGAGCTGGACATGATCCTCGACCATCTTGGTTTGACGGCAACGCACCTCGTTAATTCCGAGGCGATTTGCCTCCACGTTCCCCATCGCGTTCCGGCGCACGGCCTCACGTTGGTATCGGCAGACCGCTCGGTCGCCGTCGTCATCGCGCCGATGTGCGCGATCGAAGATCCGCGTCTAGCACCATGGTTGGCCCTCAACGGCATCTATCGAGTCGAAGACCCAACGGGCTCCGTCGCCCGCATTGGCGAGGGCAAGGTCATTGACCGTCTCCGGCGGCACCGAGCCGCGCCCGTCCTGCTCCCTGTTCGCGTCGTCGCCGCCTTCGCCGCCAGCCAAGAGTGGACCGTTCAAGAGCGGAAATTCTTGGAGGCAGAATTTGCGCACGCCTGGGTTGCCGAGGGCAACACGCTGGCGAGCACAACATTCGATCGTCAGCCCTACTTCAGGATGGCGCCCAGTCGGCGTCACGAATTGTCGCTCGTCATGCGTCGGGTCCTGGACTTGGTCTTTCTGGGGGAGAGGGTCCTGGATGGCGACGCCGATTTCCGCCCTCTGGCATCCGACGCCACCGAATGGCCGATCCCTCCGACGTCGGTGCCCGGGCCTGCGGACGAAGTCGTCGGTCCGGCAATCGTCATGCACCTGGCACGCGAAGCGACCCACTATCGACAGTTCGAGATCGGCTCCCGCCTGCGATATGCCGACGGACGGATCGCGGCGCTGGCGACCGTAAGGAGTGGAACGGTGGTGCTGCATCCGGGGTCGAGCGTCTACCTGCAGGCATCCGTCAGCGTCGGGCGGCGCTATCGCCTGGCACACGCGCGCTTCCTCGAGGCCGCTCGGGTGGTGGGCAATGCCGAGGTCGGCTTCACCCGCGTCGCCATCGCCGGCAGAACCGCCGCTTCACTTATCAAAATGGTCACGGGGGGGCGCTCGCATGTGGCGTCCCGCTGGAGCATCAGTTGACCCCGCTTCCGGCCGGCACCCGGTCACAAGGAGCTTCCCTTCATGGCTAAGCTATCCGACGAGGCCGTCGCCGCCGGCCTGCGCGAGTTAATCAAGTTACGCAATGGCGAAATGCCGTCCGAGCTTGAGCTCGAACGGGCACCGCTTCTGACCGGCTGGCTCTTGGCAGACATGAACAACGGCTACCAACGCCTTGGCGGCTTCGTCACCGGCCACCCCACGATCAGGCCGGGTTGGTGCTGGACGAGCGTCGTGCTGTTCGTGGCCGAGGACAGGCGCTGGGCCCGGACCATAAGCCGGTACTATCGACTTAAAGGGCCCCTGAGCTTGGACCGAGAATAACTCCCGTCAGTCGCCTTGCCTCTTGCCGGGGGCTTCGGCGTCGGTCGGCTCTACGAGAAACCGAGGGATTTTAGAGATCGCGGCCAACATCACTTCCGGCCAGGCGGTTCCGTAGCCCTGCCCGACCGTCCTTGACGCATGGCCGTCGATCCTGTCGATTACCTGCTCCTGGACTTCCGCGGCCAGGAGCAGCGATCTAAACAGGTGTCGCCAACCATGATTGGGGCTGATGTGCGGGTCGGTGATACCGACCACCTTGCGCACCCATTCGGCCAGTCGGGAGCCAGCCTTAGCGTATTGGGGATTTTCAGCGGTGCCGTCGCGGGCCCGTGCAGGATCGTAGAAAAGCGGCTTGCCCTTTCTGGTCTCCACATACTTCAAGAACCCCATTTCTATCAGATGTGGGTGAAGAGGCACCTCACGCGCCTTTTTGGTTTTGGTCGTGCCGGCCTCGGGGGTGATGCGGATCATCCAGATAAGTCGGTTGTTGCGGGCTTTTATCTGGACAATGTCTTCAGCCCGGGCCTGGGTGATTTCGTTGACGCGAGCCCCCGTGTACGCGCAGATCCAAGGAATCCAGCGCCGTGCGGCCGCCCCTTCGATAGTCATCCGGTTGCTGACCGGATCAAGCGTCGCTTTCAGAATCCGATCCGACTCCTCGAGAGTGAACTCCCGCTCCCGCACTTGCTCACTGCTTATGGCAGGCGGGTCAATGTCGTCGAAGGGGCGATTGGTGAGGAGATCATTCCTCCTCGCCCAGTTCAGCAAGGCCCTGGGATGAGCCATATCGGCCATCCAAACGGTCTGCGGCGCGATGCCGGCGTCCAGCCGATGTCTCATCCATCTCTGCGCGTCGGCGCGTGTAACACGTGACGGGTCATTGTGACCCAGGAAAGCGAAGAAAGCGGTGAGGACACCTTTCTGACGTTTGATTGACTTCGGCGCGGGCTTGCGTGCGTCCGCATAAGCCTCGTAGGTTTTTCGCCAATCGGTGGCAGAGTCCTTACTGGGGGCAATCCGCACCGGAAATCGGTTGGCTCGGGGATCGGGGCTATAATCGCCTTCAGCCTGACGGGCGAGGACGGCATAGCCCTGCGCGAGGGCACTGGCCACTTCAAGGTGCAGGCGCATCAGACTCTCGTTATCGAGCGCTATGCCTTCTCCATCAAGCATTTCGCGCACTTGCGCCCCCACGGTTCGCGCGGCGGCCTGGGCGGGCATGAACGCCCAGCCTGGAAGTCTCTTGCGACCGGGCTTCATGAGCCGATCGGGCAATGCCGATTGCATCTGATTGAGCTTGTCGTGCCATATCTTGGCGGGTCCTGGCTGGGCACGATGTTGTTGCAGAAGCTCATGGTAGAACTCGCCGGCAATGGCGACGATCTGCTGCAGCGTCATGGATTGCTCCCTGACCGGTTCCGGCACCAGCGGCCGCTGCTGCAAATGTTCCCATCGTGCCTGAACATCGGCGGCTGCCTGGGCGAACGAACGTTTGGCCAGGGTCAAATCTTTGGTGTGAAGGGAGAACTTCTCTTCCTTCTTGCCGACGAGAGGCTGGAGGTGCTCCGGCACCGCCTTGCGGAAATACCAAACGCCTGTTTTCGGATGCAGAAACGGTGTCGCCATGCGCACGACCATAAGCGTCCTCCCGTGAACAAGCGGTAAGCGTATTTGCCACGGGTTTAGCCTCGGCAGGCGGGTCGTTCCTAGAGCACCAATGTCGACCGCTGCATGTCGGTGCGAACATTACACCGCCATACAAACCCTTCTCTTTGAGCAGCCAAAGCTCGGCGGAATTCACGCCATTGAAGTGATTTGGATGAGATGATATATAGGATCACGGGGATCATTTTTGGAAAACTGGAATGGCCAAGGCAATCGACGCTGCTCAATTCACGCGCCAAGTCACCAGCCGAGCAATCGAACATCTGACTTCTCTTGCTCCTCTGGCTCGCATCAACGAGGGCGCTCTGGTGCGGATTAAGATGGCCGGAGCGGGTGGTCATAGCCAGTTTATTCAAGGCTACGTGGTCAGTCACACGGGTACGGGAACGGACGAGGCGCTTAAGATAAGATCCGGCCGGCAGGGACATTTCCGCATGCTTGCCGTCCCTCTAAATTCGCCCGAACTGCTGGGCGTCGAGATCATGGGTGACTTCGGCTCTCATCGCCATGCCGCCAAAACTCACGGGTATGGCAAGGGCAAGCCAACCAAAGCAAAGAAGCCTGGTGCGCCTTTCGCCGAGGGGTGGCATCACCGTCGCAACAATGCCAAGTGGTATTATACTCGCAATCAAGCCATCGCCGACGTAGTTGAACAGGCAGTCGCAGAGACGGTCGCTGCAGACCAGGCGGTAATCATCGGCGGACTTGAGCCGGTTACCGTAGCGCTCGCGGAACGCCTCTCGGCAATGGTCGGCAATATACGCGACGCGAGTTCGAACGACCGCATTGAAAAGCTGGTTGAACTCATGCTTCCAGCAACCGATCCTGTATCGGAAGTTCGTGCCAAGATCGAGGTGGACAATGCAGCCTTGCGACTGCGCTTCCTGTCCGAAGTGCCGGCACTGAGTGCCGCCCAGATTGCAGAGGCGGCCGGCAGCAAAGCATCCAACAAGAGCGCCACCGCCAATCGCTGGAAATCGGGTGGACAGATCTTTTCGGTCAGCCAAGCTGGGCGCGAGACATTCCCTGCATTCCAGTTCGACCATGGGGAGCCCCGTCCAATCATCGGCAAACTCCTGGCTGTCCTGCAGCCTCGTAACTCCGCATGGGAAACGGCGTTCTGGTTCGTTTCGTCCAACCCCTGGCTGGATGGGGACGCACCTATCGATCGCCTGGACGAGGAAGAAGCGCTTATGGACGCGGCGCAACGTGCGGTGGAAGGCTTGCCGACTTGATCGCTATTCCGACGCCGCCGGCGGGACTTACGTGCCACCCGTTCGAAATCGTGGCGGGGAAAGAACTCGTCAGGATGCATGACGCTGCCCGGGCAGGCACCGTATTCAATCCGGGTTTCGGCAAAAGCAGGTTCGCACCATTCGCGGATATGGCAGGGGCAAGCGTTCCAACGGCCTACGCCGCTACGACGTTTGACTGCGCGGCATTCGAGTACGTTTTCCACGACATCAATCCTGCTGCCGCGTTCAAGACCGTTCCGTTCGGGGCGCTGAACGGCATCGGCGTTTCAATGATTTCCCCCACGCGGAACTTGAAGCTTGCCTCCTTTTTCGAGATCGATCTGAATGGGTTTGGGCTCACCAGGGGGCAACTCATCGATACACCGGCGAGCACATACTCCGATACCGCGGCCTGGGCGAAGGCGGTCCATGCTCTGGCTGATGGCTTCGATGGAATGATCTGGACTTCAAGGAAATGCGACCCTGACTTGGCAATGATCATCTTTGGCGATCGCGTGGTGACCGGCGACCTTGAACTCATGTCGACGGGCAGGCTTACCCATAGCGCCGAATACCTTAGCCGGCTCCATGAACTAGGCAAGCGAGCCGGCATAGACATCGTACTTTGAGGCGTTCCGGCTTGAAGCGGGGCAAGGTTGCCCCGCGGCCTGCGTCCCTGCCCCGCCAGAACGGCCGATGCAGCCGGCCATCGCCGGACTGCTATGCTCGCTCGCGTCGTTCGTCGTGGGCGTGACGATTCGCCTCGGCACGAAGCGCAGATCGATGCCGGGCACCACAACGGTGGAAACACAAGCATATGGGCCGACGTAAGGGCCCGAAGGGTGAAAGGCCCGCCTGACATCGCCAAGCCCGAACTGGGGCCAGCCCTATGAGGCCGTGTTA
>JBARWY010000068.1:0-4051 GCA_049647065.1 Devosia sp. | reverse complement strand
CAGCAGTATCGCCTGACAAAGCCCTGGCTGACCTTCCCCGTAAATATGACGGGTGGCAGCAGCATCATGCCGCAGAAACTCAACCCGACCGGCATCAATGCGGCCCGTGAACTGGCCAGCGGCGTGATCGGTCACGGCGTCAGCTATATGTTCGGCGCCCACAAAGCTTCTGCGGGCGACACCGACCTGATGTTTGCCGGGCCCAACGAGGCGCTGTCCGACACCGGGACACTCATGAACGAGATTGGGGAAATCTTCTCGGTGCTCCAATTCGACGAGGAACGGGCGCTGGAGGAAGTGCTGGCCGACTATGCCACGGCCACGGAACTGGCCAATGCTATGCAGTTGCTAGGCGGGGTGCCATTCCGCGACGCGCATCACATCGCGGCCGCCCTCGTGCAGTTTGGCCGCGACAACGGCCTTCGCGCTACCGAGATTTCCTTCGAGCAGTTCGAGGAGATATATGCCGAAGTTGCGGCCGAACATGATCTGCCTAAACTGGCATCGGCTTTTACCGAGGCAGAGCTTGCGCGCGTGCTCAATCCGAAGAACATGGTGACATCGAGCCAGGGCCATGGCGGGCCTCAGCCGAACGAGGTCGCAGCCATGATCGAGGCGATAGACCAGACGATCGCCGCCGATCAGGCGTGGTTGGCCGAACAGCGCGAGAAGCTGGTCGCTGCCGATGCTGCCCTCGACGCGGCCTTCGCCAAGCTATAGTGGCTTTCAACGTCGTTCCTTAGGTCACTGAAGAGACGGAGTGAGCTCACTGTTTGAAATCGCCCGGACCTCATTAGAAATAATGGGCCCGGGCTTTTCGGCTCAAGGAGCAACAGCACTGACAACGACGCGAAAGTAGTAGCCAGCAACGTCCGTTTGGAACAACTAAGCTGGCCTTTGGAAACGACCAAGCTGGTCAATGTCGAAAATGGGGCGCCAGGCCGCCCCGCTTATGCCCTCGAATCCCCCAGCCTTCATCGCATCGAAGACCTGTTTGCCGCTGCCGACCACGTGCTGGCTATAGACGATGGGGCTGTCGGCTGGCAGGTCCGCAAGCAGCGCCTCGAGCCGCACCTTACGCACCACAGGGGAAGTCGCGCGACGTCCTCGCCGTCTTGTTCCAGCATGTCGAAGGCGAAGAATACAATCGGCGTGCGCCCGTCGAGCGAGGTCTTGAGCAAACTGAAGTCGGATCGGCCGAGCTCATCGATCACGCAAATCTCGCCGTCGATCAGCGCCGTGCCTTTGGTGAGCTGGGATAGAGCCGGCGCCACGAAGCCGAACTGCCGCGTCCAGTCGTGGCCGTTATGCGCGGAAGCCGCGCTCCCGGTCCTTGGTCCATTTCAGGCGGGGTGGCTCAGCCATGGATTGTTGACTCTCTCGACGTTTGTTCTCATTCTGTTCTCATTCCGAGGGACACGCAGAGTCAAGACGGGAGAGCGATCAAATGAACGATCAGTGGACAATTGTTGAGGTGAGACGGCCCTATCTCGAAGGCTACGCATGGGCGGGCTTGCTCATCGTCTATGCCTACGACGACGAGTGTGGCTGCGGCTCGCCGTACCACTTCGAGATCTGGCACCACGCATCTGGCGAACTGATGCTCGAGGTGAACGCCACCTTGGAACGCACGCAGGAAATCGCCGCCGACCTGGCCAATATTGCCGACTGGGCAGCCCTTACCACCACCGATGAGATAATGCTTCAGGCAAAGCTTATGGCCTTTGGGGTGAGCTATCCTGGGGAGGTTACGGTGTCGAACGACTGGGCGCCGGTAGACGAGCTTGATCGCATCGTACCCTATGGGATGAACACGGGAGGCGACTCGGCTATCGGACACGGATGACTATCGAAGAACTCACACCCGAAGCCGTCGCGCTGATGCGCAGCCTCATCAACGAACCCCAGGCCATCCCGGACAGCCCGCTGCTGCAACTGCTGCTGGCGGATCGAGTGTTCATGGGCTCGCCGGTCAAGGTGCATATCACTATGCAAGGAAAGCGGCTGCTGGTGGCCTATGAGCTATCGAGGGAGTAGCCGTCCCCTTACAGGTTGTGTTGGAACTGGACGCCAGTCTGGTCCTTGGACACTTTGGGCTGCCCAAGCAGCCCGGACGATGCAGTGGTCCGGAATCCTTGCATCATGCGACCGGGGCCGGTTTAATGACGCTCCATGGTGACCGGCGCCGTAATCGACAATGTCTCCCGCCACATCCGCATGAAGCTTATCGAGGCGGCGCCATCGATCTGAGCCGCGGGGGCGACTGGACTGACCGCCCTCGGCGGACATCCGCCAATCGGCGCAGACGCCGCGGCAACTTCTTGCGCGGCCCTATCACTGCGCACCACAAAAATTCTAGAGATTCAAGGATTTAGCAGGTCTGCGCGGCATGGCACGCCGCTTGCTGTTCCTCAAGACGTCAAGCCGCGGCAAGGGCCGAGGCATCGAGCATCTTGGAGAAAATGCATGAACGACGAACCCAAGCGCATGACCTGTTGGCAACGAGGGGTCCTGTTTAGCATCGCTGCGCTGAGCCTCCTGCCCGCTGGCACGGCATTGGCCCAATCGAGCGTACCGGACTATCCCGTTACGGTGATCGGCCCCGCTCCCGACGCGAGCAAGCCCAATATAGTGGTAATCGACGCTGGCGGCACCCTCACCTCCGAGGCGGCCGACCGCATCAGCTACCTTCAATATGACGGCAGCGTCGAAGGCGGCGTGCAGACGATCCTGGAGGATATGTATCCAGAGCTGGGATCGGTCGCCAACATTTCGGTGGTTCTGGCTGACGGCCTTGGACTGTCCTCGCGGGTCACCACCGAGACGCTGTACAACATCTCCCGCACCGTCGACGCCCATCTCGCCAACGAGGATGTCGACGGTGTCGTCATCACGGCCGGCACCAACGTGCTGGAAGAAGGCGCCTATTTCTTTGACCTCACCGTCCAATCCCCCAAGCCGGTAGTAGTTACCGGGTCGATGCATCAATATGGCACCTTCACTTACGACGCCTATACCAACCTCTTCAGCTCGATCCGTCTGGCCGCGTCCAAAAAGACCACCTGCTATGGCACCGTTACCCTGCTCAACGACCAGTTCTTCGCGGCCAGGGACGTGACCAAAACCGATGGCTATAGGATGGATACATTCGACTCCCGGCTTTACGGGCCGCTCGGCGTCGTCAACGAGGGCCATATCCGAGCCTTGCGGGCACCGGCTCGCGCCATGGCCTGCGGCAACGCGACCTGGGCGCCGCCGTTCGACCTGAGCCAGATCGCGTTTGAGGACATGCCTGTCGTCGACATCGTCTACGGCTATGTGGAAGGCTCCGCCGCGACGATTACCGGGCCTGTGGCCGGAGGCGCCAAGGGCATCGTCACCGCCGGTCACGGCCCGGGTGGCACCTCGTCGCTGCAGTCTGAAGCGCGTGAAGAGGCCATCGCGGCTGGCGTGGTGTTTGTGTCTGCCACGCGCACCGGCGGCGAAGGGACCTATGATACCGGTACCGGGGGCGTCATTGGCGCCGGCGATCTGCTGCCGCAGAAGGCGCGCGTCCTGCTGCAGCTTGGCCTTGCCTTCAGTCAGGACGTCCAGCAGATCCGCGAATGGTTCACGACCGTCGGTTCAGCCGAGTTTGATATGAGTTCGGCCGCCCAGTAACGATTAGGCCGGCGGCCTTGTCAGGCGGCCGGCCGTTTTGCGCAGCGCCGATGCGAAGTCAGCTCAAGCTTAGGAACGGTCAGCTCGGAGGATGGTGCAGTTGAAGGTGCCGCAAACTCCAACAGCTTGCGCACCCTTACCCACTCCTCGGCGACCTCAACGGTCACTTGCGTGCAGAACTTTCGCTTGCTCCGGGTCTTCCGTCCGGAGGCTGCGCAGGATTTCGACACGACCAACGCGTCCACTAAATCCTTCGGAACGGCTTTTCGAAAGTAGAAGACACGTGTTTTGGGATGGGGCAGGGAGTAGCCATGCGGAGAGTCACTTCTGTATCACCCTTCTGTATGAACAGGGCGCAACGAAATCCAGCATTTCCGGGAGAGGCCAATAA
>JBARWY010000067.1:0-86258 GCA_049647065.1 Devosia sp. | reverse complement strand
GCATGACGGCGGGGTCTTTGAGAGCCTGATCGGCGACACCTTTGGCGATGATGCTGGCCACCGCGGACCTGCTTGCAGTAATGTCTTCGATTGCCTGTGCGGGCCTTTTTACCCAAGCGGCAGGACTGGCTGTCAATCCTCCGAGCAGACCCGCGATGGCTTTGAGCAAGTTCGTTTCGACGGGCGCAGGCAGTGCCGAGGTAATGTCGCTCAATACCTCAAGCGCAGTCGTATCTTTCTCGTTCATTTTCCCTCCCCACAAGCAGGCATATTCAATCGGCTTATCAACACCACCACTCGCGCCCATCCGGCCATCGCCTGGCCAGCCGCTCATCGATGAGGATGTCCCCGACGTCACGGCCGGCAATCCGGATCGTGGCAAGCCGCCGCCTGCTGCTTGTGCTGTCATAACCGAAGCGTTCGATGGTCCAGTCACTGGTATTGAGTAACTCGAGCAGGCGCGCGCTCGCCTGGTGAGCAAGCGCCCGCTCGGCCTCGCCACCGCAGATGGCGGACTGCGGCTCAGGCGTATCAAAGTCCTTGAGCCGGATGTTCTCGCCATCGAGCCACAGCGTGTCTCCATCCACCAGGCAGGTTTTGGTAGGCGTGTTCGGACGATTGCCACACATTTGGAGCTGCGGCGCTGCGGCGGCCGGCAGCCAGCCGAGAAATGCGGCTGCAATCGCCAGAGCTACCGTTGTTGAGGCTCTGCTGAGCCCCCAGGCGCTACTGGTTCCCTTCACAGCCCATTCCATCATTGTCCCCGTCGAAGCCGTGGGGGTCCGCGCCGGTAATTGCCACGGAGCCAGCGATATCACGACAATCCAGGTCTTGGACGAATTCTGTCGACGCGATCGCGCCGGCCCTGACTATGGAAATGCCACTGCGCGCGCGGTACGGCGCCTGTGCGGGTGTATTTGCGGCAAATAAGTACGAGCCCCAGTAGAGAGCATCGGACCGTGGCATTGGGGCCGGCTCGCGCCAGCCTTCTTTGAGCACTGCCAGCGATCCGCGGTACTCAATCCCTGGCAGATCGTCGTAACCGGGTGACGCTGCCGTGCCGCATATGACGACGAGTATTGATGCACAAATGCGCATTGGTTGCCTCCACCTTTCGCGAGAAGGCCTGATTTCGACTTCGGCCGCAAGATTGAGGTTTAAAACAGGTGAAGCGACCGTAACCTGTCATTTGACGGGGAAGGCATCACCTAAGGCCCCTGAGCGGGCCTCATGAACCGGAATGGACGTGTCGTGGAACGGCGAGCCGATTTGGTTCGAACGCCGTGAGCCGGTGCGAACCGGCAGGGTGCAGAACAGACGGCCATCCTATGGAACGCGGTACGGCACCTGACTCTTCGAAGTGATAGCGGGATCGTACCCGTACTTCTTGAGCAGGTCCCCAACAGCGACTTTCGTAACCCCCTGAGCAGGCCCGGGGCCGATCATCACCTTAGCGATCGGCAGCAGGCTGTCGGTTTCGGTAGGGAGCAGGCTTAGCGGCAAATGTCGTGCGAGCAGCGTCTGCTTTTGCAGAAACACCATTTTCTCGTGCTCCCCGTGCAGCAATTTTGTTGTGATCCTACGCTCGTGCTCGAATTCAAATTTGTGGTGCTTTACACATGACACGATGATGTCTAGGCCGACAGCGACTTCTGAGCGTAGTTGTTCACCGAAAAGTCCGAACGCAATTCCAAAGTCAGCAGCATGATTCCGGTAGAGCGTTTCAGTAAATTTGATAATTTCTGAAGCTATCCGCTGATGCACCTCAACGCGATATTCCATGGGAACGAGAAGTGTGCCTGGCCTCCGAGCAATCGCTGTCATGACATCGTCCGCGCGGAAGCCAATTGCATAACCACATGTGCCGCCACCGTATCCTCGCCATTGGCCAAGGTCGTCCTCATCCTCACTTAGGCAGGCGACGAAGTGCCCCGTGCTTGAGATGTCGGTGTCACCCAACTCGCGATGTGCAGCCTCGTAAAAGTCCTTCACATCAGGATCTTCAGCTGCCTGTATTCGCCGATCGAGCTCGTCTGTGATCAGCTTTGGAAGGTGCAGATATTCCATGCTGTCATTCAGGCAAGAGTGCTGGGTGGTGTAGATCGACCGAGAACTCAGGATACCGTGGAGGCCGGCGAAATTGGTGTAGTGCCAGAGAATGTTGGAGGGGGGGAGAGGGCGCCCTACCTTGCTGATCAAGAAGGTCTGGAAGTTGGCGATTTCAGCGCGCATCTCGTTGGTAACGAAAGCGATTGCGGGGCTTTTCCCAACGGGCGGCTGGCTCATAGCGATACGCTCTCCATGTTGCATCCATGTCGCATGGATTCGCGGAGGGTGTCGAGAAAGCCCCGGAAATGCTGGGAAACGCCGCGCAACATGAATGCGACAACGGAGGGGTGACCGCTCAGCCCACACACCATTCAACCAACTGATATCATTCAGGAAATGATGGTGCCCGGGACCGGAATCGAACCAGTGACACGCGGATTTTCAATCCGCTGCTCTACCAACTGAGCTACCCGGGCAGTGGGCGGAAAGTCCGCCTCGGCTGAAAGCCATCGGCCTTATAGGGGATGGGTTTTAGCCACGCAAGCGGGAAAAGGGCATGTGGAAAAGGAGTTTGGCGTGGCGCTTGTGAAGGCGCCACGCAGCGCGGTCAGTTGCCCGAAAGCAGGGCTGCAGAGACGTCGTCGATGATGACGGCGAAGCTGATGGGACCGACGGACTGGTTCCAGGGCTCGATGTTGACCTTATAGACATGACCGGCCTGGACGGCGGGAAGGCGCTGCCAGAGTTCGGACTGCTCGATGGTGGTCATCTTTTCGGCGTCCTCGACCATGATGAAGATGTGATCGGCGGTAAGTTCGGGCAGGTTCTCGAAGGAGATCTCCAGATGGTCCTCCCCGAGGGGAACCATGGCATGCGGGGTGAGGCCCAGGTCATGATAAAGCACCGGGCCGGAACGCCGTGCGCCGCCGTAAACCCGCATGTCCTTCTCGCGGACGCGGAGCAGGAGGACGGTCTCGCCGGCGCGGCGCTCGCCCAGGGCAGCCTTGGCTGCCGCAGCCTTTTCATCGTAGGCGGCAACCGCGGCATCGGCCGCTTCGACCTGTCCCAGCGCCTCGCCGAGTCCGTGGTACCAGTCACGCCATTCGGCCTCCGGCTCATTGAGCAACAGGGTGGGCGCAATGGCGGTCAGGCGATCGTAGTTGTCGCCCTGCTGGCTCTCCTGAGCCAGGATAAGATCCGGTTCCAGGCCGAGCACGAGCTCGAAGTCCGGCTCGGAATGATTGCCCACCGATGCGGTGTCGGCCAGCGCTTCGGCAAGCTGCGAGGGCATGCCGGAGGGGCGATCCACCGAGCCAATGGGCGACAGGCCCAGGGCGGTGAGCGCCTCGGCAAAGACGTTGTGCAGGGTCACGATACGCTGTGGCACGGCGGGGACTTCGGTCTCCCCGCCCGCATGCTGAACGAGGCGCGTCGTGTCGGTGGAGGAGACCACCTGGGCAATCTGCGCCGTGGCCGGAGCGGCGGACAGCAGGGCGCTGAGCGCGACGGCGCCAAGCAGGCCGAATATGCGGCGGGTAACGATCATCGACAAACCTCCGGGCCCTTGCGAGGGATAACATGATTTATGAAATCAGGTTAATGCGTCGGACGTGGCGGGGTGTCAATCGAAGAAAGAAACCTGAGCATCACGGCGGGCGTAACCAGCGCGCTGGAAGCTCAGATATTGTCGTCTTCGTTGTAGTCGGGGACAGAATTGTCGTTGTCGGCCACCGGCTCGTCGTCGCGGGCGGGGATGACGTAGCGGCCAGTGAGCCAGCGGTTGAGATCAACGTCGGCGCAACGCTTGGAGCAGAAGGGCTTGAACTCCTCCACCGAGGGCTTGCCGCAGATCGGGCACTTCCTTGCGGCAGCCATCAGACACCCGACAGGGTTGACTGGTTGAGCCAGTTGAAATGGACCGGATAGCCCTCGCCGGCGAGCAGCTGGGCGGTTTCCATCAGCGGCAGGCCGACGACGCCGGTATAGGAGCCGGAGAGCTTGACCACGAAGGCGCCGGCAATGCCCTGGATGGCATAGCCGCCGGCCTTGTCGCGCCATTCGGCACTGGCCAGGTAGGCTTCCATCTCGCGGGTCGACAGGCGCTTGAAGCGGATGCGGGTCTCGACCAGACGCTGGCGCTTGGCGCCCGAAGGGGTCAGCACGGTCAGCGCGGTGTAGACGCGGTGCGCGCGGCCCGAGAGCATGCGGAGGCACTCGGTGGCCTCTTCCATGGTCTCGGCCTTGGGCAGGATGCGGCGGCCGACGGCAACCACCGTATCGGCGGCGAGCACCAGCGCCTCCTGGCCAAAGCCGGCGGAGCGGGCCTTGTGCTGGGCGGTCAAGGCCTTGAGATCGGCGAGGCGGATGGCAAGCTTGCGCGGCAGTTCGCCTTTTTCGGGCGTCTCGTCGACATGGGCCGGCACCAGGTGCTCAGGCTCGATGCCGATCTGGTTCAGCAGCGCGAGCCGGCGCGGCGAAGCGGAGGCCAGGATCAGATCCGGACGACTGGCCATGGCTCGAGCCTTACTTGAAGCGGTAGGTGATACGGCCCTTGGTCAGGTCGTAGGGCGTCATTTCGCACAGGACCTTGTCGCCGGCCAGCACACGGATGCGGTTCTTGCGCATGCGACCAGCGGTGTGGGCAATGATCTCATGCTCGTTTTCCAACTTGACGCGGAACGTCGCGTTAGGGAGCAATTCAGTCACCACGCCCGGAAATTCGAGCACTTCTTCCTTCGCCATACTGTCTCCTGATAGACCCATAGGGGCATAGCTTGCCGGCCACGGGTCGGAAAGTGGTCTTTACCTACTTCAATTCAATGGATTTGTGAACCACCGGAAACCAGAGGTTCGAGGCGGGTCCGAACGCGCTTGCGCAGGCTGTCGCGCAACTCGCGATAAGCACCTAGCACGACCTCTCTGTTACCCTCGACCAGCGAGGGATCGGCCACCTTCCAGGCCTCCACGGCGCGAGCCTCGAGCCCCTTGCGGGTCACGGCCTCGGGGGCGTCGTCGGAGAGGGTGATGACCAGATCGAAGTGGTTTGCCACAAGCTCGTCCAGGATATGGGGCGTGTGGACGCTCATATCAATGCCGATCTCCTCCATCACCTCGTGCACGAACTGGTCGGCCTTGCCGCCATTGACGCCCACCGACCGCGCAATGATGCGTCCGGGGAAAGCCTGGCGGGCCAGCGCGGCGGCGATGGGCGAGCGCACCGAATTCATCGAACAAACGAAGAGCACGCTGGGCAGTTCGCTCGTCGCCTCGTCGATGCGGCTGGCATAGGGCTGCACGGCGCAGATCAGGGTGAAGAGACGGCGGGCGGTGTTGAGATCGATGATGATCTTGTTGGTCAGCCGGGTGCGCAGCAGTTCGGCCGCCTCGTTGTGCATGCCGCGCCGGGCCATGTCGACGGTTTCGATCTGGAACGGCTGCGCTGAGCGGATGGCTTCATAATAGGCGTCACGAATGCGGAAATAGTCGCGGATCAGACGGCGGAACGGGGTCAGTGACAGGTAATGGGCGGCGATCGGCTGGAAGGTCTCGGGATGGCGCACATCGAGCACGATGGAATTGCCGATGATCGACATGTGCAGGGCGAACGGGCCCTTTGCAGCAACGCGTGCCGGCCGGAAGGAGTTGTCCTCGAGCAGGTCATAAATGGCGATGCGCCATTCATGCACCTCGTCGGGATTAATCGAGGTGATGGTATTGGGGTCGAGCGTGACGGTAACCAGGCGATCGGTATCGGCTTGTCTGGTTTCTGTCCCCATCGAGATGCTCAACGATTGAGCCTGATGGAGACAGAGCGGCCGTGGCCGTCGAGGCCTTCCACTTCGGCCAGGATAACTGCCGCCTCGCTGAGCGCAGACAGCGAGGATGGATCGCAGCCCAGGATCGAGGTGCGCTTCATGAAATCGAGTACGCCGAGGCCCGAGGCGAAGCGGGCCGTACCAGCGGTGGGCAGCACGTGGTTGGAGCCGCCGACATAGTCGCCGATGGCCTCGGGCGTGTGGTGACCGAGGAAGATCGCGCCGGCGTGGCGGATCGAACCCAGGATGGACTGCGGATCATCCAGCGCCAGCTCGATATGTTCTGACGCGATGCGATTGGCGAGCACGACGGCCTCGGCCAGCGATGCCACAGTGATGATAGCGCTGTGGTCGTCCCAGCCTTCGCGGGCATTGGCTGGATTGGGCAGCAGGTCGATCTGGCGATCAACCTCGGCAGCTACGGTGTCGGCCAGGCCCTTTTCGGTGGTGACGAGAATGGAGCGGGCCCCTGCGCCGTGCTCGGCCTGCGCGATCAGGTCGGCGGCGACCCACGCCGGATTGGCCGAACCATCGGCAATGACCAGTACCTCCGAGGGACCGGCAATCATGTCGATACCGACCTTGCCGAAGACCTGGCGCTTGGCGGCAGCGACATAAGCGTTGCCGGGGCCGACGATCTTGTCGACAGGGGCAATGGTCGCCGTGCCATAGGCGAGAGCGGCGATGGCCTGGGCACCGCCGACGCGATAGATTTCGGTGACGCCTGATATCTTGGCGGCGAGCAGCAGCGGCGCGGCGATCTGGCCGCCCGGCGTCGGCACGACCATGGCGATGCGCTCGACCCCCGCCACCTTGGCGGGCACGGCATTCATCAGAACCGAAGAGGGATAGGTCGCGAGGCCCCCGGGCACGTAGAGGCCCACGGCGTCCACAGGGGTCCAGCGGGTGCCCAGGGTGACGCCAAGATGGTCCTGGTAGATATGATCTGCCGGCTTCTGCTTTTCGTGGTGCGCCTTGATGCGATCATGCGCGGTCTGTAGCGCGCGGCGGACTTCGTCGCTGACGCGCGCGGCGGCAGCATCGATTTCTGCCGGTGGAATCCGCAGGTCGGCTGCAGCGAAACTTGTGCGGTCGAACTTGTTGGTCAGTTCCACCACGGCGGCGTCACCGCGGGCGCGAACGTCGGCGATAATGCCGGCAACGACGTCGTTGACGTCCTGACTGGATTCGCGCTTGCCTTCCAGCAATGCCTGGAAACGAGGCTCGAAATCACTGTCGTCGCTGTCGAAGCGGAGAACCATAAATCGTCCTTAAGCTACGTCGATATTTGGCCGAGGGCGGCCTGCAAATGGCAGTTCCCTGCGCTTCCGGTGCTCACGTACTCATGTACGCTGCGCTCCGGTTCTCGAAAACCGCCATTTTCGTCTCCCCCTTGGCCAAATCTCAACATGGCTAGTCGAGGGCGTGGGCAGGCTTGGCCGCGGCGGCCCAGGTGGCACCCAGATCGGAAAGCCGCGCTTCAAGGCATTCGACGCCGAGGCGAACGGTGCCGCCGCCGGCAAAACTGAGTTCGATGATGCCTGCAGGTCCGTCGATGGATTGGAAGGTGATGGCCAGCAGTTCGAGCACGCCTTCGGGCGCACCGGTATCGAAGCCGCTGCTCACCACGGATTGCACCGCATCGAAATGCAAAGCGGCGCGCTTGCGCACGCCCTTGTCGCGGCGGCCCTGGGTCGATTCCCAGTCGAAGCGGTTCATCAGCAATGCAAAGCGGCGGTCGCCACGCGCATAGCCCATGTCGGCAACACGCACGACGGCGTCCTGCACATGCGCGGAAATGACTTCGAGGTCTTCAGTATCAAGCGCGAGAAGCTTGAGGTCGGTCATGGATGGTCGGCCCCTGTAATCTGAACGAGCTTATCTGGTCACGCCTTGTCCGATCTACAAGTTTGAGCGCGGAGGGGCAATGTGGAAAGCAGGCGTGGCGCAGCGGGCGTCGAAGACAGACGCATGCCAAGATGGCAACGTTCCTTCGAAGGCCAGTTCCAAACCGGATTGTCACCCTCGGGCCTGACCCGAGGGCGTTACACTTCCTTAGCCTCAGCACACCCGCACCTTAGCCGTCGTGGTGCGCCACGGACATGGATCCCGGACTGCGCCGGGATGACCGCCATGGGTGGGAGGGATCAGGAGGTGAGCGCCTCCAATATGGTGGCTCCCCACACCCCCTACCAACCTCCCCTTCGAGGGGGAGGTGCCGCGCCACTCTGGGGGCTGCATCGTGCGCGAAGCCGGCGCCGCCAGCCCCAGAAGAGGCAGCCGGCTCCTACTGCCCTTCATTCGCCTCCACGCGCTTGCAACTGACTGACTGGTCAGTTATTATTATTTGACTGGAGCTGATGATGACCGAGACCAAGAAATTTCGCAGGCGCGCCGATGCCCGGCCGGATGAGGTGCTGGATGCGGCGCTGGCGGTATTCGTGGAGAAGGGCTTTGCCGCCGCGCGGGTGGAGGACGTGGCCAAGCGCGCGGGCGTGTCGAAGGGCACGGTCTATCTCTATTTCGCGTCCAAGGAGGCGCTGATCGAGGGCATCGTGCGGCGCGCTGTGGCGCCGATCGCGTTGCGGGCGCTGCCTGACATCGAGAAATTCGATGGCGATCCGCGCCTGCCGATCACCATGCTGCTGACCGTGCTGGTGCAGACGCTGGCTCAGCCCGACAAGATCGCCGTCCCTCGCCTGATCCTGCGCGAGGTGATGAGTTTTCCCTCGATTGCCGAACTCTATCGCCAGGAGGTGCTGGGCAAGGTGATGCCGGCGCTGATCGGACTGATCCGGCGCGGTGTCGAGGGCGGCAAGCTGCGCAAGGTCGATCCGGAGCTGACGGTGCGCTCGATCATCGGGCCGGTGCTGGCGCATGTGGCGCTGGCCGAAATCTTCGGCATCAAGCCGGAAGGCGAAGGGCTGGGGCTGGACAAGCTCGTCGCCAACCATCTCGACATCCTGTTTCACGGCATCTGCGCGACGCCGGACGAGGTTACGCCATGAACGAGTTTTTTGCGGGCGTCCTCGCTGCGATCATGTCGATCATGCCCGGCGGCGCGGCCGAAGACGTCGGCTATGCCGGCTATCTCGAGGCAGACTATGTCTATGTGGCGCCGGTCAGCGCCGGGCGCGTTGCCGACATCGCCGTCAGCGAAGGGCAGACGATCGCGGTGGGAGACGCCTTGTTCGCGCTGGAGGATGCGCAGCAGCGGGCGCTGCTCGATGCCGCCGAGGCGCGGGTGGAGGCGGCGCGGGCGACGCTGGAAAACCTGGTGACGGGAAGCCGTACCCAGGAGGTGGACGTGATTCGCGCTTCGCTCGGCAAGGCGCAATCGGACCTGGCGCTGGCCGCGTCCAACCTCGACCGCAGCGAGAAGCTGCTGGCGGTCGGCGCGGTGCCCGAAGTGCGGGTGGAGCAGGATCGGGCGGCGGTGGCCTCAGCGCAATCGCAGGTCGAGCAGCTGACGGCGCAGGTGAACGTGGCCGAACTGCCGGCGCGCGACGCGCAGCAGGTGGCGGCGGAAGCGAACCTGATGGCAGCGGAGGCTGATGCCAGCCGGGCGATGCTCGATCTCGAGGATCGACAGACCACCGCGCCCGTGGCAGGAACCGTGGAGCGGTTGTTCTATTCGACAGGCGAAATGGCGGCTGTGGGCACGCCGGTGGTTTCGATCATGCCTCAAGGGGCGCTCAAGGCGCGGTTCTTCGTGCCGGAAACGGACCGGGCGGCACTCGCCGTGGGGCAGACGGTGAGCGTGGGCTGCGATGGCTGCATGGCGATGACGGCCACGGTGACACACCTGGCCAGCGAGCCACAAACGACGCCGCCGGTGATCTATTCGCGCGAGGAGCGCGGCAGGCTGGTCTATCTGGTGGAGGCGCAGCTCGAGGCGCCGGGCACGTTGCAGCCGGGACAACCGGTGACGGTGCTGCCGTGAGCGACAATGCCATCGAGGTGCGCGGGCTGACCAAGAGGTTCGGCGACAAGACGGTGGTCGACAATTTCGACATCATCGTGCCGCGCGGCGCCATCTATGGATTTCTGGGGCCGAACGGCTCGGGCAAGACCACGACGATCCGCATGTTGTGCGGGCTGCTGCTGCCCGATGCGGGGGAAGGCACCTGCCTGGGCTTCGACGTGCGCCGGCAGGCGGCTGATATCAAGACGCAGGTCGGCTACATGACGCAGAAGTTCAGCCTCTACGAGGATCTCAGCATCCGTGAGAATCTCGACTTCGTGGCGCGGATGTATGGCGTTCGGGATCGCCGCAACCGGGTGACGCAGGCGCTCGATGAGCTGGGGCTGGCCGACCGGGCCGGTCAGCTGGCCGGAACGCTGTCTGGTGGCTGGAAGCAGCGGCTGGCGCTGGCGGCGTGCCTCATCCACGACCCCCAACTGCTGCTGCTCGACGAACCCACCGCCGGAGTCGACCCCAAGGCGCGGCGCGACTTCTGGGACGAAATCCGCCGACTCAGCAAGGCAGGCGTCACCGTCCTAGTCTCGACCCATTACATGGACGAGGCCGTGCAATGCGACTTCATCACCTACATCGCCTATGGCAAGAAACTGATCGACGGGCCGTCAGCGGAAATCCCAAAGGCGGTGGGCCTCGTCACCTGGCGCGCCGAAGGACCGGACCTGGTGGGACTTGAAGCGGAGCTGGCCGGCCGGCCCGGCGTGGCGCAGATCGCGCGGTTCGGCTCGACGCTGCATGTGTCGGGCATCGACGCGCCTGTTCTCAAGGGCACCGTGGAGCAGTTCGAGGCACGGGGGACGCATCGCTGGAGCCTGCAGCCGCCCGGGCTGGAGGAAGCGTTCATCTACCTGATGACAGGGGCACGGGACAATTTCTCCCGCGATGCGGCATGAGCTTCTTCTCCTTCGCCCGGTTTGGCGCCGTGCTGCTCAAGGAATTCATCCAGATGCGGCGCGACCGCGTCACCTTCGTGATGATGATCGGGCTGCCGATCGTGCAGCTGATGCTGTTCGGCTTTGCCATCAATGCCGACCCGCGGCACCTGCCGACGCTGGTGGAAGTCAACGATGACGGCCCGCTGGTGCGGGCGATGCTATCGGGTATGCAGACCTCGGGCTATTTCGACTTCGAGGGCGTGGTGATGGGGCCGGCGGCAGGCGAAGAGGCGTTGCGCCAGGGTGAGGCGAATTTCGTCGTGGTCATTCCCCGCCATTTCGAGCGCGACGTGGTGCGGGGCCTGCGGCCCGAAATCCTCGTGGCGGCGGACGCCTCGGACCCGTCGGCGGTGGCTGGCGCCGCGGCGGCGATGAGCGGCATCGTGGCGGGGGCCGTGGCCCAGACGCTGACCGGCCCGCTGACCCAGATGGCGGCCTCCCCTGCCCCGTTCGGCGTCGTGGTCCACCGCCAGTTCAATCCGGAGGGGCGCACCTCGACCAATATCGTGCCTGGGCTCCTGGCCATCATCCTCTCGATGACCATGGTGATGATCACCGCGGTGGCCATCGTCAAGGAGCGTGAGCGGGGCACCATGGAAATGCTAATCTCGACGCCGGTACGGCCGCTCGAGGTCATGCTGGGCAAGATCCTGCCTTATGTGCTGGTCGGCTATGTGCAGACGGCGGTGTTCCTGGTGGCGGCCTTTGCCGTGTTCGGAGTGCCGTTCGAGGGCACGTTCACGGCCTTCTTCATCGGCTTCAACCTGTTCGTGCTAGGCAACCTGGCGCTGGGCTTCCTGATCTCGACGCTGGCGCATAACCAGATGCAGGCCATGCAGCTGAGCTTTTTCACCATCCTGCCGTCGATCCTGCTGTCGGGCTTCATGTTCCCGTTTGCCGGCATGCCCGGCTGGGCGCAGGCTATCGGCACGGCGGTGCCGGCCACCCATTTCATCCGGCTGGTGCGGGCGGTGATGCTCAAGGGGGCAGATGTCGGCGATGTCGGCGCTCAGTTTGTGGCGCTGGGCGCGATCGTGCTGGTGATCTCGGTCGTGGCGATGCTGCGGTATCGGCAGACGCTGGATTAGCAGCGCCTGCCGGAGCTTGCGTGGGGATTAGCCCGCGATGCGCTCGATCTCGGCGCCGCAGCGGCTGAGCTTGCCTTCCAGCCCCTCAAAACCGCGGTCGAGGTGATAGATGCGGTTGACAACGGTTTCGCCCTTGGCGGCGAGACCGGCAATGACCAGCGACACCGAGGCGCGCAGGTCGGTCGCCATGACCTGGGCGCCCTTGAGCTGGGCCTTGCCGTGGACCGTGGCCACCTGGCCATCCACCGAGATATCGGCGCCGAAGCGGGCGAGCTCGGCCACGTGCATGTAGCGGTTCTCGAAGATGGTCTCGCGGATCTGGCTCGTGCCGGACGACATGGTCATCAGCGCCATGAACTGGGCCTGCAGGTCGGTCGGGAAGCCGGGGAACGGGTCGGTCTCGATATCGACCGGCTGAATGCCGTTGCCATTGCGATGGACGCGCAGCCCCTCGGCCTCGACGGTGATCGAGACGCCGGTGCGGGCCAGGGTATCAAGGGCGGACTGCAGGTGCTCGGGGCGGGCGCCCTTGAGCAGCACATTGCCACCGGTCATGGCGGCCGCCATGGCGAAAGTACCGGTTTCGATGCGATCGGGGATCACATCGACGTTGGCGCCGTGGAGCTTGTCCACGCCTTCGATAGTGAGGGTCCGCGTGCCGATGCCTGAAATTTTCGCACCCATGGCGACGAGGCACTCGGCGACATTGGTGATCTCGGGTTCCTGGGCGGCATTCTCGATGACGGTCGTGCCGCGGGCAAGCGTCGCGGCCATCAGGATGGTGTGGGTGGCGCCCACCGAGACCTTGGGGAATTTGATGTGGGTGCCGACGAGGCCGCCCTTGGGTGCCTTGGCGACCACATAGCCGTCGTCGATGTCGATCTCGGCGCCCAGTTCCTTGAGGCCGTAGAGGAACAGATCGACCGGGCGGGTGCCGATGGCGCAGCCGCCGGGCAGAGAAACACGCGCTTCGTGGCAGCGGGCCAGCAGCGGGCCAATGACCCAGAAGCTGGCGCGCATCTTGGACACCAGGTCGTATGGCGCGGTGGTGTCGACGATGTCGGCGGCGTGGAAGGTCATGCGCTGGCCCACAACATCGTCCTCGCCACGACGGCGGCCATGCACGGCGATATCGACGCCGTGATTCTCGAGAATGCGCTCGAGCTGCTTTACGTCGGCCAGGCGCGGCACATTCTGCAGCACCAGCGGCTCGTCAGTGAGCAAAGAGGCGATCATCAGCGGCAGCGCGGCATTCTTGGCGCCCGAAATCGGGATCTCGCCATTGAGTTCATTGCCACCGATCAAACGGATACGGTCCATAGTCTTGTCCTATATGGCGACCCACAAGGGGTCTTCTACCTGGGGATGGAGGTAGGCCAAGTCCTAGTTGCCACGTAAGCCAGACTCGCCGCGCTCAGCGTCTGATGCCGTTGATATTCACGTGATGACGGCCTGCAAAGCATATTTTCCTGCGCTTCCGGTGCTCACGTACCGATGTACGCTCCGCTCCGGTTCTCGGAAAACATCCTTTTCGTCGCGTCCTGACTTGAATCCCAACGCATCAGTAGTAGTCAATCATCGCCCGAAACTGGTTTACGGTTTATTGACCGTATCGGCTTCGGGAGCCGGTTGAGGCTCGGGTGCCTGGCGCTCCGAATCGGCGCGCGCCTTGGCCTGCCCCTTCCGGCGCTTGAGGTTCTCACGCAGCTTTGCGGCCAATCTTTGCTCACGCAAGGCAGCCTGTTCGGATTTGCTCATCGGTCCCGGCCGGGAATCGTGTTGACCCTCGGCCGGTTGATAGGCGCTTTTTAGCCTTGCGTCGAGATTGGGCCTATGGCAAAGGAGCCCCCGTCGCGCCGGGTCCCTGATCGCGCGCCAGATGCTGCCGTAGCTCAGTGGTAGAGCACCCCCTTGGTAAGGGGGAGGCCGACAGTTCAATCCTGTCCGGCAGCACCAGCTTTCGTGTATTTTCGACACTATTGAGATCGAGCAGTGCGCCGCGAGCCGGCCTCAGGCGTAGCTACGCGCTCTTTTGCGACGCCCGGCGGACGCTGATGGAGCAGTTCGTCCAGACTCGACGATTCAATAGGCCTCGACAGCAGGTAGCCCTGGAGCTGGTCGCAGCCGATGCTGTTCAGGATGGCGCGTTGGTCTTCGGTTTCCACGCCCTCGGCCGTGACGGCCATGTGCATGGCGCGCCCCAGGTCGATGATCGAGCGGACAATGCTGTCGATCTCGGAATCCTGCCCCAGCTGTGCGGTATAGGACTGGTCGATCTTGAGCTTGTCGATGCCATGGGTCCGCAGGTAGCTGATCGAGGAATAGCCGGTGCCGAAATCGTCGAGAGCGACGCGGATGCCGCTGGCCCGCAGCCGCATCAACGTCGACTGGGTCAGTGGTGAATTTTGCAGCAGCAGGCCTTCGGTGATCTCGATTTCCAGGCGCCGGGCCTGGAGCCCCGTGGCCTGCAGGACTTCGAAGACCCGGTCGACGAAATTCTCGTCGCGGAATTGCAGGGGCGACACGTTCACGGCGACCCAGGGGAGGCTTGATGAGGCGGCATAGAGACACGCCTGGTTCATCACCCAGATGCCCAGCTGGTCGATGAGACCACGCTCCTCAGCAAGGCCGATGAAGGTGATCGGTGACAATCGACCGAGGGTGGGGTGCTGCCAACGCACCAGGGCTTCGGCGCCGGCGATACGGCCGCTGCGCGCATCGAAAATGGGCTGGTAGACCAGCTCCAGTCCCGGCGCTCCGGTCAGGGCCTTGCGCAAGTCGACCTCAAGCTCGCGGCGCTCGCGGACGACGGCATTGAGTTCGCCGTCATAGGGCTGATAACGACCCCTGCCGGCGTTTTTGGCCTCGTAGAGTGCAACGTCGGCCTGCCGCATCACATCTTCGATGGTAATGGCCGGATCGGTAACAAGGGTAACGCCGACGCTGGCACCGACGCGGCCTTCGTGTCCTGACAGGTCGAACGGAACAGCGAGCGCATCAACGACCTTCTGGCTCAAGGTCAGGGCCGCGGGCGTGTCTGCAGCGTGAAACTGGATAATGGCAAATTCGTCGCCGCCCAGCCTCGCCACCGTATCGACACTGGAGACCAGGCCCGCCAGCCGCTCTGCGGTCTTTCTCAGCAGTTCATCACCCGCGGCGTGGCCCAGGGTGTCGTTGACCCGCTTGAAGTTATCCAGGTCAATATAGTGGAGCGCGACGCGCGAGGCGCCGCTGCGCGTGTTGGCCAGCGCCTGTTCCAGCCTGTCCTCGAACAGGGCCCTATTGGGCAGCCGCGTCATGGGATCATGGAATGCGAGGAAGGAGGCATGCGCCTCGGTGACCTCCAGCTGGCTCGAGGTCCGCTTGAGCCGCCGCAGCAGCAGAAATACCGCGAGACCGCCGATCAGCAGTCCGCCGGCCATGACAGGCAGGGTGTCCCGGATGAGATCGTAGGCCGGCTCCTCGGGCACCCAGGTGAAGAAGCCAACGATGCGCCCTGCGCTGCTGAGGATCGGTGAAGCGATCCGCTCGTCGTCGGTGACCGCGAAGCGCTGGAAGGCCAGGCCGGGAATTTCGTAGTCCCGGCTGATTTCCTCCGCCACGGAGCTGTCGATCACCCGCATCGAAACATGCAGATATTCCGTGCCCGGCGCTTCCGTGACGGCGCTGGTCGCGGGAATGATCGGCCTGACGCTGACGATTGCCGGCTGCCCGTCGCCGAGAACGACCAGGTCTTCCACGCCCAGACCCGTTATGGCTGCGGTAGAATCGGGGAGCCCTTCGGACTTCAGCGCCATCTGATCACGGAGTTTGGCGACCAGCGGGTGAATGGCGACGGCGTCACTGTCATAGGAGCTGTTGTCGGCCAGCGCGCCTTCGATGACCGACCGTATCGGCACGTTGTTCGGGTCGAGCAGGTAGATGCGATCGTGGCCGAAATAGTCGCTCATCCACTCGCCGAGGTTGTCGGCGATCCACGCGTGATTTTGCGCCCGCAGATGAAGAACGGACTCATTCCAGATGGCTGCACTGTCCTGCTCGACGGGAATGCGCGCCATGATATCGGAGAGGCCGCGTTGCACCGCTCGCGATTGCCGGGCCATCGACCGGTCATCGATGCTCGCCGCCGCCCACCAGCCAAATGCCCCCAGCACCGCTACCAAAACTGTCGCGAATGCGAAGGACAGGTAACTGATCTGGCGAGACAACGACGTCGGTCGGGAAGGCAAAATGCCCTGCTGGTGTTGAGAGTGATCCAATGACCTTGATCGCGAACCCCTAAGAAAGCGTGCAGCCCCGGCTACAAATGCTGGCAGCGCCACCTGGGCGGCCGGCATTCCGCCGTTGCTTTTAGCTGTTGAGCTTTCCGGATGAGTGTGGCATCTGAGGTTTTGGGAAAACCTTTTCCTATTCGATCCACGGGGCCTGGCTTGGACGACGACCGTTATCCCTTGCGCGCGACAATTCGCGACGTCGCCGAACGAGCAGGAGTGTCGATCGGCACGGCCTCCAAGGCGCTCAATGACAATGGGCGGCTCAAGACCGAGACCCGGGAGCGGGTCATTGCGGCGGCCCGGGATCTGGGGTTCCGGCCAAATTCGCTGGCGCAGAGCCTGCACCGGACGCGCTCGATGACTGTGGGCGTGCTCTCGACCGACAGCTTCGGGCGCTTCGCCTTTCCGATCATCGAGGCGCTGGAGGAGCGACTGGCCGAGCATGGCATCGCTATCTTCATGTGCAATGCCACCGACGATCCGGCGCGCGAGAAGCAGCATCTGGACCAGTTGCTGGGCAAGCGCATCGACGGGCTGCTGGTGACCGGGCGGCGCATGGACAAACGGCCACCCGTCGCCGTGCCGGGCCAATCGATGCCGGTAATCTACGTGTTCTCGCAGGCGGACGACCCTGAGGCGCTGTGCCTGTTGCCGGATGATTATGGCGGGGCGGTGCTGGGGGTGGAGCACCTGATCGGCAGCGGCCGCAAACGCATTGCCCATGTCACCGGTCCCGAAAGTTTCGAGGCAGTGGCGCTGCGCCACCGTGGCTATCGCAATGCACTGGCCAAGGGGGGATTGCCAGAAATTGCCGGCTATTACCGCAACGGAAAGTGGTCGGAGGCTTGGGGGCGGGAAGCGGTTGCCGCCCTGTTCGACGGCGAAGGCGAGACGCCCGATGCGCTGTTCTGCGGCAATGACCAGATCGCCCGCGGCGCCACTGATGCCTTGCGCGAGCGCGGCGTGAAAGTGCCGGAGCAGGTCGCCGTAGTCGGTTTTGACAATTGGGACGTAATGACGCTAGCGGCACGGCCGCCGCTCAGCAGCGTCGACATGAACTTGCGCGAGCTCGGCCGGCTGGCCGGGGAGCGCCTGATCTCAATGATTGCCGGGGAGCGCCTCAAGGGCGTCGAACGGCTGCCCTGCTCATTGGTCGTGCGGCAATCGTCCGACCCAAGCCAAACCTGAAAAAGACTACCGGAGGAATTTCCATGAGCCGCTATGCCCCCGTCAATTTCCCCGATGTGAAGCTCGAGGGAAAGTTCTGGCACGAGAGGCTCGAGACCGTGCTGACGCGGACGATCCCAAGCCAACATAAGAAGCTGGCGGAATATACCATCCTCGATTCCATAAAGCTGCCGAACCCGCCGCCGCCATTGCGCTTTCCGCGGCATGGCAATGGCTTCACGGTGCAGGTGTTCTGGGACAGCGACGTGGGCAAGTGGATTGAGGCGGCCAGTTATGCCCTGGCGCATCGGCGGGATGACGATGTGGAAGCCAAGATCGAGGCGATTGTCGATGATTTCGAGAAGGCGCAGGCGCCCGACGGCTATCTTAACTGCTGGTATCTCGGGCGCGAGCCGGAGAACCGCTGGACCAACCTGCGCGACAACCATGAATTCTACAATGCGGGGCACCTGCTGGAGGGTGCCGTCGCCTATTTCCAGGTGACCGGGCGTCGGCGCTGGCTCGACATCATGGAGCGCTATCTCGACCATATCTATTCGGTGTTCGGCACCGGACCGGGACAGAAGCGCGGCTATGACGGGCACGAGGAAATCGAGCTGGCGCTGATGAAGCTCTATTATCTCACGCGCGAAAAGAAGCATCTCGACTTCGCTACCTACCTCATCAACGAGCGCGGGCGGCAGCCGCACTATTTCGACGAGGAGCGCGAGCGGCGTGAGGCCAAGGAGACCAGGCAGCGCTACGTGTTCTCCAACTATGAATATTCCCAGAGCCATAAGCCGGTGCGCGAGCAGGACAAGGTGGTCGGCCACGCCGTGCGGGCGATGTATCTCTATACGGCCATGGCAGACCTGGCGGCCGAACTGAACGACCCGGCGCTGAAGCGGGCCTGCGAGGTGCTGTGGGACGACGTGATGGAGACCAAGATGTATGTGACGGCAGGCCTCGGGCCGTCGGCGCATAATGAGGGCTTCACCCATGATTTCGACCTGCCCAACCAGACTGCCTATGCCGAAACCTGCGCCTCGGTGGCTCTGATCTTCTGGGCGCAGCGCATGCTGCATCTCGATCTCGACGGCAAATATGCCGACATTCTCGAGCTCGCCATGTTCAATGGCGCGCTGAGTGGCCTGAGCCGCGATGGCGAGCACTATTTCTATGCCAATCCGCTCGAGAGCGACGGTACGCCGACGCGCTGGGACTGGCACACCTGCCCGTGCTGCACCATGAATGTGAGCCGGCTGGTGGCTTCGGTGGGCGGCTATTTCGTCTCGACGGCGCCGGGTGGCGTGGCCTTTCACCTCTATGGCGGGATTGCCACCGAGGCAGAGATTGCCGGCACCAAGGTCAGTCTGCGCGAGGTTTCGACCTATCCGTGGAATGGCGACATCAAGATCCATGTCGACCCAGCCACGCCAGCCACGTTCGACGTGAAGCTGCGCATACCGGGCTGGTCCTCCGGAGCCAAGGTGTCGGTCAATGGCGTAGCGGTGGATGTGTCCAAGGCCGTCAATGGTTACCTCACCATCAATCGCCAATGGGCCAAGGGCGATGTGGTCAGTCTCGACCTGCCGATGCCGGCGGTGCGGCTCTATGCGCATCCGGGCGTCGTAATGGATGCCGGCCGCGTCGCCCTCAAGCGGGGACCGCTGGTCTATTGCGTCGAGGAAATCGACAACCCGGGCGGCCGGGTGCAGCGGTTGAAGCTGCCACGCGAAGCAGAGCTGCGGGCAGAGACTCGGGCCGACCTGTTCGATGGCGTGGTGACGCTCAAGGCAGATGCCCTGGCGATCCGCGAAGGCGACTGGAACACGCTCTACCGCACCAGCCCGCCGGCGGACGAGAAGGCGACCCTGACCGCCCTGCCCTACTATCTCTGGGCCAACAGGGGACAGGGTTCGATGCTGGTGTGGGTGCCTGAGGTGCAGTGAACTCCAAAGAAAACCGGCGCCCCGTTGTGGGGACGCCGGCGGGCAGTATCATTTGGTGCTGAAATGCCTGGTGGCGCGGCTAGATCCAGTAGGGTGCCACACCATAATAGTCGTAGACGCGACGGCCGTTTTCGGCGGTCCAGTAGTCGTCGTCTTCGCGCTCGTATTTAGGCGCGCCTTCGAGCTGGTCCTTGCTCACATCGACACGATAGCCACCGAGGCTTTCGTCATAGTTGAGCTTTGACCAAGGCAGTGGGTAGTGATCGTGGCCTATGCCGAGGAAGCCGCCAAAGCTGAGGACAGCGTAGGAAACCTTGCCGCTGCGCTTCTCGACGAGAATGCGTTCGATCGAACCGATATGCTCGCCATTCGGATCGTAGACTTTGGTGCCTTCGACCTTGTCGGAAGCGATAAGATCGTGGGTTTCCTTGACGTCGGCATCGCGGTTGCGAATGTCTTCGTAAGCCATTTTCGAGTTCCTCTTGGTTGCGTGTGGTGGATCAACGGGTCGAGTGGGCTCACGGTTCCCAACCGTGAAAGGCTCGACGCCCTGTGCTGGGAAGGTGGCGCCGGGAACTCCCAGGGCTGGCGCGCATTGTTCCGTGAAACGGTCCAGTCGACCGAAATAAGGGAGACGCGCCATGGTTTTCGACAGTCTTCGTGATCGCATGGGCGGGCACGAAAAGGTCAGCCCGATGGGCATTGCCCATAACAGCCTGTTCACCGCCAAAGAGAAGATCGAACTGCTCAACCAGCTCAAGGCCGACGCGACCGGCGCCGGACACGAAGGCGACGACCTGGGGTTCGATCCCGAAGAGATCGACCAGGCTATCGCCGAAGTGCGCGAGGGTGTGCAGAACGGCATCGGCGCCGATACCGTGCTCAAGGGAGATTTCTGATGGCAACCGAGCCCAGGCAGCCAACGCCGACTGTCGCCGAGGTGGATGTGCTGATCGACGAGAATGGCTCGCGCATCGATGTGCCCGACGGCTCTTCACTGAAAGTGGCGGGAGAACATGACGTGACCATCGGCGCCACGGGACCGGCCAAGTGGTGGCTTTATGGCCTTATCGGCCTCGCCATCGTGGTGGCCGCGCTGTTCCTGATGCAGATGTTCCAGGGCGCCCCGGCGACCGATGTGCAGCCGGGCACACCGACCTCGGAGAGCGTGGTGGCGCCAGCGACCGACCCGGCTGTGCCGGTAGCGGAACCGGTGGTTCCCGCGCAATAGACGTCGTCCAAGGCCTGACGCTGATCAGGAAAAAGGCGCGCCCAGCGGGACGCGCCTTTCGCATGTCTGGGGTGTGGCGATCAGCCGTTGATCGGGGCGATCTGGATTTCGACGCGGCGGTTCTGGGCGCGGCCCTGCTCGGTGGCGTTGGACGCGATCGGGCTCGTGTCACCCTTGCCCTCGATATAGAAGCGGCGCTGGTCGATGCCCTGGTTGGCAAGGATCGTCGCAACCGAAACGGCGCGGCGCTGGCTGAGGGCCAGATTGTGCGCGGCGCTGCCGGTATTGTCGGTATGGCCGTAGACATCGACGATCGACTTGTCGAATTTCTTGAGCACGAGCGCGACCGAGACCAGCGTCGAATTGAACGCCGGGTTCACATTGGACGAGTCGGTGGCGAAGGTGATGTTGGACGGCATGTTGAGGATGATGTTCTGGCCAACGCGGGTGACCGAAACGCCGGTGCCCTGAAGCTGGGCGCGCAACTCGGCTTCCTGCTGGTCCATGTAATTGCCGATGGCAGCGCCCGTGAGCCCGCCCACGCCAGCACCGATCAGCGCGCCGACGCGCGGGTCGCCACCAACCGCAGCGCCGACGAGAGCACCCGCCACGGCACCGCCGCCAACGCCGAGCAGCGCACCACCGGTGGTGTTGGAGATCTGGCTCTGGCCGGTAAAGGGATTGGTAGTGGTGCAGGCGGTGAGCGCCAGGGTCGCGGCAAGCGCGACCAAAATCTTCGACTTCATATATTGTCCCCCTGAAGGATCATGGCAGTGGCCTGTTGGTGACCATTGATTAAGGCAGGACGGTGGTGAAGCAAAGAGCCTGAACGGGGAATGAACCGGGCTGTTGCCGATCAGACGCTGGCCCAGCCGCCATCGACGAGGAATTGCTGTGCCGAAATCATGGCACTGTCCTGGGCGGCGAGGAACAGGGCCATGCGCGACACGTCGTCGGGATAGACGAGGCCGGCGAGGGCCTGCTGCGCTTCGATGCCCTTGAGAGCCGCATCATCAAGCCAGAGCTCGAGCTGGCGCTGGGTGATGATGGCGCCGGGCACCAGCGAATTGACACGAATGCCCGACTTGCCGAGTTCGCGCGCCATGGAACGCGTCAGCCCGTGCGTCGCGGCCTTGGCGGTTTCATAGAGCGGCAGTTGCGGGGTCATGATCATCCAGCTGATCGAGCCCATATTGATGATCGAGCCGCGTCCCGCCTTGATCATGCCCGGCGCCACCGCCTGGCTGGCGAAGAAGGCGTGCCTGAGGTTCACCGCCATGCGATCGTCCCAATAGGCGGGCGTCACCTCGCGCCAGTCGTGCCGCTGGTCGTGGGCGGCATTGTTGACCAGCACGAGCGCATCGCCGTGGGTCAAGGCAAAGCCGGCGATGGCGGCGCGGTACGCGTCGATATCGGTGACATCGCAGGGCGTAAAGCGCACCGCCTGCCCTGCGTTCGACAACTCGGCGACCAGCTTTTCACCGGCCTCGACTGCTATATCGACGAAGCCAACTCTGGCGCCCTGCGCTGCGAAGTTGCGCACCAGGCTCTCCCCGATGCCGGATGCGCCGCCGGAAATGACGACCGGAGTGCCGGCAAGGCTGGGGTAGGGGGCGAATTCCGTCATGGTCCGAAAATCCGGGAAAGATCAGGGATGGTTCGATTGAGATACCGCTGCCAGAACCGTGGTGCAAGGGCAAATGAGGTACGTACCTCATTTCTGTAAATTGCGTTGGCACGGATGTCTCAGTCGACACCCTCCCCTTGCGGGGAGGGATCAACGGTGGGGTGTTAGCCGGATATCGCGGCTCCCACACACCTCCCAGCCTCCCCCGTCAAGGGGGAGCGCCGCCTGGTGGTTGGTGCACGATCGCACCATGCCACTGGCCTTGGAGGAGCAGGACCGCTTACAGATTCTCGACCGATACAGCCATCTTGTGAGGACTGACCTCGCGGCGCTCGACTTGTTCGAGCAGCGCCTCGACCTTTTCCACATTGGCCAGATGCCGCGCTTCCATCGAGAAGTTGAGCGTCACATATTCGCGGCCCGGGCAGAAGGTGACGATATTGGTGGCCGAGTGCCAGGCCCCGCAATAAATCGGCTCGACCATGCCATTGGTCATGGGGCCATAGGTTCGGTGCGGCGGCACCAGGGTCAGCACTACATGCAGGCCGCCATTGTAGCGCCAGAAGCGCTTGCCGGGCATGAATGGCAGTACCTTGTTGAGGCTGCGCAGGGCCTTGAACATCGAGTTGATCATCACCTGGAACTTGGTGATGTCCTTCTGTTCGATGGCGGCGACGGTGTCATCCACTGCGCGCACGTAGTCGACGAAGTCCTCGATGACGGTGAACTTGGCCTCGAGGGCGCGGACGCGGAAGAAGTCGTCATCGGATTCGTTACGCTTGGTGTCGAGCATGGTGTAGGCGGCGCCAATCACCTTCTTGCTCATATGCTTGTCTTCGCCCTCGCCATTGAGGGCATGGGTCACCAGCGCGAACAGCAGCGAGCGCTGCCGCACGCCGAGCTTATTCGCCAGCAGGCGCAGCCGATGGCGCTTGAGGGCAAGGGTCTTGAAGCCCCAGGGCTTCTCGGCCGGCGCCAGGATATTGGCCATGACCAGAGAGATGCAGGCCATGAGGCCGCCCTGCAACGCGCCGCGCAAACGGACCGCGAAGGGCAGCTTGTTGTCCTTGTTGGACATGGTGCCATGGCCGGCCGATTGCGAGCGGGTGAGCAGGGCCGAATCGGACCCCTCGAGCAAGGCGTGGCTGGAGCGGATCTGGATGACGGAGGCGCGGCCCTCGGAGTCCGGTCCGCCGCGGCGCACGGCTGCCATCACCCGGAACAGGGGCAGGTCGTCATGGGCGAAAATGTCGGCGGATTTGCCCAGCCACTTGTCTGGATAGCCATTGAGGTCATCGACCGTCTCGACCGAGGTGATGGCATCGAGCACCTGCTTGGGGAACGGGTGTCCCGGTCGCGCGCCGACAAAGCCGTGGGTCAGTTGCGGTGCCAGCGCGACCATTTCTGCCACCAGGTTTCCCAGCCCGTCCTGATCGAAGCTCATGGTCGAGAACGCGGTAAAGAACACCGTGTCCTGCCCGGCATAGAGGAACCACTGGAAATCGGTGAAGAGCGCGTGCGGATCGCGGCTGACGGCGGCATGGGCAAGGTCGAGCACCTCGGCGTGCTGACCGGCAAAACTAGAAGACGAAAAGCTCTTCACTGAACTCACCCCCCATGAACCCGTTCGGGCTTTTTCGCGATGGTAGTCTGAGAGCGCCTTTCCTTCAACATGCGCCATAACGACTGTTAATTGGTGAATATCGTCTCGATCCCGAAGCCGCGATGAGGAACATATTCAACACAACCCGTCGTTGGTCGCATCAGACCTTGGTAGGGTCGCCGCTAGCGACTTATGTCGCAACCTCACGGGGACCTTGTTCCATTGGCAAGCTGTCCATCGCACTTTAGAATGCTTCTCACAATTTCGTGCGACCGCCTTTTGCTGGAATGGGTTAGCAGGGGTGTCACGCGGCGAATTGACCTATGTCAATGCGGTGCGGGCAGCACTAGATAGGCTCAGCGTCACGGCGGGCCGCAGTCTGCCAGCGGCGGCGAGAAGGACGTGGTTCGATGGATTATCGCAGCATATTCGAAGATGCGGTGGATACGCTGCGGGCGGAGAAGCGCTATCGCGTTTTCGCCGATCTCGAACGGGTCGCGGGACAATTCCCCCGCGCCATCTATCGTGACGATTCCGACAACATGCGCGACATCACCATCTGGTGCTCCAACGACTATCTGGGCATGGGCCAGCACCCCAAGGTGGTCGGCGCCATGCAGGACACCGCCGGCAAGCTCGGCGTCGGCTCGGGCGGCACCCGCAATATTTCCGGCACCAATCGTCCGCTGGTCGAACTCGAGCGCTCGCTCGCCGACCTGCACCGCAAGGAAGGCGCCCTGGTTTTCACCTCGGGCTTCGTCTCCAACGAAGCGTCCATCGCCACCATTGCGCGGCTACTGCCCGATTGCGTGATCTTTTCCGACCAACTCAACCATGCCTCGATGATCCAGGGCGTGCGGCAGTCGGGCATGCAGAAGGTCATCTTCCGTCACAATGACGTGGGCCATCTGCGCGACCTGCTCGCTGCCACCGATCGCAGGCGCCCCAAGCTTATCTGCTTTGAATCCGTCTACTCGATGGATGGGGACGTCGCGCCGATCAAGGAAATCTGCGACCTGGCCGCGGAATTCGGCGCACTGACCTATATCGACGAAGTCCATGCCGTCGGCATGTATGGCGAGCGCGGCGGCGGCATTGCCGAGCGCGACGGACTGATGGACCGCATCGACATCATCGAGGGCACACTGGCCAAAGGCTTCGGCACCATGGGCGGCTACATCGCCGCCAACAAGGCGATCGTGGATGCGGTGCGCTCCTATGCGCCCGAATTCATCTTCACCACCTCCCTGCCTCCGGCCCTTTGCGCCGCGGCCCGCGCCTCCATCGAGCACCTCAAAACCTCGACCCATGAGCGCATCATGCATCAGCGCCAGGCGCGGCTGACCAAGGCCATCCTGGCCGATGCGGGCCTGCCGGTAATGGAGACCGACACCCATATCGTGCCGCTGATCGTGGGTGACGCCCGCGCGGTCAAGGCCGCCAGCGACATGCTGCTCGAGAAGCACAATATCTACATCCAGCCGATCAACTACCCCACGGTTCCCAAGGGCACCGAGCGCCTGCGCATAACGCCGACGCCGCTGCATACCGACGAGATGGTCTTCGCGCTGCGCCACGCGCTGGTGAGCGTCTGGACCAGCCTCGACCTGCCGCGCCAATCCGCCGACCCGGCGATCACCGCCAGCAAGCTGACCTCGGGCGACCTGACCCTGCCGACCATGGGCGGGTAGCATTCATACGGATTTTATCGGGGTCAACGGCATGTCAATAGTTGCGGCGGGCGACCGCTCAACTGTAACCGTTGCGGGTATTTCTAAATAGATTCTGCATTGGCGGCCTGCCCTCAGCTATAAACTGAGGAGCAATTCATGCCTTTCAAATTGTCGCGGTTCGGCTCCAACGTGCCGGCCGAAGTGCAGCGCTGGCAGTATTTCCTGCTCCGGCAGGGATTTGCGCAGGCTGGCGGCATCGATGGCGATTTCGGTCTCAAGACCGAAACGGCCACCAAGTTCTTCCAGATGAAAAACCAGCTCACCGCCGATGGCAAGGTCAAGGATGCGGAGCTGAATGCGGCACGTTCGCTGGGATACAGCGTCGTCCCCGACGACTATTATTCGAGCCGTGGCGGGACGAGTTACCCCGCGGCTCCCGCAGATCTCGGCAGCCCCGGCAACGAGACACGCAACCGGGATTTCACCAGCTTCCGCTTCCTGCAGAAGCGCCGGGCGGAGCGACCCGATGCCGAAGCCATCGTGATCAAGGGCAGCAGCGATGGCAGTATCGCCGACTGGACTGCGAGCAAGATCGTCGACATCGCGATCCCCCAACTCAAATTCGCCAAGGGCTATTCCGGCAGCTTCCGGACGCATCACAGGGCGGCTCCGGTATTCAGCGCCCTGTTTGCAGCCTGGGAAGCGGCCGACCTCCTGCACCTCGTCCGAACCTATGAGGGGTGTTTCGTGGCGCGCTACAAGCGCAACCAGGCGCCCGCCGGCAATGCTGGGCATGGCCTGAAGGACAGTGCTGCAGTGCCGCAGCTGAGCAACCACTCGTTCGGCTCGGCCTTCGACATCAACTACATCGACAACCAGCTGGGTGCCGTGCCGGCGGTGTGCGGGCAACGCGGCGCGACGCGTGAGCTTGTCGATGCGGCCAACAAGCTCGGCATCTACTGGGGCGGGCACTTCAACACAAAGGACGGCATGCATTTCGAAATCAGCCGCCTGACCTGACCGCCAGTACGATCCCATTGGCAATATGCCCGGAGCACCAGATGCCCTTCAACCGCGCTGTCCTGCTGGCCAAACTCGATCCGATGTTCCTGGACAGCTACAAGGAAGCCCAAACCGAAGGGCTGAACGCGATCCTCGTGGAATGGGAGGCGCGCAAACCCAAGGGCGACCTGCGCTGGCTGGCCTACATGCTGGCGACGGCATTTCACGAAACAAACCAGCAGATGCAGCCCGTTCGAGAAGCCTACTGGGTGAAAAATGCCGAAGCCTGGCGCAAGGCCCACCTGCCCTACTATCCCTATTACGGCCGCGGCTATGTCCAACTGACTCATTTCGGCAACTACAAGAAGGCGGGCGACGTGGTCGGGCAGGATCTGGTCTCAGCGCCCGACAAGGCGCTCGATGCGGGCATCGCCGCCGCCATCATGTTCGTGGGCATGGAGAAAGGCTGGTTTCGCGGTGACGCCAAGCGGCACGATCTTGCCCGTTATTTCTCCAGCACGGCCGACGACCCGGTCGGGGCGCGGGCCATCATCAATGGCAAGGAATACAAGGAAGTCGCGGGTGGCCAGGTCCTGCTGGCCACGATCATCGCGCAATATCACGAGGCCTTTCTCGACGCCCTCGAGCACAGCAGGAAATGACGCCCGGGGCGTCGATAGAGGGACAGCAAAGCCAATTGCGGTCCACTAGCTGGTCAGCACGATCCGCATCAGGTCAGCGGTATTGCGGGCACCGAGCTTTTCCATCACCCGCGCACGATGCACTTCTATCGTGCGGGGTGAAATGCCGAGTTCGCGTCCGGCCTCCTTGTTGGACTGGCCGTTGGTGATGAGCTGCAGCACCTCGCGTTCGCGCGGGGTCAACTGGGAGAAGCCGCGCACCTCGACCATCCGCCGCCCGCCGCCCTGCACTGCGCTCAGATGCACGTCGCGCCGCAGGGCGTCGCGAACGCCGCCCAACAGACGTTCGGTGTCGATTGGTTTGGAGACGACATCGGAGGCGCCCATCTTCATGGCCGTGACCGCTGCATCGATCTGGGGCGTGTCGGCGAGCACGAAAACCGGCGTGCCGGTTCGCATCGCCTTGATGCGGCGCAGCAGCCCCAGGCCACTTTCCTCCCCCAGGCGGAGGTTGAGCACGACGACGTCGGGCCGCCACCGCTCCATACCAGACACGAAATCCGCTGCCTTCAAGGAAAACGTGGTCTGGAAGCCTTCCAGGCGAAACAGCACGCTCAACGACTCGCAGGTCGTGGGATCGGGGTCCACGATGTGAATCAGCCGATCCCGATTGTAAAACGAGTGGTAGTGGATTTCTTCGCCCATGATGCCCTCTGCCCGACGGGTTTCACTCAGCGCGAAGCTTGGGCGACAAGGCTTCGCCTATCGCTGTGCTGCCAGGGCAGCAGCGATACCGATTTCCCCCAAACGGATCGCAGCGGTAGTTTGCACTAGGTGTTCATGCCGTCCGATATGGAGAACACGTAGGATGTACTACCTACATAGTAGGTCTATATACCTATTATTGTACTGTCAACGGACTTTCGTCCTTGCATTGCAACTACCGCTGCCCTCAGCGTGGGGTGGCGCGAAGGGCGTCGCGAATTTCGGTGAGCAGGACTTCTTCCTTGCTGGGGGCGGGTGTTTCGGCGACCGGCTCGGTGGCCGCCTGGCGCTTCATGCGGTTGATGCCCTTGACCACCAAGAACAGCACGAAAGCAATGATGGCGAACTTGACCACGGCGTTGATGAACAGGCCGATATTGAGCGTGGCGACCCCTGCAGCCTGGGCAACGGCCACTGATGGCACGGGCACGTTGTTGGGATTGGACAGCACGATGAACAGGTTTGAGAAGTCGACGCCACCAATGATCAGGCCGATGAGCGGCATGAAGATGTCATCGACGATGGAGGAGACGATCGCGCCGAAGGCGGCGCCGATGATCACGCCGATGGCGAGGTCGATCATGTTGCCCTTGATGGCGAAGTCACGAAATTCCTTGAACATGGCAGCCTCTTCTTGCTGGTGTCCGCCCCTTTTGGAGACGCCGCAACGAGCGGATGCCAAGAATTGACGACTGCGCCGGCAAAGGCAATGGGTCCAGAGTAGGTCTTGCGCAGGTTTGGCGGCGGGCCGATAGTCCCCGCGCGCCCCGAAACCCAGGACTGCCAATCAGATGTCCGCCCATCGACATGACGCCGCTGACAGTCTCAGGCAGGCCATCGACCACATTCCGCAGGGGATCGCCGTGTTCGATGCGGGCCTGCATCTGGTGACGTCGAACAGCCGTTATAACGCGCTGCTGGCGCTGCCCGCCCCGCTGGTCAAGCCCGGCACGCCGCTGTTCGACATCGCGCTCTTTCTCGGCGACCGGGGCGACTTCGGCGTCGGGGACGCGGCGCGGCTTGCCATCGAGCGCATCAATCTGCTGACCGCCTCAGCGACCACGGTGACGCAACGCCTGGGCAATGCCGGCCAGACGCTGGAATTCCATTCCAGCCGCCTGCCGGATGGCGGCCTTGTCATCAGTTTTTCCGATGTGACGGCGCGCGTGCGGGCCGAACGTGAACTCGAGGGCATGAACCAGTCGCTCGAGGAGCGCGTCGAGGAACGCACGGCGACGCTGACGCGGGTCAACGCGGAACTCGAAAGTGCCCGCGCCAAGGCGGACGCTGCCAATCACGACAAGACGCGCTTTCTCGCAGCCGCCAGCCACGATCTGCTGCAGCCGCTCAACGCGGCGCGCCTCTATACCTCGACACTGATCGAACGCGCCAAGTCCACGGGCCTTGCCGATCTCGCCAATTCCATCGAGGCATCGCTGACGGCCGTCGAGGACATCATGGGAGCGTTGCTCGACATTTCGCGCATCGACAGCGGCGCGCTGAAGCCAGCGCCGGCGCCGGTGGCCGGCCGCGACATGCTCAAGAAGATCGAGGTGGAATTCGGCCCCCTGGCGCGCGAGCGCAACATCTCGCTGCGCATTGTCGCCACCGACGCGACGATCATGGTCGATCGCATGCTGGTTGGCCGCATCGTGCAGAACCTGGTGTCCAACGCCATCAAATATACCCAGCCGGGCGGCAAGGTGCTGGTAGGCCTGCGCCGCCGCGGCAATCGCATGCGGCTCGACGTGATCGATACGGGTATCGGCTTCAACAAGGACCAGCATCGCCTGCTGTTCGCGGAGTTCTCGCGGCTCGAGCGCGGCGCGCGCATGGCGCAGGGGCTGGGACTGGGCCTCTCCATCGTGCAGCGCCTCGTGGCAGCGCTTGGCCTGACACTCGAACTGGATAGCCGCGAGGGACGCGGCTCGCGCTTCTCGCTCTTCCTGCCCGCCACCCGCACCATCCGCGCCACGCCCGAGGCCAGTATTGTCCCGGCCGAGACCAGTTTCGGCACGCTCGGGCTCAAGGTGCTGTGCGTCGACAACGAGCGCGCCATCATCGAGGCGATGGAGGGCCTGCTGCGCCATTGGGGCTGCGACGTGCGCAGCGCCCTGTCGCTCAAGCAGATCGACCGTGAGCGCCTGCTCGAGGGCTGGTATCCGGACCTGGTGCTGATGGACTACCACCTCGACCAGACGTCCGGCCTCGATGCCATCGAGTGGCTGAGGCATAATCTGGGCGGCCACCTGCCGGCAGCCCTGGTGACTGCTGATCGCAGCCCCGCGGTGCGGGCACTGGCCGAGGAGCGCGGCATCGCCGTGGTCACCAAGCCGGTAAAGCCCGCTGCGCTGCGCGCCGCCATCAGTGGACTCGCAAACCAGAGCCGCAGCCCGGCCAAGCGGGCCGGCTGACTATTGTCGAATCCCGCGCCTCCCGTTCGACCAGGTCTGGTACGACACATTCCGGAAGGACAAATCCATGCGCTATCTCTGTCTCGTCTGCTTCGACAATGCCGTCATCGACACGCTGCCGCCCGGCGAATGGGACAGGCTGGTACGCGACTCGGGCGAGTATGACCGGGAGTTGCAGCAGCGCGGCCATTTCATCGCCGCCGAGGCGCTGATGTCGCCCGACACAGCCACGACAGTGCGCATGCGCAATGGCAAGATGAGCGCCACCGACGGACCGTTTGCCGAGCTCAAGGAGCAGGTGGCCGGCTTCATCCTGATCGAGGCCGCCGACCTCAACGAGGCGATGCGGATCGGCGCCAATATTCCGCTGGCCCGGATCGGCGCCGTCGAAGTGCGGCCGGTGATGTGAGCGAAGCCACGCAAGCAATCGAAGCGGTCTATCGAGCCGAAGCTCCGCGCGTACTGGCCACCCTCATTCGCCTGCTCGGCGGCTTCGACCGCGCCGAGGAGGCATTGCATGATGCGTGGCTGGCTGCGCTTGCGAGCTGGCCCGAGAAGGGCGTGCCGGACAATCCGCGCGCCTGGCTGGTTTCGGCCGGGCGGTTCAAGGCCATCGACCGCATCCGTCGAGAAGCACGCTTCAATGCCGCCAGCGGCGAACTGGAGCGCCAGATCGAGCTCGCTGCCCTGCCCGAGGACGACGATGCCCCCGCTATCGCCGATGACCAGCTTCGGCTGATCTTCACCTGCTGCCACCCGGCACTGGCGCCCGATGCGCAGGTGGCGCTGACGCTGCGGGAAATCTGCGGGCTCACCACCGAGGAGATCGCCGCGGCCTATCTCAGCAAGCCGGTGACCATCGCCCAGCGCATCGTGCGGGCCAAGGGCAAGATCCGCGATGCCCGCATTCCCTATGCGGTGCCCGCGCCGGAGGAACTGCCCGACCGGATCGAAGCGGTGCTGCAGGTAATCTACCTCGTGTTCAACGAGGGCTATCTCGCCTCGTCCGGCGCCAGCGCAGTGCGCACCGATCTCTGCGCCGAAGCGATAAGACTGGCGCGGCTGCTCGATACGCTGATCGAGGAGCCCGAGGTCAAGGGTCTCCTGGCTCTGATGCTGCTTCAGGATGCACGCCGTGCGGCCCGCGTGGCCAATGGCGAGATCGTGCCACTGGAGGAGCAGGATCGCGCGCTGTGGAACCTGGACCAGACCGCTGAGGGCGAGGCGCTGGTGCGGGAGGTGCTGACCGGGCCATTCAGCCTCTATTCGGTGCAGGCGGCCATCGCCGCTGCGCATCGACCCGATGGCAGCGACTGGCCGCGCATCGTCGCCTTCTATGACATGCTGATGCGCATCGAGCCTTCACCCATCGTCGCGCTCAATCGCGCGGTGGCGGTGGCCATGCGCGATGGGCCGGAGGTGGGACTGGCATTGATCGACGGGCTGGAGCTGAGCGAATATCGGCTATGGCATGCCGCGCGTGCCGACCTGCTGCGACGCCTGGGCCGAAGCGACGAAGCACGGCAGGCGTATGAGGCGGCGCTGGACCTGACGGTGCAGGATGCGGAGCGAAAGTTCATCCAGCGGCGACTGGGAGAGCTCTAGGCGGCCGCCGCGAACAACCCGGCTTTGCGCCGCTCCAGCGCCCACCAATAAATCCCGCCACGCGCCACAAACCAGCAGTGGAGCGCCGCCCACAGGCCCCAATTGCCGAATACCGGCTGCAGGGCCAAAGCAGCGGCGAGGAACACCACCAGCGACACCACCATGCCGTTGCGCATCGTCGTATTGAGCGTGGTGCCAACGAGGATGCCGTCGAAGACGAAGGCCGGCATGAAGGTGACGGTGCAGAGCGCAGCGACCGGAAGGTAGGTCAGGGCATAGGCCTGCACCTCGGCATTGGTGGACATCAGGCCGATGATGAAGGGACCGCTGAGATACCAGGCAACGCCCAGCGTCAGCGTCAGGATCAGCCCCCAGAGCATGCTGAGCCCGTATGCCTGGTCGAAGGCGGGCCGCCAGTTGGCACCCACGGCCTTGCCGGTCAGCTGTTCAGCGGCCTGCGCTATGCCGTCGAGGAAGTAGGCGACGATCATGATGAGGTTGAGCAGTACGGCATTGGCCGACAGCGCCACCTCGCCCATGCGCGAGCCCTGCGCGGCGAACCAGGCATAGGCGCCCATCAGGGCGGCCGAGCGGATCATCAGGTCGCGGCTGAGGCCGAACATGCGCCTGAGCGCCACAGCATCGAGCAGTTCGCCCGGCGCGATATAGCGAAGGATGGCGCCGAGCCCGCCATAGTGGCGCAGCAGCAGGCCAAGGCCCACCATGGCCGCTACCGCCTGGCCGATCACGGTGCCCAGCGCAGCGCCCGGAACGCCCCAGCCCAGGCCGTGCACGAACCAGATGGAGAGCACGATATCGAAGCCATGCAGCAGCAGCTGCAGCGCCATGCCGGTCTTGGCCGAGGCGCGGCCATAGAACCAGCCGAGCAGCGCGTAGTTCACCAGCGAGAACGGCGCCGACCAGATGCGATAGTGGAAATAATCGGCCAAGGCCGCGGTGGCGCCGGCCTCTGGTGCCAAGAGGCTGGTGGCCAGCCAGAGGATTGGTCGGCCCAGTGCGATCATGGCAAGGCCAATACCGATGCCGAGCAGGATGGCCCTGACAACATGCAGCAGCCCATCGCGCGGGTCCCTGGCGCCGACGGCCTGTGCCGTCAGACCGGCGGTGCCGATGCGCAGGAAATAGGCCAGCGAGAAGATGATGTCGAACAGCAGCGCGCCGAGCACCAGCCCGCCCAGCAGGCCCGCATCGCCCAGCCGGCCGATGACCGCGATATCCACCACGCCGACCAGCGGCTCGGTGATGAAGGCGACGGAAGCCGGTAGCGCGATTTTCCAGACATCGGCGTGACGCACAGTGAAAGGGTGTTGCGGACGAGGGGCGGACATGGAGCTCAGGAATCGGTAGCGGACGGCGACCGTATCCACCACGGGGCCGGATGTACAAGATATCCCCGAAGCGGATCGTCGGCAGAACAGGGTCGCGCGATCGACCTACCGCTCCACATCCATCGAAATCACCACGTCGGCCCGGTCCTGCGACAGGCAGACCAGGTCATAATTGGGCAGGTCGTTGCGCTCGATATGGGCGCGGTTGCGCCCCTCGGAGAACAGGCCTTCCTCGCCGTGGCGCCTGAGCAGCCGGGCTTTCACCAGGTCGCGCGGCACATCGACAAAGACGGAATAGTCGAGCAGCGGCTTGACGCCGGCCCATGGGCCTTCGGTCAGCAGCAGGTAATTGCCCTCGACGATCAATATCCGGACCTCGGGCTGCACGGTGAAGGCGTCATCCACGGTATCCTCGATCTTGCGGGAATAGCCGGGTCCGCTGACGACAGTGGTTGCGGCCTTGAGGTGATGGAGGAAACTGACGAAGTCGGCGCCTTCGAACGTGTGCGGCGCTCCCTTGTAGTCGGTCTGCCCCATGGCCTCGAGCTTGGCGTGCTTCATGTGGAAGCCATCCATCGGCACCAGGGAGGCGCTGCCTGGGTGGACGGCGTTGAGCATGATCACCAGTTCGGCCGCCAGCGTCGACTTGCCGGTGCCGGGGCCGCCGGCGAGGCCGATGGCGATGCGATGATGCGCCTGGCTTTCCATCTCGAGAATATGCGGCACCAGCCGCGACAATGCCTGTTGCGGGGTAAGGCGCAGGCGGTCGGGCTCCATCAGCGCGCCTTGCTGAAACGGATCACCAGCCAGATCGGCACCACCAGCGCCGCACCGGTGAGGATATAGCCGCCGACATTGCGGAACACGCCCAAGCCGTCACGCAGGGCCTCGCGGAACAGGTCGATGGCGCCGCGCAGCACGCCTTGCACATTGACGCCGAAGACGCTCATGGCGAAGCCAACGAGCAGCGATATGAAGGCGAGCTTGAGGATGACGCTGATCGGATGGCCGCCAAAGAAGCGCTCCACCGGGGAACGGCGCGTCTCGGTCTGGGGTTGATCGGTCATGCAGGCCTCCCTGTTGTGGTCCTGGGGGATCATATAGGCTCGAATGTGATTTGCAGAAGGTGTGACTTGCCAGTTTTGCGTTCGTCCCCCGCCCCCTCCCAGCCTCCCTCTTCAAGGGGGAGGTGGCAGGCTGGTGATTTTGGCAGGATATCGCCCCACCCACGCAACCGCACCTCCCCCTTGATGGGGGAGGCCGGGAGGGGGTGGAGGTGAACGCCAGCGAAACCACCCTGCCACCCGTCATCACCGACTGGTTCACTCGCAAAGGCTGGTCCCCCCGCCAGCATCAGCTCGATGTGCTCGCCTCCTGGCAAGCCGGTGCCTCGGCTTTGCTGATCGCGCCCACCGGCGCAGGCAAGACGCTGGCAGGGTTCCTGCCGACGCTGGTCGATCTGGCCGATGGCAAGTTCGAGGGCCTCCACACGCTGTATATCTCGCCGCTCAAGGCACTGGCGGTCGACGTGCAGCGCAATCTCAATGCCCCGATCTTCGAGATGGGGCTCAAGATCAATGCCGAGACGCGCACCGGCGATACGCCGGCCTCCAAGCGGGCCCGCCAGCGTGCCAAGCCGCCCCACATCCTGCTAACCACGCCGGAGCAGCTGTGCCTGCTGATCAGCCATCCGCATGCCGAGCTGTTTTTCGGCTCGCTCAAGCGTATCGTGCTCGACGAACTGCATGCGCTGGTCACCTCCAAGCGCGGTGAACTCCTGTCGCTGGCACTAGCCCGCATTGCACGGCTGGCGCCCGACCTGCGCATCACCGCGCTCAGCGCCACGGTGGCGCGACCGGACCTGCTGCGTGACTGGATCGCCCAGCCGGTACCCGGGCAGCCGACGCATCTACTGACCGCTACGGGCGGCGCGCCGCCCGTGCTTGAAATCCTTCAAACCGAGCAGCGCCTGCCGTGGGCCGGGCACTCGGCCAATTATGCGCATCGCGATCTCTACGAGACCATCAAGCGCCACAAGACGACGCTGCTCTTCGTCAACACGCGCAGCCAGGCCGAGATGCTGTTCCAGGGCCTGTGGGCGATCAATGAGGATCTGCTGCCCATTGCCCTGCACCATGGCTCGCTGTCGGTGGAGCAACGGCGCAAGGTAGAAAGCGCCATGGTCTCGGGCCAGCTCAAGGCGGTGGTCTGCACCTCGACGCTCGACCTCGGCATCGACTGGGGCGATGTTGACCTTGTGGTGCAGGTCGGGGCGCCCAAGGGCAGCTCGCGCATGCTGCAGCGCATCGGCCGCGCCAATCACCGGCTCGACGAGCCCTCCAAGGCCGTGCTCGTGCCGTCCAATCGCTTTGAGGTGCTGGAATGCGAAGCGGCGCTGGAAGCGGTCGCCGAGAGCCATCAGGATAGCGAAGACCCGGTCTCGGGCGGCTATGACGTGCTGGCGCAGCATGTGCTCGGCATGGCCTGTGCCGCGCCCTTTGACGCAGACGAGCTCTATGACGAGGTCCGCCGCGCCTGGCCCTATCGCGACATCGAGCGCGGGCAGTTCGACCGGGTGCTCGATTTCGTTGCCACCGGCGGCTATGCCCTGCGCGCCTATGAGCGCTATGCGCGGCTCAAGAAGACCGATGACGGCAAGTGGCGCATCGCCAATCCGCAGGTGGCCCAGCAATACCGGCTCAATATCGGCACCATCATCGAGGAGCCGATGGTGAGGGTCCGGCTCATCCGGGCGCGCGGCCTCAAGAAGGGCCAGAGCAACAGTCCGGTTGGCGCAGGCGGACGCGTGCTGGGCGAGATGGAGGAGTATTTCTTCGGCACGCTGCTGCCCGGCGACACCTTCATGTTTGGTGGCGAGATCGTCGCCTTCGAGGGCATGAAGGACAACGAGGCTTTCGTGAGCCGCGCGCAGTCGGCCAATCCCAAGATCCCCAGCTATATGGGCGGCAAGTTTCCTCTCTCCACTTATCTGGCCGACCGCGTTCGCAAGATGCTTGATACGCCCGAGAGCTGGGCGGTATTGCCAGACCAGGTCAGCGACTGGCTGCGTCTGCAGCGCGACATCTCGGTCCTGCCCAAGCGCGATAGCCTGCTGGTGGAGACCTTTCCGCGCGGCGCGCAGAACTACATGGTCTGCTACCCGTTCGAGGGCCGGCTGGCGCATCAGACGCTCGGCATGCTGCTGACCCGAAGGCTGGAACGAGCCCGCGCCCGGCCGCTCGGCTTCGTCGCATCCGAATATGCCCTTGCCATCTGGGGTCTGGGCGATCTCTCGGGCCTGATCCGCACCGACAGGCTATCGCTCGATGACCTGTTCTCCGAGGAGATGCTGGGCGACGATCTCGAAGACTGGCTCGATGAATCGGCGCTAATGAAACGCACCTTCCGCAACTGCGCCATCATTGCCGGGCTGATCGAGCGGCGCCATCCGGGCAAGGAAAAATCCGGCCGGCAGATCACCATGAGCTCGGACCTGATCTATGACGTCCTCTACCAGCATGAGCCCGACCACATCCTGATCCAGGCCACCCGCCGCGACGCCGCCCGCGGGTTGCTCGACATCGAGCGCTTGGGCGACATGCTGCGCCGCATCCGCGGTCACATCGTCCACAAGCCGCTGCCGCGGATTTCTCCGCTCGCCGTGCCGGTCATGCTCGATATAGGCAGGGAGCCGATTTTCGGGGAGGGCCGCGAATCAGCTATGGCGGATGCTGCAGACGAATTGATGCGTGAGGCTTTGAGCGGTCCCGCAGGGTAAATCGCTCCGGTGGGGCGATTTAACGCGCGAAGGCCGTGAGAGCTGCGCTCGAAGGGCAGAGTTGAGCCAGACACTTTCTCGAGCCGAGATCACGGAGACACCGATCTTGCGCTTTGCCGGCCAGAATTTCGAACCCCTGCCCTCGGGCGCCCTGTTCTGGCACAGCCAGCGCACGCTGCTGGTGGCCGACCTGCACTTCGAGAAGATGGCGAGCTTCGCCCGGCGCGGGCAGATGCTGCCGCCCTACGATACGGGCATGACGCTGGCACGGCTGGAGGCCGACCTGCGGCGCACCGGGGCCGAGCGCTTGATTTCGCTGGGTGACAGCTTCCACCGCGCCGATGCCAGTAGCCTGCTTGGCAATGCGGACCGGATGCGGATGGACATGCTGACCGACTTGGTCGAGTGCATCTGGCTTTCCGGCAACCATGACCCGGCTCCACATTCCATCGGTGGCACCTGCCTGCCCGAGCTGGAACTGGCCGGACTGAGGCTCGCCCATGAGCCAAAGCGCGGCGCGCCCGGCCTGGTGGCGGGGCACCTGCACCCGGCGGCCCATCTCTATATCGAGGGTCGCACCACCCGCCGGCCCTGCTTCGTCCATGATAACAGGCTGCTGATCCTGCCGGCCTATGGCTCGTCAACCGGCTCGCTCAATATCCTGTCGCCGGCATTTATCGGCCTGTTGCACTGGCCTTCCGTCGAAGTGACCATGCTGGGCAAGGACCGCACCTATCCGGTGAGTCCCAAGCGGCTGGTGCGCGGCTAGCGCTTGAAGATCACGCCGCCGAACCAGCCGGTAAACAGCGCCAGGATGACGCAGATGACGCCGTAGAGCAGCGGCTGCTGCACCGCCGACAGGGCCAGGAAGCGCTCGAAGCCGATCTTGCGCACCGCGAAGCCCTCCGACTTGCGGGCGATGATCTCGCCATTCTTGAACACATAGGTCAGGGCGATATAGGGGCCCGGAGGCGCGTTGCTGGGCAAGGTGAGCCGGGCGGAATAGAAGTTTTCCGACAGGAAGTTCACGCCGTTTTCCTGTACGCCGAACAGCCCCTGCTCTGTCATCAGGCGCACCAGTTCGCGGCCGAATATGGCGGTCTTCCACCAGTCGCCGCCCGTGGCCGCCAGCGTGTGCGATTCAGGCAGGATGAGGTTGGTGGTCAGCGTCGTAATGTCAGTGATATCCGCCAACCGGCCGCTCGACAGCACATGGAAATAGCTGGGAAAGTTCTGGAATTCGACCTGGGCGGTGTTGAGCCAGATGCCGAGCACATTGGTTTTCTGGCGGGCGACACGGTTCTGAGTGGGGCCAAGGACGGCGATGACGACATGGAACGGGCCCGTGACGAACTTTTCCTCGGACCCCGCGTCGGGAACGATAGTGCCGAAGAAGCTCAGGCGCTCGCCGCTGAAGCTCGAGGTGATCTCGACCGTATCGTTGGAAATCTGGGAGACCAGCCGTTGTGCATGGGCCGGCGCGACGACGCCGAGCAGCATGACCAGGATGAGCAGCAGCCGGCTCATTGGGTGACCCCCGTCACAGCCATGCTGAACAGGTCGGCCGGGGTCAGCACCAGCGACAGGCCAAAGCGGATGGCCACGGCAAGCACCAGCAAAGCGAGCAGGCCGCGCAATTGTTCGCCGCGCAGATACTTGCCGGCAGAGGCCCCGAACTGCGCGCCGGCTGTGCCACCGACCATCAGGCAGAAGGCGAGCAGGATATCGACGCTCTGGCTCTGCACGGCGTGGAGGATCGTCGTAGCGGCCATCATCGCCACCACCTGGGCCAGCGATGTGCCGATGACGACATTGCCGGGGACACGCAGCAGATAGACGAGAGCCGGCACCATGATGAAGCCGCCGCCAATGCCGAGCAGCGAACCGACAAAGCCGATGAACAGGCCGATGATCAGCACCGGCAACACGCTGATATACAGCCGCGATTTCTTGAACCGCACGCGCATCGGCAGGCCGTGGATCCAGTTGTGCTGGTTGGGCAGGCGCTCGCGCACCACGATGCCCTTGCGCTGCTTGAGGATGGCGCGGGTGGACTCGATCAGCATCAGCACACCAACCGAGCCCAGCAGGACGAGGAAGCCCACCGAGATGACGACATCGAGCTGGCCGGCGTCGCGCAGGATGGCAAAGGTCGCCACGCCACCGAAGGCGCCGAGCACGCCCGACAGGACTAGATAGAGCGCCAGATGCAGGTCCACGGCGCCGCGCCGATAATGCGCCAGGGCGCCCGAGGTCGATGCGGCCACCACCTGGCCGGTAACAGAAGCCACGGCGACCGGGGCCGGTACGCCAGAGAAAATCAGCAGGGGAGTCAGCAGGAAACCGCCGCCGACCCCGAACAGGCCCGACAGGAAACCGACCGCCCCTCCGATCCCCACGAGAAAGAAGAGGTTCACGGACAGTTCGGCGATCGGCAGATAGACCTGCAAGACCCTGATCCGTTAAAAATCACTACGCCGCACGACCTTACAGGATCGTACGTCAACAATAGGTCAAAGGTTCCCGCCTTCCGGTGGGAACCTCCTGTTCGTCGGCTTAGGACCGCACCCGTGCGGTGTCAAACGACAGTTCGATGTCAGCAGCTTGCCGATCCTGTCAGACGGGCTGGCTGCCCAGCACGGCAAGCAGGCGCGGATTGACGGCGCCACTTTCGCTCATTCCGGTGCCGCGCTCAAAGGCCTTGATGGCTTCGGCGGTCTTGGGGCCGGCCATGCCATCGGGCGTACCGACATCGAAGCCAAGCTTGCCGAGCACCATCTGCACCCTGGAAACGACATCCCTGGTGGTGATGACTTCGCCCGGATCGAAGCTGGGCGACCAGGTGCCGAGCGGCGCAAAATTGGCCGCCAGTTCGATCGGCTCGGCCTTCCAGAGGTCCAGCTCATCGGCGACGCGGCTCACGGCCTCCGCCGTCAGTGACTTGGCAATGTCGTCGCGGGCCTTGGCGGCATCGGCGTCGCCATTGCGGGCGGCGAGGGAGAACCACTTGAAGGACGCTTCGAAATCCTGCTCGACGCCGAGGCCCCGGGCATAAAGCATGCCGAGGTTGAACTGACTGTCGGTCATGCCGTGCGCTGCGGCCCGGGCAAACCACTCGGCGGCCGACTCGAACTGCTGCTCGCCAAGCTGTCCGCCGGCATAGAGCGCCGCCAGATTGTGCATGGCCATGCGATTGCCGGCTTCCGCGCCACGCTGGTACCAGAGCTTGGCGACCTCGAAGTCCTTGTCCACGCCCTGCCCGGCTTCATAGAGGTTGCCGATGCGATACTGCGCCGGCACGAAGCCCTGCGCGGCAGAGCGCTCGTACCACCTGGCGGCCTCGGCATAGTCCTGGGTGACGGCGCGGCCCTCGGTATAGATGGCGCCGATTTCGAACTGCGCGCGGGCGTCGCCATCGGCGGCGGACTGGCGCAGTTCCAGCGGGCCGACGCCGTCGGGTGGCAGCTCGAAGGTCTCGGTGACGGCGGCGGTCGTATCGGTGATGCTGCCGGTAACCTCGGGAGCGATATCGACCGGAACGTCGACGGGCACTACCTCGGCATCCGACCCGACGGACAGGGCCATGAGCGAGGGCGGCATCGACGTGGTGGCCACGGCCTTGGTGAAGCTCATGGGCTGGTTCGGATTGATCGAGGCCGTAGCGCCGCCATCGATCATGTCGATGACCCGCGGCTCGGGCCGCACGAGGGAGACGTCATCGCTTGCCGAAGGAGTGGCCGAAGGCTGCTCGACCGCAGGCGGCGCTGACGGCGTGGCTGGGGCGCTGCTGGGGCCCATGCGCTGCATGACGAGATTGAGTGCCAGCATCGAGACGGCAACAAGGGTGGCGGCCAGCAGCAGCGGACGGCGATACCGCGTGAGGAAGCTTGGCTTGTCGGCGAGCGCGTCACTCTCGGCCTCGGGACCGAAGACCGGCGCCACTGGCGGAGCTTCGGCCTTGACCTTTTTCTCCTTGGCCGGCTTGGCCGGTTTGGCGGGCTTTTCTGCCTTGGGCGACGGCTGGACCGCTTCGTCGCCCGTCGGTGCCGCGGCGGCACTGCCCGGCATGACCCGCGCCAGGGCGCGACTGATCAGCGAATTGGCGGATGCGGCGGCGGGAGCCGTTGCCTCCTGGCGCGCGCGCTGGGCGCGGCGGGCCGCAGCCACGAAGGTGCTGGTGCTACTCTGGCTGACTGGCGTCTCGACCCGGGGCGATGCCGCCATGGCCGGCGCGAAAGGATCGGTTTCGCCCTTGGCGAAGCTCGACTGGGGACGCGGCGGGCGTTCGACGCTGTCAGGATCGAATGCGGGGCGGGCTGAACCCGCCGGCTCGCTGGCCGGCATTGGCGGGCGTGCGCCGACCTTGGCATCAAGCGCCGCACGGACCGGACCGGTATCCTTGAAGCCGGGATCGACCAGCGGCGCCTCATCGACCGGGTTTGCCGGCATGAAATCGCTCTTGGCAGCAGACTTCGGGCCCGACAGCGCCGTCAGCATAGCGTCGATGCGGGCGCGGTCGTCGTCTATTTCCTCGACGGGAGGTGGGGTCGCGGCTGCGCGCTTTGCCCCGCGCGCGGCGCTGCGCTCTTCCTGACCACTCAGCGCGGCTTCCAGCCGGGTCAACCGTTCGGCGGTGTCCTTGCCGGCGGTGTTAAAGAGGGCGGCCATGCGCTTTTCCAGCGCCGCCATGCCGTCTTCGCTCATGCCGGCTGCGGAAGCCGGGGCCGATTTTGCAACGGCCTCGGAGGTGCGCTCGGCCACCATGGCCGCGAGCGCCTCATAGTCCGGGGTCTTGCCCGCCGACTTGATCAGGCCGGTCAGGCGATCCTCGATGCTCTTGAGGCTGTCGGGGCCGAACATGGCCACGGGCGCCGGCGCCTTGCGAGTCACGGCGTCACTGGTGCGCTCGGCGACAAGCGTTGCCATGGCTTCGAGATCGGCCGGATCGGACTGGGTCGAATAGAGCTTGGCGAGGCCATTGAGCTGGGCGCCAGTCTCGTCCATGCGCGTCATCAGCAGCTTGAGCTGGTTCTCGAGTTGGGCCGATTCGGCCCCGGGCGACATGCGATCGGAAAGCGCCTCGATCTGGTCCTCGATGCGCAGGAAGCGTGGCTCCATGCCGGCCATGACGGCATCGCGCAACGAGGCGATATCCTGCTTGAGACCGGCGACATCGCCGTTTGCCGTGGCGAAGCTGCCGATGCGGGTGGCCAGGGCATCCACCTTGGCCACCAGCTTGCTGGGCGCGGCTTCGCGGTCCTTCATGGCATGGGTGAATGTGGCCATTTCGGTGGTAAGGCGCTCGAAATCGCCGGATGACAGAGCGACGCTCTTCTCGATAGAGTCGATGCGGTCATAGACGTTGCGCACGCTCTTTTCGATCGAGTGCATGGCCGGGGCGAGTTTGGCGGCACCATCGACAACCGGCTCAGCTGCCTTGCGGTCCTCGCGCGCGATCTCGCGCTCCATCTGCTGGGCCTGCAGTTCGGCCAGCTTGCCCACGGTGGCGGAGACATCGTCGAGGCGGTTGTTGATGGCCGAGAGGTCAACGCGCGGGCCGCCTTCGATCAACGCCGCCAGCGCGCCGATCTGGGCCTCGAGGCGCTTGACTTGCCCTGTTTCGCCGACGGCTCCTGCCAGCAGTTCCACGACATGGGTTAATTGCTCGACCTGGACTGCGACCTCGCGCACGCTGCCATTTCCAGCGCGTTGCGACTTGAGCTCGCCCTCAAGGCGCTCGAGTCGACCCGAGAGACCGCCTACCAGCGAACTCAGCTCGCGGAACTCGGGCATGTCCACGGCACGACGGCCGAGGGCGGCCGCAGGGGCCGACATCTGCCGGCCGCGGATTTCGGCAATGGCGCTGGTCAGTTCGTCCTGTTCATCCGCGGATGGCCCGAGATCATCGCGGTAGGAAAAGCGGTCGACGGCACGCTTGACGGTGCGCAGCGCCTCGCGGCGGCGTACTGCCGGCTCGGGACCGTCTACCTGGTCACGCAGGCTCCGCACGCGGCGGGTAAGGCCTGTCAGCGCAGGCTCTGGACGTTCGTCGCCGGCATAGCGGCCCTCGACCTGGTCGAGCAGCGCAACCAGTTCGCCGCGGAGCGCCTGCCATTCGCCGGCCTGCGGCTCTGCAGCCGCATCGGACATCTCCGGAATTTGGTAGGCGCGGGCCATGGCTAGTCCCTGTGATGAAAGACGGACCCCTCGCGATTCAACACGAAGGTATGACGGTCACTCTTGGGAAAACATGGTAAAGAACCCGTTAAGTATCGCTGCAATTTGCAAGGGCCACAGGCGCAAAGACCCTATTTCGTAGCATTGTGAAGTCGCCCGATCCGCGCTAGCGCTTGCTGGTGTCCCAAGGGGAGTCCATCACCGCCATGACCCGCCGCCGCATTATCATCGTCGACGATCACCCGCTGTTCCGGGCGGCGCTGCGGCAAACCCTATCGGGGGGCGACGCCACCGTCAGCGTCGAGGAAGCCGGCGATCTCAGCGGGCTCAGCGCCGCGCTCGATGCCGACCGCGACTGCGACCTGGTGCTGCTTGATCTCAACATGCCGGGCGTGCGGGGCTTTTCGGGACTGCTGCTGCTGCGGGCGCAGTATCCGGACATTCCGGTGATGATCATCTCGGCGGTCGAGGACAACACGGTGATCCGGCGTGCCTTCGAGCTGGGTGCCGCCGGCTATCTTCACAAATCCGTTGGGCCCACCGAGATCCGCCGCGCCATCGAAACGGTGCTGTCGGGCGAAGTCTTCGTGCCCGAGGGGACCATGCTGGGCGGCGACGATGCCCATACTGCACTGATGCGCCGGCTTTCGACGCTGACGCCGCAGCAGGTGCGTGTGCTCATGATGCTCAGCGACGGGCTGATGAACAAGCAGATCGCCTACGAGCTCACCATCTCTGAAGCGACCGTCAAGGCGCATGTCTCGGCGATCCTGCAGAAGCTGGATGTCGACAGCCGCACCCAGGCGGTGATCGCCGCGGCCCGCATCGAGGACGGCCAGTTCGAGGCCCTGTTTTCGATCGGGGCGGAGAAGGCCTAGAGCGAAGCCTTGCCTTCAGCCCAGTCGGCGGTCTTGGTTCCCACCAACTGACCGATATTGGTCTTGCCCTCGGCCCGCACGGCCGCGACAAGGCCGCGCTTGAGGCGATCGAGCAGGTCGAGCCCGCCGAACACCATGGCCGAATAGAGCTGGATGGCATTGGCGCCTGCCTCGACCTTGGCCAGGGCCGACTGCGGCGAATGAATGCCGCCGACGCCGATGATCGGCAGGGTACCAACGCGTTGCCGCATCTGCGCCAGGCGCCGGGTCGAGAGATCGAAGAGTGGCTTGCCGGAAAGGCCGCCGGTTTCCGCTGCGTTCTCGAGGCCCGCCACCGCATCGCGGGTGATGGTGGTGTTGGAGACGATCAGCCCGTCGAGGTCGGTCGCGAGGACTACGCTGGCAATGGCGTCGAGCGCCGCTTCGTCGAGATCGGGCGCGATCTTGAGGAAGACCGGAACCCGGGTCTTGGCCTTGGCGCGGGCCGAAAGCACCTCGCCGAGCAGGCGGCGCAGGGCTTCGTCGGCCTGGAGATTGCGCAAGCCAGGCGTATTGGGCGAGGAAACATTGACCGTCAGGTAATCGGCAAGATCGGCGAAGCGCTTTACCCCCGACACATAGTCGGTGACGAAGTCTTCGCTATCCTTGTTGGCGCCGATATTAACACCCAGCGCCGCCGCGATCCGCTGGCCCTTCAGGCGCGCAAAGACGGCATCGTGACCCTCGTTGTTGAAGCCCATGCGATTGACAACGCCATCGGCAGCGCTGATGCGGAACAGGCGCGGCTTGGGGTTGCCGACCTGCGGGCGCGGGGTGACCGTGCCGATCTCGACCATGCCGAAACCCATCAGTGCCAATGGCCGCGCCACCTCGGCATTCTTGTCGAAGCCGGCGGCCATGCCCACCGGATTGGCCAGTTCGAGCCCGCACAGGCTGGTGCGCAGTTCGGCGCCATCGGGATGGCCCTGCTCGGGCGCGAGGCCGAGCCGCAGGGCGGTGATCGTCGCGCCATGGGCGGTCTCGGGATCCATCTTGAGCAGCGCTTCGCGGGTAAGACCGGAGAGGGCCGGAATGCGCAGCAGGGGCGACAGCGCCGACAGGATCATCGCACGGCCTCAGGCAAGGTGCAGGTGCCGTCGGCGCCAACGCTGAGCGGCGCCTCCCAGGCGATGGCCGACAGGCGAAGCGGGCCACCGTAAAGATGGGGGAAAAGTGCGCCACCGCGCGAAGGCTCCCAGACCAGATCGGCGCCAAGCTCGGCAGCCGGCACGGCCAGCAGGACCAGTCCGTCCTGGCCGGCGAAATGCAGGCGGAGCGTTTCGGCTAGTTGCGCGGCGGTCGAAAAGTGCATGTAGCCGTCGGCCGCATCGATGGGCATGCCAGCGAAAGTCGCGGCGTTGCGAGACGGCGCGAACGCGGCTTCGGTCGCGATCTTGTAGACGAATTCCGGTGTGCTCATGCGCGCGAACCTAATGGCGCCGAAACGGCGCCGCAAGCCGAGGGCGGGCCTTTACAAGACAAACTTGAAGCGATAACGATAGGACTTAATTCCAGCTATAAGACATAGTTCCTCTCCGGTATACCGCCATGCTGTCACACAGAGCTATCTGGGACGGGATCGACGCCCTCGCACGGCGCCATGGCCATTCGGTTTCGGCCCTGGCCAAGCTGGCTGGTCTTGACGCCACCGCCTTCAACGTTTCCAAGCGCGTCAGTAAGGACGGCCGCGAGCGCTGGCCATCCACCGAGAGCATTTCCAAGATCCTCGAGGCCACGGGGGAGAGTTTCGACTCGTTCCTCACCGGCACCGGCGCGTTCCTGCAAATGAACGACAACCTGCCTAACCGCACCGTGCCATTGCTCGGTCTCGCCCAGGCGGGCTCCGGCGGCTTTTTTGATAGTGCCGGCTTTCCCGCAGGGCAGGGCTGGGACGAGATTGCCCTGCCCTCGCCCGGCGAAGGCGGCATCTATGCGCTCGAAGTGCAGGGCGATTCCATGGAGCCGCTCTACCGCGAGGGGGATCGCATCGTGGTATCGCCCACCGAGCAGGTACGGCGGGGCGACCGGGTGGTGGTCAAGACCCGCGATGGCGAAGTGATGGCCAAGATCCTCTACCGCCAGACCGGCAGGCAGATCGAGCTGCACTCGATCAACCCGGCCTACGAGCCCCGGCTGTTCGACCTGGTAGATATCGAATGGATCGCTCGCATCATCTGGGCCAGTCAGTGACACCCATCGCGGCCCGCCCTGTCGCTGCGACCGGAAGGCAGGCCAGATGATCAATCATACCGGCATCAACGTCACCGACCTGGCGTGCTCCAGGGCGTTCTACAGCGCAACGCTGGCAACACTGGGCATTCTGCCGAGCCTGGACCTTGGCGACGCCGTCGGATTTGGTCGATCGCCGATGCGGACAGACGACGACCCCGGTGGCGCATTCTGGATCTCGGGGGGCGAGCCACACGAGCCCCGCATTCACATAGCCTTTACGGCCCCGAACCGTGACGCGGTGATCGCCTTTCACGCGGTCGGGCTGGCCGCCGGTGGCCGCGACATGGCGCTCCTGGCCTGCGTCCGCGCTACCACGCGCACTATTTCGCCGCCTTCATCCTTGACCCGGATGGCTACAATATCGAGGCGGTCTGCCACGAGGGCTGAGTGCCATCGCTGGAATGGTGCCGGGGCATCAGCAGGTGCCGGCGTTACCAGTCGCTCAGCGCAGGCAGGGACTTGTCGGCCTGGCATGTGGCGAGCGGCAGGCGTTTGCTGCTGGCAATACTGAGCACCCTGCCTTGCGCGCTATCAGTCGTGACCGTCATGCAGGCGCAGCCATAGCCGTAATAGGTGCCGGTCGAGACGTACTGCTCGAGGTCGAAGTCCGGCACCATGTCCATGACCGGGATAATGGCGCCCCGGTCATCGCCCCGCTCGGACAGCACCCAGGTGCGGTCGGCATCGATCAGTTGCCAGTTGCCCGGCGTGATATGGGCCAGCCAGCCGCAGCGGCGCTCAGGAATGCCGGCTGGTCCCTGGCAGCGCAGCATGGGAATGGCACTGCCCATGCCGAAGCCTTCGGGATGGAAGACCAGCAGGTCGCGGTCCTCGATATATTCGTAGTTGATCACCACGCCTTCCTCACGGAAGTGGATGGCGCCATCGGCACCATCCTCGGGCGAGAAGAACACGTCATCGATGGTACCATCGGCATAGACCAGCGTGGTGGCCGAAACCACCAGTGGTTCACCAACGGCGTCGCAGGTCTCGCCTTCACTCACCCATTTGCCCTGGATGGCCTCGGGGACATCATCCTCGGCCGCATACGCTGGCACGGCCAGCAACAGCGGAACGATGAGCACCAGAGCGCGCAGGGTCATGGATGGTCTCCGTTCTCAGTCCGCCGTCAGGAACTTCCCAACCAATGCATCGGCGATCAGCCTGCGGGTATTCTCGATACCGTAGAGCGCCGCAAACGAGCCAAAGCGGGGGCCACGCTCCTGCCCAATAAGAACCTGATAGAGCATCTGGAAAAAATCCCCGGACACGCCGGGACCACCATTGGGACCTTTTCGCGTATGGTCCTGGTACCGCTCGACAGAGCGCGCGACGTCCAGGGCGGCATTCTGGATAGCCTCGTTATCGGCGTCCGCGGGCAGATTTGCGAGGGCCGCGGACAAGGCTTCGAGAGCGTCCCGCTCAATATCGTCTGGCGCGCGGTAGGTCTTTTGTACGAAATCACGGAAATAGCGCATGGCATAGCCAACCAGCGCGTCCAGATGCGGATGCGTCTGCGCCGAAACCCCGGGCGCGTAGGCCGAAATATACCCCCACATCACTTCGGGGGTTTCAGGATTCGAGGCCGTTGCCAGATTTAGCAGCAGCGCGAAGGTAACCGGCATGTCGACCTTGGGCACGTTGCCGAAGTGAACATGGAATGCCGGGTTCTCTATCCGCTCGGCAGTAGTCTGGCGATCAAAGGCGGCGACGAAAGCGAAATACTCGTCCACGGCGCGTGGAATGACATCAAAATGCAGGCGCTTTGCCACGCGCGGCTTCTGGAACATGTAGAGCCCAAGGCTCTCATTGCCGGCGTAGGTCAGCCACTCGTCGATCGTCAGGCCATTGCCTTTGGACTTACTGATCTTCTGGCCCTCGGAGTCCAAAAACAGTTCGAACACATAGTGCTCGGGTGCCTTGCCGCCGAGGATTTCGCAGATCTTGTCGTAGACGTGGGCGTTGGTCTGGTGATCCTTGCCGAACATCTCGAAATCGACATCGAGGGCGGCCCAGCGCATGCCGAAATCGGGCTTCCACTGCATCTTCACGTGACCGCCGGTGACCGGAACGGTGGTGTCGCGGCCGTCTTCGTCGGCGAAGGTCACGGTGCCGTCCTTGGCGTTGACTTCCTTCATCGGCACATAGAGCACCCTCCCGCTGATCGGAGAGATCGGCAGGAACGGGGAATAAGTGGCCTGCCGCTCGGCGCCGAGCGTAGGCAGCATCACCCCCATGATGTCGTCATAGCGCTCTGCGGCCCGCATCAGCACGGGATCGAACTTGCCCGAGCGGTAGTAGTCGGTGGCGCTGGCAAACTCGTAGTTGAAGCCGAAGGTGTCGAGGAACCGACGGAGCATGGCGTTGTTGTGATCGCCGAAGCTCGCATACTCATTGGTCCAGGGGTCAGGCACCGAGGTCAGCGGCTTCTGCAGATGCGGTTCCATGGCCTCCTTGGAGGGCACGTTTTCCGGGATCTTGCGCATGCCGTCGAGATCGTCGGAAAAGCAGATCAACCGCGTCGGAATCTGGTCGCGGGTCAGCAGGCGGAAGGCGGTGCGGACCATGGTGGTGCGTGCCACTTCGCCGAAAGTGCCGATATGGGGGAGGCCCGACGGGCCATAGCCGGTTTCGAACACGGCCTCGGCCTTGCCCGATTTCTCCAGCCGCTTGACCAGTTTCCGGGCTTCCTCAAACGGCCATGCGCGGGCAGTCTGGGCGGCGTCGAAGAACGCGGGATCGAGAACGGGCAACGGAGCGGACGACAAGGGCTTGGCCTTTCGGGAGATGGAGTGCGGGTGTGTTGCATCCTGTGGCCGCAACGTCAACGTTTTCGGGGCCAGCGCTTGCCAACGCCGCCCTACGGGCCTAGCTATCGAGCACGTACCAGCCCGGGAATACCTGATGTCCAATGCCGCCCACGACGCCCTCATCCACCTGATGATCGTTGCCGCCTCGTCCGACAGCGCCATGACGGAAAAGGAGCTGGTCCGCATCCAGACCTTGATCGGGCGGCTGCCGGTCTTCGAGAGCTTCGACAAGAACCGGCTGGCGGCTGTCGCCAATTCCTGTGCCGATAAGCTCAACGGCCCGGGTGGGCTGGACCAGGTGATGGATGATGCCATTGCCGCGCTGCCGGGGAAGCTACAGGACACGGCCTATGCCGTGGCCGTGGAGATCACCTCCGTTGACCTCCACCTCGAGCAGGAGGAACTGCGCTTCCTCGAACTGCTGCGCGACAAGCTCGACCTCGACCGCCTGACCACGGCCGCCATCGAAGTGGCGGCGCGGGCGCGGCATCGGCGCATGCCGGCTGCCTGAGCCCACGCGCTCGTAACCATTTCCGAATGGAATCGGGATTAGCCTCGGAGTGACCCCGGGATGCACGGCCTCAATGGAAACTTCGCTCTATCAACCGGTCAAGACCTTCCTAGAAGCCGCCGGCTATGAGGTCAAAGGCGAGATCGGCAGTTGCGATCTGGTCGGCCTCAACGCGTCCGATCCGTCGATCGTGGTGGTCTGCGAGCTGAAGCTGACCTTCAATCTCGAACTGATCCTGCAGGCCGTCGATCGCGCTTCCATCGCCGACGAGGTCTGGATCGCCGCGCGGATTTCCGCCAAGGGCAAGGGCCGCGAGGCCGACAAGCGCTATCGCGATCTCTGCAGACGGCTGGGCATCGGCATGCTTGCAGTGTCGGATGCGGGCATTGTCAGCGTCATCGTCAGCTCCGTATCACCGATGCCGCGCACCAATCCCAAGCGCCGGTCGCGCCTCGTTCGCGAGCATCAGCGCCGTCGCGGTGATCCAACAGCGGGCGGCAGCACCAGAATACCAATCATGACGGCATACCGGCAGCAGGCGCTGATCTGCGCCGAAGCGCTGCTCGACGGCCCGCTCAGGCCGCGGGACATGAAGGCGGGCGCGCCTGATGCCGGCAAGATCCTGCTCGGCAATGTCTATGGCTGGTTCGAGCGCGTGAGCAACGGCGTCTACCAATTGACTGAGGCGGGTCGCCAGGCGGGAGCGCAGCAGCGCGAGCTTCAACTGACGCCAACTGCTAGCTAGTCAGGCCTCAGAAAGCGACGGCTCAGCAGCCGGTACACCAGCCAATAAATCAAGCCGGCCACGCCGCCACCGATGGTCAGGGGCCACACGGCCAGCAGCAATGCCGGCGCCTTTTGCGCGGCCGCGGACGAGCCATACTGGGCAGCGAAAGCCACCAGCAGCCCGGCAATCACGTATGACGGCCAATCCCGGCGCTTGAGCCAGCGAAGTACCACCAGCGCCACGCCGAACGGTATCAATGCGAATATGCAGATGAACACAGCGAGCATGAGCACGCCGCCGAGAAACTCGATCGGATGGCTGCCGGCAAAGACCAGCCCCTGAGGCATGAGAAGCAGGAGATACATGGTGGCAGCGGCGGCCAGCGAGGCCGCGACATAGGCGACGAGCCCGAGCACTGCCATGAGTGCCCGGGACTGGCTCAATAGAACCCCACCGGAAACCAGCGCAGGTAGAGTTCGTCCAGCGCGCCATTGTCCTTGAGTTTGACCAGCGCCCAGTCGATGGCGTGACGCACAGCGTCATGGCCGGCGGGCACGGCTATGGAAAGGCCCTCACCGAACAAGTTCGGGCGGAAGTAGGGCTCTCCGGCGAAGCCGCAGCAGGTCAGGTTTTCATTGAGCCAGAACGAGGCGCGCATGGCGTCGCCGAAGAACGCGTCTGCCTCGCCGCCCTCCACGGCCTCCAATGCGGCGATCTCGCTGTCGAAGCGGACGATGGTCACCTCGGGCAGGTAGCGTGTGAGGAAGGCTTCATGCGTGCTGCGGTCTCGGACCGCTATGGTCTTGCCGGCCAGCGCGGTGGCGTCGAACACGCCGATATCGGGCGCACGGGTGACGAAGCGCCCGGGCAGTGCCAGATAGATGGCCGAATAATCGAACAGCGCGCCATTTTCCTCGGTCATGGCGAGGCCGGCGATGAGCGCGTCTCCCTGGCTGTCGCTGAGGGCGTTGGCCGCCTGCTCCCATGGCCAGGCCTGGATCGTGCAGGCAACATTGACCTCGGCGCAGATGCGCTTGGCCAGATCGACGTTGAAGCCGATCAACTCGCCGCCCGCATCGCGAAAATTGAACGGCGGGAAATCGGCCGTGGTGAGAAAGCGGATCGCCGGCACCGGCGTCAGGCTCGGCAGGATTTCGCGGGCGCTGGGGTCGGAATGATAGGGCAGCGGCTGGGCGACTGCAGGTGCGGCAAGGAGGGCGAGGATCAGTGCACTGAGTGCTCGGCCCCACCCCCTCCTCACCTCCCCCATCAAGGGGGAGGTACCGCCCTGTGGTTGTGCGGAGGTCGTGCCCCAAGAGTGGAGAGACACCTCCCCCTCGATGGGGGAAGTTGGGAGGGGGTGAGCGCCACGCACCGCGTTCATGCTCAAACCTGATCCAGCCCATACATCAGGTCGGCAATCAAATCGTCAGGGCTCTCCAACCCCACCGACAGGCGCAGCAAGCCCGGCGTGACACCGGTTTCCAGCCGCACGTCCTCGGTGAAGCGGGCATGGGTCGTGGTGCGCGGATGGGTGATCAGCGATTTGGCGTCGCCCAGATTGTTGGAGATCAGGATCACCGCCAGGCTGTCCGACAGAGCGAACGCACCTTCCTGCCCGCCCTTGACGTCGATGGCGATGAGCGTCGAGCCGCGCTGCATCTGCCGCTTGGCCAGTTCATATTGCGGATGGCTGGGATGATGCGGGTAGATGACGCGGTTGACCTTGGGATGACCAGCCAGGGCGTCGACTACCTTTTCGGCGCTGTCGGTCATCTGCCGGATGCGCAGCTCGTAGGTCTCCAGGCCCTTGAGCAGCACCCAGGCATTGAAGGCGCTGAGCGTCGCGCCGGTCTGGCGCAGGTAGGTGTGGACGTCGCCTTCGATCAAGGCCTTTGACCCCAGGACGATGCCGCCGAGCACCCGGCCCTGTCCGTCGATATGCTTGGTGGCCGAATAGGTGACGAGATCGGCGCCAAGCTGCAGTGGCTTCTGGTAGAGCGCGGTGGAAAAGACGTTATCGACAATGAGCTTGGCGCCATGAGCGTGGGCGATCTCAGCCACGGCCTTGATATCGACCAGTTCCAGCGTCGGATTGGTCGGGGTCTCGATGAACACGACCTTGGTGTTGGGGCGCATGGCGCGGGCGAAGTTCTCGGGGTCACGGCCATCGACAAGCGTCGACTCCACGCCGAAGCGCGGCGCGTAGTCCTCCACGACATAGCGACACCCGCCGAACAGGGCCTGTGCGGCGACAATGTGATCACCGGCTCGCACCTGGCTCATCACGGCGTTGGTGACCGCTGCCATGCCGGACGCGAAGGCGCGACCGGCTTCGGCCCCTTCGATCAGCGCCATGCGATTCTGGAACATATCGACGGTCGGGTTGGCGAAGCGCGAATAGTTGTGGCCGCCGGGGATCTTGTTCTGAAACAGCAGCTCGGCATGTTCCGAGCTCGGGTAGGAATAACCCGAGTTCAGGAAGATCGCTTCGCTGGTCTCGTTGAAGGCCGACCGCATGCCGCCACCATGGACCATCTGGGTCGCGGCCGCGTGCAGTTTCGGATCGAGGAGAGGGTTCTTATCTCGGGACATCGTCAACGCCTTCAAAAACAAAAAAACCGGCACGCATAGAGGCGGCCGGTTCCCAAACGGTCTTTAGCAACTTGTTTTAAGTGGCTGCAAGCGACCGGCCAAATCACCACTGGCTGTGATCTAAGGCCAATTGCCTGTTGGCGTCAATTGCATGGGTTGCTAGGGGTAGCCACGGTTTCCGTGGGGCACGACAGCATGGACAAGCAACAGGCGTGGCCGCAGGGCGTGTTTCCGGCACGATTGATCGAATTGCTGCACAAGCAGGGCTCCATCATGGCTGCCCGCGCGTTCGACACCGATCAGGTGCAGCCGGCCAGCCTCGACCTGCGCCTTGGTGACGTCGCCTTTCGCGTACGCTCCAGCTTCCTGCCCGGCCCCAGCCATTCGGTGGCCGAACGCATCGAGGCATTGAAGCTGCATGAGATCGACCTGACGCGGGGCGCCGTGCTGGAGCGTGGCTGCGTCTATCTCGTGCCGCTCCAGGAAAGCCTCGACCTGCCGGATGCGGTCAGTGCCTCGGCCAATCCCAAAAGCTCTACCGGCCGGCTCGACGTCTTCACCCGCGTCATCGGCGACCGGGCCCGCGGCTTCGACCAGATGCCCGTTGGCTACAAGGGACCGCTGTACCTGGAAGTCAGCCCCCGCACGTTCCCCGTGCTGGTGCGCACCGGGTCACGGTTGAGCCAGATGCGTTTCCGCTCGGGCGACAACCGCCTGACGGTGGCCGAGCACCAAGCGCTGCATGCGTCCGACACGCTGGTGTTCAACAATGATGTGCCTGTGGGCGAAGGCGTGGCCCTCTCCATCGATCTCAAGGGCGTCGGCCGCAATGGCCTTATCGGTTTCCGCTCCAAGCGACATACTGCCGTGGTCGATGTCGACAAGAAGGCCGCCCTCGACGTGCTGGACTTCTGGGATCCGTTGACAAATCGCGGTCGCGAGGAGTTGATCCTCGATCCGGACGAATTCTACATCCTGGTCAGCGACGAGGCGGTGCATGTGCCGCCGACCCACGCGGCCGAGATGGTGCCGTTCGATCCGCTGGTCGGCGAATTCCGCGTGCACTATGCCGGCTTCTTCGACCCCGGCTTCGGCCATTCCTCGGCTGGCGGCACCGGCAGCCGTGCCGTGCTCGAAGTGCGCAGCCGCGAAGTGCCGTTCCTGCTCGGGCATGGCCAGACCATCGGCCGGCTGATCTACGAGCGGCTGGCCGAGCAGCCGGACCGGCTCTATGGCTCAGCGCTGGGTTCGAACTACCAGGCCCAGACGCTAAAGCTGTCGAAGCACTTCAAGCCTTATCTGCCCTAGAAGAACAGCGCGTCGAGGTCGGTCTCCTCGGTCTCTTCCTTGACTGCAGGCGCTGCTATGGCGATCTCGGCGCCGAACATCTTGGTGTGAATCTTGCGCTCGGCATCCATGGTGTAGCGCTTGCGATGGCTGGCGAGCATGCCGGCGACGGCACCGGTCGGGCTTGCCGACGCGGCTGGCGGGCAGGCCTCGACGAGCTGCATTTCGAGATCCCGCATGGTCTCGGAGATCGTGGCCTGGCTGGCAAAAGTCTCGGCCGCGGCGCCCAGCAGGTTGACGACATTGGGGCCATCGCGATTGAGGGCTCCCAGCGCTTCGGCGAGGGCAGCGTCGACTCCCTGCAGCAGGACGAGCGCGGCCGTGGCTTCCTGTTCAAGTTGGCCCACGCGGCCGGCAGCATCGCCATTGGCGGCGGCGCCGAAGGATTGCGCGAGGCCTGCGGCTTCATGCAGTCCGGCCATGGCCGCTTCGGCCGCGGCGACCGTCTCGCCTGTGAGTTCACGCAGTTGCCGTGCAATGACGTTGAGCGCCGCACCGCGCGGCCCGAGCTGGGCGCATTTCACCGCGGCGTTGAGGCTTACGAGGCGCATGTTGGCCTCGATTTCCTGCACCGCCTCGACGTGACTCAGCAGGATACCAACAGTGCCGAGGACGGCCGTGGCCACGCTTTCGAGCTTGCCGCGCTCGGCTTCGCAATCGCGCAATACCAGTGCGGCGTGGCGCACAGTGTCGCTCAGCACTGCCAGCGACGAAGTTCCGGCCGCGTCGCCCTGGCCATAGATGGCGCGGCTTTGATCGGTGATGGCACGGGCATCTGCGGCGAGATCGCGCAGCGCGTCGCCGGCCTCGGCCACATCGCTTTCGAAGGCATCGGTCGCCGCGGAGAGCTGGGCAACCTGCAGGCTTCCCACGAGGCTGCGGGCAGCATGCTTGTCATCTTCTTGCAGATTTCCGGCATCGATCAGGTCGCTCAGTGCCTCGAGGCCGGCTTCGACATGCTCAATGCGCTGACGCGTGGCGTCGCCCACCTGCAAAGCCATGACGGCGCTGGCGATACGGCCGACGATCTGGCGCGACACGCGTCCGGTTTCGGCGCTGCTCTCGACCGAGCTGGCGCGCTGGCGGGCGAGCTCGGCCAGGGCGGTGTCCATGCCGGCCGAGAGCTGGCTCAACGTATCGGCGTGGGCGTTTTCGAACTGACCCCGCTGCCGCGCCGCCTGGCCGACCTCATCGGTTAACTGGCGATAGGCCATAGTGAACTGCTGGATGGTGGAGCTGGCGCCCTCGGAGAGCTTGGCGATATCGGTGGTGAAAACGTCGAAATCGTCACTGTCGCCGACAACGCTGGCCGCAACGACGCGGGCGTTGATGGCGACGATGCCCATCATCTTGACCGTGCGGCGCAGCTCGCCGATCGGATGCTCGGCGGCCCTCACCACCTCGACCAGGCGCGTCAGGTCGGCCTGCTCGGTGGCGAACAGGCCCGAAATGGTCTCGGCCTGCCTGCCGACATCGGCAAGCCGGGTCGAGGCCTCGGCGAGTTCGGGGCTTTGCAGCTCGGCCGGGAGCGCCTCGAACACCTTGGTGATGCGGTTGAGCATGGACGCGCCTTCAGTGAGGCGCGCACCGACCGTGACGAACGTGCTTTCGATCTGTTCGCGCGGCTTGGCCAGCGCGTGGCCGATCTGGCGAAGGTCGGCGTCATCGGCCGATGCGGCCGGAAGAGAGAGAGCCAAAGCGCTCATGTTGTGGCACCTGTGCGCGGGGCGTTGCGGCTGTAAATTTCGATTTCGGAGGCGACGCGGCTTAGCGGCACGATCTTGACGGCGCCGCCACGCTGGATGGCTTCCTTGGGCATGCCGAAGACCACGCTGCTCTCCTCGTCCTGGGCGATGGTATGGCTGCCGGCCTGGCGCATTTCGAGCAGGCCGCGCGCGCCATCGTCGCCCATGCCGGTCAAAATGATGCCCATGGCATTTTTGCCGGCGACCTGCGAGGCAGAGCGGAACATCACGTCGACCGAAGGGCGATGCCGCGAGACATGTGGGCCATCGACGATGTTGACGGTGTAGCGACTGCCCGCACGGTGCAGCACCATGTGCTGGTTGCCGGGCGCGATCAGGGCGCGGCCTGCCTGGACCACGTCGCCATCTTCCGCCTCCTTGACCTCGATGGCGCAGAGGCCGTTGAGACGGCGTGCGAAGGCGTTGGTGAACTTCTCCGGCATGTGCTGGACGATGATGATGGCCGGGCTGTTGGCCGGCAATTTCTCAAGCACTTCGCGCAAGGCCTCCGTACCGCCCGTAGACGCACCGATGCAGATGATTGGGTCGGTCTGGGGTTGCTTGGCGCGCATCGAGGCGGCGCGGGCTTCCGAGAATGGCGGAATAATTGCGTCAGCGGTCAGTTTGGCTTCCACATTGACGGGTGGTGGTGGCGCCTTCTGCACGCCGCGGAACTTGGCATGTGCAGCGGCCTTGGCCGCGTCGCAGATGCGCATGCGCGACTCCTGGAGGAACTGCGTCGTATCGACCCGTGGCTTGGCCACCACGTCGACGGCACCCGCTTCGAGCGCCTGCAGCAGGGTGTCCGAACCGGCCTCGGCAAGGCTCGAGCAGATCACCACTGGGATGGGCCGCTGGCTCATGATCTTGCGCAGGAAGGTCAATCCGTCCATGCGCGGCATCTCGACATCGAGAAACATGACGTCGGGCACTTCCTGGCGGATGCGCTCGACCGCGACATAGGGGTCGGCGGCCGTTGCCATGACCTCGAGATCGGGATCGCTAGCGATAATGTCGCTCAGCGTAAGGCGCACCGAGGCGCTGTCATCAACGATCAGCACGCGGATCTTGCGTCGGGTTGCAGTCATGGAAAGTACCTTCAGGCCTTCTGGAATACCGCCGGAGCGACCTGACGCATGGTCACCGCTGTACCGATCATGGATTCAGAATGACCAAGAATGAGATAACCGCCCGGCCTGAGGTGGCTGACCAGACGCAGGATCACCTTTTCCTGGTCGGCCTTATCGAAATAGATCAGCACATTGCGCAGGAAGATCACGTCGACGTCATGATCGAACGGATAGCTCTGGTCCATCAGGTTCAGTCGGTCGAAGCGGACAAGGCGGCGCAGTTCGGGAACGATGCGTATCTCGGGCCGCGCGCCGGGCTTGCGACCATGCATCAGGTAGCGTTGCTGCTTGCCTTGCGGCACCGGCGCGACCAGTTCGGTCGGGTAGACGGCGCGCACGCCCTGCTCCAGCACTGACGTCGAGATATCGGTGCCCAGGATGGCGAAGCGGAAATCCTGGCGTTGTGCCGCGAGATCGGCCAGCACCATGGCCAGCGTATAGGCCTCGGCGCCAGTCGAGCTGGCGGCGCTCCAGATCTTTAGCAAAGGCTTGCGTTCAGAGCGGCGCAATTCGACCAGGTCGGGCACCAACCGTTCCTCCAGCAGATCGAAATGCTCGGGCTCGCGGAAGAAATCGGTCTTGTTGGTGGTCACCGCATTGATCAGGAAGGGCCGCTCGACAGCAAGGCCATCTCGCTGGAACAAGTAGGTCCCGTAGTCATCAAGAGACCCCAGCCCCAGGGCGCGTACACGCTTGCGCAGGCGCCCCTCGACCATCAGCCGCTTTGTCGGCGGGAGCTTGATGCCGACTTCCTGGCCGATCAGGTCGGCGATGCGTTTGAAGTCGCGCGCCGAGAGGTGATCGTCATCAGGGTTTTCCTGGTGGACAGGAGCCTTGTGGGCAGATGGGGGCAATGGTCTATTCTCCGGCCACGAAGGCGGTCGAGATGATGGTGCGAGGCTCAGGCCGCTTCAGCAGCGTCAAAGGAGCCGAGCAGGCGCTCGAGATCGAGTACGGTGACGAAGCGCCCGTTGCGGCGGCCGATGCCGGCGATGCAACGTCCCGTCCAGGTGCCACTGACCGCCGGCGGGGGGTCTAGATCGTCCTCGTCCAGGATGGTCACCTCGAATACCCGGTCGGCGCGCAGGCCGAGCCGCAGCTCGCCGTTCTGGCCGACGAGGGCCAGAACGATGATGCGGGTATTCTCGTTGTCAGGCATTGCTGGCAGGCCCAGCGTCAGCCGCAGATCGACCACCGGAATGCCCTGCCCGCGCACATCGATCATGCCGAGCAAGTTTTCCGGCGCCTGCGGCAGCCGGGCTATGGGTCGCATGTCGAGGATTTCCTGCACCTTCTCGACTGGCGCGGCGAAGAGTTCGTCGGCAACGCCAAGGGTAACGTATTGAGCCCGTTCGGCCATTGCTGCCTCCTATGCCGCGCCGCGGCGGGTAAATTCGCTGTCTAGCTCATCCTGGCCATCGTCCAGGTCGAGGTCGAAACCACCACCCTTGCCGTTCCGCGCCGAAGGCTTGCCCTCCCCCATCTGCGGGGCATTGGCCATGATCGCATCGCGCAGGCCAAGGCGTGCGGACTTGGCCTTGGCCGGCGTGGCCGCGTGGCCGTTCTGGTTAGAATGGATGCGGAAGTAGCTGATGGCGGCCTGCAGTTGCTCGGCCTGGCTGGCCAGTTCCTCTGAGGTTGCCGACATTTCTTCGGCAGCAGAGGTGTTCTGCTGGGTGACCTTGTCGAGCTGCTGGATGGCGGTGTTGATCTGGGCAGCACCGGCATTCTGCTCGCGGCTGCCGGCGGAAATTTCTTCCACCAGTTCGGCCGTGCGCTGGATATCGGGCACCAATTTGCTCAACATCTCGCCGGCTGACTGGGCAGCCTTGACCGTGGTGCCTGATAGCGTCGAGATCTCCGCTGCGGCAGCCTGGCTGCGTTCGGCGAGCTTGCGCACCTCAGAGGCGACGACCGCGAAACCACGACCATGTTCGCCGGCACGCGCGGCTTCCACCGCCGCATTGAGGGCAAGCAGATCGGTCTGGCGGGCAATTTCCTGCACCACCATGATCTTTTCGGCGATGGTCTGCATGGCCGCCACGGCATTGTTCACCGCTTCGCCCGATGCGATGGCGTTGGCAGCGGACTGGCGGGCGATCTTCTCGGTCTGCGATGCATTGTCAGCCGACTGCTTGATCGTCGAGGCCATTTCTTCCATCGAGGCCGAGGCCTCTTCGGTCGAGGAGGCCTGCTCGGTGGCACCCTGGCTGAGCTGTTCGGCCGTGGCCGACATTTCCTGGCTACCGGCCGCGACATTGTTCGCCGAGGTAATGGCTTCCGAGATGACATCACGCAGCTTGGCGACCATGCGTTCCAGTGCCAGTCCAAGGGCGTCCTTGTCGGACAGCGGTTTGACATCGATGGTCAGATCGCCATCGGCAATCTGGTCGGCGGCGGCGGCCGTGGCCCGCAGATTGTCGGTCATGGTGTTGACGGTGGTGACGAGATCCTTGATTTCGTCGTTGGACTTTACCTCGACGCGCTGATCGAGATCGCCGATGGCCACGGCGTCTATGGCCAGACGGATGCGGCTGAGGCCGCGGCTGATACCGAGGACGATCCAGGTTGCCGCGCCAACTGCCAGCAGCGTCGAGCCGACAAGCAGTGCAATCAGCAATGTGCTGCTTGACGCATAGAGTTGCTCGGCGTCGTGGGTCGCCTCGGCCAGTTCCTCGTTGTCCAGTGCTGTCAGCTCGTCGAGTGCGATGACGGCCTCGCTCCGGACCTCGGCGGCACGACCGCTCGCCAGCGCAAAGGCTTCCGCCTCGCGGTTGGCCTGGGACAGGCGCCGAATTTCGGCATGTTCGACAAGGTACCGGTCATAGCTGGCGACGAAACGGTCGATCAACGCCTTGCCGGCCTCATCGGAAATGTCCCCGAGGGCCGTGGCATCGGCATGAACCAGCTTGATTTCTTCATCGAGGCTTTCGAGCAGCAGACGCTGCGCGGCAGGCTCGTGAGTCAGGATGAGATTTTTCTCGTCGCGCGCCACTTCCAGTGTCGCCGCTTCCATGTCGGCGACGAGCTGGATGCGCTTGACGTTCTCGTTCATGGCAATACCGAACGAGTTGTTGAGCGAACCGAGATTCTGCAGGGCAACAACCATGCTGATCGCCGACAGAATGATTACCACTGCAAATGTCGCAGCAAGCTTTACCTTTATTGTCAATCGCATAGGACGTGCCCTTCTTGGCTTGAGGGCCGCTTCTGCGGTCCCCGGTCAATGTACCGACGCTTAAAAAATCAGGTTCGAGGTCGCATCGGGGCCGGACAGGTCCCGATGCGCGGATGGCAGACGAATCAGGCGCTGCGACGGGTGAAGTCGGCGTCGAGATCGTCGTGGCCGTCATCGAGGTCGAGGTCGAAGCCGCCGGAATTGGCAGCCTTGGCCTTGGCGGCCGGCTTGCGGGGCGCCATATGTGGCGCCTTGGCAAGGATGGCCTGCTTGAGATCCGGCTTGGCCTCGCTGCGGTTGGTCGCTACCGGAGCCGACGTGGCGTCGATGCGGAAGTAGCTGATGGCGGCCTGGAGCTGTTCGGCCTGGCTGGCCAGTTCCTCTGAGGTTGCCGACATTTCTTCGGCAGCCGAGGTGTTCTGCTGGGTCACCTTGTCGAGCTGCTGGATGGCGGTATTGATCTGGGCAGCACCGGCATTCTGTTCGCGGCTGCCGGCGGAGATTTCTTCCACCAATTCAGCCGTGCGCTGGATATCGGGCACCAGCTTGCCGAGCATTTCGCCGGCCGACTGGGCGGCCTTGACCGTGGTCCCCGACAGCGTCGAGATCTCGGCAGCGGCAGCCTGGCTGCGTTCGGCGAGCTTGCGCACCTCGGAGGCCACGACCGCGAAACCGCGACCATGTTCGCCGGCACGAGCGGCTTCCACCGCGGCGTTAAGGGCGAGCAGATCGGTCTGGCGGGCAATTTCCTGCACCACCATGATCTTTTCGGCAATCGTCTGCATGGCCGCCACGGCATTGTTCACTGCCTCGCCCGAGGCAATCGCATCGGCAGCGGACTGGCGGGCGATCTTCTCGGTCTGGCTGGCATTGTCGGCCGACTGCTTGATGGTCGAGGCCATTTCGTCCATCGAGGCCGAGGCCTCTTCGGTCGAGGAGGCCTGTTCGGTGGCACCCTGGCTCAGCTGCTCGGCCGTGGCCGACATTTCCTGGCTGCCCGCCGCAACATTGCGGGTGGCAGAGGTCACTTCGCTCACCACTTCACGCAGCTTCTGCGTCATGGCGTTGAGGGCCTTGATCAGGTCGCCCACTTCGTCATCGGACTTGTTGTCGACATTGGCGCTGAGATTGCCATCGGCAACTTCGTTGGCGAGGCGGACAGCGCTCGACAGGGCACGGGAGATCGAGACGACGATCCAGGTGGCAGCAATCGCGGCGATGAGCACCGAGCCGGCAAGCAGGCCGATCAGCAGCATCATCGATGAATTGTAGAGGGCGTCAGCGTCGGCATCGGCCTGCTGCAGCAACTCCTCGTTGCGCGCGATCATGACATCGAGCAGGTCATCCGCAGAGGTGCGGACGATGGCAGCTTCGTCGGCCATAACGGTGGCATTGTAGTCGGTCTTGGTGGTGGCGACCTCGACGGCGTGATTCATAGCGACCACCAGCCCGTCATATCCTGCCTTGGCGGCAGTGAAGAGCGGCATGTCGGCTGCAGGCATGGCGCGCTGCAGGGCCGGCAGGGCTTCATCGATGCTGGCGAGACCGGCCACATAATCGGCGTGCCATTTGTCCTGGAGTTCCGGATCGCCGGAGGCGAGCAGGATGTTCCGCTGCTGCCGGAAGATGTCGGTCATCGTCAGGAAGCTGTCGCTTGCCATCTGATAGGCCAGGAAGCTGCCCGGTTCACCGGCATTGACGCGAGCGGCCAGGCTCTTCTTGAGCGCGGCCATGGTCTCTTCGACGACGCCCAGGGCATCGCTGCCTTCGGAGCGCGAGATAGCCAGGGCGGTCGCGTCGCTGTTCTGATGGGTCAGCGCCTCGATCTGGGGGATGATGGCAGTGTAGTCGGCCAGGGTAGCCTCGAACTGGGCGAACTGGTCGCGAAGCAGGGGGTCCTGGAGATTGGCGTCAATCTGGCGGACATTGTCATCGATATTGGCGAATTCGCTGTCGATGCCAGCACCGAGCTCATCCATGACTGCGGTGTCGGTGGTGATGATCATGGCGCGCAGACGTGAGCCAACGCTCTCCAGCGAAGTCTGCACGTCAGACATCATGATGGTATTGGTGGCCTGCACGTCGACAATCTCGCCGAGCGACTCGTTGAGCTTGCCGAGGCTCTGGATGGCCAGGAACATGCTGACGCCGGACAGGGCAACCACAGTAATGAAGGTCGCTGCCAGCTTTGTCTTGATAGTGAGTCTCACGATGCAGACCTTTCTTCTGATGCTGCGGGGGGCGCGGTTCTGGCGCCCTGAGTTTCGAAAATTCGCCCCAGATCGGGGATGATGATGAAGCCGCCATTGCGCTTACCGATGCCGCGAATGAATTCGGGGCGCCAGCGCATGCCGACCTTGGGAGCCTCCTCGATGGAGGCCGCTTCGATGTCGGTGACGTCATGGACCTTGTCGGCGAGGATGCCGGCGATGGTGGGCTCGCCGTCGATATCGACTTCCATCACCACGATGCGGGTGTCCTGATCTGGTTCGGGCCGGTCCATGTCGAACATCACGCGCAGATCGGCGAGGGGCACGACGCGGCCGCGCACATTGATCAGCCCGCTGACGAAGGGCGAAGCGTTGGGGACCTCGGTGATCGGCACGAGATCGAGGATTTCCCGGACGCTACCCGCCTCGACGGCGAAGAGTTCGTCCTGCAGGCGCAAGGTGAGCGCCTTCATGGCGCCCGTTGCTGCGGCGGTCATGCTGCCCTCCCCTGGTCGACGTAGTTCTGGCCGAACTGGACCAGGTGAGCGGTATCGAGAATGAGCGCGACGGTGCCGTCGCCCAGGATGGTCGCTCCGGAGAACGACTTGATGGACGAGTGCAGCTTGCTCAATTGTTTGATGACCGTCTGGTTGTTGCCGATGATCTGATCGACGACGAGGCCCACGCGGCCCTCACCGGACGAAACGATGACCACCTTCTGGTGCGGTTCGACCGGTGCCCTGGTGCCGAACACTTCGCGCAGGCGCAGGAAGGGCACGAGGCTGCCGCGGATATCGAGGAAGTTGCGGCCGCGGGCATTGGCTTCGATGCCCTCGGGCAGTTCGACGCATTCCTCCACGGCGGCCAGCGGGATGGTGTAGCGGCCGTTGCCGACGCGAACCAGCATGCCGTCGATGATGGCAAGGGTCAGCGGCAGGCGCAAAGTCATGGTCGAGCCGCTGCCTGGGGTGGTGGCGACATCGATGCTGCCGCGCAGCCCGTCGATGGTGCGCTTGACCACATCCATGCCGACGCCGCGGCCGGATAGCGAGGTGACTTCCTTGGCGGTGGAGAAGCCCGGCGCGAAGATCATCTGCCAGAGATCGGTATCGGCGATCTTGGCATCTGGCGCGAGCAGGCCCGCTTCCTCGGCCTTGGCGCGAATGCGCTCGGCATTGAGCCCTGCCCCGTCATCGGTGACCGAGATGGCTACTTCGGCGCCGGCATAGACAGCCGAGAGACGGACTGTGCCCTTGGGCTGCTTGCCGGCGGCGAGGCGCTTCTCGGCGCTTTCGAGGCCGTGATCGACCGAGTTGCGGATCAGGTGGACCAGCGGGTCCGCGAGGCGCTCGATCATGGTCTTGTCGAGTTCGGTATCCTCACCAGTGGTGATGAACTCGATCTCCTTGCCGAGATCGCGGCTGAGGTCGTGGATCAGGCGGCGGAAGCGGCTGAACAGAGTGCCGATCGGCACCATGCGGATGCCCATCGTGGTATCGCGCAGGCCCGAGCTCAGACGCTCCAGTTCCTCGGCGATGGTCTTGAGATTGCCGTCGCTGCTCATCGCGGCGATCTGGGTCAGGCGGGCCTGGGCGATAACCAGTTCACCGACGCGATCCATCAGTTCGTCCAGCCGCTCGGCATCGACACGCATGGACGATGCGGCGGCACGCTCGGCGTTGGGCACTTCCTTCTCGACGGTTTTGGCGGGCTTGGGCGCCTTGGTGGCCTTCGCCGGAGCGGGTGTCACTGGCTTTGGTTCGGGGGCGGCCTCGATCGGGGCCGCGACAGCCACGGGGGCTTCATCAGGCGTTGCGGCGTCGCTCAGCGGCTCGACCGACAGCTCCATGCCGTCCTTGAGGAACAGGAATACGTCGTCGATGGCGGCGCGCGGATCTTCGGCGGTGAGATCGACCTGCCAGCCCAGATAGGGCACTTCCGGGTCGATGACATCGAGCGGCGGAATGGTGTCGGTGAGGGCGAGGATGGTGCAAGGACCAATGGCCTTGATCTCATCGAGCAGCAGCAGCGGATTGGTACCATAGACCAGGGCATCGCCAGGCAGGCGGAAGCGAATGCGCCAGCGGCCAGCGGCTGGAGGTGCGACTACGGCGGCGGATGTCGGCGGGACGTGCTCAACGGCTTCGTCAGCGCCATCGGCAGCAGCGATGACGACGCGCAGCGCATTGAGGATATCCTCGCCGCCGGCCTGCGGCGCGTCGGGCTGTTCGATCAGCTTGTGGATGTGGTCCTTGGCATCGAGCGCCACAGCAATCAGTTCGGGCGTGGCCGGTGTCTGACCCTTGCGGACCTGGTCGAAGGCCGTCTCGAATTCGTGGACGAAGGCGGCGACGGCGGTGAAGCCGAACATCGCGCCGGAGCCCTTGATGGTATGCAGGGCCCGGAAGGTGGAGTTGATCAGGTCGTCATTGGCCGGGTTCTGCTCAAGGTCGAGCAGGCCCAGTTCGAGCTGTTCGAGCAGTTCGCGAGCTTCCTGGCGAAATGTGTCGGCGGGATCGGGAAAGCTCATGCGCCGGTGACCTTCTTGATTACCGCCAGCAGTTGATCCTGCTTGAAGGGCTTGACGATCCAGCCGGTAGCGCCGGCTTCCTTGGCCTGACGCTTCAGCTCCTCATCGGATTCCGTGGTCAAGAGGATGATCGGCACACCCTTGCTGGAGGGATGCTGACGATACTTGCGAATGAACTCGATGCCGTTCATGACGGGCATGTTGAGATCGGTGATGACGGCATGGACCGTCTGACCGATGGCCTTGGTGTAGCCATCGGCGCCATTGATGGCCTCGATGACATCGAGGCCGGCGGCGGACAGGGTCATCACCACCATCTGCCGGATGGACGCGGAATCGTCGATGGTCAGGATCGTCTTGGTCATGCTGGCTTGCCCCCGCTCTGCCCTGTTGGCTGTGTCCAGAAGTCACCATCCGAGGTGAGCGGAATGCCATCGGCATCAAGGCACCCGACCTGGATCAGCAGGTCGCGCAGCACGCCAGCAGGTGGCGTGGCGAGCGTCAGCGATTTTCCGGAGGCCAAGGCCTGCTTGCGGGCAGCCAGCAACAATTGGATGGTGGTGATATCGGCGCCAGTGATCGCCTCAGTGGCGATGGCGACCTTGCTATGACCGGTCAGCGCTTTGCGCAGGGATCCGGCAATATCCTGCGCGGCGCGCAGCCCGGCTTCACCAGCGATTTTGACGACGTGAACGCTATCTCTGGTCATTGGAATGACCGAGCTGAATAGTACAATACGCAATACATAATATTTTACTACCGCTGGATGGGTTAGCGCGGCCGGAAGCTAGTTTATTACCAGTTTCTTAAGACGCGCCTTGACACTTTCTCTGACTTCGACTGCCGCACCGTATTCCCATCCGATGCATTACAGACTGTAAGCGAAGTTGATTAAGGCAGTCTTACCCACACTTACTTGCTTCCATCAATTCTTTCTTTGGTCATTCAAACAAATATTTCGCAAACGATTCAGAGTCATTGCAGAAAATTTAGCGGCCCCGGCGAATCTCGACTCTGCGATGGCGAGTCTTCGATTCATCTCGCCGAGTCATCGACCAGATAATACTTGGCATACCGGGAAGTATTGTGCGCATCGCTGCGCAAGCGTCGCCGGCGATAGTCTTGCCTGGAAGTGCAAAGATCGGGACGAACTTGCCGTAGCCGCCACTTTTTGGACGCAATGATGAATGGGGCGCGTTCCGCGGCCAGCGCTAAAGCCACGCGCGCGCAACCGCGGCGGGCAAATGCTATCGAACGAAGTGTGAGAGCGGCTAGAAGCCGACGGCGCTGGCCTTGATTTCAGCGCCGCCCATGATGGCCTCGATCTCCGGCCATCTAGCACTGAAGGCGGCAACACAGGCCGGATCGAAATGGCTGCCGCTGCAGGCGAGGATCTCGGCATAGGCCTTGTTGATGGGCCATGCGGGTTTATAGGGCCGCTGTGAACAGAGGGCATCGAACACGTCGGCAATGGCCACAACGCGCGCCTCGATCGGGATGTCGGTTCCCGATAGCTTGTCGGGATAGCCGGTGCCATCCCAGCGTTCATGATGGCTCTGGGCGATCAGTTCGGCCGTTCGGATCAGCTCGGACGAACCGTTCTCGAGAATGCGAGCGCCGATGGTCACATGCTCGCGCATGATCTTGAACTCTTCGGGCGTGAGCTTGCCCGGCTTGCCCAGAATGGCGTCGGCGATGCCGATCTTGCCGATATCGTGCAGTGGCGCGGCCAGGTAGATCATGCGGCAGTGTTCCGGGCTCAAGCCGATGCCGCCGGCGATGAGCTGGCTGATCTGGGCGACGCGCGAGACATGCTCGCCGGTATCGCCGTCGCGGTACTCGATGGCGCGTGCCAGCCGCCAGATGATCTCTTCCTCGCGTGCCAGCAGATGGGCGGTCGCCAGTTCGACTTCGCGTGCCAGCCAGTTGGCGCGATCCGCCAGTTCGACCTGCGCGGCGCGTAGCGTCAGCAGGTTGGCGACGCGCGCCTGCAGTTCGGTGGGGTCGAAGGGCTTGTTGACGAAGTCGGTGGCACCGGCCCGGATGGCTTCGATGCGTGTGTTGCGGTCCATGTCCGAGGTGACCATGATGATGGGCACCAGGCGATAGGCAGTGCGCGCGCGCAGCGCGCTGGTGAATTGCACGCCATCCATCTCGGGCATGATGTGATCGACCAGGACGAGGTCGTATTGCGTGGCCTCGCTCCGCGCGAGTGCTTCGACGGGGTGCAGGCAGGCGTCGATATCGGCGTCGGTCGCCGCCTTGACGATCGTCCCGATCATGGCAAGGCTCGACCGGCTGTCATCAACAATCAGAATACGCATATCCGCCCCCGGATTTGCGATAACCTTAGGCCAGCAGCCGTTATGCGACTGTTAATAGCATGCCTTGACGCCCCCGCCGATTTCCCGCATCTATCGCGGCGTCGCGGGTGTAGCTCAATGGTAGAGCAGAAGCTTCCCAAGCTTACGACGAGGGTTCGATTCCCTTCACCCGCTCCATTTCCCTCATATCTGAGACGAGCCAGGGCCGCCTTTGGCGAGCCGACGCTGATTCAGCTGCGCTTCTGCGGAATGCACAGTGGACGCTTGTGTACCGGGTCGGTCAGGATGGTGGCATCTACGTCGAAGACTTCGGCGATGAGGGCCGAGGTCATGAGCTCCTCGGGTGTCCCTCGACTGTGGACGCGGCCGCCATGCACGAAAACCAGCTGGTCGGCGTAGCGCGCCGCCAGGTTGAGATCGTGCAGGACGATGACGATGGTCCGGCCTTCATCGCGATTGAGGCGGGCGACCAGTTCCAGGCAATCGAGCTGATGGGCCATGTCCAGATGATTGACCGGTTCATCGAGGCAGATCGTGTCGGTCTCCTGGGCCAGGACCATGGCAATCCAGGCGCGTTGCAACTGGCCGCCGGAGAGTGATCCGATGGGGCGCCCACGAAGCGCCGTCACGCCGGTGCCAGCCAGGGCGGCGGCCACTGCTGCATCGTCGCGTGGGCTCCAGGGCTGCAGCATGGCCTGATGCGGGTAGCGGCCCAGCCGCACCAGTTCCTCGACGGTCATGTCCTGCGGCGCGGTCGGACTCTGCGCCAGGAGGCCGATCCGCCGACCCAGCTCCTTGCCCGGCAGGTGGGCGATGTCGGCGGAATCGAGCAGCACTTGGCCCGAACGTGGCGCGTGCAGGCGCCTGATGGCCCGCAGCAGGGTGGACTTGCCGCAGCCATTGGGACCGGCGAGCACCGTGACCTGCCCCGTCGGGATCGGCAGGCTCAGGGCATCGAGCACGATCTCGTTGCCATAGGCCAGCGTCAGGTCCTTGACCTCGATGCGATTGGCGAGCCTGTCATCCATTGGTCCGGTCCTTGCGCATGAGGAGATAGAGAAAGTAGGGCGCGCCGATCACGGCAGTGACAGTGCCGGCAGGCACTTCGAGCGGGGCGAAGGCAACGCGCACCAGCAGATCGGCCCCTATCAGAATGATGGCGCCCAGCATCATTGACGTGGCCATGCCGGCTACCCGGGCCCGACCGACCAACAGCCGCGCCAGATGAGGTGCCATGAGGCCGATGAAGCTGACGCCGCCGGCAAAGGCCACTGCGCCAGCCGTGAGCACCGCCGCGAGGAAGAAGACGTAGATGCGATAGACCGGCAGGTTGAGCCCGATGCTGCGCGACGAGGTGTCGTCGAGATCGGCGGGCGGCAGGTGGCGCGCCGCCAGCGCGGCGAGGATTGCCGCCGGCACGAGCACCGCCAGCATGTACTGGATTTCGGTCCAGTTGGCGGTGTTGACCGCACCGGCCAGCCAGCGCGCTGCCTGGGATGCCTGGTAGATCGGCCCGATCAGCATGAAGATGGTGGTGAGGGCCTTTGCTGCCGCGGCGACCGCGATGCCAAACAGAAGCAGGCGAATGGCGGAGGATGCCTGGCGCCCGGAAAGCAGGAATACCAGGCTGATGGCGGTGAGCGCCCCGATCACGGCCGCCAGCGGTTGCCAGGCCACCGAGACGGTCAGCGCATTGGATTCGTTGACGAAGATGGCCATGAACAGCACGACACCGAGCGCGGCGCCATCGACCACGCCCAATACGCCCGGGGAGGCCAGTTCGTTGCGCGTGATGCGCTGCAGCAGATAGCCTGACAGAGCCATGGCCGCGCCGGCTATCGCGGCCAGTGCAACCCGTGGCATGCGCAGTTGCAGTACGACGAGCTTGTCAGTCTTCTCTCCGCCGCCCAGCAGCACGTTGGCAACGGTATCGAGTGGTATCCAGGTCGAGCCGAAGGCGATGCCGGCCAGAAACAGCAACACGAATATCGCGCCGACGACGGCAATAACGAAGGTGGGAGTCGATCGACGCCGCAGCGATGGGAGGGCCGAATCGGTCATGCCAGCCTCCGCATCAGCAGCGCAAGCAAGGCGGCGGCGCCCACGACCGCAGTGATGGCGCCAACGGGTGCCTCCACCGGATAGATCACGAACCGGGCCACGACGTCGGCCAAGGTGGCGTAGATGGCGCCGGTCAGCGCGGCCGCCAGAAGCTGGTGCCGGTGGCGGAGGCCGACCAGCCGCCGGGCCACATGCGGCACGACAAGACCGACAAAAGCCACAGGTCCGGCCATGGAGACAGCAGCACCCGTCAGCAGGGACACAGCCAGAAATGCCGCGCCGCGGACGGCAACCAGCGGCACGCCGAGGCTCGCTGCGGTGGCGTCATCGGCCTGCATGGCGTCGAGGGCACCGGCCAGCGCGAAGGCTCCGGCGGCGCCGATGAGCACGACGGGCAGACCATTGAAGAACAGGCTGATGGGCCGGTCGACAAAAGCGCCCGACAGCCAGAACAGCAGCTGTTGCAGTTGCGCTTCATTGCTGGTGAGGATGATCTCGACGGCGGCATGCGCCAGGCTGGCGAAGGTGACGCCCACCAGCACGATCTTGAGCGGAGAAAGACCGCCTGATCCGGCCGCGACGCCGAAGACGACGACGCTGGTGACCAGGGCGCCCAAGGCGGCGGCGAGCGACAGCCCGACCAGCGACTGCACTCCCAGAACGACCGTGGCCACCACGACGGCCAGGGACGCGCCAGCATTGAGCCCCAGCGTATCGGGCGATGCGATGCGGTTGCGCGACAGCGTCTGCACCAACACGCCTGCCATGCCCAGGGCCGAACCGACCAGCGGCGCGATCAAAGCTCGCGGCAGCCGGAGACCGGCGATGACCGTGGCGGTTTCCGAGCCGTCATGGGCGGTAAAGGCGGCCCAGACTTCGGACAGTGAGTAGAGCCGGTAGCCCAGCGTCAAACTTGCCAGCATGGCGATGAGCAGAAGCACGACGAGGCCGGCATAGACCGAGCCACGTGACGTTACGGCGCTCGATCCGCTTTGGGCGGTGACGGCGATCACGGTCACGGACACTCCATACCTGACGTTGACAGTCAGATTAATTTCTGATGGATGAAAGCCATCTTATTTCTGAACATTGATGTCAAGTTAGGACGAGAAATCTATGGCTTTCGCTCGCATGCTGCTCGCATCGACATTGCTGGTCGGGCTGATCGCTGTGCCCGCCGAAGCGCGCGAAATCATGCACGCCATGGGCGTCACCGACGTGCCGGACAATCCGCAGCGCATCGTCGTGCTGACCAATGAAGGCACCGAGGCGCTGCTGGCCATCGGCGTTGTGCCGGTCGGCGCGGTGGAGAGCTGGAACGGCGATCCCTGGTATGACTACCTCACGCCGATGATGGGGGAGGCCACCCTGCTGGGCGCCGAGGGTGCTGTTAATCTCGAACTGATCGCCGCCCTTGAGCCCGACCTGATCCTGGGCAGCAAGGTGCGCCAGGAAGCGGTCTATGAGCAGTTGTCGGCCATTGCGCCGACGGTGATGACCGAGACGCTGGGTGGGGTCTGGCGGGACAATCTGGCGGTCTATGCCGATGCCGTGGGCAAGGGCTCCGAGGCCGATCAGGCGCTCGCTGCCTTCGAGGGCCGCATCGGGGCCATCCATGACGCCTTGGGCGACGCCGTCGGGGACGAGATTTCGCTGGTGCGCTTTTCGCCCGCACGCACCCGGATGTATCTCAAGGACTCGTTCTCCGGCGCCATCCTCGCGGCGATCGGCTTCGCGCGTCCGGCTGCGCAGGACAAGGATGCCTTCGCCGAAGACCTCACCAAGGAACGCATTCCCGAACTCGCCGCCGACCGCATCTTCTACTTCTCGCCTGGTGTCGACGATGCCGAGGGCGAAGCCAACCTGAGCGACTGGCTGGCCGAGCCGCTGTGGAAGGACCTTGAAGCCGTGCAGGCCGACCGCGCCTACCGCGTCGACGACTCGGTATGGATCGCCGGGGGTGGCATCTACGCGGCCAACGCCGTGCTCGACGATATCGAGGCCGTCTATGGCCTGGCTTCAACCCGCTGAATTTGTGCAACTGGAAACGACAAAAGTGCTCCACTCACTCCTGACTCGCAGCCTCGCTGCGGCCGCCATCATCGCCCTGTCGAGCGCCCCCCTGCTCGCTCGCGAAATCACGCATGCCATGGGCGTCACCGACGTCCCTGACAATCCACAGCGCATCGTGGTGCTGACCAACGAGGGTACCGAGGCGCTGCTGGCGATCGGCATCACGCCGGTTGGCGCCGTCAAATCCTGGCTGGGCGATCCCTGGTACGACCATATCGTGGGCGACATGGCCGACGTGACCGTGGTGGGCGAGGAATCGGCAGTCAACCTCGAGCTTCTCGTTGCACTCGAGCCCGACCTCATCATCGCCAACAAATCTCGGCACGAAGCCATCTACGAGCAGCTTTCGGCCATCGCGCCGACCGTGGTCTCCGAGCGTCTGCGCGGCGACTGGAAGATCAATATGGCGCTCTATACCGACGCCGTCGGCAAGGGCGAGGAAGGCAAGGCTGCCCTCGCCGCCTTCGACGGCCGGGTTGCCGCGCTGCATGATACGCTTGGCGCCTCGCTCGAGGAAGAAATCTCCATTGCCCGCTTCATGGCCGGCCAGACCCGCATCATGTTCAAGGACAGCTTCTCCGGCCTTATCCTCGAACAGCTCGGCTTCCATCGTCCCATGACCCAGGACAAGCCGGAATTTGCCGAGGAAATCACCAAGGAGCGTATTCCCGAATTCGAGGGCGACCGGCTGGTCTACTTCACCTACGAGACCGGCAATGGCGAAGCCGCCACTCAGGCCGAGGACTGGCAGGCCGATCCGCTGTGGCAGAATCTCGAGGTGGTCAAGGCCGGCAAGGTGCATGGCGTGTCCGATGCCATCTGGAACACTGCGGGCGGCATCATCGCCGGCAACCTGCTGCTCGACGACATCGAGACCATCTACGGTCTCCCGTCCACCCGCTGACCCACGGGCCGGCAGCGATGCCGGCCACTTCCCCACCGAGAATTTCCATCATGTTCAAGCGTCCTTTCGCCGGCCTTCTGGCCCTGACTGCCACCGCCCTCCTCGTCCTGCCCCTGCAGGCCCGTGAAATCACCCACGCCATGGGCGTCACAGAGGTGCCGGACAACCCGCAGCGCATCGTCATGCTGACCAATGAAGGCACCGAGGCGCTGCTGTTCCTGGGCGTCACGCCGGTGGGCGCGGTGCAGAGCTGGGACGGCAATCCCTGGTACGACCATATCGCGGCGCCGCTGGTCGATACCGTGCCGCTCGGTACCGAACTGGCGGTGAACCTCGAAATCCTCGCCACGCTGGAGCCCGACCTGATCCTGGGCACCAAGGTGCGGCAGGAGGCGATCTACCCGCAGCTGTCCGCCATCGCGCCGACGGTCATGACCGAAACCATTGGCGGGGAATGGCAGGAAAACCTCAAGTTCTATGCCGATGTCGTGGGCAAGAGCGCCGAGGGCGAAGCGGCCCTGGCCGATTTTGCGGCCCGGACCAGTGCTATTCACGATGCCCTGGGGGACGCCGTCGGCGAGGAACTCTCGCTGGTCCGCTTCTCGCCCAACCGCACCCGCATCTACTACAAGGACACCTTCGGTGGCCTGATCCTGGGCCAGATCGGCTTTGCCCGTCCGGCGGCCCAGGACAAGGACGAGTTCGCCGAGGAAGTCACCAAGGAACGCATCCCCGAAATGGAAGGCGACCGCATTTTCTATTTCTCCAGCGACCTTGGGGATGCCGAGCCGGAGGCCAATCTGGCGGACTGGCTTGCCGATCCGCTCTGGCTGACGCTGGAAGGCGTCAAGGCCGGCAAGGCCCGGCGCGTCAGCGAGATCATCTGGAACACCGCCGGCGGCATCTATGCGGCGCATCTGATGCTGGACGACATCGAGAGCATCTATGGCCTCCCGTCGACCCGCTGACTATCCGATGTATTCGAGAAAAAGGCCGGCAGGTTCAACCTGCCGGCCTTTTTCTATGCCACGGGGCTAGCTCAATTGAGGCGACGCAGCAGGTCGCCAAAGGATTCTTCCTGTTCGGTATCCATCGACGGAGCCGAAGGATGTTGGGATGGCGATCTAGTCTGGAGACGTGCCTCCCTCGGGCTGTAGCCAAACTCCCGTTTGAAGGCGCGGCTAAAATCGGCGGGATCGAGGAAGTCTCGTTCAGCGGCGATTTCCACGATCGGACGATTGTCCGTACCGGCCGACAATACTCGATGGGCGTCCAGCAACCTGCGACTGCGGATATAGTGGACCACGCCACCAAGGTCCTCGAACAGCCGGTATAGCCGCGAGCGTGATATCCCCAGGTCACGGCAGATCGAGTCAACGCCGAGCGACGGTGACATCAGATTGGTCTGCACCGCTTCGCGAGCCCGCTCGAGCAAAGTAGCATTGATGGGTGTGAGCGCCGCCGCAATCCGGTCCGTCGTTGGCGCGATACAGGCATCGATCATGGCGCGGGTCGCCGCCAAAACACCCGGGATTTCATCGGCGCTCAGCCAGCGCAACTGCCGGTCAAGGCTGACCAGGTAAGATGCCAATAGCCGTCCCAGGCCCGAATCCAGGACTGTCTCGTCGACCGCATCGATCGCCGCAACCCTCTCGCGGCAGAAATCGCGTGGCACGAAGACGCAAAGGCTGGTCGTTTCGACCATCGCCCCTTCCACTGGCGTGTGCAGGGACTTTACGAACAGGGAACCGGGATCTGCCACGTGCGTCCCGTACCTGCCGAACGTCTGTACGGCGCCGGTTTTGACCGCCACAAAGCACCAGTGGTCCAGACTGCTGTTGCGAACATGAAGTGCGTTGCGGAAGTATCCACCGGCGGGCGTGGTTGACCGTGTCAGGACAATCCTGTCGAGGTCCCACGCCCTGATATCGGCAGCAAAGCCGTCGGTTCGCTCCGGAGCATTCAACTCCATGACCGGTCGCACTATCTCGCGCCAAGCCTCGTACTGTTGCGATTGTGGAAGGTGCTGATTGCTATAGCGGTGTCGCGGAACCAGCTTCGAGCTGGGGGTTACGGGTGGTGGCTTGGAAACGGTTTCCGAATGGGACGCACTGAACAATGCCCCCTCCTGTATGGAATGGTTACAACTGCTAAATCCCGCCGCATGCCGGCGACTATTAATGTCGCCGACGATCTTGCTTGAACCAATCCGGCTTCGTTGCCGGCATTTGTGCTGCTGACTATCCGCGTCCTGCGGCAGCCCTGAATGAGGGCCCGGTGGCGCCGTTCAATTGACTTCACCTGAATCGCTCAAAGCGGAATCGCCGGAGCCATCAAGATGATAACGAACAGCATATTTGGAAATCGATGTGCGGTGAATAGGCGCTGCGTCCCCTTTCTCATCAAATAGTCCCAAAGTTGGTTCACGATTTACAGAGCTTGAATCCCGGCTCCTCACAAGCCGGTCCGCGCCACATACTGCTGGGTTGCAGGATGCCCAGCCATTCTTTCCGTTTACGCGTGAGGCTACCCTCGCGGCCAAGGCTGCTAGCGCCCGCATATCATTGAGATTTCCCGATGAGGTGAGTTGGAGCCTCCATACTTTCTGACGACGTCGGAAACAGGCAGGTCAAAGGTGCAGGACACCATCCCCGGCGAGAAAGGCATGGACAACCGCGTGCGCTCTGCGTTGCTGGGCTTTCTCGACCGGCATCTGGTCCGATCCGGCCTGGTGGTCGGCACACTGCTGTTTTCCCTGTCGCTGACACCCTCGCTCCTGCCAAGAACACCGCTGATACAGGGGGTTCTGTCTGGCACCACTTTTGCCGTCGGGTATGCGATCGGGGTGTCCCTGCAGTGGGTATGGGACTACACGGAGCTGAGAATTTCCTTCGGCCGGCATACCCGCTGGGTCCATGCCCTCATTGGCCTGATATGCGCCGCGATCGCCATTTCCAGCCTTTACCAGACAGCGTACTGGCAGAATTCGGTTCGTACTGCGATGGGGGCAGACCCGGTGGACGGGAGCCACCCGTTCCTTGTCATTCTGGTTGCCCTGATACCCGCCATCCTGCTCATTTTCGTCGGGAGCGTGCTGGTCCATGGCGTAAGGCTCATGTCCCGCCGGATGATGCGCTATGTGCCCAGGCGTGTCGCGCTCGTGCTTGGTTTCCTGATTGTCGGCCTCGCCGCCGCGGTCCTGTTCAATGGCGTCATCCTCCGGTTCGGGCTTCAGACGGCAGATAGCTTTTTCGAGCAGCTCGACAGGGTCGCCGGCCAGTTTGGCGAGTCGCCCGATGATCCACTGCAGTCGGGAAGCGCAGAATCCCTCGTGGCCTGGAACACCATCGGCCGCGATGGTCGAATCTATGTGGAAACGGGGCCCGACCAGCAGGCCATCGAACAGCTTATCGGCCGGCCGTCCATGCAGCCGCTGCGGGTCTATGTCGGTCTGCGATCGGCGCGAACCACCGAAGACCGGGCTCGCCTCGCGCTTGCAGAAATGCTCAGGGTCGGCGCTTTCGATCGATCCATCCTCGTTGTCATCATGCCCGTGGGCACGGGTTGGGTGGATCCTCCAGGCATCGACAGCCTCGAATACCTTATGGCGGGAGACGTCGCGAGCGTCGCGCTGCAGTATTCCTACCTGACCAGTCCACTGTCACTGGTCATCGAGCCCGACTATGGGAGCGATGCCGCGCAGGCGCTGTTTTCCGTAGTCTATGACTATTGGACCAGACTCCCCCATGACACGCGGCCGAAGCTCTATCTCAATGGCCTCAGCCTGGGCGCGCATGGTTCGCAGGCATCGGCGCAGCTGCTGGATCTGCTGGGCGATCCCTATAACGGCGCCCTCTGGGTCGGGCCACCCTATACGAGCCCGGTCTGGCGCTGGGCGACGGACAATCGCGATCCGAAATCGCCCAAATGGCTGCCTCGCTTCGGCAATGGCTCGAGTATCCGCTTTGCCAATAGAGGGGGGCAGCTGGAGGAACCTGAAAGCCCTTGGGGGCCGATGCGGATCGCCTTCCTGCAATATCCGAGCGATCCGATCGTCTTCTTCGACTGGTCGATCCTCTATAGCGCTCCTGCCTGGATGAGCGGGGAGCGCGGCCCCGGTGTTTCGTCCGCGTTGACCTGGTACCCCGTGGTCACGCTGCTGCAAATCGGAATGGATATGGCGCTCTCGCAGACCTCACCCATCGGCTACGGCCATGTCTATGCGGTGGAGGACTATATCGATGCGTGGCACGCCCTGGTGGAGCCACCCGGCTGGGATGACGCCGCCATCGACGATCTCAAGGCCCGGATCGTCACTCACCCTACCGGCAAGCCATGAGCGCCGAAGGCTCCCCGGTTCGTCCCTCCACGCCGCGACCCTGGCTATCGAGCCTTGCGGCTGGTCTGGTCTTCGCGGTGGCCGCCCTCGTCGCCGCCCCCATTGCCGAAATGCCGATCCGCTGGGCCCCGTCCAGCGAGGGCGGTGAAATTGCCGCGGCGACATTATTCGCCGGGGTCTTGCTGACTGGCTGGGTGCTCTGGTGGTTTCTGGTGGCGAGGCCCGCGCGGGCCAATTGGGTGCGCGGCGGGGTGACGGGCGTTCTTGTGGCCTGCATCGCCTATCCCATCGTATTGTTTCTCGCCGAGTTCTTGCAGGTGGACTGGCAATCACGCTCGGCGGCATCGTCCCTGCCGGAACGGCTGGAACATGTGCTCGTGCTGGCCGGCTTCGGGCTGCTGACCACGGGCTTTGCTGCAACTCTCGTCCTGGCACCGGCCGGCATGGCGACCGCTATTGTTCAAGATCGCCTGGATGGCCAGCGTCCGCCCGGGCGGCATGCCGCTGCAGGTCCGCGGCGCTGGCTCGAACATGCCTTTCAGGGCCTCAGCTTTTGTGCGGCGGCCATCGTCATCCTGCTCGTAGCCGCGTTCATCGCCCTGTCGCTGCTGCCAATGCAGCCCCTGGTCACGCCGGCCGCCACGTTGCCTGCGCAGAGCCACGCGGAGGCGCTCGACGCCTTTGCCCTCGTCCAGGAACATGAAGCGAGCCTGCCGCTGCACCCGCGATGTGGCTCTGTGATGCTGACGCATGGAGAAAAAGTCGCGGAGGTCGTCATATTCTTTCACGGCCTGACAAACTGCCCGGCCCAGGCCGACGAGTTGGCCCCCTGGCTATTCGGCCTCGGCTACAACGTCCTGGTGCCGCGGCTGCCTGGTCACGGCGAGGCCGACCCCCTCACGCTGGCGCTGGCCGATGTCAGTGCGGAAGACTTCGTCGAGACGGCACTGAGTTCAGTCGCCCTCGCCCAGGGATTGGGCGACAACGTGATCGTGGTGGGATTATCTGCCGGGGGCACACTGACCGCGCATCAGGCCCAGCACGAGAGCAAAGTCGCCAACTCGATTTCGGTCGCGCCGTTCTTTGCCCCCGGCATCGTGCCGCGATGGGCGGCGCAGGCAGCAACGAACTTGCTGCTGCTGATGCCGAACAAGATGGTCTGGTGGGATCCCCGGGCGCCGTACAGTTCGCCAGAAATGGACTATGCCTATCCAAGGTTTGCCACGCATGCACTGGCCCAAATCATGCGGCTGGGGCGCATCGTTGCCGGCGAAGCAAGCGCCGGTGCGCCGGCTGCGCAACAGATGGGTTTCCTGCTGAACGAAGCGGACCTGGCCGTGAACAATGGCGTTGCGCATCAGGTCGCCGCCGACTGGGGCCGGCATGGCGAAAAGGTGGTGGTGCGCATCCTGCCGCAAGCAAAAGGGTTGCCGCATGACCTGATCGATCCGCGTCAACCCGATGCTGCGGTCGACATCATCTACCCGATGCTGCTGGAGATGATGTCGCCGGTGCCAGCCAAGCGCTAGCTCTCAGTTAGGCGAGAGCCTTTGCCTTGATCTGGTTAAATTCAGCTTCCGAGATCGTGCCGGCGCGAAGCAAGGCGTTGGCCTCGGAAATCTCCGTGGCGGGGGAGCGGCCGGCAACGGAACGGATATAGGATTCCGCCTCCTCGTGGCTGCGGTTCACATCGGCGTTACGCCTCCGCGCCATGCCGCCGCCTCTGAAGAGGATGTAGGCCAATGCGGTCAGCATCGGCACCACCAGCAGGGCAATGATCCAGATGGCCTTGGAGAAGCCGCCCAACTCGGTGTCGCGGAAAATATCGGCGATAATCTGAAATAGCACCATCAGGTACGAGATCAGGAAGAAGCTCCAGATGATTAGCCACAGGAAATCCCAAAAACCGGACAACATTTTGTTTCCTCGCACACGATATTGTTTGGCAGCCCTCAAAGGGACCTGGAGCAGGAAGCCCGGAGGAGATTTCTCCAAACCATCGCTGCGCCACCCATAGCCGCGCCATCAATATATGGCGGCAAAACGTCCATTGCCTTGGCATTAAGTCCGCAACATAGGCCAATCGTCCATATTTCTTGGGCAATTACCGAATGGCAACCGAACTACTGACGGGATGGCGCAAATGGCAACTTCTGTAGCGGAACTGCCGGGATACACCTGAGACTTGCGGCTATTTCGTCCGAACGTCGGCGTGTCTACGATGGAGCATTAGCTAAATTCGGACACCGGATGTGATGATGGTGGAAACACACCAAGCGAACCGGACTGCCCGATATTTCCACTGGACCCTCGTGGCTGGCTTGCTCTTCGCATTGGCAGCGCTGGCGCTGGCGCCGTTTCTCGGCCTCGAGATCCGCGGCGCTTTTGATCGGAAGGCCGGCGGCGTATCCTGGCCCGTGCTTTTCGTCGGTGTTTTTCTCTGCGGCTGGCTGTTCTGGTGGCTGCTCATGCCGGGCTGGCGCAGGGTGTCTCTCCTGGCAGGAGCCACTGCCGGCGTTCTCGTCGGATCCTTTTCCTATCCCGTCGTGCTTGGCCTGGCCGAGCTTTCAAGCCGCATCTGGGACACCTCCCAGCCCGGCGGCGGTTTCGATAGGGTCATGTGGATCACGGGACTAAGCCTGATGACGACAGGCTTTCCGGCCGTCGTGAGCCTGGCGGCCGTCGGCCTCGTCGGCGCTTGGGCCCTGTTGGCCGTCGCTCCGCCCCAGAGTGTGCCGACGAAGGAGCCCTCAGCGGTCCTCGTCAGCCCGCTGTGGCGTCGCCTTCGCTGGTTCGCGGCCGGTGTCGCAGGGTTTGTTGCGGTCGTCCTGACGGTCTCGTTCGCCCTCTTGTCCATGACCCCGGTCGCGGTTGACGGATTGAACGCCCGACCCTCGCCGACGGCCTCTGCGCGCAGCCATCAGGAGGCGGTTGCGGCATTCGCCGTGGTGCGGATGGAGGAAGCCGGAATGGCCCTGCACGAGCTGTGCCCCTCGCAACTCCTGACCCATGGGCACAAAACCGAGGTGGCCGTGATCTTCTTTCATGGCCTGACTAGTTGTCCCGCGCAGGGAGAAGAACTGGCCCGTTCAGTGTTCGAGCTGGGCTACAATGTCTATCTCCCCCGCATGTTCGGCCATGGCGAAGCGGACCCCGACACGCTCGCGCTGGCGGACCTGACGGCTGAACACCTGGTTGATCTGGCCAATGGCGCGACCGACCTGGCGCAGGGGCTCGGCGATGACGTGGTCGTTGTGGGCCTCTCCGCAGGAGGGACCATCGCGACCTGGATCGCCCAGAACCGGACGGATGTCGACCACGCGATACCGGTCTCGCCCTTTCTCGGTCCTTTTGTAGTCCCACCCTGGGCGACACGCGCAGCGACAAATCTGGTGCTCGGCCTGCCCAACATGATGTTCTGGGTCAATCCGCTGGCGCCTGTGACCGCGCCGGAATCGGGCTACGCGTTTCCACGACCCTCCACTCATACACTGGGCCAGGTGATGCGGCTCGGCCAGTCGGTGCTGATGGATGCCGTGGAGCAACCTCCCGCGGTGGGCAATATCTCCTTCTTGCTCAACGAAGCCGACGTGGCGGTGAATAATCGCGTCACGGAAGAATTGGTGGACCTGTGGCGCGCGCATGACCAACCTGTGGCGGTTCGCGCCCTGGAATTCTCCAACCACCTGCCGCATGACCTGATCAATCCGCATGAAATCTTCGGCGATACCGATCTCGTCTATTCGCTGCTGGCCGGCATGATACGGGGCGAGGAGCCATGACCGCGGAAGCGACGCACACCCCCACGCCGCTCGAAACCATGGTCGCCAGTGTGCTCGAGCGTATCCGCGAAATTGCCGAACACCCCAGCGGCAAGCTGACCTGCAACGGACTGATCGACGTCGTCGGCCCGGATTCCCACATCCTCGCCATCCTCGTCTTTTCGGTGCTCAATCTTTTGCCGGGTCCGCCCGGCTACAGCGTCGTCATCGGCCTCGCGATCATGGCCTTTGCCGTCATGATGCTGATCCGGAAGCCGCTGCGGCTCTGGCCTTTCGTCGGCGAACGCCAGATTCCGCTGAACATCCTGGTCAAGCTGCTGGAATTTCTCGCCGGCTTCACCAGGTTCATCTCGCGATTTTCGTCTCCCCGCGTGCCGGCGCTGTCAGCCCCGGTCCTGCTGCCCCTCGTCGCGATCATGGCATTCATTTTCGGCGTCGCCATGCTGGTGCCGATCCCCTTCACCAATACCCTGCCCTCCCTGGGCCTCGCGATCATTGGCGTGGGCATGCTCAATCGCGACGGTATCGCGGTCCTGGCAGGTTCGGCCGTGGCAATAGTAGGCCTCGTCCTCCTGGCCTGTGCGCTCTGGATCGTCCTGACCCTGACACTGCTGGTTTCCGACGTGATCCAGCACGAACTACCCGGCCTCTAGACTGGCAATCCAAGCAGATTGCACGCGGGATGCATGGCCTATGACAGACATCTCCCGGCATTCCATATCTCGGCCGGCTTTCTATACTGCCTGCATACGGCATCGACGGGAGATACGACGATGGCTCCGATCCTTTTCGATCTTCGACCTATACGGCAACTCTGCGGCCTCATGGCCTGCCTCACCTGTCTTGCCGGCACGGCCGTGGGACAGGACAGCGGCAAGGCCGCGGCCCCGGATGGTCAAGGCAGCGCGGCCACTCTGGCTCTTCCGCCAGACGTCCTCGAAACTACTTGGGAATGGACAGGTTTCCAGACACCCAAGGATGCAATCACCGTTGATGACCCGAGCAACTACACCCTGACCTTTACTGGCGATGGCGCGGTGGCATTGCAGGTCGACTGCAACAGGGGCTTCACGTCGTACCTGCTTGGCGTCGATAACAGGATCACCTTCGAGCCGATCGGCACGACGATGATGATGTGTGGCGAGAACTCGCTCGATCACGACTTCACATCCAACCTCGAGCGCGTGAACAGTTTCTTCCAGCTCGAAGGCGACCTCCTGCTGGAGCAGCCATTCGACTCCGGAACCCTCCGATTCCGGCCGGCCGCCACGGAACCGCCCGCCGCTACCAGCAGCCAGTGAGGCGTAGCCGGCCTTTCAAGCAGGGAAATTCAGAGTGCGACCGGGTTGGCCGGGACAGGATATCCTGTCCCATGTTCGGCCCGCGCTGACCTGGATCAGATCCGGTTGGCGGTGAATGTGCGCCGACCCACGCCGGGGACGCTCGGGAAATAGTTGCAACGCAGGGACTGCAGCAGCGGAATGCCAGCGGCTCGACCGATTATCTGCGAGAAGATATTGCCGGTGTGCCGGCATTCCATGCGTGCGGCTTCCCAAGCCTGACCACGACCGCAGGAGCTGCGTTCCAGATCGATGAAAATGTCCCGGCCGCGGGTATGCCAGTTTAGCCGCCCATCACAGCTCAGGCCACCACCACGCACCTGATAGGTGCCCCTTCGGTCAAGGCAGAATGTCAGCCGATAGGGTCCAAACAGGGTCTGATTGGCCCGGAAGCAACCGTTCACCGCGACACCACCCGGGTGCTCGGGGACCACGACGAAGGTGTCCTGCGCCAGGATCGGCGTGCCGAGGATGGTGACGCTCAGAAACGCTACCTTGAGGGCCCAGGCAATTGGACGACGCATCACAGCTCTCCCCGCAAACGAAACTACTGAAATAGTCTCATGTAACCGGGCGGGTCACACTGGCCGCACGTCCCCCATATCTTCACGGCGTCTCTGTTTATCGGCCGAGCTGGCTCGCGCGAAGGGGGGCCAATTGGACAGGCTAATGCGAGGCTGGGGGATCGGACAAAGTACCCCATTCGCCCTGCCACAAGGCATGATCGCTGATGGCGACCACGACCCGCGAAAATCCGTACAACTCGGCAATTTCCTCGGCATAGTCGAGCGCGGTGCCCATGTCGAAAGGTCCCTCGGATCTTGAGATGAGCATGTCTTCGTCGTCTGCGGCCATGACCCATTGAACCCTTGCCAGCACCACGCCGACGACTTCGGGGATCGCCTCCACGACGCAGACGAGCACTGCATCCGCAGGCGCCCGATTCTGGTCTGCCATCCAGAAAACGCCCTTCATCGGGACGACCACAGTCTGCGCGAAAACCGGATAAGGATGGCGGAGCGCTCGCTGCTGCGCGCAGAGGATGCTCCCGATAAGCTGTCGTCGCTGGAGGACGGTTTCACGCTGACGTCCTCCCTTGCCAAATGGTATTTCGCCGGCCACCCGGCGGAGGCTAGCGAACTCTCACGGATGAAACATTCTGCTGCAGCATGAAGTTGAGGACCGGCACGTTTCTGGTGAACGTGCTGCAATTGCGGAAATTGCGATCCGTGCAAACCTCTACGATTGTCGGCCTGCCCTCGACCAGGATCGAGCTTATTCGGTTCTCCCAACGCCCGAGGCTGGCGTCGCTCTCTCCCTGCCGCAAGCAGAAGCTGCGACCGCGAAACTCCACATCCTCGAAGAAGCAGGCACGCCCCCATCGGCCGAAATCGAAATCCGGCACGCTGGGTGGTGGCCGATTGCCGCCGCCCGGGCTGGAGATGAGAGGCCGCAGGAAGGATTGTGAAACCCAGCCCCGGCTCCTGCCGAAATCCACGAGACACCAGCCGCCGCTGCACCGATTGATGAAAACCTCATCGCCCGTGCGCAACACGGCGGTGACTTGATAGTTCGTGCTCGGTCCGACACGCATGTTGACGTTGGTCGTGGTGATGGCAGTACCCGACATTGCCTGGGCTACGGCCAGCGAGATCAGTCCAAAATAGGCGATCGCAATCGCCAATAATATCCGTCGAACAATGCTGATGCCGGGCATCTTCTACTCCATCGCGCGTCGGACTGCTCTTGCATTGTGGCAGAGTATATAGCCGTCGGGCAATCCGGGCATTCGCCAGGATTCCTAAACATTTGCCTGTGATGTCAATCGTCGGCCGCTTTTGGGAGGATGTCCCGCGCCGGGGCGGTTTCAGGCCGTGGTGGCCCTTTTGCGCCATACCCCGACCAGCAGGCTGGCCGCAAAGACGATCATCAGTATGGCCACGGCTTGCGCGACGATGACGGCGCCCCCGACCGGCAGGACGATCAATGCCAGGCCGAACAGGGCATAGGCTCCTCCACTGATCAGCGCGGGCCAGACGTAGCTCATGGGTTTGGGCTGGGGCAGCAGCAATCCGAGGATTTCGATCAGGCCGACGATGATGGCCTGCACGCCGACGATGATGCGAAGCGTCGACAGGGAAATCATCGGCGTCAGCCAGGGACTGAGCAGCACGATCAGGCCGGCCATGATCGCCAATACGCTGCGCGTCACCCCGATCCAGAATGTCAGATCCCGGGGACCGGACAACCGCAATGACGCCATGTTGAGAATGCCGTCGAGGATCAGGATGCCGCCGCCGACAAAGATCAGCAGGCGCAGGGCCTCGAGCGGGTATGCCAGGGTGAAGAGGCCCGCGATGATCAGGACGACACCGCGGATGGCAGTGAATGTCGTGGCGAGCCCGGCTGTTTGAGATGGCATGGTATTTATCCTTCCTCGGATGATAGGCCATTGGCGCCGACTGGCTCCACCGCCGGGGCGAGACGCTCGATCTTGAAGCCGGTGAAGCCATAGAGCACGGTCAGGATGGGGCTTGCGATATTGAAGAAGCAGAACGGCAGATAGAGAAATGTCGGCACGCCCAGCACCGCCGCCATGTAGGCGCCGCATGAATTCCAGGGCACCAGGGGCGACGTGACCGTCCCCGAGTCACAGACAGCACGCGACAGGTTTGTGCTGGCCAGACCACGGGAGTGAAATTCGGCGCTGAACAGGCGCGCGGGCAATACCAGGGCGACATACTGATCCCCCGCCACGATGTTGAGGCCGAGCGCCGTGCCGGCGACGGTGGCGATCAGCCGCCCTGTAGTGCGGGCCCGGAGCAGGATTGGCGTCATCAACTTGGACAACAGGCCGAACTCGTCGAGCAGCGTTCCCATGACCAGTGCGCCAATGATGAGCCAGACGGTCATGAGCATGCTGTCCATGCCGCCGCGGGAGATCAGGTCGTCAACGACGGCGACACCGGAATTGGCCTGGTAGCCGTTGGCGATCGCCATCCAAATGGCCTTTATCGAGCTCACCCAGGCCGGGAGGTCCGGCGCGTTGGCAAAGCTGTGCACGATCTCGGGCTGCAATATCGTCGCCATCAGTCCGGCCAGCATGGCCGAACCCATTATCGCCAGCGACGACGGCACCTTGAGTATGGAGAGGATAACGAGGAACACCAGCGGCACCAGATTGAGCGGCGTAATCCAGAACAGCTCGCTAAGAGAGGACAGCTCGGTTTCGATGACCTGGTCGCTGGCGCCGCCTGAACCATCGAGCAGGCCAATAGCTGTGAAGCCGATAATGGCGATAATGATTGCCGGGATCGACGTTGCCATCTGCGCGCGCAGATGGGTGTAGAGTTCGCTGCCGGTCAGTTGCGCGGCGAGGATCGTCGTCTCGGACAAGGGCGAGAGCTTGTCCCCGACATAGGCTCCGGAGACGACCGCGCCGGCGGTTATGGCCGGCGAGAGGCCAATGAGGGTAGCCAGCCCCACCAGGCCCACCCCGATGGTGCCGGCCGTCGTCCATGAGCTGCCGATGCCCAGCGAGATAACCGCGCAGATCACCGCCGTCGCCATGTAGAACCAGTTGGCGTCGATCAATTGGATGCCATAGTAGACCATGGTTGGAATGGTCCCCGACATGTTCCATGTGCCGATCAGTGCGCCGACGGCGAAGAGGATGAAGATGGCGCTGACCACCGAGGATACGCCCTTGCGTCCGGCTGCGGCGATGTCCTCCCAGGCGTGCCCGTTCTTGAGCAGGATGCCGGCAGTAACCATGGCAGTGACCATCATGGCGACCTGGAGTGGACCTGCGGTGGCGTCCAGTTCGAACAGCGCGACTGCGCTGGCGACCAGTATGGCCATCAGCACAAGCGGAGCGATGGCGTCCAGGTAGGACGGCGGCCGGGCGGGAGTTGGACTGGATTGCTCTTGCATAGTCTCCCTCCCGCACGCTGAGTTTCAAACCTGGTCCACTAGAAGTCGACGGCGTCGCGAATGATCGGGCAGGTCATGCAGTGCCCGCCACCACGCCCGCGCCCGAGCTCAGCCCCGACAATGGAGATGACCTCGATGCCTTCCTTGCGCAGCAGCGTGTTGGTGTAGGTGTTGCGGTCATAGGCGTAGACGACGCCGGGGGAGGCGCAGACGAGATTGGCGCCGCTATCCCACTGGGTGCGCTCGCGCATATAGGCGTTGCCGCCGGTTTCAACGACGCGCAGCTTCTTGAATCCCAGTGCCTGCCCGACCACGTCCACGAAAGTACCTTCGTCGCGGCGCAGTTCGATGCCGCTGGGATTGTCGGCGGGGCGGAAGGAGAACGCTTCGATCTTGTCGACGATGTCGGGATAGAGCAGGACGCAGTCGCGATCGGCGAAGGT
>JBARWY010000066.1:0-4340 GCA_049647065.1 Devosia sp. | reverse complement strand
GCCGATAGGCTCTCACTGGGGCAAATTTCTCGACGCTGCCTTGGATGATGCGTTCGGATCCCAGCACTCTGAACCGGCGCGGAACCGATTGTTCCGTCTCCTGCAGCTCTATCTTCAACGGAACCTTATCCATCCAACTCCGCGGATGATCGTGGGGTATGTGAATGAGATCGGCGCGTATTGGACCCAATGGGGAAAGGACATTCCTGTCGAGTCGATAGCTCTCTTCGTGCTGCTGCGTTCCAAGATCGAAGCAAGCCCAGAGGCCCTTACTCGTGCCGACCTGGTGAATGAGCGATACCGCAACGTAGCCGATCAGAAGGACTGGCTCGAACATCTGGCAGCACTGGCCTTCAACGTGCCGGTCAAGGATGCCGCGGAAGTGCTGCTAGGAGACAGAATTCGCAGTGCGTTACTCGAGAACGATACCAAGTCGCTGGTCGAGCTAAGCGAACTTAGCGGCTTCGAGAAGTTCTTCCAGCACTACCTGAGTACCATCCTTGAAGGCCTGTCGCTTGAAGATGCCAAGTTCGTTTGTCGGGCTGCGATAAATGTCGATGCGATCAAGCTCAGTGAAGCCGTCGAAGGTCAGATTTGGAAGGACTTCGCTCGCGCTGTCCCGACGATGGCAAAGATTCTTGAGGTGCCAGAGAGCGACCTGGACGGCCTTTTCCGGATCATAGAGAGGCAGCAACCCAGCGCCGCCGAATCCGTCGCAATAGTTCTCCGCGCCCGCCTTAGCGAAGTGCCGAGCACGGGGCAGGAATTCGGAGGCGGCGTCCAATGGGCGTCGAGCATCGGCAGGTTGAGCGAGGCGATCAGCAAGGTGTCCGGACCAGAGGCCGGTCAGCGTTTTTGGTCGACATCGAAAGTTCCACCAAATGGTTATTTCGCGGTGGGCGCCGCGCGACAATGCAGCCAGATGCCAGGTCGTCGTTTTGTCGATTTGGCCGATAGGCCGGATATTGAAACCATGCAGGTGGCCCTTGAGCAAAGCCTTGCCAAGGACACCCCTACGTTCAGCGGCGCATTAGTCGCCTTGGAGCCAGTTCTAACGGTCACCGAAAGGGCGGAGTGGCTTGCCAAGATCGCGGACGCGTTGCGTGGTGCACAGCGACCACTCGACGAGGTCCAGGACCTGCTCGCAGCCTATATCCAGTTGGATTACAAATTCCCCGCGGCGAAGTCGGACGTTGCCGCGTCCCTCCGGAGCCTCGTGAACGACGGCACCTTGCTTTGGTACGCTCATCAGGCCGCAGAGGCCGGCGATGGTGTCGTCCTGGCCGATGCGATGTTTTTGATGGTGAAGCGCTCTGGCAATGCGGCCTCGTCTCCTCCGCCGCATGCGGTATTCGGAGCTCTCACAGAGCCTATTGCCTGGCTTCAAGCTCTCGTAGTGAGCGGCGACCTGTCAGACGCGGCTGTCGACCATCTTGTAGACCTTGTCAGCGAGACAGGTGTGCTCCCGGCTTGGATACCGCTGGCGGTAGCCGACAAGACCCAGGCGGCTTTGTTCGTCGAGATCGTTTCACGGGTGGTCGACCGCGGTGATTTCGAGCACGTCGATTTGGCGGCACTCATCCTGCAATATGACAATGCCCGTGCCGTGTTTTCCGATGCGGAAATCAAGCAGCTTCTTGCCGGTCTCGGGGCCAAGTTCGAGCCTTCGGAGATTGTGCAGGTGCTCGAGGAACCGGCCCTCGCCACTGTGACACCTGCGATGGTGTCTGACATTGTGGCGATCGCTCCGACGTCATCGTTGGCGGTGATTGTCAGCGCAATTGATGACCAACTCAAGACCCGGTCGGCTGAAGAGTGGGGCCAGTCGCTGAGGGCCGAGGACCGGTTTGTCTCACTTTTAGTCGCACGGCTGCAGTCCGGCCAAATTACCCTGCCGCCGAATACCTTTATGGACGCCTTGCAGGGCCATGCGTTGGAGCTGCTAGCCGGCGAACGCGTCGTGGTAGCTTCCCGTGAGGATTGGAATCACCTTGCCTCCGCTTTGACGATGGCCTCACAGAAGTCGCTCGCCTCGCGAATTCTCGCCGGAATGCCCAAGAGTGGGCTGCCGGCCAGCGGCGCTGACAATTTTGTCGGGTACTACCGTAAACTGGCGGACATACTGCCTCTGGAAGATGGCGCCGCAGTCGCGATCGACGTGTTCCTTCGCGCTCTCGTGACCTCGACGTCAGAGGAGAGCCTGAACTATGTTCAGGCGAGGTCAAAGGACTTCAAGAAGGCATTGAAGCTCGTCGATGCCAATACAGCTGCATCGTTCCACGATGTGCTCGATGGCATGGACGCTGGGGACGAAGGGGCACAGAGGAGAGCGTCGTCGATCCGCGACACGCTGGGAATCAAGAAGCCAGCGATGGATGTGGCGAGTTGATCTCCGGCGCCGGGCCATGTGTAGGGGCTAAGCAAATCGATGGCGCACGCGAGAGCGGATCAAGGCGAGTGGACGACAGCCAATTGTGCAGCAACCTGCTGCATAATTGAAATCGGCATTGTCGGATGCAAGTCCATCGCCGATCATCAGACCCAGCATTAGGTGTGATGGTTGATCGCGTATGGATGACACCGAACATGACGGCGGGGAGGACAGATGGTCGTTTGACCCCGCCACGGAGAGCTGGTGGGCGAACATCCTGTTGTACCGGCCAAGCATGCTCAGCGATGATGGGATGCGCATCCATTTTCGTGAGTTCGATGGAAAGTGGACGGAACAGACCGTCAACGCGATGTCGCGAACCGCAGCGAAAGGTCTCGACCTCAATTCTAGCTGGGCACTGACAAGCGCCCGATGGACGTGTCCAGTCTGCCGCCGGGAGAAACCGGATCTGTTCAGGTTATCCGACAACGGCTGCCTGCTGGCCAACTTGGAGGTGCATCACGATCACCTCCCAGACACCGTATGGCCACGCACTGCCGAGCTTCTTGGGCGCGATTGGACAAAGACGGCTCCCTCCGGCACCGGTGGACAGGTGGATAACGTAGAGCGGCTCATAATGCGCTTTCGTCCAACGCTCGTTTGCAATGAATGCAACACCGCAGACGCCATCGCCAAAGGCGCCCTGCCCGCGATCGACAGGCGTTTCTCATTCGCTCCGGACGAAATCGCTTCCTTTATCACTGCCAGCCCCGGTCAACCCCACTCGGTAGACGTGTCGGCTGCGAAGCGGATCTGGAGTGAGCAGAAGCCAAAGTTCGAGCGCAGGGTGGAGCGAATCGACGATCTTGTGCTCGCGGTCGCCGATGGCACCTTGGGCGTGAATGACAGCATCGGCACCGGACATCTACTTGAACGACGCCTGGATCCGGCGGAAGCGCTTCACATCGATTTTCGCTGGCAATATGAACGCGACGCTCGGCGGAAGGTGCTTGAGGATCTCAGATCCGAGTTCATCACCCGTTCAACCAGCAAGGACTCGCCGAGATTGGCCGGAAAGGCATTGCGACCGGCTGTTGCGATAAGCGACGATGAGTTTGCGGCCTACGCCGATCCGGTGTCGCCTCGCCAATGGGAGGGCGTCTCCGAAGGTTGGACTTGCCCATGCTGCGACCGGTCGAAACGCGAAATCGTCAGGAAGGGCAATAAAGGGAAGTGGACTGGCGGCATCCGCGGCCGAACTGATCTCCTGATCGAGAGCGACCCAACAGAAATCGAGAACCACGGACTATTGCTACCATCGCTGGCCGGCGACGTCGTGCTGCGGGAAAAGGTCCCTGTAAGCATTTGCAGCGACTGCGCCGAAGGCCCGACCCATGTTGGACACCGCTTCCCGGAGGCGTCGGGGTCTCACTTCAACGTCGCAGACATTCGCGAAATGCTTGTGTCCGTTGCACCGCACCGACAGCATGAGGTCGACTGGGATAAAGGGCGGAAGATGGCTGTGGCCAATCGCGCATTGGTGCAGGCCGAGCGATCGTTCGACGCCATGTTGGGGCAGGCCGCGCAGTTTCAGGCATGGATGGGAGAGGCCAGGCGGTGGGGTTACCCGTCTGCCCAGGTCAGAGAGCGCATCGCTCGATCGTTGGAATTCCAAATAGTTGACCGTGATCTTTCGACCATGGACCGGCTCATCGACTGGCTTCTGTCCCGCCCGATCAAAGGTGCCGAATGACAGCGCGGCCGGTCCACCGTTTCCGACCCAAAATGAAACAGTATGGATTTATGGTTCAATCCGGCGTCCCAGATGCGTGAATTGGTTCACGATCTCGAATTTTATGGTTCAACAACCGACAAAAAACGGCGCCCATACTGGGAAGCCTGATTCTCTTTATGCTTCAGGGCACAGCAAAGACTTTAAACAGGGCCGCCCCGGTAAGGGCGGCCCTGT
>JBARWY010000065.1:0-3341 GCA_049647065.1 Devosia sp. | reverse complement strand
CATCATCATCGACCAGGAGCATGCCCCACTTGACCGGAGCATCACCGACCTGATGATTTTTGCCGCACGGGCGTCCAACCTTGCGCCCATCGTTCGCATCCCCGAGTTCACCGAGGCCAACGTGCTCTCGGTGCTCGACTCTGGCGCCATGGGCATCATGGTCCCTCATGTCGCCTCGGTAGAGAAGGCCAGGGCAATCGTCAGCGCCAGCCATTACTCGGGCGGCAGTCGGGGGTTTGTCGGTCTGTCTCGGGCCAGCAACTGGGGCAACGCAGGGCCGACCGAGCATATGAAGCTGCAGGATAGCCAGGTTGCCGTCATCCCGATGATCGAGGACCAGCACGCGATCGATCTCGCCGGCGATATTGCCAGAGTAGACGGTATCGATGCGCTGTTTATCGGGCGCGGCGACCTGACAGCTTCGTTTCGCGGAGACCCCGAGGCACCTGCGAAGGTGACCGACATCAGTCGGCGCGTTGCCGCGTCCGCCAGGGAGGCCGATACGCCACTCATGATGCTGCCGACGAGCAAGGCTGATTTCGAATTCGCCGCGTCGCTTGGCGCATCGGCCATGGTGATTTCAAGCGATCATGGCTTCATCCGCTCGGCGGCCACGGCGGCGCTCAAGGACTATAGTGCCTGAAAGGCGTCCGTAATCGCCATGGGAGATTTGCATGCCACTGATTGAAATTCCGCCGCTTGCCGTGCCACGGACGGTGCTGGTCACCGGCGGCAGCAGCGGCATTGGCCGCGCAACGGCGGCACGCCTCGCCGCGTTGGGATCGACAGTGATCGTTGGCTATAACAGCCGGTCGGCGCTGGCCGAGGAAGTCGTGGCGGGCCTGCAGGGTAGCGGCCATTTCGCCATACGCATCGCCATGGACGATGCGGCCTCCATCGCCGAAGGCGTCGCGGCCATTGACCAGCGCTTCGGCAGCCTCGACGCGCTGGTCAATTCCGGCGGGTCCACCACGCCCGTTCCGGCCGCCGATCTTTCCGCGATGAGCGACGAGATTTTTGACCGCACAGTGATGATCAACCTTCGCGGGCCGTTTGCCATGGTGCGCTCGTTCCGCGCTTTGCTCGAGCGCGGCAATGGTGCGGCCATCGTCAACGTCTCGTCCATCGCGGCGCGGACGGGGATTGGTAGCAGTCTCGCCTATGTCGCGGCGAAAGCTGGCGTCGATGCGCTGACCATCGCTCTCGCCAAGGTGCTGGCGCCAAAGGTGCGCGTGTTTTCAGTGTCGCCGGCCGGCGTTGATACCGGCTTCGTGCCCGGGCGCACTCGGGAGCAGTTGGAGAAGACTGCGGAGCGCCTGCCGCTTGCCCGTGTCACCACGCCCGACGATGTGGCGCGAGCGGTCGTCGCCTGCATCGTCGATCTTACCAGTTCGACCGGCATCGTCGTGCCGGTGGATGAGGGACGGCATCTCTGAACCGCGGGCAAGCAGTCGCCTGACGGAACGCTGCGGCTCGCTCGTTGCGGGCGAGGTCGGATGACATAGTATCGAAGCATGAATTGCCCCGGCGCGGGCACGAAGGCAGGCAGGAATGGACAGGCTGAAATTCTATATCGACGGTGCATGGGTGGACCCCGCCGTCCCTTCAACGCTTGGCGTCATCAATCCGGCGACCGAGGAGTCCTTCGCCCGGATCAGCCTTGGTTCGGCGGCCGACGTCGATCGTGCCGCCAAGGCGGCTCGCCGGGCCTTTGCAACCTATTCCGATACCAGTGTCGAGCAGCGGCTCGGCTGGCTGCGTGGCATTATCGACGGCTTCCGCGCACGCCTCCCCGAGTTGGCGCGGACCATGACGCTTGAGATGGGTTCGCCCATCACCTTTGCCACCGAACGTCAGGCGACGGTCGCGCTGTTTCATTTCGAGGAGGCGGTACGCGTCCTGACCGACTTCGCGTTTGAGGAACGTATGGGGCCCGGCATCGTGCGTCACGAGCCGATCGGTGTCTGCGGGCTGATCACGCCGTGGAACTGGCCGCTCAACCAAGTTGCATCCAAGGTTGCGCCGGCCATTTCGACCGGCTGCACCGTGGTGCTGAAACCGAGCGAGATGGCGCCGTTGAGCGCCATGATCCTGGCGGAGATCATCCATGAATCGGGTATTCCCCCGGGCGTGTTCAATCTCGTCAACGGCGATGGCCCGACGGTCGGCGAAGCGCTTGCCTCCCATCCAGAGATCGACATGGTGTCCTTTACCGGCTCCACCAATGCCGGCATTCGCGTCGCCACGCTCGCCGCTCCCACGGTCAAGCGCGTTGCTCAGGAACTGGGCGGCAAGTCGGCCAACATCATCCTTCAGGATGCCGATATCAGAGCCTCGGTGGTCGCCGGAGTCCATGCCTGCTACACCAATGCAGGCCAGAACTGCCAGTCGCCTACGCGCATGCTGATCCACGTCTCGCAGCGCGAAGCTGCCTTCGATGCAGCAAGGACTGCGGTAGCCAGCATCCGGCTCGGTGACCCATTACTGCCGGAAACGACCTTGGGACCGTTGGTGAGCCAGGGACAGTTCGACAAGGTGCAGAAGCTGATCCAGGCCGGCATCGCAGAAGGAGCGACCCTGGTCGCCGGAGGCCCGGGCCGCCCGGCCGAGATGAACCGCGGTTACTACGTCCACCCCACCGTCTTCGGCGACGTTACCCCGCAGATGACCATCTCGCGCGAGGAGATATTCGGCCCCGTCCTGTCGATCCTCAACTACGAAACTGAGGACGAGGCGATCGAAATCGCCAATGACACGCCCTTTGGTCTGGCCGGTTTCGTTCAGTCCAGCGACCCCGAGCGCGCGCTCAAAGTTGCCAAGCGCATCCGGGCGGGCCGCGTCTATCTCAATGGTGCGCCGTTCGACCGGAGCCTGCCCTTCGGCGGCTACAAGCAATCCGGCAATGGCCGCGAGTTCGGTCTCTATGGCTTCAGGGAATATCTCGAGGTCAAGGCAGTGCTGGGTTACCCGAGCTAGGTGTCAAAGCTGGCTACAGTCCAGGGAACGCCGCGTCAGCACATTCAGTAGGAGGAGTGCCCGTGAAGATAACTCAAGATGTCGTTCAGGGAGGGTTGTTCGCCGCTATTGGCCTGCTCGCCTTGCTGATGGCGCTGGAATATCCGGTCGGGACACCTGGGCGAATGGGCCCCGGTTTTTTCCCGCTGGTCATCTCTGCGCTGCTGACGCTGACCGGAATCGGCATTCTGGTGCGAGCTCGCCTCGGTCAGTCCGAGGTCATTCGTCTGACGCGCTGGTTGCCCATCGTGATTGTGTCCGCCGCGATCGTCGTCTTCGGCTTCCTGCTCGACAAGCTGGGATTGCCACTGGCAGTGCTGCTGCTG
>JBARWY010000064.1:0-126419 GCA_049647065.1 Devosia sp. | reverse complement strand
CTGATTCCAGAGGGGCCAAGAGCTTGTGATTTGCGCTTTGCCTTATTCATGTCCCATTCAGCAACCTCCCCCTAAGTTGGTGACATGAAAACCCTGACCTCAAAGTTCCTCCTTACTATCGTCGGTGCCCTTGCACTCGGCTTGGCCGTGGCCGGCCCGGTGCAGGCGCAGTCATGCCTCGACAACCGTCAGATTCAGGACGCCGTATCGTCCGGGCAGATCATGTCGCTGGCCGACGTTCTGGCCTCGGCCGGGATCGACGGCAGCGCGGAAATCCTTTCCGTTCAGGTATGTGACGAAGGCGGCGGGCTCGTCTATATTATCGGCGTACTGACTCCCGAGGGGGAAGCACAGAACCTGGTTCTGAGCGCGCAGTAAACGCATAGACGCATCGGGGGCCTGCAATGCGTATTCTTGTTGTCGAAGACGATACCAATCTCAACCGTCAGTTGAAGGAGGCGCTCACGGAGGCCGGCTATGCCGTCGACGTGGCCTTCGATGGCGAGGAAGGGCACTTCCTGGGCGACACCGAGCCCTATGACGCCATCGTGCTCGATATCGGCCTGCCGCAGATGGATGGGCTTTCGGTGCTCGAGGAATGGCGCCGCGCCGGCAAGACAACGCCGGTGCTGCTGCTGACGGCGCGTGACCGCTGGAGCGACAAAGTGCAGGGCATCGACGCCGGCGCCGACGACTATGTCGCCAAGCCGTTCCACATGGAAGAAGTACTGGCCCGTATCCGCGCGCTGGTGCGCCGCGCAGCGGGGCTTGCCTCCAACGAGATCGTTGCCGGTGCGGTGCGGCTCGACGCGCGCTCCGGCAAGGTGACCGTCGATGGCCAATCGGTGAAGCTGACCAGCCACGAATTGCGGCTGCTGAGCTATCTCATGCATCACAAGGGCAAGGTCATCTCGCGCACCGAACTGACCGAGCATCTCTATGACCAGGACTTCGACCGCGACAGCAACACGATTGAAGTGTTCGTCGGCCGCCTGCGCAAGAAGCTGCCGGACGACTGCATCCAGACGGTGCGCGGGCTGGGTTATCAGATCGCGGAAGATTAGTGGCGTGGTTGCCTGATGCGGAAGGGCTCCATCGCTGCGTCATTATTCTGGTTGTCGGCAGGCTGGCTGATCCTGGCGCTGGTGGCGACCGGCTTCCTGTTGACCGACCTCTATTCCCGCGCGCTCGATACGTCGCTGTCGGAAACGCTCGACTTCCATGTCGAAAGCCTTGCTGGCGCACTGCTGGAGGCGGGAGATCCGTCGAGCCCCGATATCGCCCTCAGCGATCCGCGCTTCGACAGGCCGCGCTCCGGCTGGTACTGGGCCATCCGCGACGCCAATGGCACGCTGTACAATCTTTCGACTTCGGTGGTCGGCATCGACCTGCCTGATATGACCGGTTCGGTAGACGCGCGCGGCCGGCGCACGGCGGTCATGGATGACGCGTTCGGCACGCGGATGCGTGTGGTGGAGCGCACGGTTACGCTGGCGCCCGCCAGCTACGAGATCGTGGTCACCGGCAATCTCAGCGAAATCCTCGAACTCGTCGGTGGCTTCCGCGGCCAGGCCTTCATCGTGCTTGGCGCCGTGGGCGTCATGCTGGCGATCATGAGCGCCATCGTGGCGCGCTTTGCCATGCGGCCCATCGACCGGCTCAGCGCCGCTATCGAAAGCGTGCGCGAGGGCGAGAGCGTCTCGGTAACGGGCACCTATCCGCGCGAAATTGCGCCGCTGGCCGAGGAGGTCAACGAACTGCTGCGCTCCAATGCGCAGATCATCGAGCGGGCGCGAAACCAGGTGGGCAATCTCGCGCATGGATTGAAAACGCCGATCGCCGTGCTGCGCAACGAGGCGGCGAACAAGAAGGGCGCGCTGGCCGATGTCGTGATCTCGGAAAGCGAAAAGATGAGCACGATGGTCGCCACCTATCTCGAGCGGGCGCGGCTCGCAGCGCGCACCTCGGTGGTCGGCAAGAAGGCCGACCCGACCATGATCATGCTGCGGTTGACGCGCGTGATGCGCAAGATCAACCCCGATGTCACCATAGCCTTCCAGCGCCCCGATGCGTCGCTGCCGTGGTTCCGCGGCGACGAGGCCGATCTCGAGGAAATGGCGGGCAACCTGCTCGACAACGCCTGCAAGTGGTCCAAGGGGCAGGTCGGGGTGCGTCTGGACGCCGAACGCAGCGATACCGGCACCCTGTTGTTGATCCGCATCGACGACAATGGCCCGGGTCTTTCCGAGGAAGACGCGCAGAAAGTGTTGCGTCGCGGTGTCAGGCTGGACGAGAAAACGCCCGGCAGTGGCTTGGGGCTCGATATCGTCAAGGAACTGGTGGATGTCTATGGCGGCAGCCTGGCCCTGAAACGCTCGGCGCTGGGCGGCCTGCTGGTGGAACTGCGGCTGCCGACGGCGCGCCTCGGCGCCATGGCGCGACCAAACGCAACCTGACGCACTTTCGCCGCATTACGACAACATGAGCCTTTGTAACGACCACGAGATTTTGAACACCATGAATCGCATCGCCCTTATCGCCGCACCTCTGCTTGCCCTGACCCTGGCCGGCTGCGCCAGCACCGGTCCGACCCAGGTGGCACAGGCCCCGGTGGTGGTGGCGCCTGTGATCCAGCAGCCCTTGGTGGCAAGCCCCGCCCAGACAACGCAGCAAGCGTTGCTGACCACAAGCGTCTCGAACGGCTTCGTTGATCCGGCCGCTCTCGCGATCATGACGGCGAAAGACTCGGCCGAGGCCAACAGCGCCCAGTTCTATGCGCTGCAGTTCGGCCGCCCCGGCGCCCCGCGCCAGTGGGCCGGCGACAAAGGCACGACCGGCACCGTGGCCGTTGGTCCCTATGTCCGCGTCAACAATCTGGATTGCCGGGACTTCACCCACACGGTCAAGGCCAGTGGCAAGGACTATGTGAAGAAGGGCACGGCCTGCCGCGAGCAGAATGGCAACTGGGCCGTCGTGCAGGGCGCTGCCTGAAACGGTCAGCTTTCCGCATAAGGATTGTTTACTAACGCCAGATAGGTTTGGTCCGAATAGTTTCCAAACCTGCTGCGTTGATGACTCAAGCCGCCAACCAAAGTGAACCGCCGGTCCCCGCCGCGCCCCGTCGGGCTGGCCGTGCGGCCGGCCGTCCTTTTGCCGGTGTCCTCGATGTGATTCTGGTCCAGGATCCGGTGCCGTTTCCATTTGCAGGATCGGTGTCGCGTCCCCATGCCGAGGCCGGCTGGACCTGGGTGCATCGGGATCTTTGTCCCGACCTGATCTCCGCCGATGCCATCGCCGACGGCAGTTTCTCCACTGGCGACCTCGAAGCCGTCATGCCGGAAATCCTGACGCGCATGCGCGATGGCCTGGCTGCCGTTGCCAAGGACCCCGAAAAAGACCGGCGCCTGCGGGCCGCATTGGGCAGCACCGAGGCGCGCGATGCGCTGCCCGCGCTGATGCTGGCGCTGCGCAGCCGTGCCTTGCTGGCCAAGGCCCAGGCCTTCGGCAAGGCCGTCAATGCCATCACCGAGGATTCTGCGGTAGGCGCCGCGTTGCAGTCCATGCCCCTGCAGGATCCGGCACTGGCCGCGCTGCTGTTCCACGCCGCGGTCGGCCAGATTGTCAACCCGACACGCCTGGTCACCACCGTCATCAAACTCTCCGGCCAAGCCACCGAAGTCGCGGTGGTCCGCCAGGGGCTGAGCCCGGTGGTCGATGCTATCCTGGCGCACGCCCAAAACCAGTTGCACATCCTGCAGCCGATGGGGGCCTTTGCCGATATCGACCTGGTCTGCCGCAGCCTCGAGCGCTTCCACCGCCTGGTTCGTTCGCTCACAGGCTATATTGAATTCGCCCGCGGCAGCCGCTGGGCCATGGTGCTGTCGGCGATCACCAAGCAGGTGTCGGACCGTATCGAACCCCGGCTGCGCGACGTCGTTTCCGACATCAATCAGGCCATGCGCCGCGGCCGCGAGGGCCACGACCGGCTCGACAATGACCGTGTTCTGGCCGCCATCAACGGCGTCTACCTGCTCGCGACGATCAGGGAATGCCGCGATTCGCTGGCCCTCAACGCGCTGTTCGAGCAGGCCTGGAGCCAGACCGGGCAGGCGCTGGAAGTCCATCTGCAGCGCAATCTCGATCTGATCCGGCAAAATCCGGCCGATCCGGTGATCGGCGCGCGGCTCGACGCCGGCATCAAGATGGCCGAAGTTCGCTTCAACCCGGAATATGCCGAAACGCTGAAGCGCGCCCGTGCGGCCGCCGAACGTCGCGGCTAGGCGCCGGGCCCCACTCCTTCGCGATACTGCTTCACGAGCCTGATGCCGACGGCGCGGCCCGTCTCCCGCACGCTGGCGGCCTGTCCCTCGCTACCAGTCACCAAGGCGATGGCGTTGCCTTCGGCGATCCGTACGATAACACCGATGGCGGCGAGCGGATCGGTATGGTCGGCATTGGCGTAGATCAGCGCACCGATATCGAGTACGCGCGCCTCGTCGGGAGCGACCAGCCAGAGCGCGGCGCCTGCATAGCGGCCCGCCAGATAGGGCGGCGGCAGGGGCAGGGGGAGTGACGGCTGTCTGGGCGGCTCATTTTCTCCGCTCTCGATGACGACCATGGCGACGCGCTCCTGCGCCACGATGCCGGCGCTGGCTGCCGGAATGGCCCCCAGCTGCACGCCTGCGGCGATATCGGCGATGTCGAGCGGCCGGGGTGTCGCGGCGAGTGACCAGCCAGGCCGCCTGGGCATGAAGGGAAGCCAGGTCGGCCATCGCGAAGCCACAAGACGCGGGCGCTCGATATGGCGCCAGCCGCCGTCGAGATACGCTGCCGGCGCGGTTTCGTCGGGCTCGTCACCGACAGGGGTCGGCGCGTCGGGGGTTTCATAAATCGGGTCGATCAGGCGGTCTTCGACCGGTCGACGCTGGCGGCCGAGCAGCATGTCGACAGCATCAGCGCCGCTGGCGATGCAGGCACCACTGCTGAACCAGCCGGCAGCGCTACCTGCCAGCGCAATGCCCGGCGGGCCATTTCGGGCGTCGAGGCGGGCCGTGACGGCATTCCACGTACTTTCCCCGCCGGCCATGTGCCAGAGCGTCAGGTCGGCCTGCCAGCCGCCGCAGGCCACCAGCCGATCGACGGTAAGGGTTGGCTCGGAGCGGACATATCCACTCATTGCCAATTGCGGCGCGATCACCAGGCCGCGGTCTTTCGGCGCCGGGCTCGCAGCGGCGATGATCGTCCCTGCGGCGAGGGTGATGCCATAGGCCTTGGAGAATTCGATGAAACGCGATTGCGGGCGCGGTCGTGCGTCAATAATGCGGGGCACAGTGATGCCCGCATCGGTCGCGAGCATGGCCAGGCGATAGGCCGGACTGCTCGCGGTGGCGACGAGCGTCGATCCGCTTGGCCAAACGCCGTAGAGACGCGCCATCTCGAAGGCCTCCATGGCCCCTGTGACGCCGGGCAGCCGATTGCCGGGAAAGATCGGCAATCGCTCCATGGAGCCTGTCGCCAGCACGATGTGGGGCGCCCTGATATCGATCACCCGACCCGTCGGAGTGCCGTCGAGCAGTTCGACCTGATGCAGGCGAACCACGCCCTGCCGCAGTGCGAATGCCTCGGCGGCTGTTAGCACCGTGATGGCATCGGCCCGGGCAACAGCGGTAGTGAGCCGGGCGATGGCCTGATCAGGCGTTTCCTCGCCTTCCTGCGTGCCGAAGAGCCGAGCCTTGCCGCCGAGCATTGGCGTGGCTTCGGCGAGGATGACCCGCAGACCGCGCTTCGCGGCGGCCGATGCTGCAGCAAGGCCGGCGAGGCCACCGCCCACCACGATGAGATCGGCCTCGGGGCCGGCCTCTGCCGGACTGCCGAGCCAGGGACGGGCAAGTGCATCGGCACGGTCGAGATCGATATTGAGCGAGCGTCCGCCGCGCCGCAGCAGGCGCGCGATGGGGTTGCCGCCGAGCTTTTGTGCCGTGGTGACATATTCCGCGCCATCGGTGGCAGGGGTTCGCTCTATCGGCAGCGCGCGCTGATGATCACCGGCCAAGGCGGCAAAGGCGATGGTGGGGGCATGGCGGGTCGACAGGGCCAAGGGCGCTCCGTCGCGTCGACCCACCGCATCGATGCCCGAAGCGAGCAGCGCGCTGAGCACCGTATCGCCCGCGAGGGCCGAAACCAGCCGCCCATCGAGGCGAAACCGCAGTGGACGAGTGCGGTCGATGGCACTGCCCTGCAGGTGATGCTGGCTGTTGGTGCCGAGGCGGGCCGGTTGGCTCTTCATGCCCGCCCCCCGAATTCGGCGACTGGCGAGGGGTCTGTGCTGCGATCGATCAGCCGCGCGCCCAGCCAGGCGCGTTCGGCCGGCTCGGCCACGCCGCAAAGCCAGCGGGCAATGGCCGGTGCCAGAAAGGCGCCGCTTGGTCCCAGTCCGGCCAGGACATCGGGGCCGCCACCGTGCAAGCGGCCAACTGCAGGGGCCGCGTCGGCGGTGACCAGCGCCTCGTAGCTCGATTGTCCGGCCTGCCGGTATTCCCGCTCCTTGGCCAGCAATACGCCCAATGAAGTCGCGAACTGGTCGATGGCGCCCGGGCCTATTGCGGCAATGCCATGTCCGGCCTGCTGAACAAGGGTCAGTCCGCTATCCAGTTCGTGCATGACCGGTGCTACGGTGGGGCGGGTAGGCTCGGTCAGGATGGTGCTGGTGACCTGCCGCGTCAGCAGCCTTGGCCAATCGGCCGCGGCCACATGCCGGATAATGGCCACATCGTCTGCAAGCACCGCCTGTCCGATCTCGGTGCTGTCATCGCCGGAAAGCAGCCGGGCGCTGCCGTCGCCGTGTATCGTGAGCGTGTCGTCCTCGCGCAGGCGCCGCACCTGCAGCTGATCCAGCCAGTGGTCGAGCGCTACTTCGAGCGCCGGGCGATGCAGCAACACCGCGTCGCGCAGCAACAGCCCGTCCCTGGTAGCGCCGATGGCCTTGGCCGGCACGCGCTCGGCGGCATGACCAAAGGCCAGCGCCATGTGCCGGATATGGTTCAGCGCCTCCTTGCCCGCAGGTGCCTCGGCGAAAAAAATCGGATCCACGCGTGAAAAGGCACTGCGTCCGCCGATGCGCGAGATCACCTTCAGCGCCTCAGGGAGGCCAGCTCGCAGCAGCGACCACGTCTCAGGCCGGGTGATTGGCGCGACCGACAGGTCTATGCCCCGCAACAGGCGGTACCCCGCCCGGCTCTCACCCGAAAACAACACGCTTTTGCCATGCGTCGCGGCCAGCAGCCCCGCTATCAACCGGGCTGTCGGCGTCGATCCGACGATGACGAAATCGGCGCGGGTCTCGGTCATGCCTCGGCATTTGCCTGTGGCAATGCGTCCGCCCCACGATCGCGTGTTTTGATGGTTTTTCCCCGCATTGGGCTTATAGATGACGCCATCTTGCCGCGTGCCGGCGTCAAGCATCCAGGGCCCATGCTTTTCTGGTTCATCGCCATTGCCATCACCGCCATTGCCTGCGCTGCGCTTTTCTACGCAGCGGGCCCGCGCATGGTCAACGTAGACGGCCCCGAATTGGACGATGCCAACAGCCATTTTCGCCTCGTGCTATCCGGCATCGACGCCGACCTGGCCGCCGGCAAGCTGGGTGAGGCCGAAGCCACGGCTGCCCGCGGTGAACTGGCGCGTGAAATCCTGAGGCTCAAGGCCGAGGCAGGGCGGGTGGTTGGCGGGGGGCCGAGCTTTGGCCGCGGTTCGCTGCTCGCCGGGCTCGGTGGGGTCGCGGTGCTGGCTTTGGGGCTCTATACGGTGCTCGGTACCCCGGATCTGCCAAGCCAGCCGCTGGCTGGCCGTAGCGATGTCGCTGCACAGCAACTCGACCTCGAAACGGCTATCGCCCGGATCGAAGCCCAGCTCACCGCCAATCCCGACGATCTGCGCGGCTGGACGGTTATTGCACCCGCCTATCTTGAACTGGGCCGTCATGCCGATGCCGCGCGCGCCTATCGTCGCATGATCGAGCTTGGCGAGCCAACTGCCGACCTGCAGACCAGCCTTGCTGAGGCATTGCTACTGGCTGCCGGCGAGGAAGGTTCGGAAGAAGCAATCGAGCTGCTGCAGGCGGCTGCCGCTGCCGACCCTGCCCACGCTATGTCACGGCTCTATCTGGCCTCGGTCCTGACCGGGGAGGGACGATATGAAGAAGCCATCCCGTTCTGGAATGCTGCGATCGGCCTTGCCAAGGGCGACGAACCCTGGTTGCCGGCCGCCCGGCAGGGCCTTGCGGTGGCTCAGAATGGTGGCGTGGCACCAGCCAACGAACAGGAAGCTGAGATGATCGGCGAGATGGTCACCGGCCTGGCCGAGCGCCTGTCCGCCGAGGGCGGCAATATCGAGGAGTGGACGCAACTGGTGCGGGCCTATCTCGTGCTTGGCGATACCGACAGCGCCCAGGCGGCCTATGACGACGCGATCGCCGCCTACCCGCAGGCCTTCGACCGGGGCGATCTAGATACTCTGGCGCTGGGCGCTGGCCTTGTTCTCAACGGAGCCCAACCATGACCACCGAGACAGTCATCCGCAAGAAGGGCTGGTCGCGCAAGCAGAAGCGGCTGGCGGTCATTGCCGGGCTTGCCGTGGTCGTGGCGCTGGCGACGACGCTGGTGCTGGTGGCCTTGCGCGACCAGATCGTATTCTTCTATTCGCCATCCGATGTTATCGCGCGCGAAGTCGCGGCGGGGACGCCGATACGCCTTGGTGGGCTGGTCAAGGACGGAAGCTGGGTGCGCGAGGGGCAGCAGAACAGTTTCGTCGTGACCGACAACGCCAATGAAATCGCGGCCAGCTATACCGGCATCCTGCCCGACCTGTTCCGCGAGGGGCAGGGCGTTGTGGCCGAGGGCAGTCTTGGCCCGGATGGATCATTCGTTGCGACCAATGTCCTGGCCAAGCACGACGAGAACTACATTCCCAAGGAGGTCGTCGAGGCGCTCAAGGCCAGCGGCGAATGGCGGCCGGAGGCTGCGACACCTTGAGCATCGAACTCGGTCACTTCGCCCTCATCCTGGCTTTTGCCATCGCCGCGGTCTCCACCATTGGCGGGTTTGCCTTCTGGCGCTCCGGCCAGCGGATCGCGCTGGTGCTGAGCCAGGGTGCAGTCCTGCAATTCATCCTGGTTGCAGTGGCTTTCGCTGCGCTGATCCAGGCCTTCGTAACCTCCGACTTCAGCCTGCTGCTGGCGGCTAGCCACTCGCATTCGTTGAAACCGCTGCTGTTCAAGGTTTCCGGCGTCTGGGGCAATCATGAGGGCTCGATGGTCCTCTGGATACTCATCCTGGTGGCCTTCGGCGCCATGGTCGCCGCCTTCGGTCGCCGCCTGCCCGGTGACCTGCTGGCGCTGGTGCTGGCGACACAAAGCTTGCTGACTGCGGCTTTTGCCGGCTTCACCATCTTCACCTCCAATCCTTTTGCCCGGCTGGTTCCCGCTCCCTTCGAGGGCAATGACCTCAATCCGGTGCTGCAGGATGTCGGACTCGCTATCCATCCGCCGCTGCTCTATGCCGGCTATGTCGGCTTCTCGATCTGCTTTTCCTTCGCTGTGGCCGCTTTGGTCTCTGGCCGTATCGGCCAGGCCTGGGCACGCTGGGTACGGCCCTGGGCCATGCTGAGCTGGATTTTCCTGACGCTGGGCATCGGCATGGGTTCCTACTGGGCCTACTACGAGCTTGGCTGGGGCGGCTGGTGGTTCTGGGACCCGGTGGAAAATGCCAGCTTCATGCCCTGGCTCGCCGGCACGGCACTATTGCATTCGGCGCTGGTGATGGAAAAGCGCAACGCGCTCAAGATCTGGACGATCTTCCTCTCCATCATCACCTTCTCGCTGTCACTGCTCGGCACCTTCCTCGTGCGCTCGGGCATCCTGACCTCGGTCCATACCTTTGCCAGCGACCCGACGCGCGGGCTGGTGATCCTGGCGCTGCTGGCGCTGGTCATTGGCGGCGCCTTCACGCTCTTCGCCTTCCGCGCCGCTTCGTTGCGACAGGGCGGGCTGTTCGCGCCGGTCAGTCGCGAAGGCGCGCTGATCCTCAACAACCTCTTCCTCGCTACCGCCGTGGGGGCCGTACTGGTCGGCACGCTCTATCCGCTGCTACTCGATGCCCTGACGGGCACCACCATCTCGGTCGGCGCCCCCTTCTTCAACCTCACCTTTGGCGCGTTGATGGCGCCGCTGCTGCTGGTGCTGCCGTTCGGGCCACTGCTGGCCTGGAAACGCGCCGATATCGTCGCCGCGGCGCAGCGGCTGATCGGCGCGGCGGCTTTGGCGATCTTTGCCACCATCCTCATCTCGGCCCTGGGCGGCACGACCATCTCGCTGGCGCCCATTGGCCTGCTGCTCGGCTTCTGGGTGACCTTCGGCGCTATTGCCGAACTGGTCGACCGCAGCAAGCTCGGGCGCATCCCGCTGGCCGAAAGCGGCCGCCGGCTGGTCGGCCTGCCGCGTTCGGCCTGGTCCACCGCCATCGCGCACTTTGGCGTCGGTGTTACGGTGCTCGGGATCGTCGCCACGACTGCCTGGGAGACTGAACTGGTCACCACGCTCAATCCAGGCGAGAAAGCGGTGCTTTCCGGCTACACGATCGCCTTCGACAGCTTCGATGCTGTTCAGGGGCCGAATTACATCTCCGACGAAGGCCATTTCACCATCACGGCGCCGGGGGGCGGCACGCGCCAGATGCTGGCCGACCGCCGCACCTATGTGGCATCAGGCATGCCGACCACCGAAGCGGCGATACTGACCTACGGCTTCTCCCAGCTCTATCTGCAACTCGGCGAGCCTCTGGACGACACCCACGTCGTCCGCATCTGGCACAAGCCTTACATCACGCTGATCTGGCTGGGCGCAATCCTCATGGCGCTTGCCGGCATCCTGTCGCTGACCGACCGCCGGCTGCGCGTCGGCGCCCCGCGCCGTGCCCCGAAAACCACCCCGCAGGCCGCCCAATGATCTGGCTCCGCGCGCTTCTGCTGGCCCTGTGTCTCGCGACCCCCGTCGTGGCGCTGAGCCCGGACGAGGTCCTGCCCGATCCGGTGCTGGAGCAGCGCGCCCGCGATATTTCGGCGGGCCTGCGGTGCCTCGTCTGCCAGAACCAGTCGATAGACGACAGCGATGCCGATCTTGCGAAAGACCTGCGCGTGCTGGTGCGCGAGCGGTTGGTGGCAGGCGATAGCGACGAGGCGGTGCGTCAGTACGTTGTCGAACGCTACGGCGAATATGTGCTGCTCAATCCGCGCGTGAACAGCCACACGATCTTGCTATGGATCGCCGCGCCGGTACTGCTGCTGACGGGGTTGGTGACCTTGCTACTGGTCGGGCGCAGGCGGCGGGCAGTCAGCGCTGGTTTGAGCGCGGAAGAGCAGGCGGCGCTGGACGGGCTGAAGTAGTCCCGCCTTTCGGCGCGCAACGCCGGGGTGAACGCTGCAAAGCCATAATCTCTGCCCTATTCCCGCCGCCAACATTGCCAAGGTTTAATGTTGGCGCAACCTCGTAGAAAGATGGCTCGTTCCATATGTACGGCCCACAAGCTGTTGAGGGCTTGCCGAAGGAGAACGACTACATGCGCTCGACCATTATGAAGCGTACCAGCCGCTGGCTCGGGGCCTCTGCCCTGGCGCTGCTGGTCGGCATCGGCGGAGTTTCCACCGCCTTCGTCATGACCGGTCAGGCTGCGACTGCTCAGGTGCAGAACGCCGCCCAGATCATTGTCCCAGAGGCCGCACAGCCGCAGGCCGGCTTTGCCGATCTCGTCGAAGCCGTGAAGCCCGCGGTGGTTTCCATCCTCGTCGAAGCCGAAGAGAGCCCGCGCAATGTTCAGCGCCGCGGCGGCGACTTCGATTTCAATTTCCCCGACCTTCCTGAAGGCCACCCCTTCCGCGATTTCTTCGAGCAGTTTGGCGACCAGTTCGGCCAGCAGGGTCCCGGTGGCCAGGGCCAGGGCCAGGGTCAGGAACGCGCGCCGCGTCACTTCATGGCCGCCGGTTCGGGCTTCGTCGTTTCGGCTGATGGCTATGTCGTCACCAACAATCACGTGGTCGAGAACGCCACCAAGGTCACTGTCGTGTTCGATGACGGCACCGAGCAGGTCGCCGAGATCGTCGGTACCGACGAGCGCACCGACCTGGCCGTGCTCAAGATCGAAGGCACCGACTTGCCATTCGTCAACTTCGAGACCGAAGCCAGCCGCGTTGGCGACTGGGTGGTTGCCGTCGGCAATCCGTTCGGCCTCGGGGGTACCGTGACCGTTGGCGTCATCTCGGGTTCCGGCCGCAATATCGGCGGCTCGAACTATGGTGACTTCCTGCAGATCGACGCGGCCGTGAACACCGGCAACTCGGGCGGCCCGGCCTTCAACACCAAGGGTGAAGTGGTCGGCGTCAACACCGCCATCTATTCGCCCAATGGCGGCAATGTCGGTATCGCCTTCGCCATCCCGGCCGCAACGGTCAAGGGCATCGTCGACCAGCTGGTCGAAGACGGCACCGTGACCCGTGGCTATCTGGGCGTTGGCATCCAGGACGTAAACCGTGACATCGCCGATGGTGTTGGCCTTGCCGATGCCAAGGGTGCCATCGTGAGCAACGTTGCCGAAGACGGCCCCGCTGGCCCCGCCGGCATCAAGTCTGGCGACATCATCACCGCTGTCGACGGCGACGCCATCGACGACGCGCTCGACCTCAGCCGCACCATTGCCGGCAAGTCGCCCGATTCTACCGTCGAACTGACCATCTGGCGCGACGGTGCCGAGACCACGGTTTCGGTGCAGCTCGGTCTGCTGAACGAAGAGCAGGTCGCTGAAACCGATCAGGACCAGGCTCCGGTTCCGCCCGCTCCCGTGCCGGCCCCGTCCAGCGTCGGCCTGACCCTGGTTCCCAATGCCGACGGTTCGGGTGGTCTGCTGATCCAGAATGTCGAGCCTGAATCGGCTGCCGCCGAAAAGGGCCTCGCTGTTGGTGATGCGATCCTCGAGATCAACAACACGCCGGTGAACTCGCTCGAAGAGTTCGAGGCTGCGCTCGACGCCGTCAAGGCCGAAGGCCGCAGCACGGCTCTGGTCAAGGCCAGCCGCGACGGCAATGATCGCTTCATCGGCCTGCCGCTGAGCGAGTAATATGAGCAACGGCCCCGGGGTTTGCCCCGGGGTCGCCATTTCCAGCCAAGCCTTGGGGGCTCCGGTGAAGATCCTGCTGATTGAAGACGACCGCGAGGCTGCCAGTTATCTCATCCAGGCCCTCGACGAAGCCGGGCACATCACCCACCACGCCGCTGATGGCGAAACGGGTTATGCCATGGCCTCAGGCATGGATTACGACGTTCTCATCATCGATCGCATGCTGCCCCGGCGTGACGGCCTCTCCATTGTCGAGTCGCTGCGGGCCGAGGATGACAAGACACCCGTGCTCATTCTGTCCGCCCTGGGCGAAGTCGACGACCGGGTCACGGGTCTGCGTGCCGGCGGCGATGACTATCTGACCAAGCCCTATGCCTTCACCGAACTCTTGGCGCGCGTCGAGGTTCTGGCGCGCCGCTCCAGTCCCTCGGAAGCCGCGACCAGCTATGACGTCGGCGCCCTCAGCCTTGACCGTCTCTCCCGCAAGGTCGAGCGCGACGGCGAGACCATCCTCTTGCAGCCGCGCGAATTCCGCCTGCTCGAATATCTGATGAAGAATGCCGGCAAGGTGGTGACCCGCACCATGCTGCTCGAAAACGTCTGGGACTATCACTTTGACCCGCAGACCAACGTCATCGACGTGCACATGTCTCGGCTGCGCTCCAAGATCGACAAGGGCCACGCCACCCCGCTGCTGCATACCGTGCGCGGCGCCGGCTACATGATCCGCGAGTAGATATTGAACCGCTTCGCCCAACTCTGGCGCACCTCGACGGTCAGGTTGACCGCGACGTTCATCCTGATCTTTTCCCTGTTCGCCATCCTGCTGCTGGCTTTCATCGGCTGGCAGTCGAGCGTGCAGATCCAGCGCCAGCAGGCCGACGAGATCGACAGGGAAGTCCGCGTGCTGCAGCGCATCGACGCAAACCAGGGCATTCGGGCGCTCGCATTTGCCATCGAGCGCATTTCCCGCGCGCCGGGACCGGGTGTCTACTATCTGGGCGACGCAACCGGGCAGTACCTGCTGGGCAACGTCACCGACGTGCCGGCCGATGTGCTGATCGAGCCAGGCATCTATAGTTTCGATTATGAGCGCGCCAACCCGTTCATCGATCCTCCTCCCGAGAATGCCGACAACGCGGCGCCCCCGCGGACCCGCTCCGGCTTCGCCGTGGTGCGCTCGGTCGAGTTGAGCAACGGCATGCGGCTGGTGGTCGGGCGCGACGTGGTCGAGCGTCGGGGCTTCTCGGCCATCATCATCCAGAGCTTCCTGTTCGGCGTGCTCGGCATCGTGCTGTTCTCGTTGATAGCTGGTGGCATCACCGCGCGCCGTGTGCTCAAGCGCATCGATACTATCCGCGATACCTCGACCAAGATCATGTCGGGCAATCTGTCCGAGCGCGTGCCGGTGACCAAGCGCAACGACGAGTTCGACGGTCTCGCCACCAACCTTAACGCCATGCTCGATCGCATCGAGCAGTTGCTGCAGGGCCTCAAGGAGGTCACCGACAATGTCGCGCACGACCTCAAGACGCCGCTGACCCGCCTGCGCAACCAAGCTGAGTCGGCCCTGCGGGACGGCGCCAGCGATGATAGCCGCCGGCGGGCGCTGGAGACCACCATCGCCGAGAGCGACCGGCTGATCCAGACCTTCAACGCGCTGCTGATGATAGCCCGTGCGGAGGCCGGTGCTCCCTCGGGAGCACTTACCGATGTTGATGTCAGCGCAGTCGTGGCCGACGTGGCCGAGCTTTACGGGCCCGTCGCCGAAGACGAAGGCATCGCTGTCGAAACCCGCATTGCCGAGGCGGTGCACCTGCGCGCCAATCGCGAACTGATCGGTCAGGCCATGGTCAACCTGCTCGAGAACGCGGTGAAATACGCCAAGCCCGAAGGCGAGGGGGAAGGGCGCATCACCGTCGGCCTGCGCCAGCACGGCGGCCGTGTGCTGATCGAGGTCGCCGACAACGGCCCGGGCATCCCCGAGGCAGACCGCAAGCGCGTGCTCGAACGCTTCGTGCGGCTCGAGAAGAGTCGGTCGGAGGCGGGCTCCGGGCTTGGCCTGTCGTTGGTCGATGCCGTGACGCGCCTGCATGGCGGTGTGTTCCGGATCGAGGACAATGCGCCCGGGGTGAGGGCGGTGATCGATCTGCCGGAGGCTTAGCGCCAAGCTTGCCCGCCGCGCCCCGCCAAGCTATCCCTCGCTTCATGGTCATCAAGCTCACCGCACTGCCGCCCATCGCCACGCCGCGCTTCGATGCCTGGCTCGCCGATCTGTCCGCCGAGCAGCAGGTGACATTTGCTGCCGCAACTCCGGCGCTCGGCCCGCTGCTTGAATCGGCGCCCTATCTGCTGTCGTTGGCGCAGGAAAATGTCGATTGGCTCGCCGCCACGCTGGCCGACACGGCTGATGGTGCCTTTACCGACATCATCGACATCGTCGAAACCCTCGGCCGCACCGCATCGGGCGAGGAAGCATTGGCGCCCGTGCTTCGCATTGCCAAGGGCCGCACGGCCCTGCTTGCGGCAATCGCCGAAACCGGTGGCGCGTGGACCACGGCGCAGTCGACCGCCGCCCTCTCCGACCTCGCCGATGCAGCCCTCGACGCCGCTCTGAACCTGCTGATGCGTCAGGCCGCAGAAAAAGGACTGCTGTCCATCCCCGCCAGCGAAGCCAATGCCGCCAATTCGGGCCTCGCCATTTTCGCCTTGGGCAAGCATGGCGGGCAGGAACTCAACTATTCCTCCGACATCGACATCGTGGCCTTCTACGATCTCGAGAAGGGTGTGCTCGCCGATCCTAGCGAAGCCACCAAGATCTATTCGCGCATGGTGCAGCGGCTGGTCGCCCTGATGGAAGACCGGCAGGCACATGGCTATGTCTTTCGTACCGACCTGCGCCTGCGTCCCGATCCGGGTTCGACGCCGGTCGCCATCTCCTTTGACGCGGCGCTGGCCTACTACGAGAGCCGTGGGCAGAACTGGGAACGTGCCGCCTGGATCAAGGCCCGTGCCTGTTCCGGCGACAGGCAGGTGGGCGAGGCATTCCTGCGTGAACTGGCCCCCTATATCTGGCGCAAGCATCTCGACTTCGCCACCATCGCCGATATCCAGGCGATGAAGCGGCAGATCAATATCTCCAAGAATGTCGGCGACATCCGCGTCGAGGGCCACAACGTCAAGCTCGGCCGCGGCGGCATCCGCGAGATCGAGTTCTTCACCCAGACCCAGCAACTGATCGCCGGCGGCCGTGACAAGACCCTGCGCGTCAAGCCAACCGCGCATGCGTTGGCTGCCCTGGCCGATGCCAATTGGATCACGCCGAAGACCGCGACCGAACTGACGCAGACCTACTGGTACCTGCGCGGCGTCGAGAACCGGCTGCAGATGCTGCGCGACGAGCAGACCCATGTGATGCCCGCCTCGTCCGGGGACGTCGCCGTCATCGGCCGCCTCATGGGCGAGTCTGACCTGCGGGCCTTCGAAACCACCTATCGCGCGGCGCTGGAGCGCGTCGTCTGCTACTATTCCGAGTTGTTCACCGAGGGCGAGACCCTGGGCAGTGGCGAAGGCAACCTTGTCTTCACCGGCAATGACGACGATCCGGGAACGGTGGAGACCCTCTCGTCCATGGGCTTTGCCGACGCCTCCAAGGCCATCGGCACGGTGCGCAAATGGCACTATGGCAGCTATCCGGCCACGCGTGCTGCGGCCGCCCGCGCTCACCTGACGGAACTGTTGCCCGCCTTGCTGACGACGCTGGGTGGCGCCGGCAATGCCGATGAGGCACTGGCCAAGTTTGACGACTTCCTTTCCCGCCTGCCATCGGGCGTACAGCTATTCGCGCTGCTGCGCAGCCATGCCAACCTGCGGACACTGCTGGTGCAACTGATGGCCTCGGCGCCGCGCATGTCCGAGGCGGTGATCCACCGCGCCCATGTCATGGACGGACTCATCGATCCGGCCTTTGCCAACGAAGTGACCCATCGCGACGTGCTCATCGCCAAGGTCGACGCCTTCCTTGCCGAGTCGCGCTCCTATGAGGAGGTTATCGACCGCGCCCGCATCATCGGGCAGGAGCAGAAGTTCCTGATCGCCGCCGGCCTGCTTTCAGGCACGGTGAGTGCCACCGGGGCAGGGGAGCAGTTCACCGCCCTGGCCGAAACCCTGGTGCACCGCCTGTTTGACAGTGTCCGCGCCGAGTTCGAGCGCCGCCACGGCCAGATCGCCGGCGGTCGCGTCGCCTTGCTCGCCTTTGGAAAGATGGCGAGCCGCGAGATGACAGTCACCTCCGACCTCGACTTCATCCTGCTCTACGACGCGCCGGATGTGGAATCGGACGGCGACAAGCCGCTTACAACCAACCATTACTATACCCGCCTCACCCAGCGCCTCGTTGCCGCAGTCACCTCGCGCACCGCCGAGGGTGTGCTCTATGAGGCCGACATGCGGCTGAGGCCATCGGGGAATGCGGGCCCCCTGGCCACCAGCCTCTCCGGCTTTCGGGCTTATCACCGCGACAATGCCTGGACCTGGGAGCACCTCGCTCTCAGCCGCGCCCGTGTCATCGCGGCCGATAATGCCTTCGCCGCCCAGGTCGATACGGCCATTGGCGAGGTGATGTCGCGCGCCCGCGACGTAAGCAAGACGATTGACGATGTCATTTCGATGCGGGCCCTGATGGCCCAGGAACGGCCGGCTCGCCATCCGTTCGATCTGAAGCTCGCCGAAGGCGGCCTGGTCGACCTCGAATTCATTGCCCAGTCTGCCCAACTGGTCGCCGGCGCCACCATCGGCCTGCCGCAGGCGCTCACGGCACGCGTCCTTGCCCGGCTCGGCGAAACGGGACTGGTGCCGGAAGGCGCGCGGTTGGCCGAGATACATGAGGTCTATTCGACTGTTTTGCAGGTGATGAGTTCCGCGCTGGTCAGCCCGTTCAAGGACGAAGCCTGGACCGATGCCTTCAGGGAATTGCTGGCTAGCCTGACGCATTACCCCGATTTCGCCCGCTTGGAGCTGGACCTGGTCCAGATGCGCGGCGAGGTCGTCGCGGCTTCCGCAAAGTGGTACGAGACCGCGCGGGGGCTTTAGGTCTCACCGCTCCCCCAAACGGAGAGGTTGAAGGGGCAATTACTCCGTTCGCCGCGGTGGCACCGGCGTCCCACGCTGCTCCAGCGCGCGCTTGACGCTTTCGGGAATGTCGCGGCAGCCGCATTGCTGGGCATGCTCGATGTGCCACTCGATGCGCTGCTCGATATTGGCGTTCCGGGGCATACGATGGCTCTCATGCCAGTCCCGGTTGATCATGTCATGCCGCCTGCATCGAGTTTGTCGCCGGCAGCGGCAGCGAAATGGCCACCGTCGTGCCGAATGACGGACTGGAGTCGATGGCGAGATTTCCCCCGCTCTGCTCGGCAATGGCACGGGAGATGGATATGCCGAGGCCCGGCCCGATACCCTCCCGGGTGAAGGTGGAATCGCCCAATGCAAACGGTTGCGACAGGCCGGCAAGGCGCTCCTCGCTCATGCCGAGGCCGGTGTCGGTGATCTCGACGACTACGCCGTCACGCGCTGCGAAGGCGTTGAGGGTTACGCGGCCGCCGGACGGGGTGAAGCGCAACGCGTTCTCGACGATGTTGGCGACCATGCGGGAAAGCCCCAGCCGATCTCCGCGCACCACCGCCTTGCATGGCTCGCCCAGTACGAACAACACGCCGGCGCGCGATGCCTGCGCCCGGAAGCGCTGGATGACGCCGTCGAGCAGTTCGTCGATGGCTACGGGGTCGGTGCGAAGCGGCTTCTGCCCGCTTTCGAGCTCGGCAAGATCGAGAATGGTGGCGAACGACGCCAGCAGATGCTCACCCGATGTCTTGATCGACTGCACATAGTCCGAATAGCGCGGGTCGCCCAGCGGCCCGTAGGTCTGGTGCCGCATCAGTTCGGCAAAGCCGATGATGTGGTTGAGCGGGGTGCGGATGTCGTGGCTGAGATGGGCGAGGAAATTGGTCTTGGAGCGGCTGGCCGCCTCCGCCTTGAGCTTTTCCTCGTGATAGCGCCGGGCCAGCAGCCGTTGCTCCTGCCTGATGGCATGCAGCATCGTGTCGGTTTTCCTGGCCTCGGTCACGTCGCTGACCAGCGTCATGATGGCGCCGTTGCCGAGCGGGCGCTCGTCGATCAGCAGGCACGAACCGTCCTCGCGGTGCAGTTCCAGCACCTTGCTGCCCTCGTCGTCGCTGACCAGCTTGACGTACCCACCTATCGTCAGGCGTTTCACCGCATCCTGGTAGCTCATATGAAGGCTCGTGATGTCGAGCCTGCTGCGATACTGCTCGTTGCAGACGATCAGCTTGCCGCTCCGGGTCCAGCAGGCGACGCCCATCGGGATGGCTGCGGCCAGCGTGCGGTAGTTGTGCCGTTCCACCATGTCAGGCAGGTCGTCGCGGCGACGCCGCGCCACCAGCAGCACGATCAGGCCCGCCAGTGCAAACGCCGCCGCGCCGCGCTGGCCGATCCCTGCCCAGGCGCGACCCTGCTCGGTTTCGAGTGAGAGAATGCCATGCGGCGCGGCGGGAACCGCCTCGTTGGCCAGTGGCATCGTGGCCGGAGCCGCCGTCATCAGGCTTGCACGGGCAACGCCGGTGAAACGCTGGCTGGAGCTGTTGACGAGCGCGCCTGCTGCCTCCGGCGCCATGCCGGCAATTTCCTGTGCCAGCACCTGCCCGATAATCTTCAGCTCGCGCCTGGCATCCTCGAAGGTGCGGGCGGTGTCATAGACCACGAAAAGGGTTGCCGCGAGCGACGCCGTCAACGCGACGGCGACTGCGATGGGAGAAAGAGCGATCCGGAATGGCCAGGCCGTGGGCGTTGGCCCCTTGCCGGTTGGGCGGCGAGAGCTCGTATGATCCTTGCCAGCACCGAATCCGGTAACGCTGGCGCCGGATGCCTCCGCCGACCGCATGCACTTCTCCATCTGTGTGGGTTTTTAGCCCGCCCGATTTGCCCGTTAATGAAGAATGAATCACGCCGAGTTGACTGTCCAGACCCCCTCCGGTCATCCGGAGGGGCGGAGCGCAAAATCGCGAGTCGCTTGAATCACTTAGCCGCTGAAGAAAAATTCTTCCAACAATGGCGGATGTTTAGCGGGAAAGGGCGACAAACCTATCCCGCCAGCATGCGCGTCAGGATATCCGCGGTGTTGCGGCTGAGCGTAGCGCTGGTCTGCAGGCCTGTGAGCGCCGTCTTCGCGGCATCGCGCCGGCCGCTTTCCAGCTGTGGCCAGATGCGGAAACCGGTCAGCACGCGTGCGGCAACCTGCGGATTGATCTTGTCGACCTCCGTCACGAAGTCGGCAACGAAGCGGAAGCCGGCGCCATCGGCCCGGGCAAACTGGGTCGGATTGCTCATGGCAAAAGTGCCGACCAGCGAGCGCAGCCGATTGGGGTTGGTCTTGGGAAAGCCCGGATCGGCGAGGATGGCCTTCATGTCCTCGATGACTCCGTCGCGCGGCACGGCGGCGGTCACCGTCAGCCACTTGTCCAGCACCAGCGGGTCGCCACCGAACTGCGTGCGGAAGTCGGCCAGCATGGCGGGAGCCTCCGGCGTACCTGTCGCGGCGGCGGCCGAGAGGGCGGCCAGCCGGTCGGTCATGTTGCTGGCGCCGTCATATTGCTGTCGGGCGAGCAGCGACGCGCCAGTTGCTTCGCTCGCGACCAGCAGGCTCAGCATGCGATTGCGCAGCGCGCGACGGCCGGTGCTGGCAGGATCGGGAGCATATGGCGCCGTGCTTGCCAAGGCGTTGTAGGTCTTGAGCATCTGCATTGCCAGTGGCTCGAACACCGCCTGCAGCAGGCGTCTGCGCACGGCGTGTATCTTGCCGGGATCGATGTCCCTGCCGATAGTGCGGCCGATCAACTGCTCGTCGGGCAGTGCGAGTGCCAGGGCCTTGAACGCATTGTCCAGCGCTTCGCTCGCCAGCGTCTCACCCATTGCCTGGCTCAGCGCGCCCACGGCATCGTCGCTCCACGGCTTGCCCTGCACTGCGTCCACTGCCAGCGCCATGCCGACATCCTGCAGGGCCTGCCAGCGATTGAACGGATCGCTGTCGTGCTGCGCCAGGAACAGCTGGTCCTGCTGGCTCGCGCTGGTTTCGAGAATGACGGGCGCGGAAAAGCCGCGCAGCAGCGAGGGCACCGGTCGGTTCGGCACGCCGGTGAATGTCACTTCGGCAGTGTCATCCCTGAAGACGATCATGTCGTCACGCACCTCGGCGCCACTTACACCGGTCCAACCCATCGGGCTGCCATTGGGGCCGATGAGACCGAACTTTATCGGCAGCACCAGCGGCGCCTTGGTTGGCTGGCCGGGCGTCGGCGGCGTTTCCTGCTTGAGCTGGAGCGTATAGGTCTGCTTGTCGGCATCGTAGAGTTCGGCCACGACAAGGCGGGGCGTGCCGGCCTGCAGGTACCACGTCTTGAACTGTTCGAGATCGATGCCATTGGCATCGGTAAACACCGTGAGGAACGCCTCGATGGTCGTGGCCTCGCCGTCATGCCGCTCGAAATAGAGGTCCATGCCCTTGCGGAAGCCGGCCTCGCCCAACAGCGTGGCCAGCATGCGCACGATCTCGGCGCCCTTCTCGTAGACCGTGGTCGTATAGAAGTTGTTGATCTCGCGGTACTGGTCCGGCCTGGGCGGATGGGCTAGTGGGCCTCCATCCTCGGGGAACTGGGCGCTGCGCAAGGTCACCACGTCCGAGATGCGCTTCACCGCGCGTGAACGCTCGTCGCTGGTGAATTCCTGGTCGCGATAGACCGTCAGCCCTTCCTTGAGGCAGAGCTGGAACCAGTCCCGGCAGGTGATGCGATTGCCGGTCCAGTTGTGGAAATACTCATGCGCGATGACCCGCTCGATGCCGTCGTAGTTGGCGTCGGTGGCGGTTTCGGGCTGCGCGAAGACCAGTCGGTCGTTGAAGATGTTGAGGCCCTTGTTCTCCATCGCCCCGAAATTGAAGTCGCTGACGGCGACGATGTTGAAGACGTCGAGGTCATACTCACGCCCGAAGCGGCGTTCGTCCCACGCCATCGAGCGCTTGAGGCTGTCCATGGCCCAGAGGCACTGGTTTTCCTTGCCATGCTCGCAGTAGATGGCGAGCGCGACCTTGCGGCCAGAGGCTGTGGTAAAGCTGTCTGTGATCGAGCCGAGATCGCCCGCTACCAGTGCGAACAGGTAGGCCGGCTTGGGGAAGGGATCCTCCCAGACGGCATAGTGCAGCCCGTCGCCCGCATCGCCCTTGTCGATCAGGTTGCCATTGGCCAGCAACACCGGCGCCAGGTCGAGCGGCGCTGTCATCCGCACCTTGAAGACGGCAAGGTTGTCCGGTCGGTCGAGGTAATAAGTGATGCGGCGGAAGCCCTCGGGCTCGCATTGCGTACACCAGGTTCCGCTGGAGCGATAAAGCCCCATCAGCTTGGTATTACCCTCGGGCTGCAGTGTGACCTCGGTCTCCAGCACGAAACGACGCAGCGGCGGCTCGAACACCGTGAGGCCATTGGCATCGGCCGCATAGGCCGATAGAGCAAGCGGCAGCCCGTCGATGGCCACCGCGCCTGGGGAAAGCTCATCCCCATCGAGCACCAGGGGCGTGCCCGGCGCCGTGCCATCGCGCGGCTCCACCGTCAGCTGCGCCCGCACTCTCGTGCTGGCGGCCTCGATCTTGAAGTCCAGGTCGACGGCCACGATCCGGTACGGGCTCGGGGTGTAGTCCTTGAGGAAGATGGTGTGCTCGGTTTCGGTGCGCATATACTCGTTCCGCAAAATCGTCGGTCTAGACTGTGACTGCGCCGCAACAGCAGACTCGGCGCTTTCGTGTATCCTGATCGGCCAGCGACCGCTTCGGTTCATTCTTCTACGCCAATTGGGACGGCATTGGGGAGGGGGCTCCTGCGGGTCGCGGCACGCTGCTCCTCTGCGCCAGTTGTGGGCGTATCGAGCGCGGTATCCTGTATTCCCGGTCGGCATCGCATCGACCCGAACGTCCTGGTTCCGTTGGCCGGAACCGGAGACGTCGTCTTCGCGATGCGGCCAAGGGCGAAATCATTGGTGGACGACTATGCTGCGTTGGTTCGAACGACGTCTTGACCCCTATCCCGGTGGCGACCCGGTGGAGCCCCCCAAGGGGCTGCTCGCCTTCTGCCTGCACTACAGCCATGGCGCCAAGAAGTGGCTGGCGCTGATGGCATTTGCCGCGGCCGCGGTGGCTATCGGCGAAATCGTCATCTTCGGCTTCATCGGCGATGTGGTGAACTGGCTGGCAGGAGCGAACCCCGACACATTCCTCCAGACCGACGGCTGGAAGCTTGCCCTGATGGGGGCGATGATCGTCATCGTGCTGCCGTGTTTTGCGCTGGTGTCCACGCTCACCATGCACCAGACGCTGCTGGGCAACTTCCCGCAGCGCATCCGCTGGATGAGCCATCGTTATCTCATCCGCCAGTCGATGAGCTATTTCCAGGACGAGTTTGCCGGTCGCATCGGCGCCAAGCTGATGCAGACCTCGCTGGCCGTGCGCGAAGTGGTGATGAAGCTGCTCGACATGCTGGTCTATGTCGTCGTCTACTTCACCGGCGCCGTGGTACTGGCCGCCGCTGCGGACTGGCGGCTGGCCATTCCGTTCCTCGTCTGGCTCGCGGCCTATGTGTCGATGATGTTCTATTTCATCCCGCGCATGGGCAAGATTTCCCAGGCGCAGGCCGATGCCCGCTCGATGATGACCGGCCGCATCGTCGACAGCTACACCAACATCGCCACGGTGAAGCTCTTCTCGCACTCCAATCGCGAGGAGACCTATGCCAGGGAGGCGATGGACGGGTTCCTTGACACCGTCTATCGGCAGATGCGGCTGTTCACCGTACTCAACATGCTGGTGCTGTGGTCCAACGCACTGTTGCTGGCTTCGGTAGGCGCAACGGGCATCTGGCTATGGATGCAGGGCCTGATGACCCCGGGCGCGCTGGCTGTCTCACTCGGGCTCGTCATGCGCTTCCAGGGCATGAGCCAGTGGGTCATGTGGGAGATGTCGTCGCTGTTCGAGAACATCGGCACGGTCAAGGACGGCATTTCGTCCTTCTCGCTGCCGCGCGTCGTCTCCGATGCCAAGGGAGCCGAGCCCATTGGCGCGGTCAATGGCGACATCAAGTTCGAGAATGTCTCGTTCCACTACGGCAAGAAGTCCGGCGTGATCGACGGCCTCAACCTGCATATCCGCCCGGGCGAAAAGATCGGCCTGGTCGGTCGCTCCGGCGCCGGAAAGTCGACCATCGTCAACCTGCTGTTGCGCTTCTACGACCGAGCCGATGGCCATATCCTGATCGACGGGCATGACATCGCCAAGGTCACGCAGGACAGCCTGCGAGCCAATATTGGCGTGGTGACGCAGGATACCTCGCTCCTGCACCGCTCGGTGCGCGACAACATCCTCTATGGCCGCCCGGATGCGACCGAGGAGATGATGCGCGAAGCCGCCGATCTGGCCGAAGCAACCGACTTCATCGGGGGTCTCGGCGACCTGCAGGGCCGCAAGGGCTTCGACGCCCATGTCGGCGAGCGCGGCGTCAAGCTGTCCGGTGGCCAGCGCCAGCGCATCGCCATTGCCCGCGTCCTGCTCAAGAACGCGCCGATCCTGGTGCTGGACGAAGCCACATCGGCGCTCGACTCCGAAGTCGAAGCGGCGATCCAGGGCCAGCTGCAACTGCTGATGAAGGGCAAGACCGTCATCGCCATTGCCCACCGTCTCTCCACCATCGCCATGATGGACCGGCTGGTGGTGCTGGACAAAGGCCGCGTCGTCGAGACGGGCACCCATGCCCAGTTGCTACAGACCAACGGCATCTATGCCAGCCTGTGGAACCGCCAGTCCGGCGGCTTCATCGACGCCGACCAGCCGGAAGAAGCGGCGCAGTAATTCAAGCCCGCCCGGGCGCCATGAGGCGCCCGGTCCAATCAACCAAGGAGAACCCAGATGGGTGACAATATCGGAACGGCCATTACCGCGAGCGCGGGTCCCGCAACCAAGCCCGGGATTCCAAGCAAAAAACGCAAACCCATGGACCGATACCGAACCTGACCTGAGCAAGGCATCGCCCGGAAAACTGGATTCCGGTTTCCTAAAAGGCGATATGCATGGATGTCTCCGTCAGGCGCGGCTCACAATAACGAGCTCAAAATGTTCAACCGCGTCATCGACTACTTCGACCATCTCTACGCCCCTACCGCGCTTGCCAAAAACCGGCAGCCGCCCATGGGTCTCCGCCCCTTCGTCAGCTATTTCATCGGCCAGTTCCGGGCGGCTTTCATCATCCGCATCGTGCTGGTGTCGATCGGCTCCATCGCCGATGCGCTGATGCCCGTCTTTGTCGGCCTCGTGGTCGGCATGCTGGCAACGACCAATCCGGGCGACATCTTCACCGAACATGGCCAGACTTTCCTCTGGATGATCGTCGTCGTCGTGCTGGTGCGTCCGCTGACGTTCCTGCTCGATACGCTGATCCGCAACCATGGCATAGTGCCGAACCTGATCGCCATCGTGCGCTGGCAAAGCCACTGGCATGTGATCCGACAGAGCTGGACCTTCTTCCAGAATGACTTTGCCGGCCGTGTCGCCAACAAGATCATCCAGGCCGGCGAGGCCATCGAGATCGGGGTAAACCTGACCATCGATGCCGCCTGGTACGCGCTGGTCTTCGTAGTCGTGGCGGTGATCGTGCTGGCTCAGCTCGATGTCGTCCTGCTTGTGCCGATAGCGGTGTGGCTGCTGCTCTATGCCATCCTCTTTGCCATCACCATGCCGCTGATTGCCCGCCATTCGGAGGAGCTTTCCGAGGCAAAGTCGGTGATGACCGGCCGGATCGTCGACAGCTACACCAACATCCAGACACTCAAGACGTTCTCGACCGGCGAGCACGAGGATCTCTATGTGGCCGACTCGGTTGTCGAGCACACCGTGAGCTTTCGCAAGCTGATGCGGGTGTTCACCTACATGTGGTCGATCCTGTTCCTGCTCAATGCTGGTCTGGTGGTCTCGGTCACCTGGCTGGCGCTGGCGGGCTGGAACAATGGTGTCCTGTCCGCTGCCGCCGTGGCAACGGCCATTCCGTTCGCGCTGCAGATCATGAACATGAGTGGCTGGATCCTTGAAATCGGCTCCAACATCTTCCGCCAGGTCGGCAATATCAGGGACTCGATGGATACCATCGCCCAGCCGCTGACCATGCTCGACAACCCGGAAGCCAAGGCCATGGTCGTGAGCAATGGCGAGCTGATTTACGACAATGTCAGCTTCAACTATTGGCGCGGCAAGGAGGGGAGCGTCATCGACGCTTTTAACCTGACCGTGGCTCCGGGCGAGAAGATTGGTCTTGTGGGTCGCTCTGGCTCCGGCAAATCGACGCTGGTGAACCTGGCGCTGCGCATGTTCGACGTGCAGGATGGCTCCATCCGTATCGACGGGCAGGATGTTCGCGACGTCACGCAGGAAAGCGTACGCGCGGCCATTGGCCTCGTCAGTCAGGATACCTCGCTGTTGCATCGCTCGGTGCGGGAAAATCTCAAATACGGCCGCCAGTCGGCGACGGACGAAGAGATGGTGCGGGCGGCCGAGCAGGCCAAGGTGCATGACGTGATCATGGGCCTGGTCGATCCCAAGGGTAACAAGGGCTACGACGCCCATGTCGGCGAGCGGGGTGTCAAGCTCTCGGGCGGCCAGCGCCAGCGCGTCGCCATTGCCCGCGTCCTGCTCAAGAACGCCCCGATCCTGGTGCTCGACGAAGCCACCTCGGCTCTCGATTCCGAAGTCGAGGCGGCGATCCAGGAGCAGCTGACGACGCTGATGCAGGGCAAGACGGTGATCGCCATTGCCCACCGCCTGTCCACCATTGCCGCCATGGATCGTCTGGTGGTGCTGGAGCAGGGCCGGATCGTGGAAGAGGGCACCCATGCCCAGCTTCTCGCCTCCGGCGGGCACTACGCCCATCTCTGGGAACGCCAGTCCGGCGGCTTCCTCGACCTGGACGCCGCAGCGGCCGAATGAACCGATTGCGCCCGGCCTTGTGCCGGGCGCGTCACCTTACATGTCGAGCAGTTCGCAGACCTCGACACTGCCGCCCGCAACCAGAACCGGGCTGCCCTTGGCGATCAGGTTGGCTGCGTCATGGCTGTCGGCATTGACCACCGTGTAACCGCTGAGCGGATTGGCGCCGCCGTTGCTGGCAATGCTGCCATTGGCGTTGACCGTCATCGACTTGCCGCAAGCGGCGCCGCCGTCGGCGAGCTTGTCGCCGATCGCGCCATACCAGTTGTTCCAGGCTTCCATGACCTTGGCACCGTCTTCGGGTGTCTCGGGCATGGCGCCGCCATGATATGCAAGAATATACTTCGGCATCTTCTTGTCTCCCTGTTGCGTCACATGCTGGCCGTGGGGGCCAGCGGCTTGCCGGTTTCCAGCAAGGTCTTGAGACCGGCCAGGACGAGTGGCCAGCCTTCCTCGGCCCCCGCCATAGCGGCAGCGGCGTCGAAATGGGTCAGGGTGAGCTTGCACATCTCCCCCATCGCTTCGATCTCGTACATCACCCGCGTGACCTGGCTGCCGTCGGGCGCCCATTGGGCCTTCCACGTGGTTACGAGCTTCTGGTGCGGTTCGAACTCGACCACTTCGCCGTCGAGATTTATCTCACCATCGGGATCGAGGTAGTAGAAGCGCCCGCCGACTTTGAGGTCCGGCTGTACCCGTCCGCCATAATAGTATTGCCGGGTCATCTCCGGGTTCACGATAGCGTCCCAAAGGGCCGCCGGTGTGGTGCGGATATAAGTCACGACGACGAAATTTGGCGTAGCGGCCGTAGCCGGGGGTTCCTCCAACTGTCGTTTCAAATCCAGGGCAAACCGCGCCAGCGGCTTGGCGTAGGGCGCGATCCAGCGATCCGCCAACTCCTGGATGGGAGCGGCGTTGAGATAATGGTGCTTGAAGCGGCCCACCTTGCGCGTCACCACCAGGTTCGCGTCTTCGAGCACACGGAGATGCTTCATGACTCCAAAGCGCGTCATGCCCATCCCCGCTTCGAGTTCGGTCAGCGTCTGTCCATCCTGACGGCGCAATGCATCGAGCAGTGCCCGCCGGGTTGGATCGCTCAAGGCCTTGAAGATTGCGTCCACGAGACACAATAGGTGACCATTTGGTCACATGTCAAGTGGTCCAGAGTCAGCGACGTGAATTGGGGGTGATTTGAAAGAAAGCCGGCAGTCGCAGGCGGGGGCAGGGGACCCTAGCTCGCGGTGCCGAACATCTGGTTGCGATGCCGCTGCCAGCCCTTAGTCTCGTCGGCCATATGCTCGACTACCTTGTCCTCGCTCATCGGACGCCCGAACAGGTAGCCCTGCATAACGGTGCCACCAAGCCCGAGCAGGGCATCAAGCTGCTGTTCGGTCTCGATGCCTTCGAACACGCAGGAAATGCCGAGGTTCCGGCACAGGTCGACGGTGGTCTTGATGATGGCGCGGCTGGTCGGATCGCTGGTCACTTCGGCGACGAAGCTGCGATCGACCTTGATGCGGTCGAGCGGCAGTTTCTGCACATGCGTCAGGCTTGAATGGCCGGTGCCGAAATCATCGAGTGCGATACGCGATCCCAACGCCAGCAGGGACAACAGGCCCTCGTTGGCCTGGCGCATATCGTGCATGACGGCGGTTTCAGTGATCTCGAAGTCTATACGGCACGGCTTGCCAGCCTGCTCCACCAGTTTGGCGATGGCTTCCATCGCGGTGGTCGAACCCAGGTCATGCGCGGACAGGTTCACCGAAAGACGTACCGATTTCGGTAGCTTGCCCGAAGCGGCCAGCGCCTTGCGCAGCACCGTCTGGGTGATCTTGGAGATCATGCCGGTCCGCTCGGCCAGAGGAATGAATTCGACCGGCGACACGTCGCCCAATACCGGGCTCCGCCAGCGCGCCAGCACTTCATAGCCGGTGGTCCGGTTCAGCGCGATGTCGAACTGCGGCTGGAACAGGATGTGGATTTCCTTGTCCAGATCGGCCGTGTGCAGCGCGTGCTCCATGCGCCGCACTCGGTTCAGCTCGTCCGCATGACGATCGGAGAAAACCACGGCGTGACCGCGCGCCTCGCGCTTGGCCACCCCGGTGGCATAGTCGGCGCGATCGAACAGCGTGTCGGCTGTGTCGCCGGGCTTTGAAGCGGCAAAACCAGCCGATGCGGAAAGGTGGACGGTACCGAGCTTCATCTCGAATGATGGCCGCATCGCAGCGGTAAGCACGTCGCCGCAGGCCTGCAGCGAAGCCTCGTCGGTCGCTCCCGGCAGGATAAGGGCGAAGCTGTTCGCGCCCAGGTGGGCCATGAAGCTCGCGGGGCGCCGCAGCACGTTGATGCGATGAGCCACCTCAACCAACACCCGATCGCCGGTCACATGGCCAAAGATGTCGTTCACCGACTTGAAGCTGTCGAGATCGAGCCGAGCCACGGCGATCTGCTTGTTCTCGGCTTGGGCCTGATCCAGCGCGGCCTGCAATTGCTGCTCGAACGAACGCCGGTTCGGCAGGCCGGTGAGGCTGTCGACGTTGGCGAGGCGATAGTTCTCGTCCGAAAGGCGCTGCGTCTCGGCCTGCTTGCGTTCCATCTCGCCGCGCGAAGCCACCAACGCGCCGAAGTCCCGGTAGTTATTGAAGAGGATCGTCATCAGTGCCGCGACCACCAGCACTAGGTTGAACGCCAGCGCGCCAAACACCGGGTTGCCGCTGATCACGAAAAAAGCGGTGAATGGCACGATGACGCAGATCGCCACCATGCTGGCCGCGCCGCGCAGGTGCATCAGGCAGAACACACAGCCGATGCTGGTGATGCCCATGTAAAAGGCAATGTGGGACTGCTGGTAGGCGTCGCCATACGGGTAGAGGCTTAGGGCCCAGCTCGAAAAGCCGATGCCGAGGATGCCGGCGATCCAAACCGTGCTGCTCAGCAATCGCCTTGCCTTTGCGTCGCTGATCCCGGCATCTCGTGAGCGCCACCACAGGGCGATGCGTACGACACAGGCCAGCGTCAGCAGGCCCGGCACGTAGATCCGTAGCAGGTCGGGCGCCGTGTTGTGGGTCGCCGCGAGCACCAGCGAGTTGACCAGCAGGATGCCGTACATCAGCGGCACCTGCCGGCTGAAGGCACGGGCCTGTGCCTGTGCCAATTCCGGATTCTCCGGAACGGCAAAGAACCCCATTAGCCTCTCCACTGCCGACATCGACGAGCCCTCCAGCTCAGCAAGCCGACGTTATGCGATCAAACCCTAATACAAACGTAAGCCGGTCCGCTTGAGTCGGCCATTTGTCGCAGAATTCGGCCATAGCAACGATGCAATTGCCTAAAAAATCCCGGTCGTGCCCCATTGGAAGCCGACGTCAGACCGGCTAGAACCCAGCGCAATCGATTGCACCGGATTCCGGCATCGACATCCAGCTTAGTCCGGCAAGCCTCGCAGGCGTGCCGCCAGGAGACGTTAATGGCCATCGCCGCCACCTATTCCGCCCTTGATCTCAAAGGCACTTTCGCCCTGTCCTCGCCCACATCAGATATCCAGGCGCCCATCGTCCTGCCCGGCGACGTGCATTCGGCGCTGCTGGCGGCGGATCGGATACCCGATCCCTATTTCGGCGAGAACGAAAAGAAGGTGATGTGGGTCAACGAGACGGCCTGGTCGGTCGAGCGCAGCTTTACCGCTGCTGCCGCCGACATCGATGGCTATCTGACCCTGACACTGGCCGAAGTAGACTGCATCGCCACCATCCTGCTCAACGGCGAAGTCATCGCCAGGACGCAGAACAGCTTCATCCGCAACGACATCGACGTATCAGGCAAGGTGCGCGAGGGCGACAATATCCTGCGTATCGAATTCGACATCGCGCCCGATGTCGCCAAGGCCCGCTCCGACGCGCATCCCTTCCCGATCCCCTTCACCTACAATTATCAAACCAATGGCCTGAAGGGCATCCACATGAACTTCATCCGCAAGGCCGCGTGCCATGCGGGCTGGGATTGGGGCATCTGCATCATGCCGATCGGTGTCTACGGCACCATGAGCCTGCGCAAGTCGCGTCTGGCCCGCCAGGACAGCGTCCAGGTCGACCAGGGCCATGGCCGCAACTCGGTCGAACTCTCGATAAAGACTCGCGTTTTCGCCTTCGCTCACGGTGAGGTGGAACTTGAGCACAGCATTGATGGGCAGGTCATCACCGACAAGGTCGTCGTGCAGAAGGGCGATAACGTCTTCATCCACAATGTCACGATCCACAATCCCAAGCTCTGGTGGCCGGCAGGGCAGGGCGAGCAGCCGCTCTATGAACTGGTGACCAATCTCGAAGGCGAGAAGACCACGCGCCAGATCGGTCTCCGCAAGCTCGAATGGATCGTCGAGAAGGACGAGATCGACCACAGCTTCAAGTGCCGCATCAACGGCCGCGATATCACCATGATGGGCGCCAACTGGATACCCGCCGACGCCATCCCGTCGCGCATCACTCCTGCTGTCATCCGCGACCTGCTCGACAGCGCCAAGGCCGCGAACATGAACATGCTTCGCATCTGGGGCGGTGGTCAGTACGAGCCCGACTACTTCTACGAAATGTGCGATGAACTGGGCATCCTCATCTGGCACGATTTCATGTTCGCCTGCATGAGCTACCCGTCCGACCGTCCCTTCCTCGAAAACGTTCGCACCGAGATCACCCAGCAGGTGCGCCGCCTCAGCCACCACGCGTCAATTTCACTCTGGTGCGGCGACAACGAAGTCATCGGCTCTCTGCACTGGTACCCCGAAACCAAGGCCGCACCCGAGCGCTACGTCGCCAACTACGACCGTCTCAATTCCATGCTCGGCAATATCGTGGAAGACGAAGATCCGGCCCGCCGCTTCTGGCCGTCTTCACCGTCCATGGGCTATCTCGATTTCTCCGACGGCTGGCACGCCGATACCCGCGGCGACACCCACTATTGGGACGTCTGGCACTCGGCCAAGGCTTTTGAGGCCTATCGTACGGTCAACCCGCGCTTCGCCTCCGAATTCGGCTTCCAGTCCTTCACCTCGATGAACGTCATCGAGACCTTTGCTGAACCCAAGGACCGCAACCCGTCCTCCCCGGTGATGGAGAACCACCAGCGCAACAATGGCGGCAACGCGCGCATACTCGAGACGATGACGCGCTACTTCCGCTTCCCGCGCGATTTCGACCAGATGGTGTTCCTTAGCCAGATCCAGCAGGGTCTCGCCATCAAGACCGCCATCGAATACTGGCGCTCCACCAAGCCGCGTTGCATGGGCACGCTATTCTGGCAGATCAACGACATCTGGCCGGTCGCATCGTGGTCGAGCCTCGATTACGGCGGGCAGTGGAAGCTGCTGCAATACATGGCCAAGCGCTTCTTCCTGCCGATCAACGTCGTCGCCGTCCCGTCCAAGGACAATGCGCAGATCACCTTCCGCGGCATCAACGACACCGGCAAGCCCGTCTCGATCGCGCTCGAAGTGCGTGCGGTGAAGGTCGGCGGCGGCGATCGCGTAGTCGCTTCGGTCAATACGGCCATCGGCCAGGATGCCGCCATCGACATCAAGACCCTGGAGGCCGCCGATCTGGCCGCCGACGAGTTCCTGTTCTTCTCCTGGCGCGACGCGGCCGGCACGCTGCTCGGTGAAAACGACTACTTCCCCAAGCCCTACAAGGCCTACGAACTGGTCCAGCCCAAGGTTCGTGCTGCCTGGTCCGATGTCGATGGCCAGTTCGTACTGACCCTCACCAGCGACCAGCCGGCACTGTTCGTCACCGCGACTGTCGATATCCCGGGTTACTTCTCCGACAACGCCGTGACGCTCTTGCCGGGTCGCAACACCGAACTGACCTTCACCCCGCGCCACGGCGCCAAGCCGTCCGCCTCCGAACTGGTGCAGTCGCTACGCGTCCGCAACCTGAGCGAGACGTTCTAGCGCTGGGGACGCCCCTATCAACGATGTCACCCTCGGCCCAGGTTCGAGGGTGACAGTCAGTCGGTAGCTTCCATACAAGAATTAGCCGCCGTGCATTGACATGTGTCCCGCCATCTTCCAACGCTAGAGGACCATTTCGCGTCCTCCACGCGCCCTTCGGAATTGCCATGTCTTTGCCTTTCGCGCCCGGTTCTCGCCCTGGCGCTCCTAGTCCGGTCTGGCCAGCCTGATGGCCAACATTGTTGCTCCTGTCGAAAGCCGCGCCAACTACGCCATCATGCTTGTCATGCTGTCCCAGCTTGTCCTGCTGGTGCTCGACATCTCCGCTAAATGGCTGTCGGTCGAGGGCATGGCGACTACCGAGATCGTCTTCGTGCGCTACGGTATGCACCTGTTTCTGCTGCTATTGCTGTTTCTGCCCGTAACCGGCCGCAACCTGCTTGTCAGCAATAACTGGAAGCTCGAAATCCTGCGCGGCGCCTGCCTGCTCTGCACTACCGGCCTCAATTTCCTTGCCATGCGCTACCTCCCGCTGACTGTCACCAGCGCCATCCAGTTCACCTCGCCGCTGATCATTTGCGCGCTGTCCGGCCCCTTGCTGGGCGACAAGGTCGGCTGGCGCCGCTGGCTGGCCATTCTCGTTGGCTTCACCGGCATCCTGATCATCGTCCGACCTGGCACCGAGGCCTTCCAGCCCGCGGCCCTGCTGAGCCTGGGCTGCGCCCTCTTCCTGGCGCTGTTCTCCATCCTGACCCGCAAGCTGGCGGGGGTGGATTCCGCGCTTACCCAGCAGTTCTATGCCGGCGCCACGCCTGTGGTCCTCCTGCTGCCGATCGCCTTTACCGACTGGGCCTGGCCGACCCAGCCTGTGTCCTGGATCGCCTTCGCGGTCATGGGTGCGGCGGGTCTGGGCGGCCACTATCTGAATTCGGTCGCCCACCGCTATGCCACGCCCGCCACGCTGGCGCCCTTCAGCTATCTCAGCCTGCTGTACCTGGCGGTGGCGAGCTGGCTGATTTTCAACCAGCCTCCGGATCAGTGGTTCATTCTCGGTGCCGCCATCATCATTGCCAGCGGACTCTACATCTGGCTGCGCGAGCGGTCTCTCTCGCGGCCCGTCACCGAAATCGGAGCAGAACGCTGATGGCCCGTCCGGTCGCCGCCATCGAGCACAATGCCAATCGCGCGATTCTCATCCTGTTGCTGGCGCAGTCCATCCTGATCTTCCTCGATGTCTCGGCCAAATGGCTCTCCGTCGCCGGCCTGCCGACATCAGAGATCATGTTCGCCCGGTATGCGCTGCATGTCGGGCTGCTGCTGTTGTTCGTGCTGCCGATGCGCGGGTGGCACCTGTTCCGGACGGGCAACTGGAAGCTCGAGGTCGCGCGTGGACTGTGCCTGCTCGGCTCCACCGCCGGCAATTTCCTCTCCATGCGCTATCTGCCGCTCACCGTCACCGGCGCGTTGCTGTTCACCATGCCTCTTATGGTCTGCGCCTTGTCCGGGCCAATGCTGGGCGAAACCGTCGGCTGGCGCCGCTGGCTGGCCATAGCGATCGGCTTCTTCGGCATCCTGGTCATCATCCGCCCAGGCACGGAGGCCTTCCATCCAGCAGCGCTGCTCAGTCTTGCCGCAGCCTTTTTCGGGGCACTGTTCGGCATTTTTACCCGCAAGCTGGCCGGCGTTGATGGCGCCATGACCCAACAACTCTATGCCGGTGGTATTGCCCTCATCGCCATAACGCCTTTCGCCATGACCGGCGGCTGGGTCTGGCCAAGTGAGCCCATTTCCTGGGTTGCCTTCTTCACGCTCGGAACGGCCGGCGTCCTCGGGCACCTGTTGATCTCGGTGGCGCATCGCTACGCCACACCCGCGACACTGGCGCCGTTCAACTACCTGCAATTGCTCTATCTGGCGCTGGCTAGCTGGGTCATTTTCAACCAGCCGCCTGACAACTGGTTCTTCCTCGGCGCCACCATCATCATCGGCAGCGGCCTCTATATCTGGCTGCGCGAGCGCAGCCTCCACAAGGCGACCACCTCGGTGGACGAGCTGGTCGAGCGCTAGGGCGCTTCGGTCACTTCCTTGATCGGCGCCTTCGTCTCCGCTTCGCCCTGCGTGATCAGCCGGGCGCTGCGCTGGCCGCTCAGATAGATCCACAGCCAACTCAGCGCCACGGCGAGCCGGTTCTTGGTGTCGATCAGGAAGTAGATATGCGCCAGCCCCCAGGCCCACCAGGCAATCCAGCCGGTGAGTTGGACCCAGCCAAAATCGATTACCGCCGCCCGCTTGCCGATCGTCGCCAGATCGCCGGCATGCTTGTAGCGGAAGGGCTTGGCTGCCGTGTCGCCCTGTAGCCGCGCCCGGATCACCCGCGCCGCATGCCTGCCGCCCTGCTTGGCACCATCGCCAACACCGGGCACCGGCTTGCCGTCAGGCATGCTGATCGTGGCCGTATCGCCCACGACGAAGATCTCCGGATGCCCCGGCACCGTTAGGTCCGCCTCGACCTTGACCCGTCCGGCGCGGTCGGGCTCCACACCGAGCCATCTGGCCGCCGGCGAAGCCTGCACGCCCGCCGCCCAGATGATGGTCTCGGCATCGATCCGCTTGCCGCCATAGACCACGCCCTTGGCGTCCACGGCGCTGACCGCCTCGCCCAGTTCAACCGTGACGCCGAGATCGCGCAACGCCTTGAGCGTATAGTCCGATAGTTCCGGCTTGAAGTTGGCCAGCACGCGCTTGCCCCCCTCGATGAGCACCACGCGCGCGTCTCCCGACTGGATGCTGCGGAACTGGCCGCGCAAGGTTACCCTTGCCAGTTCGACGATGGCGCCCGCCATTTCGACGCCGGTCGGGCCGGCCCCGATGATGACGAAGGTCAGTAGCGCCTGCCGCTCGTCCGGGTCCGTCTCGCGCTCGGCAGCCTCGAAGGCCAGCAGCAGCTTGCGCCGGATCGTCGTCGCGTCTTCGAGCGTCTTGAGTCCCGGCGCGAACTTCTCCCAGTCATCATGCCCGAAATAGGCATGCCGTGCACCGGTAGCGAGGATCAGCGAGTCGTATTCGACCCGGCTGCCATCCTCCAGCATCACGGCCTGGCCGGTTACATCTACGCCCGTCACGGTGGCGAGCAGCGTCGTCACCTCCCCCCGCTTGCGCAGGATGTGGCGGATCGGCCAGGCGATTTCCGAGGTGCTGAGCGAAGCGGTGGCCACCTGGTAGAGCAGGGGCTGGAACAGGTGGTGGTTGCGCCGGTCGATCAGTGTCACCTCGACGTCAGCCCCGGCGAGCGCTTGCGCCGCCGAAAGCCCGCCGAACCCGCTGCCGACAATAACAACCCGATGCCGTGCCATGCTGAGCTCCTTTAGCTGCCCTCTATGTGGTCAGCCTGGGCTTGTATGGCAAACTAGATCTCGGCCCGCCACCTATCCGCATAGGCTATGAACCCAGGCACATCGAGTGGGGCGATGGCCACGCCTGACGTAGCCTGCCCATCATTCGCGCCGAACAGCATGCTGGCCCCAAGGCTCGTCCCAGTTGCATCCCCCGAGGCGCTGACGGGCACCCCGCCCAACTGCGCCAGTGCCTGGCCGAACAGCATGTTTCTTGCCAGCGGTCCTTCGACAATGATCTCCCGTCCCAGCCCGCAGAGATCGAGGCAGGCGCGCGTCACCAGCGCCAGGTAGAGCGACACCGCCGCGGTTCGTTCGCCCGGCGTCAGCGTCTCGGGCGCTTTCGTCCAGCGCCCTTGCGCCTTGGGGAAGGGGCCGACACCCGGGGTAAAATTGGGTTGGACGCGGATGTTTCCGGCGATCACGCGCGCCACGTCGGCGGCCGTCGGCTCGGCGGTTTCGCCAGCCAATTGGTCGAACTCGCGCCCACCCATGAAGCGCGCAGTAGGCACCGCGCGCCCGAATGCATCGACATTGGCGAGGCTGTCCCGGGCGGGGTCGAGCTTGTCCGTCTCTCCGCCCACAGTCATGGCGATGGTCCAGGTGCCGGACGAGATGATCGTGAACGGCGCGGCGTGTGCGCCCAGATGCGGCAGCAGCGACGCGTTGGAGTCATGGATGCCGCAGGTTACCGGTGTCTCCAGCCTGAGCCCGGTCGCCGCGGCGACGGCGGGCAAGATCGTGCCCAGCACCGATGCTGCCGGGTGCACGACCGGAAATAGCCCGGTCCAGCCCTGCGACTGCACCATGCTCGAAAAATCCGTCCGACCCGGGGCCCATAGGTCCGTATGGCAACCCAGCGACGTCACTTCGCTCGCCGCAACGCCGGTCAGCCGCCACGCCCAGTATTGCGGATAGGTCAGGATCGCAGTGACACGCGCGAAATCTGCTCTATGAGCTTTTGCCTGCCAGTAGATCTGCGCCCCGAGGTTGAGCCCATTGGGCAGCCGCGGCGAAAGCGTCTCCACAAAGTCCGGCCGCACCCTCGCATAGGCTGCAGCCGTCTCTTCGGGGCCGGCATGTTCGTAGTCGAGGACAGGGATGGCCAGCTCCTCGCCCGCCATCAGCGCGGCCGTGGCGCCATGTGTGGTGATGGAAATTCCATCCACGCCATGCTCGGCCTGCAGCGCCCCCAGGCTTTCCGTGATGAAGCTCCACAGCATGTCCACATCGGCATGCGGATAGAGGCCGTCGCGCCGCACCACATTGGGCATGCCGCGCGTCGCGACCTGGCGGCGCGTCATGGAGTCGATCAGCACCACCTTGGCATTGGTCTTGCCGATGTCGATGACGGCGACGAAACGGGGCAGGGACATGGCGAGGCACTCGGTGTCGTGATGGAGCGCCAATACTGGAAATATGAAGGTCGCGCCACCGCTAACATGTTAGCGCAGCAGCGGACTTTACTTGACCACCAGTACCGGAATGGTGGCCCGTGCCAATACTTCCGCAGCCTGGCTGCCCAGCAGCAGCCGCCCCAGCCCGCGCCGTCCATGCGAGCCCATCACGATCAGGCTGGCGCCCTGGCGCTCGGCCGTCGTGACGATGGCATCCGCTGCGGTGCTCGAGGACACATGGATCTTCTCGATGGTCAGGCCCTCCGCCGCTGCCAGCGCCTCCGCTTCGGTCAGCGTGGCCTGCGCCGAACTGGACTTGACCTCTTCCAGCTCGGCAATGAAGTCAGCGGTATTGACGGCCATCATTTCGGCACCGGGCGCAAGGAGTACCGAGGGCTCGGTGGATGTCACGACGAACAGTCGCGCCTTGTTTTCCTTGGCGAGGCCAATCGCATGGCGCAGCGCCTTGCTGGCGAGTTCGGATCCATCGATACCGACGACGATGCGTGAGTACATGCTGTGTCCTTTCACTTTCTGCGGCAAGCTATGCGTCTGGGGCGATGCCGCCCTTGATCCAGATCATATGCCCCGTGCATTGCTCCGCAACCAATTCGCGACTATTTAGGCTTCATGCAGCAGATGCTCCGCAATGATGCCGACGCCGTGAAGCGGTCCCGCCGCTTTTCCGTGGCGCCCATGATCGACTGGACGGACCGCCATTGCCGGTACCTTCACCGGCTCTTGACGCGCGAGGCTCTGCTTTTCACAGAAATGATCACCAGCGCCGCCATTGTGAATGGCGATGCGCATCGTCATCTGCACCTCAATGCCGAGGAAGGCCTCGTCGCGCTGCAACTGGGCGGCTCCAGCCCCGGCGAACTAGCCAAGGCCATCCGCATGGCCGAGGACTACGCTTATGCCGAGATCAACCTCAATGTCGGCTGCCCATCCGACCGCGTGCAGTCGGGCCGCTTTGGCGCCTGCCTCATGGCCGAGCCCGATCTCGTCGCCGAATGCGTCCGCGCCATGCGTGACGCCACCGACCGCCCGATTACCGTCAAATGCCGCATCGGCATCGACGATCAGGATACCGAGGAGAGCCTTGACCGCTTCGCCGACGCTGTGGTCGCGGCAGGGGTCGACGCACTCTATGTCCATGCCCGCAAGGCTTGGCTCAAGGGCCTGAGCCCCAAGGAAAACCGCACCATTCCGCCGCTCGACTACGATCGCGTGCACCGTCTGCGCGCGCGGCTCACACCGTTGCCGGTCATGCTCAACGGCGGCCTCGAAACGCTGGAAATCGCCGAAGCCCAGATGGCGCATATGGACGGCGTCATGCTCGGCCGCGCCGCTTACCACACGCCCATGCTGCTTGGGGAAGTAGACCGTCGCTTCTTCGGCGTGCCCTACCAGGCGCCCGGTCTCGAAGCGATCATGCAGGCGATGGCCGAATATGCCGACCGCGAAGCCGCCGAAGGCACCCGCATCAACAACATCGCCCGCCACATGCTTGGCCTCGCCAACGGCTTGCCCGGCGCCCGCCAGTTCCGCCAGATTCTGAGTGTCGATGCCTGCAAGCCCGGCGCCGATTCCTCGGTCATGTTCCGCGCGCTCGAAGCAGTGCAGCGGCCACGGCTGGCCGAAGCGAGCTAGTCAGCCAGTTCCAGCGAGTTCTGCGTCACGCTGTAGCGGCTGAGCGTTTCGAGGAATGTCATTCCCAAGAGGCTCATGTCCAGCGCGCCGCTCTCGGTGACGAACGCGACCACGCCCTCGCGTACGATGCCGCCGACTTCCATCCGCTCCAGCCGCACCCGGGCTGCCCTGCCGGTGCCGTTGGCCGTGGAAACAGGCAGCGTGAAGGCGAGCCCGTCGGTGTCGATGCCCGCCGCCTCGGCATCGGCAATGGTCAGCACGACCGCGCTGGCCCCGGTGTCGAAGATCATCGGTGTCGTGTGGCCGTTGACCGTGGCGTTGATCTCGAAATGCCCGCCAATGCCGCGCCGGAATGTCGCCAGCCCCTGTTCGGCATCGACTACGGCCACGCCCGGCTGCAGTTCGCCCGCCACGCGGCCGGCGATGCCGGTCAGTTCATCGCGGTAGGCATATGTCAGCCCTGCGACCGCGAAGATACCGACCCAAAGCAGCACGCTGCCCACCAGTTCGGACGCCTTGCGACGCCGCGTGAACAACCCGCCTGCAAACACGATGAGGATCACCAATAGCGGGATCAGCTGCGCCGTCTGCGCCTGCGTCAGCCCGACCATGCTACCCGCATCGGCACTGATGAGCAGCGCGATGCCGACCGCGATGAGCAGTGCAATGCCGATGAAGATCATGTCCGCGTCCCTCGCATCACCACGATAAAGGCAACGCGCGCGGCAATTTCAAGACCGTCAGGCAAACGGCAGCAATCCGGCCAGCACGCCAATCTCCACGATTGCCCCGAGCGCGCCGATCAGGTCGCCGGTCTGCCCGCCCACCAGCCGCCGGCACAGAGCCGTCCAGCCGGCGATCACCGCCAGCGCCAGCAGCAGCGCCGCGCCCAGCCCGACCAGGCTCGTCGGTGGCCCGGCCAGCAGGAACAGCAGGATCGCCGCGAACACCGCGCCCACGGCAAAGCTCCGCCCCGACAATTGCCCCGCCGTCGCCGAAGCGCCGTCCGTCCGGGCCGGTGGCAGGGCCACCGCCACCCACAAGGCGCCCGAGCGTCCCACAATGCTGGCCGCCAGCCATATGGCGCCCGCGGCCAGCGGATTGATCGCCGCCATGGCGCCCAGCGCCATGACCCGCAGCAGCAGGAACAGGCTCAGCGCCGCAACGCCATAGGTGCCGTGCCGGCTGTCCTTCATGATCTCCAGCCGCCGCTCGACGCTATGCCCGCCGAACAGCCCATCTGCTGCATCGGCCAGCGCATCCTCCGCCATCGCACCGCTGGCGATTACCATGGCGCCGACCGCCAGTGCAGCGGCGAAATAGCTCGGCAACCCGACCAGCACCCCGCCGATCAGCAGCAAAGCCGGCCCAATGCCGATGACGACGCTGGCCAGCGGCAGCGCCATGGCGATGCGCCCCAGGTCCGGCGTCTGGTGCGGGCTGTCGCCCGTTGGCAGCCGCGAGAAGAAGCGCAATGCCATGATGAAGTCATCGCGCAGGCCGATACCACCGGCAGGCGCGCGTGGACCGCTGGGCTCGGCAGGTTCGACGGAAGGCTCACTGGGGTTCAATTGCTTTTCGTCCTGCGATGGGCAACAAGTCCGGACCTTCCTACCCAAAACCAAGTCGACTCGCCATGCCCACGCTCAGCCCTGCCTATGCCGATGTCATCGAGCTCCTGACGCTTCCGCCCGATGGCGACGAGGCCGCAGTCGCCGCCGTCCGCGCCCGCGACGCGCAACTGACCAAGCCGGCCGGCTCGCTCGGCGCACTGGAGGGGCTGGTGGAATTCCTTGCCCGCTGGCAGGGCAGGGCGCAGCCACGCCTCGACAATCCCATGGTCACCATCTTCGCGGGCAATCACGGCGTCACCGACCAGGGTGTCTCTGCCTTCCCGCGCGAGGTGACCGCACAGATGGTGGCGAACTTCACCAATGGCGGCGCCGCGATCTCCCAGATCTGTGCGCTGCACGAGATCAACCTGCGCGTGTTCGAACTGGCGCTGGAACTGCCAACCGGCGACATCACGCAGGAACCTGCGCTCGACGACAAGATGTGCGCCGCCACCATTGCCTACGGCATGGAGGCCATTGCCGGCAAACCGGATCTGATCTGTATCGGCGAGATGGGCATTGGCAACACCACCGTCGCGGCGGCACTTTATGCCGCGCTTTATGGTGGCACCGGCGCCGAGTGGGTCGGCCGCGGCACAGGAGTCGATGACGCGGGCCTCGCTCGCAAGGCCGATGCCGTAGATCGCGCCCTCGCGCGCCATGACGGCGAACTCGATCACCCGCTGGCCATCCTCGCCCGCCTCGGCGGCCGCGAGATAGCAGCCATGCTCGGCGCCCTCATCGCCGCCCGCCACCAGAAAGTCCCCGTCATCATCGACGGCTTCGTGGCCACGTCGGCCGCGGCGATCGCGCATGCGGTCAACCCTGCTGCCATCGATCACTGCCTCTTCGCTCATGTTTCCGCCGAAAGCGGCCATGCCCGTGCGCTCGAGGCGATGGGTCAGAAGGGTTTGCTCGATCTGGGCATGCGCCTGGGCGAAGGCAGCGGCGCGGCACTGGCTGCCGTGCTGGCCAAGACGGCCCTCCACCTTCACAACAACATGGCCACCTTCGAAAGTGCTGCCGTCAGCGGTAGGGAAGGTTAGCGTCCGGGCACCATGATCCTGGCCAGGGCCCGCACCAGGTCCGCCTCCACCTTGTTCTGGCTTCCGAGCACCTCAAGAATGAAGATGGCCTGCTCCGGGGTCTTGGCCGGCTTGTAGCTTCGCCGCTCCACCAATGCGGCATAGATGTCGCAGATGGTCAGGATGCGGGTCAGGTCGTCGATCTCCTTGCCGCTCAACCCATCCGGATAGCCGCTGCCATCGAGCATTTCATGGTGGTGCCGCACTGTCTTGCGGATAGCGGCGTCCACCGTGCTGAATTCATCGAGATAGGTGGCCCCCGTCACCGGGTGCAGCTGCATGACTTTCATTTCCTCCGGGGTCAGTGGCCCCGGCTTGTCGAGAATTTCCACCGGCACCTTGGCCTTGCCGATATCGTGCAGCAGGCCCGCCACCGTCAGCGTTGCGATGTCTCGTCGCGCCATCCCTGTCCGTGCACCAAATCCGGCCGCCACGCCCGTCACCAGCATGCAGTGCTGGAAGGTGCCCATGTGATATCCCTTGACCGTTTCCAGCCAGGCCTCGGTGCCGTCGTCCAGAATGGCATCGGCGATGCGCGTACCGGCATTCAGCACATTGTCGGTATCCAGCACCGTTCGCTCGCCGAGCGCGCGAAACGTCAGGTCCAGTGCGTTCACGCCGTCCCGCACCGATTGTACTGTCTCGCTCTTCGGCTCGGCGAAATGTTTCCGCATTGCCGCCTTTATGTCCCATGCCGTGCTTGTCAGCGGCAGCGTCACATCGGCGCCCAGCACCTTGGCATGAACACCGGTTACCCGAACGGCGGGATCGGTCAGGAAGATGCGGCAGCCCTTGCCGTGTGGCTTTAGCAGGCTCTTGAGCCGGAGGACGACATCGACCGACCGCAGGTCGACGTCGAAGACCAGATTGGGATCCGGCGCCAGCATGTCGGCGGCAAGGTCATTTGTACGGACGGCTGCAATGCCAAGGTCTCTGGCCAGTGTCAGGCCATGGCCCGACCTTGCTTCATCAATGACAAGTAAAACTGCATTGTCGCGCGACATTGCTTTGTTTTTCTCCCCGAAGGGAGAGTAGCGCGATAGAGATTACTTTGAAAGAAACAAAACTAACCGGCTTCCGAGAAGATCTCGAGCCTGTTGCGCTTCTCCACCACCGGCGCCAGCGCGTCCATGACGCGGGCGCGTGGGAACGTGGCTATCACTTCGGTGCCGAAGCGCAGCTTGCTGAACAGGTCGAAGCGGCCCTGATGCAGTTCCATGATCTTTTGCACGATGGGCAGGCCGAGCCCTGCACCCTGTTCGGCAGTCTTCTGGGCTAGCGAGCCCTGGCCGAATGAGGACAGTACGGTTTCGATTTCGTCTTCGGGAATACCCGGGCCGTTGTCCTTGACCGAGATAAACTGGCCACCATCGCCGCTGCGGGTCACCACCAGCGTCACCTTGCCCTGCTGCGGGGTAAACTTGATGGCGTTGCTGAGAAGGTTGAGGATCACCTGGCGGATGGCGCGTTCGTCGCCCCACAGTTTGGGCAGGTTATTGCCGATATTGTAGACCAGCTCGATGCCCTTGGACTTGGCCCGCAGTTCCATCATGCGGCGGCAATCCTCGGCGATGTCGACCAGCGACACCACTTCCTCGTTGAGCTCGTACTTGCCCGCTTCGATGCGGCTGAGGTCGAGCAGTTCATTGATGAGATTCAGCAGGTGCTGGCCGCTGCTGTGAATATCCCCGGCATATTCCTTGTACTGCGGCACCTGGTGCGGCCCCAGCAGCTCCGATTTCAGCACTTCCGAAAAGCCGATGATGGCGTTGAGCGGCGTGCGCAGTTCATGGCTCATGGTGGCAAGGAACTGCGACTTGGCGATATTGGCCTGCTCGGCATGGCGGCGCGCTTCGTCCGACATGTGCCGGGCCTCTTCCAGCTCCCCGATCAGCGCATCCTTTTCCGCCTGGTGCGAGATGGTTTCGAGTTCGGTGCCGTGCATCTGGCGCGCCAGATATACGAAGAAGATCTCGCCGCAGATCGCCACTGCGCCCAGCGTGTAATTGAGCGTGCCACCCTGCGCGATCAGATTCCCGGCAACCGTCAGCGTTACCGGCAGGGTGCTCATCAGCGTGGCGGGGGGCAAGGTGTGGGTTGCGACCGAATTGGCCGCGACGCTGACCAGCACCATGGCGAACATCACCGGCGTCAGCGTCTCGGGCTCAGCCACCAGCGTGAACAATGCCAGCAGCGACCAGGCGAGGCCATAGACGGTTTCACCGGCCACGAAGGTCGTTGTCCACTGGCTGGCATTGAACTTGGACGGGTCGCCGGTCTTGAAGCGTTGCGCCATCAACACGACGATCAGCAGGCTCAGGATCACCATCGCCGCCCAGAGCGAAGTGAACACCACCGGCACCCACAAGCTCGACACGATGGAGAGGATGACCACGATGGCGGCCATCGGCAGCGCCGCATTGAGGCGGGACTGCGCATAGTCGTGCATCAGTTCGAAGTCGAAGTCGGCGCGCGTCCCCGAGCTCGAGGTCAGGCGCTGGCGCGCGTCGAGCACGGTCTTCTGCGCCGTGCGCTTGCTGTCCCGTCCCATTTGGGAACGGACGTCGTCGATGACAGCCGGCTGCGAAGCCATGGGAACTCGTTACTCGTTACTAAATGATGCGAACAGAACACGCATTCGCTACGCTCGGTCGCAACACTAGCGAGCGCGTAGTTAACGGGTGGTGAAATCCTGCGTCGACAATCCCAGCGCAATGTCATCTTTCGCGGCCCCCTGGGCACGCTCCTCGCCATCCTTGTGCTGGCGGTTCTGGCGGTGGTCGCCGCGGCGCTCGATGCGCCGCCGCCGCCGGTGTCGGGCCTTGCCCGCGCGGGTGATGGAGACAGCTTCCGGCTGGGCGATGATCGCATCCGCCTGCTTGGTCTCGACGCCCCCGAGCTGAATCAGGACTGTACCGAGGCCGGCGGCCGAACCTGGCCGTGCGGCCGGGCGGCGCGCGATCGCATGGCGACGCTGCTGGCGGCCGGACCCGCCGATTGCCGCCCCGAGGATATCGATCAGTATGAGCGTCTGCTGGCCACCTGCTCGGTGGCAGGTCGCGATCTCGGCGGCACCATGGTGAGCGAGGGGCTGGCCGTTTCCTCTGGCCGCTACTGGACTGAGGAAGCCGCGGCCCGTGATGACCGGCTGGGTATCTGGGCCGGCGATTTCGACGCACCGCGTGACTGGCGCGATGATCACCCCAGGCCCCAGGGCTCCTGGGGCTGGCTGGCAGCATTCGGGCTCTAGCGCGGGGCACTGGTTAATATCTGGTGGATGGGGGCTAATCAGATCATCGGCGCAAGATTATTGCTAATCAGCCCCGAATGTGGCAGTTAATCCACCAATTTCCGGTTCAATTGGACCGGAATAGGAAATCTGATTTCGCGGGGGCGATATGGCATTGGACAAGATTGACCGGAAAATCCTGACACTTCTGCAAAAAGACGCCACCATGCCGGTGGCCGAAATCGGCCGCAAGGTTGGGCTCTCGACGACCCCATGCTGGCGCCGCATCCAGAAGATGGAAGAAGACGGCGTAATCCAGCGCCGTGTTGCCGTGCTGGATCCAGCCAAGGTCAACGTCGGCGTCACCGTCTTCGTCTCGGTCAAGACCAACGAGCACAACGACGCATGGATGCGCAAATTCTCAGGCGTGATCGACGAGTTTCCCGAAGTGGTCGAGTTCTACCGCATGAGCGGCGATGTCGATTACCTGATGCGCGTCGTCGTGCCGGACATCCACGCCTACGATTCCTTCTACAAAAAGCTCATCAGCAAGATCAACCTGACCGATGTCAGCTCGGCTTTTGCCATGGGCCAGATCAAGTACACCACCGCTCTGCCGCTCGATTTCGCCATCGTCGTGGACGACGACAAATAGATGGCGATTTCCTTCGAGCATGTCGGCATGACCTGCGGCGATCTCGACCGCACCATCGCCTTCTATTGCGATCTTCTGGGCCTGACCCTGGCGCTACGCAAGACGAACGAGCGTGGGGAATTGGCCTTTCTCGATACCGGCAGCGGCATGCTCGAAATTGCGTGTCCGATCGCCGATATCGCGCGTTCGCGCGATGTGCCGCCGCACGAGGCGGGCATGCGGCACCTGACCTTTGCGGTCGACAGCGTCGACACCATGATTGAGCAGCTCGAGGCGGCGGGCGTCACGATCGTCGAACCGCCCCGCAATGCCATCAATACCGAGTTGATCCGGCGCCTCGCCTTCGTCCGGGATCCTGATGGAATTCTGGTGGAACTGATCGAACGCGCCGCGGGGCGCTGACCATGGGCGACGCCATCCAATTGGTCGTACATCACGACGATCTTGGCGCCAGCCACAGCGCCAACGACGCCTTCGTAAAACTTTCTGACCTTGGCGTGGTCACGTCCGGGTCCGTCATGGTGCCGTGCCCCTGGTTCCCCGAGATGGCGGCCATCTGTCGTGATCGCCCCGATCTCGATGTCGGCGTTCACCTGACGCTCAATGCTGAATTTCCCGGCTTTCGCTGGCGCCCGCTGACCGGTGTCGCCGATAATGGCCTGACCGACCGCGATGGCTTCATGTGGCGCAGCGTCGCCGAAGCTCGCCATGCCGCCCCGGCCGCAGTCGAAGCCGAACTCCGCGCCCAGGTCGAGGCTGCCTTGGCGGCCGGTATCGATGTCACTCATCTCGACGCTCACATGGGCACCGCCTGGCAGCCGGAATACGTCGATATCTATCTTCGCCTGGGCGAGCTATTTCGCCTGCCAATCGTGCTGACGCGCAATGTCCACGACATGGCGCCGGCGGGCTTCGAGTATGCGCCCTTCTTCGATCGCCTTGCTGCCCGCGGCAACCCGGATTTTCAGAGGTTCATCAGCACGCCATTTGGCAACCTGGCTCCCGACGCGACCACCTATGCCGGTATTTTCCACGAGGCAGTCCCTGGCTTGAACTGGGGCGGTTTTCACTTCACCGCGCCGGGCGATATTGCGCTCTCTGCCGATGACGCACCGACCCGGCTTGCCGAATACGAGATCTTCCGTTCTGGCAGGGCGCAGGAACTTATCGACGCCGCCGGCATCGAGCTGGTCGGCATGCGCGGCTTTCGCGACGCCATGCGCGCTACACCTGATCCAGCGCAGCGATAGCGTCCCGTAGCGTCGCCAGTGTGTCGTGTTGGCTGCCATCCGCCATCACCAGCCGTAGCCGCTGCACCGTGTGGTCGTTGTAAAGGCTCACCATGAAGTCCTCGACCTGTAGCGCGGCATAGGCCGCGATCGGCACGGCGACGGCCTCTGTCACCAGCCGCACGCCCCGTTGCGAGCAGAGTGCGAGGACAAGCTCCAACGCCAGCGATCGTTCTGCCACTTCGGCACGGAACACCAGGATATCCGCCGGCTCCGCCTGGGTGGCAAACATGCGGTCGACATAGGCGTCGATCAGCGCCGCCACCAGCATGGCCTTGCGTGCCGAAAGCGGCGTTGCCTGCAGGGAGCGCCACTCCGCCTCGAGATAGTCCCGATGCGCGCGCAGGCTATCCAAGATGCTTGCGGAAGAAATCGAGCGTGCGTGCTGACGCTTTGGTGCAGGCTGCCTCGTTAAAATTGGACGGGCGCTGGTTGTTGCAGAAGCCGTGTGCCGCCGGATAGGTATAGATATCCGCCTCTTTGTGCCGCGCCTTTAGCGCCTCGATCTGTTCCAGCGGAATGCCAGTATCCTGGTCGCCGAAATGCATCTCGGTGGGAATGCGCGGGGCCAGCTCGATATAGTTGGGCACGCCGCCACCGTAATAGCCCGATGCTGCGCTGAGGCCTGTCCCTTCATGCGCCGCCGCCCGCCAACTAACCGCCCCGCCGAAGCAATAGCCCGTAATGCCGACCTTGCCGCCTTCAGACGCGGCGCCGATGGCCGCCTGCACGTCGATCAGCGCCGTCTTGTGGTCGAACTTCTTCATCAGTTCGCCGATCACCACGAACTGCTCTGGCCCGTAATTGTCGCTCTCGTACCCGAACTCGACCCGGTCGAACATGGCCGGCGCTACCGCCAGGAATCCGTGCCGGGCATAGCGGTCGACGACGTCGCGGATGAAATTGTTGAGGCCCCAGACTTCCTGGATCACCACCACGCCAGCGCGCGGCTTCCCCTCCGGCACGGCGCGATACGCATTGAGGGTAAAGCCGTCATTGGCCGTCAGTGTGATCCGTTCGCCCATCCTAGGCTAGCCTCCCGTTACGCTCATATGCCGGCCGAGCGCCGGTTCTGGCCGTGTCCTGTCGATGACGAAATCATGCCCCTTGGGCTTGATCAGCATGGCGTGGTCGAGCGCGGCGTCCAGCGCCGCCATGCCGCCGTCGCGCAGCGCGTCACGCAGGTTCACCTGGTCGTCCTGCCCGAGACACAGATAGAGCTGCCCGGTCGCGGTCAGGCGCACCCGATTGCAGCTTTCGCAGAAATTGTGGCTCATCGGCGTGATGAAGCCCAGTACCCCGCCGGTCTCGGCGACATGCACATAGCGCGCCGGCCCGCCGGTGCGCTTATCGAGCTTGCTCAGCGTGTACCGTCTGGCCAGCCGGTCGTGCAGCTCGCGCAGCGGCAGGTAGCTGTCGACCCGGTCGATGCCCACCTCGCCCAGCGGCATGCCCTCGATCAGCGTCAGCCCCATGCCCCGCCCATGTGCCCAGGCCATCATGGGCTCGATCTCATCGTCGTTGACGCCGCGCATCGCCACCATGTTGATCTTGATATCGAGCCCGGCCGCCTGCGCCGCGTCGATACCATCGAGCACATCCTCGATCCGCCCGCGCCGGGTGATGGCGCGAAAGCGCTCGGCATCCAGCGTGTCGAGCGACACATTGAGCCGTCGCACCCCGGCATCAGCTAGCCCCCGCGCATGCTTGCGCAACTGGCTGCCATTGGTGGTGAGCGTCAATTCCTCGAGCCCATGCCCGATCCGCCCACCCAGCGTCGCCACCAGATCCATGATGTCGCGCCGCACCAGCGGTTCGCCGCCCGTCAGCCTGATCTTGCTGACACCCCGAGCAATGAACGCACCGGCAATGGTCTCGATTTCCTCGAAACTCAATATGTCCTTCTTGGGCAGGAAGGTCATGTCTTCGGCCATGCAATAGACACAGCGGAAGTCGCAGCGGTCAGTCACCGAAATGCGCAGGTAGGAAATGCGCCGCCCGAAGGTATCGATGAGCGGGCGGGCAGGGGAGGTCACAGCATTCATGCCCCAAGCCTACATCTTGTCCGGTGGTTTTTCCAAGACGACAAAACAAAAGGGCCGCCGAAAACGGCAGCCCTCGGGATTGTCGCTAGGACCAAGTCAGCCCGGCATCACCTTGGCTGACGCCGGCTCTAGTGGTTTACAACGACCAAGGCGCCAACCTGGACGCGTTCGTAGAGGTCCGTGACGTCGTCATTGGTGAGGCGGATGCAGCCGGAAGAGACCGCCTGGCCGATCGACCACGGCTCCGAAGTGCCATGCACACGGTAAAGGGTCGAACCGATATAGAGCGCGCGGGCGCCGAGCGGGTTATCGGGGCCGCCTTCCATGTAGGCCGGCAGGTCCGGAACGCGCTTGCGCATCTGCGGCGGCGGCGTCCAACCCGGCCACTCGGCCTTGCGGCTGATGCGATGGGTGCCCGACCAGGTAAACCCGTCGCGGCCAACGCCGACGCCGTATTTCATGGCCTTGCCGTCATCGAGCACGAGATACAGGCGTCGCTCGCCGGTCTCGATGACGATGGTGCCCGGCTTGTGGCTGGTTTGGTACTCGACAATTTCCTTGCGGATGGCGTTGCCGCGGCGGGGACTTGGCGCGAGGACCGATTCCTCCACCCAGTTGCCGCTATTGCGATCATATACAAGCGCGGCCGTGGCGGGCACGACGCTGCTAGCCGACAAGATAATCGACAGCCCGATTGCTATCGTTGACTTGATATTGAACATCTGACGACTTGGCCTCTGGAACAAAACGGGAGTTCGACTCGCCCGCATGACAATTGCGGTTGCTTACGCGCTTTGTGTATTAGCGAAAAGGGGCACGCGCCGCGGAATCGCCACACTCGCGCCACCTTCGCAAATTTGTGTTGCCAGCAAGTTACAGTTTACATTCACCAATCCGTGATCGCCCTGGCCGCACGGCATTGACAGATGCCCAACTCCCCTGCGATGGCCAACTTGAATAGTCCCCGTGTGAGGCGATCATGAATGAAGATCTGAAGCGTCAGGCGGCGGCTATGGCGCTGGCTCATGTCCGCCCCGGAATGCGGCTTGGTCTCGGCACTGGCTCCACTGCCCGTCACTTCGTTGATCTGCTGGGCGAAAAGGTAGCGGCCGGCTTCGACTGCATCTGCGTTCCCACTTCCGAGGTGACTGCCCGCCAGGCGCTGTCACTGAACATTCCCCTCTCCGACCTTGAAACCCTCGATCGGCTCGACATGACGATCGATGGTGCCGACGAGATCGACCCTCAGCTCAACCTCATCAAGGGAGCCGGCGGCGCCTTGCTGCGCGAGAAGATCGTCGCCGCGGCTTCCGATGTCATGGTGGTCATCGCCGATGCCAGCAAGCTCGTGGCGACGCTCGGTCGCTTTCCGCTCCCGATCGAGGTCAACAGGTTCGGCCTGGGAGCGACGCGCCGCGCCGTGGCTGAGGTGATGGCGGCCCATGGCGCCGAGGGCGAGCTGCGCTTGCGCGAGACTGCGCCCGCTGCCCCCTACGCAACAGATGGTGGACACCTCATTCTGGATGCTTTTTTTGGCCGCATTTCGCAGCCAGAAGCGCTGTCGCGCGACTTGCTCGACATCGCCGGGGTAGTGCAGCACGGGCTGTTCCTTAAAATGTGCAAGACGGCTTATGTGGCGACCCCGGATGGCGTAAAAACGCTGACGGACGGCATGAACTGATGGATCGGGACAAGATGGGTAATTCGACAATGACCGGTATGATGATGCGCGCCAAGGCGCTGGTAGCAGTGGTCCTGAGCGCCGCTGTTCTCGCCGTGGCTGCCCCGGCAATGGCGCAGGAGGTCCCGCCCGAGCAACTGGCGCTGGCCCGCAAATATGTGGAACTCACCGACAATGCCGGTGTGTACGAAATTGCGCTGGTGGAAATCGGCATGGGCACGCTGACCGAACTCACCACGCAGAATCCTGAAATAGCCAAAGAGGTCGATCTTGCCATCGGCAAGGTCCTCGAAACCTACCAGAGCCGCAAAGGCGAGCTGATCGACCAGTTTGCCCGCGTCTACGCCACCCGCTTTACGGTCGAGGAACTGCAGCAGATCGTCGCTTTCTATGAGTCGCCGACCGGCCAGAAGCTGGCTGCCGCCAATACCGAAGTGAACCAGGATCTCCAGGCCGTGCTCCAGGTATTCACCAACAACACGCGCTCCGAATTCTTCGCCAAGGTACGCGCCGAGCTTCGTGCCCAGGGCTTCGAAGTCTGAGCCTGCCGAGGCCCGGCATTTGCCGCATGGCAGCAATCCGGCCCCGCCTTGTGCGGGGCCTTTTTTTATGCGAAGTGCCACCCGATATTCATCGTCATATGCCGATGATTGCAAAGGAACTATCCGATGACCGATAGCTATGATCTCGTTGTTATCGGCGCCGGCTCGGGCGGCGTCCGCGCGGCTCGCATGGCCGCGACCTATGGCGCCAGGGTTGCCATCATCGAGGAGTTCCGCGTCGGCGGCACCTGCGTCATCCGCGGCTGTGTCCCCAAGAAGCTCTATGTCTATGCATCGCGCTTCCACGACATGTTCGACGTGGCATCAAGCTTCGGCTGGCAGGTCGATGCTAGCTTTGATTGGCCCACGCTCGTCGCCAACAAGGAAAAAGAGATTACCCGGCTCGAAACCGCCTATACGGCCAATCTCGAAAAGCCGGGCGTCGAGATCATCAAGGATCGTGGCGTAGTCACCGGTCCCAATAGCGTGCATCTCGTCGGGCAGGATCGTGACCTGACCTCGAAATACATTCTCGTTGCGACGGGCGCGCATCCATACATCCCGCCCATTCCCGGTGCCGAGCTAGCCATCACCTCCAACGAGGCCTTCGACCTGCCGGCGTTGCCCCATTCCATCCTCATTGAGGGCGGCGGCTATATCGCGGTCGAATTCGCGACGATCTTTGCGGGCCTGGGTGTCAACACCACGATCATCTATCGCGGCGACTGCATCCTGCGCACCTTCGACGACGACATGCGCCGCGGCCTTGAAGCAGGGCTGATCGATCGTGGTATCAAGCTGATCTACCAGACCACCATCAAGTCGCTGGCAAAACATGGCAACGACATTGCAGCCACCTTCAGCGATGGCGTCACCGCCCCCTACGGCGCGGTGATGTTCGCCACCGGCCGCACGCCAAACGTCAAGGGGCTCGGCCTCGACACGGCTGGCGTAAAGCTGACGGCTATGGGTGCGGTGGCGGTCAATGCATACTCGCAGTCCTCGGTACCTTCCATCTACGCCGTTGGCGACGTCACCGGCCGCGCTGCGCTCACCCCCGTTGCCATCCGCGAGGGCTGGTATTTCGCCGAGACGGTGTTCAACAATAATCCGCTTGCCGTTGATCACTCCCAGATTCCGACCGCCGTCTTCTCCGATCCGGAGATCGGCGTAATTGGCCTGACCGAGCCCGAAGCTGCCACTCATGGCGATATCGATGTTTATGTCGCCCGCTTCCGCCCGATGATGAACACGCTCTCCACCCGCACTGAGCGCATGATTTTGAAGCTGATCGTTGGTGCCAATGGCGGCAAGGTTCTTGGCTGCCACATCCTGGGGCCGGGCGCCGCCGAGATGATCCAGCTCGTCGCCATCCCCATGGGCATGGGTGCATCCAAGGCGGATTTCGACCGTGCCATCGCGCTGCACCCCAGCGCCGCCGAAGAACTGGTGACCTTCAAGGCGCCGACTTACACCTATCGCGACGGGCAGAAGGTTGGCGGCTGACGGACGCCTTCGACCAATGGCCGTCCCGATTGTCCTTGGCAGCGTCCGCCAGCCTTGGTATTCCGCCCTTCACAGCAAGTAACGCGCGTGAGCGAGACCGAACATGACCACCTGGACCCCCGATAGCTGGCGCGCCAAGCCGATCTCCCAGGTTCCGGCCTATCCCGACCCGGTCGCACTGGCCAATGCCGAGCGGCAACTGGCGACGTTCCCGCCGCTGGTCTTTGCCGGCGAGGCCCGCGATCTGAAGGCCCGTCTCGCCGCCGTGGCGCGGGGTGAGGCCTTCCTGTTGCAGGGCGGCGATTGCGCCGAAAGCTTTGCCGAGCACGGCGCCGACCATATCCGCGACTTCTTCCGCGTCTTCCTGCAGATGGCGGTCGTGCTGACCCATGGCGCATCCAAGCCGGTGGTCAAGGTCGGTCGTGTCGCCGGCCAGTTCGCCAAACCGCGTTCCTCCGATACCGAAGTGATCGACGGCATCGAGCTGCCCAGCTATCGCGGCGACATCATCAACGACATCGACTTCACCGAGAAATCCCGCGTCCCCGATCCTGACCGCATGCTGCAGGCCTATCGCCAGTCAGCAGCCACCCTCAATCTGCTGCGTGCCTTCTCCATGGGCGGCTATGCCGAACTGACCCGCATCCATGAATGGACTGTGGGCTTCATGAAGGGCTCCAACTGGTATCCTCGCTACGAGGAAGTCGCCCGCAAGATCGACGACGCCATCACATTTATGGGCGCCCTGGGGCTCAATCCCGAAAATACCCCGGCACTCAAGCAGACGAGCTTCTTCACCAGCCACGAAGCCCTGCTGCTCGGCTACGAGGAAGCGCTGACCCGGCGCGACTCCATCACCAACGACTGGTACGCCACATCGGGCCACATGCTGTGGATCGGCGACCGCACCCGCCAGCCCGACGCGGCCCACGTCGAGTATTTTGCCGGCATCAAGAACCCCATCGGCATCAAGTGCGGCCCCTCGCTCGCCAACGATGACCTGCTGCGCCTGCTCGACCGGCTGAACCCCACCGACGAGGCCGGCCGCATCACCCTGATCAGCCGCTATGGCTCGGACAAGATCAACGATCACCTGCCGCGTCACATCGAGACGGTGCAGAAAGCCGGGCGCACGGTCGTATGGTGCTCCGACCCGATGCATGGCAACACCATCAAGGCGTCGACGGGCTTCAAGACCCGCCCCTTTGACCGCGTGCTGTCCGAAGTGAAGTCCTTCTTCGAGATTCACCGCGAACTGGGCACCTATGCCGGCGGCGTGCATATCGAGATGACCGGCGACGATGTCACCGAATGCGTCGGCGGCGTCTCCGCCGTCACCGAGGCGTCCCTCTCTGATCGCTACCACACCTATTGCGACCCGCGCCTCAACGCCAGCCAGGCATTGGAACTTGCCTTCCTGGTCGCCGAGGAAGTCCACGCCCAGAAGCCGCCACGCCAAAACCTGGCTGCTGGCGAATAATTTAGCGCATGCCATGAACCGGTTAGCAGGCCGCGCGTTGCAGGATCAGCGCGCGGCCTTCTATATTACTGGAGTTCACGCCCGGGGGTTGATGAAAGCCGCGCATGCCCAAGTCACTGTTTCCGACTGCCAGTCCTGAGGCGCGTGCGCGCCTCGAGCAGGACCCGACGCTCAAGCTCATCAACGGCTTCGACTGGTCGGCCAATCCGCTGGGTCCGATCCCGGGCTGGCCGGAGAGCCTGAAGGGCGCCGTCAGGCTGATGATGGTGACCTCGACCCCGATGGTGATGATGGTGGGGGAGCGGGGCATCCTCATCTACAACAATGCCTATGCCGACTTCGCCGGCGATCGGCACCCGGCCATCTTCGGCATGCCAGCGCTGGAGGCATGGCCCGAAATCGCCGACTTCAACCGCGCCAATATCGAGCGTGGCCTGCAACGCGAGTCTTGGGCCCTGCGCGACCAGGAACTCGTTCTCAACCGGCACGGCCAGTTGGAATCGGGCTGGATGGACCTCCACTACAGCCCCGTCGTGGGCGACGACGGCCAGTCCATGGGCACGCTCTGCATGGTTCAGGAAACCACCGACCGCGTCCTGGCCGAAAAGGCGCTGGCACGCAGCGAGGAGCGCCTGTCGCTGGCACTCGATGGGTCCGGACTGGTCGGGACCTGGGACTGGAATGTCCCCGACAATATCGTCACCGCCGATGACAAGTTCGCACAGATGTACGGCCTCGACCCGCTACGCGCCGGACTTGGAGTGCCGATCGAAGAATTCCTCGCCGCCATTCACGCCGACGACAGGCAGCGCGTCGAACAGCAGATCAACGCCGCCTTGCAGGACGGTTCCCCGCTGCGCAGCGAATACCGGCTCGTTGCGGCAGATGGCGCGATACACTGGGTTATTGCCTCGGGTCGTCCTCGGCTGGGGGCTGATGGCAAGCCGACGCGTTTTCCGGGTGTTATCGTCGAGGTTACCGAGCAGCGGCGGATCTCCGATGCGCTGGCCGAAAGTGAATTGCGCTTCCGCACCCTGGCCGACACCATGCCGCAGATGGTCTGGTCGACACTCGCAGACGGCTACCACGATTACTACAACAAGCGCTGGTACGAATTCACCGGCGTGCCCGAAGGTTCGACCGATGGCGAAGGCTGGAACAACATGTTCCACCCCGACGATCAGGAGCGCGCCTGGAGCGCATGGCGCCATTCTCTCGAGACCGGCGCTCCCTATCAGATTGAGTACCGTCTCAAGCACCACACCGGCGACTATCGCTGGACCTTGGGCCTGGCTCTGCCCATCCGCGACGCCAATGGCCAGATCATCCGCTGGTTTGGCACCTGCACAGACATCCACGAGACCCGGCTCGTTGCCGAAGAACGGGACCTTGTCGCCCAGGAACTCAGCCACCGCATCAAGAACATCTTCGCCGTTCTCACCAGCATCATCAGCCTCTCGGCCCGAAGCCGGCCGGAAGTGAAAGTTTTTGCTGACGAACTCCGCCAGCGCATCTACGCACTGGGCGAGGCGCATGATTTCGTCCGGCCTCACAGCCACGTCTCTCGTCCTCCCGAAAACCAGGGGTCGCTGAAGTCCCTGATCGACCGGCTGATGCAGCCGTATCGGCAGGCGGAGCAGGAGCGGATCGTATTCCGCGGCGACGATGCTGCCATCGATGACGGCGCCGCCACGCCCCTGGCGTTGCTGTTTCACGAGCTGGGCACCAATGCCGCCAAATACGGCGCCTTGTCCGCCGGCGGTCTGGTGGAACTCACCGGCCGCGCCGATGGAGAGCGCTACCACCTGACCTGGCGGGAACGCGGCGGTCCTGTCATCACTGGCGACGCCGAACTTAGCGGGTTCGGCTCGCGCCTGGTCACGCTCAGCATCGAGGGGCAATTGCGTGGTCGCCTGGAACGTATCTGGGAGCCCGAGGGACTGCGGGTCGAGATCGACCTGCCGGTCGACGCATTGCAGCGGTCCAGCCGGCTGCGATCCTAGATCGTGCTGACTGGCAAGGACCAGTTGAACAGTTGCAGGCGGGGAGGGGGCGACGCCTCCGCAGCATCTCGCCGGGCCACCGCATAGGCCACGGCCGCGCGAAGATCACGGTCACTGACCGGCTTGGGCAATACGCCGACCGTGCCGGGAACCCCATCTCCGAGCTGAGAAGGATTGGCAGTCATGAACAGCACGGTTACGCCGTGCGTCTGGGCCAGGATACGGCCGATGCGGATGCCGGTTGGGCCATCCTGCAGGTTGAGGTCGACGAGTGCCACGTCGGCACTGGATGCCAGCGACAGAGCCGATCGCTCATCCGGGGCTATCCCAATGGGCGTGAGCCCCATGTCCTCAATCACATGCTCGATTTCGGTGGCGACGAAGATCTCGTCCTCGACCACCAGTACCCTACGCGTCATCACACCAACTTTCGGTCGCACTCGGTCTTCTGGCTTGGGCAACTCCTCAGCACCGCGTGAGTTGCTGCCGGCGCCGCATTTTCCGGCGCTGCCGATCAATTTGCGCCGTAGCAGTTACTAAACTGCCAATCCACGGGCGTTTCATGCTTAGCGGAAACTTAACCCTAACCATTGATAAACATCATCACGTCCCGTGGAGGGGTATCTGTCCAGGAGGATTCGATGACGCGCTCACTTCAAGGCGCCGTGGCCGTGCTGGCGCTCGGCTTGGCCGTCCCGGCCCTCGCCGCCGACTACATCGATCGCCCCGATCTGCGTCCCGCCTATCCCCAAGATTGGGAGAACCCGGATGACTCGATCCGCTTTGAGTTCGGCGCCGCCTATTGGTATTCCTGGGGCGGCAAGAATGCGGGCTTCTCAACCGCCTCGGGTCCCATAAATCTCAGCGTCCGCGATCAGACACACGTCGGCGAACTGCACGGCAAGATCGAGGATCTCTCGACACAGACCTATGTCGCCGGTCGCGCCGGCCTGGGCCTGTACACGTCAGGCACCTACGATATTTCTCCGGCTGCCGGTGGCGACATCGGCCGTAATTCCCGCATCGGCTATGCTGGCGCGGACTTCGGCTGGCTGCCATTCGGCACCATGACCGACGGCTTCGCCGTTGGTGGTCTCGTCGGCTACCACTACTGGAAGGATGCCCCCGATATCGGCACCGGCCAGTACGCAACGGCCTTCGACGGTGGCGGCAACCCCACGGCCTTAGGCGAGGCGCGGGACGATCTCGACATCCACGCCCTGCGCCTTGGTATCAAGGGCACCGCCGAGTTCGACATGTTCGATATCCAGGCCGAAGCGGCGGCCATTCCCTATGCGCATATCTCCGGCACCATCGGCGGCAGTTCACCCGGCGGCTTCAATTTCGGTGGCGGTGTCGTCAACGAAAATGCTCCCACAACGTTCACTGGTCGCGGCTACGGCGTCATGCTCGAGGCCATGGCCGGCTTCCACCCCACCGAGAACCTGGCGCTGCGCCTCGGTGGACGCGCCTGGTACCTCGAGGGCAACCTCGATGCCGTGTTCAACGGCACGGAGGCCGGCATCGGTCCGCTCGCCACCGCGACATTGCCGTCCACCTATGCCTCGCTGTTCCGCTACGGCCTGCGCGCCGAACTGACCGGTAAGTTCTGATCCCAGGTACGGCTCCCTCTTGCCGCGAGGGACAGGAGGGCGGTATGGCAGGGCAGGCATTAGCCGCCCGTCCTGCCCACTACCCAGTTAGGCCACCCCGTGACAGACCGCCTCCGAATTGCGCTCGCCCAGCTCAATCCCAAGGTCGGCGACATTGTCGGCAACCTGGCACTGGCCCGATCAGCGCTTGCCGATGCCGTGACGGTCAAGGCCGACATCCTCCTGCTGTCCGAGCTGTTCCTCACCGGCTATTTCCCCGACGACCTGCTGTTCAAGCCAAAGTTTGTCGCCGATGCCATGCAGGCAGCGCAGGACCTCGCGGCCGAAACCGCCGGCACCGATGTGGTGCTGATCCTCCCCACCATCTGGCTCGACAGGAACGGGCTGCACAACGCCGTCCTGGTGGCCGAAAAGGGCCAGATCATTGCCACGCGCTTCAAGCGCGAGCTGCCCAATTCCGACGTCTTCTACGAGAAGCGCTATTTCGCGCCGGGCCCACTGGCCGAACCCGTCATCATCAAGGGTGTGCCCATCGGCATCCCGATCTGCGAAGATATATGGCACACCAGCGTTTGCGAGCATCTCGCGATGCGCGGCGCCGAGATCATGCTGTGCCCCAATGGTTCGCCCTACTGGACCAACAAGCAGCATGTCCGCAAGGATCTGGTGCGCGCCCGCGTCGCCGAAGACGACGTACCCATGCTCTATCTCAACCAGGTCGGCGGCCAGGACGAGCTGGTCTTCGACGGCGCCTCGTTCGGCATGGAACCTGGCAACAAGCTGGTGTTCCAGGGCAAGTCGTTCCAGGCCGACTTTATCGTCTCCGACTGGGTCAGCGGCGACAATGGGTGGACCTGTGCGCAGGGTGAGGTCATCGAACTCACCAGCACCGACGAAGCGCCGTGGCTCGCCTGCGTGCTCGGCCTGCGCGACTACGTGCACAAGAACGGTTTCAAGCAGGTCGTGCTAGGCCTTTCGGGCGGCATCGACAGCGCGGTGGTCGCGGCCATGGCCGTCGACGCCCTCGGCGCCGAAAACGTCCACTGCATCATGCTGCCCTATCGCTACACCTCCGAGGCCAGTCTCACCGACGCCAAAGAATGCGCCACCCGCCTGGGCGTGCGCTATGACATCGTCTCCATCGGCAATCCGGTCGATGATGCGCTGATCGAACTTGCACCCATTTTCGACAATCGCGCCCCCGATCTCGCCGAGGAGAATATCCAGTCGCGCATGCGCGGCGTGGTGCTCATGGCGGTCAGCAACAAGCTGGGGTCCATGCTCCTCACCACCGGCAACAAGTCGGAAATGGGCGTCGGCTATGCCACCATCTATGGCGACATGAACGGCGGCTACAATCCGCTCAAGGACATGTTCAAGATGGAGGTCTACCGCCTCGCCGATTGGCGCAACAGCCACCGCCCTGGCGATTGCCTTGGCCCGGACAGCGACGTCATCCCGCAGGCTATCATTGCCAAGGCTCCATCAGCCGAGTTGCGTCCCAACCAGACTGACCAGGACAGCCTGCCGCCCTATCCGGTGCTTGACGCCATTCTCAAGGGCATCGTCGAGGACGAACTCTCGCTTGCCGAGATCGTCGCGCAGGGTCATGAGCAGGCATTGGTCGAGCGCATCGAGCGCCTGCTCAACATCGCCGAATACAAGCGCCGTCAGGCTGCGCCCGGTCCCAAGCTCACGCCCAAGGCCTTTGGTCTTGGCCGCCGCTACCCGATCACCAATGGCTACAAGGATCGGACCATCGGATGACAGTTGTTCGCTGGGCGCCGTCCCCCACCGGTCGCATCCATCTCGGCAATGCCCGTCCGGCTTTGCTCAACTGGTTTTATGCCCGTCGCCATGGCGGTCGCTTTGTCCTGCGCATGGACGATACCGATCTCGCCCGCTCTACCCGCGAATTTGCCGACGGCATCGAGGTCGATCTGGCCTGGCTCGGCATCACGCCCGATCTGCTGGTGCGCCAGTCCGAGCGCCTTGGGCTTTATGACGAGGCGCGCGACCGCCTCATCGCCATGGGTCGGCTCTATCCCTGCTACGAAACCGAGGAGGAGCTCGACCGCAAGCGCGCCCGGGCACGTCTCCTCAACAAGCCGCCGATCTATGATCGCGCCGCCCTGAGCCTTACGGACGAGGATCGCGCCCGCCTGGAAGCCGAGGGCCGCAAGCCGCATTGGCGCTTCAAGCTCGATGGCCGGCCAGTCCAGTTCGAGGATCTGATCAAGGGCCCCCAGACCGTCAACACCGCATCGATGTCCGACCCGGTGCTGGTGCGCGGAGACGGCACCTACCTCTATACGCTGTGCTCCGTCGTCGACGACATCGACCTGGGCATCACCGACATTATCCGTGGCGAGGATCACGTCTCCAATACCGGCACGCAGATCGAGATATTCGAGGCGCTGGGTGCAAAGGCGCCGACCTTCGGCCACCATAACCTGCTGACCGATGCCGAAGGGCAGGGCTTCTCCAAGCGTCTCGGCTCACAGTCCATCAGTGACTTCAGGGCCGAAGGCTACGAGCCCATGGCCATATCGATCATGGCCAGCCTCACCGGAACGAGCTTGCCCGTCGAACCCTACGAGACCCTCGACGAAATCGCCAACCGCCTCGATTTCTCGATGATCTCGCATGGCGCGGCGCGCTTCGATCCGGCCGAACTCGACACTCTCAACGCACGCCTGCTGCATGCGCTGCCCTATGAAGGCGCCGCGGCCCGTCTTTCGGCCCTGGGCCTCGAAGGCGAGGCCATGTGGTTGTTGTTGCGCGAAAACCTGCGCAAGTTCAACGACATCGCCGAGTGGTCCAAGCTCGTCACAGGTCCCGTCGAGCCTGTCATATCAGACGAAGACCGCGATTTCCTGGCTCTCGCCAAGGCGCTGCTGCCACCCGAGCCGTGGGACGAAACCACTTGGAGCCAATGGACGGATGCGCTCAAGGCCTCCACCGGCCGCAAGGGTAAAGCCCTGTTCTGGCCGTTGCGCATGGCCCTGACCGGCCGCCACGACGGCCCGGAGCTTAGGTCCCTGCTCCCGCTGGTTGGGCGTAAGGCGTGTCTGGACCGACTACCCTGACCACCTTGTCGCCGAACTGCACCAGGCGCAGCTCGGTTTCCGTCTCCGCCTGAACCGGGCGGGTCACCGGTGTTTCGCCGGGGCCTGCCGGACGGGGGCGGGGCAGGGGCACGTCCACCAGCGTGGCCGTCTGCAGCGGAGCCGCGGTCGGCGCCTGAACCGGCGCCACGCCCCGAGGGTCGCGCAGGGGCAGCGGGAAGCTCACCCCTTCCACCTCGATCATCGTCCGGGTCGATCCATCGGCGCCCGTCGCCACACTCATCTTGCCGTCGGACCGCTGTACGGCCTTGCAACTGGCCCCGGCGCTGGTGTCGACCTCTTCGCGATAGCGGAATGCCGTCGGCAGCGCCGTATAGGGCTCGCCATACTGGTTGCGCATCTGCTCGGGCTCCTGGCCCGGATTGTCGTAAAAATAAAGATCCACCGCCGTGGTCGGACAACTCTGCTGGCATTGCATCGCGTCATTGCCGACAAAGTCGGGTAGCGTGGAGTAACTGATCGGCCAGAAATAGCCGTCGCTGAGCCGGACGCAGACGGTGCGCACCGTCTGATAACCCTGATAGCCCCAGTAATCCCCGCCATCGACCATCTGCCCGTTGGTGAAGTCGCCTTCCGAGGTGGTACCGAAGATGCGGTCGAACACCGACTGGCGCTCGGTGGTGAAGGTGGCGCTTGAACCCTGGTTGGCACCGCAGCCGAACCGCGCCAGTTCCTGCAGGATCGCTTCGCGCTGGCCGGCGACCGCATTGGCCGTATCCACCTGCTGGGCCACGCCCGCCGCCACTTCCCGCAGGCGCAGCACCTCGTGGCCGATCTGCCGGCATTCCTGCGTCAGCTGTATGCCCGCCTTGGCGGCATCATTGCACCCGTCGCGCACATAGCGGCTTTCCATGGCCTGCACGTCGCGCTGGGCCTGCTGCGCTGCCTGGGAATTGCCGCCCATCTGCTGGTAGGCCGAATTGCTGTCGAATTGCCGCAGCGCCGCCTCGAGCTGAAAGCACTGGGCCGCCTGCGCATAGGCGGTGTTCACGTCCAGCACCAGGCAGATCGCCGACAGCACCATCATTACCAGGGCGCGTACGCCGTTCCTGCCCAAGCTTCGACAATCCTCTTCACGACGCGCGGTTCATCCCGGCCTTAAGACAACGCTAGGACCGATTGCAACACTATAGTGGGGCCGCCGTTGCCATGGTAGCGCTGCAAGGCCACACGTTTGCGAGAATGCGTCCAATGAAGCTAGCCACGCTCCGGAACAGCCGCCCCGATGGTCAGCTCGTCGTGCTCTCGGCCGACAGCACTCGCTTTGTCTCGGCCGGCCGCATCGCCCCGACGCTCCAGGCCGCGCTGGATGACTGGAACGCCCACGCGCCGGCCCTTTCCGCTCTTGCCGCGCAACTCGACGCTGGTGCCATCGCCGGCCAGAACTTCGATCCTGCCCAGGCGCTGGCGCCATTGCCGCGCGCTTATCAGTGGATCGACGGCGCGGGCTATCTCAACCACCTCGAGCGGGTTCGCACGCTCAAGGGCAGCAAGGACGAGGAACTGCAGTCCGACCGACCGCTGCTCTATCAGGGCGGCTCCGATTCGCTGTCGGCTCCATCAGATCCCATTCGCGTCACCGACCCGGACCTCGCCATCGATTTCGAGGCCGAAGTCGCCGTCATCATCGGCGCCGTCCCCATGGCGGCCACCAAGGCGCAGGCCGCCGCCGCCATCCGCCTCATCACTGTCTGCAACGATGTCTCCTTGCGCCGCCTCGTCGCCGACGACCTGCAGAACGGCTTCGGCTTCTTCCACGCCAAGCCCTCCACCAGTTTCGCGCCCATCGTTGCCACGCCGCAGAGCCTGGGCAGCGCCTGGCGCGACAATCGCTTGCACCTCGCCGTCCGTATCGAGGTCAATGGGACCCTCTACGGTCAGCCTAATGCCGGCACGGAGATGCATTTCGATTTCGCCGACCTGATCGTCGAGGCCGCCCGCACGCGCAGTCTCGCCGCTGGTACAATCATCGGCGGTGGCACTATCTCCAACAGCCACGACGAGACCTTGCCGCTCAAGCGGGACGGCATCGGCTTTGCGTGTATCGCGGAGGCCCGCACCGTGGAAAAGCTTAAATACGGCCGCGCCCGCACGCCATTTCTTAAGCCCGGTGACGTGGTTCGCATCGCTGCCATCGCCGACGGCAAATCGGTCTTTGGGGACATCGCCCAGACCGTGACGCTCGCCTAACACCTTGCAACTGCTGATAACATTCCCGTGTGGACGTTGGGCTGGTCATTTTGCCATGCCACTCTCCGCCGCATGAAGGCTGGCGTCCCGGCCATCGCTCAATGAGGGTGCACTCATGTCGATCAAGAAGATTTCCGCGATGGCGATTGCGGGCATGCTGGCTCTTGGTGCCGTCGCCACCGTGGCGCAGGACGCTTTTGTCGCTCCCGCTACGCCCGAAGAGGCCTTTGCCATGCGCAAGGCGCTGATGCGCGAAGATGGCGGCCTGATGCGCCAGCTAAATGGTCTTTCCGGCGCAGAAGCAGTTGCCGGGCTCAACACCGTCCTCACCAACTATGGCCACATCCCCGATCTCTTTCCCGAGGGTTCCATCGTCGGGGACAGCGAGGCGCTGCCCGCCATATGGGAGAACTGGGAGACTTTCACAGGCATTGTGGAGAGCGGCAAGGCGGCCGCGACCGAAGCTATCGCCGCTGCTGAAGCCGGCGACGCTACCGCTTATGCGGCCGCGCTCAAGGCTCTCGGCGGCACGTGCGGCGAATGCCACCAGCAGTTCCGGAGCTGACTCGCTGCCCGAAGGGCAAACTCGCTCCAGTGGAGCGAATTTAGCGAGGCAGGCCATGAGACCTATGGTCGAGTGGCGGTCACAAAATCGCCTCCAAAGCGATTGGGCGGTCCGGTGGGGCCGCCCTTTTTTCTTGGCACTTGATTTCCGTCTGCCGTCCGGTCAATCATACGCCCATGAAGACCGGCATCATTCTGATTAACCGCTGCATTATTACCTGCTAACCAACAGTTGGCGGCGCGGTCTTCTTCATCCTGAATTTCTGATACCCGAAGAGCCGTCTGCCAGCGTAAACACGCATGGCCAGGGACGGACCATATGACCACGCCACAGCTCACGCTCTACAACACGCTCACGCGCAGCGAAGAGGCGTTCACGCCTATCGATGCCGCCAATGTGCGCATGTATGTCTGCGGCCCTACGGTCTATGACTTCGCCCATATCGGCAATGCCCGTCCGGTCATTGTCTTCGATCTGCTGTTCCGGCTGCTGCGCCATGTCTATGGCGCCGATCACGTGACCTATGTGCGCAACATCACCGACGTCGACGACAAGATTAACGCCCGGGCACTGCGCGATTTCCCTGATCTGCCGCTGAACGAAGCGATCCGCCGGGTGACGGAGAAGACCGAGACCCAGTTCCTCTCCGACGCTGCCGCGCTTGGCGCGCTCGAACCAACGATCCAGCCGCGCGCCACCGACAATATTGCCCAGATGCAGACGCTGATCACCGAACTGATCGCGCGTAGCCACGCCTACAATGCCTCGGGCGAAGTGTTATTCGACGTCAAGTCCATGCCCGATTACGGCCAACTCTCCGGCCGCAACCTGGAGGACAATCTTGCCGGCGCGCGCATCGCCGTCGAGGCGCATAAAAAGAACCCCGCCGATTTCGTGCTGTGGAAGCAGTCATCCGACAACGAACCCGGCTGGGACAGCCCATGGGGCAGGGGGCGTCCGGGCTGGCACATCGAATGCTCCGCCATGTCCGAGCGCTATCTCGGCCAGACCTTCGACATCCATGGCGGCGGGCTCGATCTGATCTTCCCGCACCACGAGAACGAGATCGCCCAGTCGCGCTGCGCCCACGGCACCCATGCCATGGCCAATATCTGGATGCACAATGGGTTCCTTCAGGTCGAAGGCCAGAAGATGAGCAAGAGCCTGGGCAACTTCGTCACCATAAACGACCTGCTGGAAACCGGCGCCATGGGTGGCCGCGCCTGGATCGGCGACGTGCTGCGCCTCGCCATGCTGATGACGCATTATCGCGAACCCATCGACTTCTCGCTCAAGCGCCTTGAGGAGGCCGAAGCCAAACTTGCTGACTGGCAGCGGGCCGCACGCGGTGCCGAGCTCTCCGAAGGCGATGCGCCTGACGACTCGATCGTCAGGGAACTCGCCGACGACCTCAACTTCCACCGCGCCTCGGTGGCGCTCGACTTCATTGCCAAGAAGGCAAACCGCAACGAAGGCAATGCCCGCCATTGCCTCGCCGCCACCCTGCGCTTCCTCGGCTTCAGCCTCGATAGCCTGCTGACCTCCGACGACGGCTGGGAAGAACCGCCCCACATCGCCACCGCCATCGCCGCCCGCCTGGACGCACTCAACAGCAAGGACTTCGCCAGGGCCGACGTCATCCGCAACGACTTGGCCGAACAGGGCATCGCCCTGATGGACTACAAGGACGAAGCCGGCCAGCGCCGGACGAAGTGGGAGATGAAGCGGTGACACCCAGGCCCGAAGTCCATGCCGGCGGCTGCCAGTGCGGTGCGGTGCGGTTCAGCGTCACGCGCCTCGGCCGGCCGTCCATCTGTCATTGCCGCATGTGCCAGAAGGCCTTTGGCGGCTTCTTCGGCCCGCTAGTCACAGCCCACAATGCGCAATGGACTCGCGGCGAGCCAAAGTGGTTCCAGTCCTCCAACGCCGCCCGTCGAGCCTTTTGCGGCGATTGCGGCACGCCGCTGGCCTATGAAACCCGCTTCGGACTCGAATTGGCCATTGGCGCCTTCGACGACCCGGAAGTCGCCGCGCCGGTGATCCAGGTAAACCTCACCGACAAGCTGTCCTTCTTTGACGGGCTGTCTACCCTGCCGGAGCGCACCGAGGCCAGCGATGAGTGGCGCGACTTCCTCGCCGGTATCCACTCCAACCAGCATCCCGATCACGACACCAAAGACTGGCCACCCAGGGGAGGGCAGGGATGAGCGAGGCTGAAGGCGTCCAGGAATGGCGCCAAGTCGATGACGGGGAGGCCGTTCGCATCACTGGCGGCTGCCAGTGTGGCGCCGTTCGCTATGCGCTGCTGCGGCGTCCGGCCCGGCCCTGCCTCTGTCACTGCCGCATGTGCCAGAAGGCCTCGGGCAATCTGTTCGGCACCTTTGCCGGCGTCGCCAGCCAGCATTTCGAATTGACCCGTGGTCGGCTCGCCGGCTTCCAGACTTCCTTTGAGGCCGAGCGCTGCTTCTGTGCCGCCTGTGGCACGCCGCTCGCCTATCGCACGCTCGATGGCTCATGGGTTTCCATCACCATCGGCTCGCTCGACCGGCCCGAGGACATGCAGCCGACCCATTTCTACGGCGAAGAGGGCCGGATTTCGTGGACGGCTGAAGTCGCGGCCCATGTCGCGACAGAAACCGGCATCAATGCGCCGCAAGGCCACGTCGACGCCCTGCGGCAGACCAATCGCCAGCATCCTGACCACGACACCGATATCTGGCCGCCGCGGGAGATCTCGTGATGGAACGCTACGACATGTCCGTCAGCGGCGGCTGCCAGTGTGGCGCCGTGCGCTATCACACCGAACAAATGCTGGACAATTCACATATCTGCCACTGCCGTATGTGCCAGAAGGCGGTCGGCAACATCTTTGCGGCGCTGGTCGCTGCCCCCCGCCAGGCCATCGTCTGGACCCGCGGCACCCCCGCCCGGTTCCGTAGTTCCGAGCATGTCGACCGCGGCTATTGCCGCGATTGCGGCACGCCGCTCTTCTATGACGACACGACCGGTGACCGGGTCAATTTCACCATCGGCTCGCTTGATCATCCCGAGCTGTTTCCGCCCCATGCCAATACCGGCAACGAGGGCCGCGTTCCCTGGTTCGACACACTGGCGACCATCGAGCATGGCGGAGCCACCGAAGACGAGCGTGAAGAATGGTCGTCGGCCATCAAGTCCACCAGGCGGCAGCATCCCGATCACGATACAGCCAGTTGGCCCAAACCGGCGGTTGGCCCGGGCCAGAGCAAGAAAACAAAGTAGTCCCATGTCCAAAGACCGCCTCTACCTGTTCGACACCACCCTGCGCGACGGCGCCCAGACGGCAGGCATCGAGTTCTCGCTCGAGGACAAGATTTCCATTGCCCGGCTGCTGGAAGAGCTGGGCGTCGACTATATCGAGGGTGGCTATCCCGGCGCCAATCCGGTCGATACCGAGTTCTTCGAACAGAAACGCACGCGCAAGGCGACCTTTACCGCCTTCGGCATGACCAAGCGGACGGGGCGCTCCGCCGCCAACGATCCCGGCGTGCAGGCACTGCTCAACTCGCAGGCCGATGCCACCTGCTTCGTCGCCAAGACCTGGGATCATCAGGTCAGGGTCGCGCTCGAAATCACGCTGGAGGAAAACCTCGCCAACCTGCGCGATACGGTGGCCGCCGCGGTCGGAGCCGGCAAGGAAGCGCTGATCGATTGCGAGCATTTCTTCGATGGTTTCAAGGCCAACCCGGATTACGCGCTGTCCTGCGTCCGCACCGCCCTCGATGCCGGCGCCCGCTGGGTGGTTCTTTGCGACACCAATGGTGGCACGATGCCGTCCGAAGTGCGTGATATCGTCGGCAAGGTGCTGTCAGTTGCCCCCGGCGATCGCTTGGGCATTCACGCCCATGATGATACTGGTCAGGCCGTCGCCAATACGCTCGCCGCCGTCGAGGCCGGCGTGCGCCAGATCCAGGGCACGCTCAACGGCATCGGCGAGCGTTGCGGCAATGCCAATCTCGTCACCATCATCCCGACGCTGGTGCTGAAGCCCGCTTTTGCCGATCGTTTCGAAACTGGCATTGATGAGACCCGTCTCGCTCGCCTGACGCAGATCTCGCGCGCCTTCGACGATCGCCTCAACCGGGCGCCGGCCAGGCAGGCACCCTATGTCGGCGCCTCCGCCTTCGCCACCAAGGCCGGCATCCACGCCTCGGCTTTGCTCAAGGACTTCTCGACCTACGAGCACGTTGCGCCCGAAAGCGTCGGCAACGAGCGCTCCATCATGGTCAGCCAGCAGGCCGGCAAGTCCAACCTGCTGACGGCGCTGGCCCGTCACGGCATCGAGCTGGAAAAGGACGACCGTCGTCTTGAAAAGCTCCTCGCCACCGTCAAGGAACGCGAATCGCGTGGCTATTCCTATGATGGTGCCGACGCTTCCTTCGCCGTTCTGGCTCACGAAGTGCTCGGCACGCTGCCCAGCTATTTCACCGTCGAGAATTACCGCGCCAGCGTCGAGCGCCGCCACAATGCCCAGGGCGAGGAGATCACCGTCACCGAGGCCGTGGTAAAAATCCGCGTCGGAGACGAGTTGCTGATGTCGGTCGCAGAGGGAAACGGCCCTGTCAACGCCCTGGATCTGGCCATGCGCAAGGACCTCGGCAAGTATTCGAGCCGCATCGAAGATCTCGAACTGGTCGACTTCAAGGTGCGTATTCTCGACGGCGGCACGGGCGCGGTCACCCGTGTACTGGTCGAGAGCCGCGATGGGTCGGGCGAGCGCTGGTACACCATTGGCGTTTCCCCCAACATCATTGATGCCTCCTTTGAAGCTCTGTATGAATCGATAACCTACAAGCTGTTGAAGACCGAGGCGGCGCAGGGGACGACAGAAAAAGTGGCTTAACCGGGTAGTCTGTCCGAGCGACGACTGCCGCAATGGTCCTGGAGGACAAACTGGCCGAAACCGCTCCGAAAAAACCTCTTGCGCTCACCCTTGGGGCGGCGGCGGTTACCCTTGCAGTCATCGTCGGTGTCCTGGCTGGTCCGTCCCTGGTCACCTGTTTCAATTCCGCAGATGGCATGGGCGTATGCCTGCGCGGCAAGATGGCAGATGCGGGCATACTGCCTCAGTCTCCGGCCGTTGCCACGACCGAGGCCGGAGTGCCAGTTACTGACGCAGTCGCCGTCGTCGAACCCGGCACTGAGACTGCGGTCGGCGAACCGGCCCTGGACGTCACGCCAGCTCCCGCGCCCGAAGATCTGATCGCCGCCACTTTCGGCCTGCTGCGCGCGGAGCCCGATGGCTCGGTCGTCATCGCCGGCAGCGGCACTCCGGGCACGGAGATCGAGGTTTATTCCGGTGAATCCCTGCTGGGCCGGGCGACCGTAGAATCCAGCGGCGACTGGGTGCTTGTCCCTGACGCGCCGATCCCGCCCGGGGGTACCGAAATTACCCTGGCCGAAGCCGGCAAGACCGGCCGCTCCCCCCAGTCCTTCGTGGTCGTCATCAATGACGACAAGAGCAGCGAGCCGCTGGTCGTCGCCAGCACGCCCGGTGCCATCAGTGAAGTGCTGCAGGGCCTCGATCGTCCGGGCTCCGAAACCACGACGCAGCTCGCGGCAGCCGATCCCGTCGCGCCGCCGTCTCCCGCAATAGCGGCGACGCCAGCGCCTTCCGCACCGCCGGCTGAACCAGCCGCTGCGCCTGCGACCGATGCTGCCGCGGCCACTCCGGCGCCAGCTGAGCCTGCCGCCGCCGTTCCGCAGGCTCCCACGCCGCCGCCTGCTGCTCCTGCCGCGGCATCGGCTGCCGCGTCGGCTCCCACAACGACACCGCCCGCCGCGAGCGCGCCGGCTGCTCCTGCCGCCGTTCCCACAACCGAACCGGCGCCGACCATCCCACCAACTCCCGTTGCGCCCGCCGTGACTGCGGCAGCAGCACCAGCCCCGGGCGCTACGCCCGCTACTGCTCCGGCTGCTGTGCCACCGGCTGAAAGCCCCGCAGTAGCCGCAGCCGCGCCGGCAGCAGTTGCGCCGGCCGCACCTGCAGTTGCCACCACCGGCGTCCCGCCGACTATCGACGCCATCGAGATCGAGGGCGATCGCACCTTCTTTGCCGGCGCTGGCCCGGAAGGCGCCACCATGCGCCTCTATGTCGATGATACCTTCATTGCCGACGCGACCGTTACCGACGGCCGCTGGCTGGTCGAGGCCGGCAAGGTTCTGAGCAAGCCCGAACAGCGCGTCCGCATCGACATGCTCCAGCCGGGCACCGCCGAAGTCGCCGCACGCGCCGAGGTCGACTTCGTCGTCGAACTGCCGGCGGGCGATGCACCAACCGCAGTTGCCGAAGCTCCCGCGCCAGCCGAGGCGGCTGCGGTTGTCGCCGACGCCACGCCGGCTACCGAGCCCGCACCAGCAACGGCACCGGCTGTAGAGCCAGCCGCACCAGCAGTCGCCGAACCGGCCCCTGCCACCACTGCCGAAGCCGCACCGGCGGCCCAGCCAGCCCCGGCTGCTGCGTCCGACGTGGCCTCGGCCACGCCTGCGCAGGCTGCTGAGCTGGCCGTGCCCACACTGGTCGCGGTTGCCGTCGGTGGCCCCGATGCCGAGCGCTTTGCCTCCGGCAAGGCGATCATCCGCCGCGGGGACAACCTCTGGACCATCGCCCGTCGCGTCTATGGCGAGGGCATCAAATACACCACCATCTACGACGCCAATACCGGTCAGATCCGTGATCCGGACGAGATCTACCCCGGTCAGGTGTTCGAACTACCCAACTAATTGCGCACAAAGTGGCCCGCCCTTCGGCGGGCCATTGATTATTGGCGCGTGACACCCCATTTTATCGTTAAATGACGATCAACCAAAGCGAAGCCATGCGCGACGACGACATTGCCACCATCATGCGAGCGATGGGCCACCCGGTGCGGCTCAATATCCTGCGCATCCTGGCCAAGCAGGAGCGGGGTGAGTGCTGCTGCGCCGACGTTACCGACGAGTTGACCCTGGCCCAGTCCACCGTCAGCCAGCACATCAAGGTGCTGCTGGATGCCGGCCTCATCGAACGCAAGCCGCGCGGCACGCGCAATTGCTACATCGTTCAGCATGAGCGGCTGGCAGCCCTGGGCAGTGCCTATTCCGGCATGATCGCGGGCTTTTCGCCTGCTCCATCGAAACTGGAAGCGGAACCCGCCTGATGTCTTCTGACACCGCTGAGAAGAAGCCGTCCGTTAGCGCGGACGAGGGATCGGTATTCGCTACGATCCGGAACCTCTGGGCCTATATGTGGCCGGCAGACCGGCCCGATCTGCGCATGCGCGTGGTTCTGGCCATGGGTGCGCTGCTGGTCAGCAAGGTCGCCACCACGCTCATTCCCTTCGCCTACAAGGGCATCATCGACAGCCTCGATGGCTCCGCGCCCAATGGCGCACTGATCCTCGGCCTTGCGGTGCCCATAGTGCTTGTCATCGCGTATGTGCTGGGCAACATTATCGATGCCGGCTTCCAGCAATTGCGCGACGTGCTGTTCGCCAGCGTTGGCCAGCACGCTGTGCGCAAGCTCGCACTGCAGACCTTCCACCATCTTCATCGCCTGTCACTGCGCTTCCATCTGGCGCGGCGCACCGGCGGACTGAGCCGTGTCATCGAACGCGGGACCAAGGGCATCGAAACCATCGTGCGTTTCGCCATGCTGAATATCTTGCCGACCATCGTCGAGTTCATCGTCACCGCCATCATCTTTGTCTGGATGTTCGGCGTCAGCTATCTCGGCGTGCTGGTGGTGATGATCTGGGGCTACCTCTACTTCACCATCAAGGCCTCGAACTGGCGGATTGCCATCCGCCGCGACATGAACGAATCCGATACCGACGCCAACGGCAAGGCGATCGACAGCCTGCTGAACTATGAAACGGTGAAGTACTTCGCCAATGAGAAGATGGAAGCCGAGCGCTACGACGTCTCCATGGCCGGCTATGAGCGCTCCGCCATCCGCATCTGGACGTCGCTGGGCTTCCTCAACTTCGGCCAGGCCGTCATCTTTTATGCCGGCTTCCTCATCATCGCCGTCATGGCCATTGTTGGTGTCATGAATGGCCGGCTGACATTGGGCGACTTTGTCCTGCTCAACACCTTTCTGATGCAGATCTACCGGCCGCTCAACTTTATCGGCTTCGTCTATCGCGAACTGCGCCAGGGCCTGACCGACATCGAAGAGATGTTCAAGCTGCTCGACCAGAAGCCAGAGGTCGAGGATGTGCCCGATGCCAAGCCGCTGGCCATTACCGGTCCGGTGATCCGCTTCGACAACGTCACCTTCCACTACGATCCTGATCGCCCCATCCTCAAGGGGGTCAGCTTCGAAGTACCCGCCGGCAAGACGGTCGCCATCGTCGGCCCCACCGGCGCCGGCAAGTCCACCATCTCGCGGCTGCTCTATCGCTTTTATGACGTCAGCGGCGGCTCGATCACCATCGATGGGCAGGATCTGCGACACATCACGCAGGAGAGCCTCCGCTCGGCCATCGGCATGGTTCCGCAGGATACGGTGCTGTTCAACGACACCATTGGCTACAACATCCAGTACGGCCGTCCCGGTGCCAGCGTCGAGGAAATGCGTGCCGCCGCGGCGATGGCCCAGGTCGGCCCCTTCATCGAAGCCTTGCCCAAGGGCTACGAGACGCCGGTCGGCGAGCGCGGTCTGAAGCTGTCCGGCGGCGAGAAGCAGCGAGTGGCCATTGCCCGTACGATCCTCAAGGCGCCATCGATCCTGATCCTGGACGAGGCCACCTCGGCACTCGATACCAAGACTGAGCGCGACATCCAGTCGGCGCTGGACGTGGTGTCCAAGAACCGCACCACCGTGGTCATCGCCCATCGGCTCTCCACCGTGGTCAATGCCGATGAGATCCTGGTGCTGCGCGATGGCGTGGTGGCCGAGCGCGGCAGCCACGGCGCACTGCTGGCCCAGGATGGCCTCTACGCCCAGATGTGGAACCGCCAGCGCGAGGCCACGGAGGCCGAGGAGAAGCTGCTCGAGACCGCCAACGATCCGGATGGCTTCGTCAAGCGCGGCCTGCCCGCGGCCGAGTGACGGCGGTTCACGCCGCCAGCACCATCTCGCTTTGGATGGCGGCCATGACGCTAGCCTGATCGCGACCCAGCAGCTGGAACGCCCTCGCCGTTGTGCCGTGCTGCATGGCGCTCACCACGTCGAGCACATGCGCCCCGGCCAGCGGGCCGCTCACGCCGCGTTTGCGCAAGGCTGCCAGGCCCCGCAGCACCGCCTCGCCGGACGGCGCGGCATTGTAGATCCCCTGCGGACTGGGTAGTGGCGGCACGTCCCGCTCCGAGCCCACGATCTCGTCGGCGCCGACCCCGGCGGCCTTGAGTGCCGCCCGGTGCACCTCCCGCAGCGCCTCACGGAAGCTGTCGGCCGAGATGCCCAGCTTGGCGAACACGCGCGCTGCCGAACTGTCGGGCAGCTCCAGCGCCGCGAGCACGAAATGCTCGGCACCCGGCGCAGCCTGATGTTCGGCATTGGCAATCCGCTCGGCTGCCTCACACAGCGTCTTGATCATCCCCATGTCCTTGAAGGTCTGGGTCAGCTTCTTCAACATCGCCTCTGTCCTTATGTCCTGATGGTCGGGACGACGGCCGCCAGCCGCTTGTGTGCGGCCTGTTTGCTCACCCCGAGCGCCTGCGCGATGCGCGACCAGGACCAGCCCTCTGCCAAGGCACGGGCCACCGCCTTGCGCTCCAGCCTGTCGGCCATCAATCGCAGGGCAACCACGCCAGCAAGGGCCTGCTCCGGATCGTCCGTCTCGGGGGCATTCTCATTCAGGGTCTGGCTCATTCGTCAACAATAGTTGACGGCGAGGGAAATGTCAACATCTGTTGACGCTTGCCCCGCTAGAAATCCGCAGGCAGATTGCAGGCATGACCGTGACAAGCATCATGTCGGCAACCGACGATCAGAAGCCGCTGATCGCCAACCTGATCCAGCTCTATCTATATGACATGACTGAGAGCATGCCGTTTCCAGTCGGTCCGGACGGCCGCTTCGAGTACGACTTCCTCGACCGCTTCTGGCGCTTCCCCTACCTGATCCGTGCGGAGGGAGAGCTGGCTGGCTTCGCCTTGGTCATCGACGAATGCCCTCTTACAGGCCGCAAGCCGTGCTTCTTCATGGCCGAGTTCTTTGTCCTCAAGGGCTATCGCCGCCGGGGCACGGGGCGGGCGGCTCTGGCCGCGATCCTGGCGCGGCACCAGGGCGATTGGCATGTCGGCGTGCCGCTGGCCAATCTACCTGGCCAGCAGTTCTGGAGCAGGGCGCTCAGCCCCCACCGGCCAGCGATCCGCGACATCGCCGTTGACGGCGACGATTGGCGGCTCAACGCCTTCCGTGCTCCCTGACAAACAAAAGGGCCCGCATCGCTGCGGGCCCTTTTATCTTGCTCGAACCAGCCTATTCGGCTGCTTCGGGGCGGCTGACCACTGTCACGCCGTTCTTTTCTTTTTCTACCAACCCGGCGTCCTTGCTGACGATGTAGCGCTTGGTGCTGTCGGCATCGTCAGGGATTTCCACGGTCATGCCGTCGAAGCCCGCCGGTGCGGCCTGCGCCGCCCGGCCACGGCCGGTGACGAAACGGCCCAGCCGCCCGAACTGGTGGCCGACCCAGGCGATCTGCTTCCACAGCACGTTCGGCGCAACCACCATCACCGGCACCATGACCAGCGTCAGCGCGGTCGAGACGAACAGGCCCGATACCAGTGCCGCAGAGAGGTGTATGAACCACGAACCCGCTATGCCACCCACCACGATTTCGCGGCGGATGAAGTCGAACTCGACGTTCAGCGCCATCGGGATCACGCCCAGCGCCGTCACCGTGGCGGTGAGCAGCACCGGCCGGACACGCTGGCTGATGGTGATCAGCATGGCCTTGACCGGCTCGATATGCTCGTCGCGCTGATAGTGGTTATAGGTGTCGATCAGCACGATGCCGTTCTTCACCACGATACCCGCCAGCGCCACGATGCCGAGGCCTGTCATGATCGCCGAGAAGCTCATCCCGGTGACCACCATACCTAGCAGCACGCCGGCCAGCGACATGACCACCGTCATCAGCGTCACGATCACCTGGTAGAAGCTGTTGTATTCGATCAACAGGATCATGGCGATCAGCGCCAGGGCGGCAAACAGCGCCGAGACGATGAAGGCGTTGGTGTCGTCGACCTGTTCGGCCGCACCGCCATAGATGATCTCGACGCTCGACGGCCATTCCTGGGTCGCCTGCCACGCCTTGATCTGTTCGATTTTGGCGTCTGAAGCGACCGGTTCGCCGGCGGCATTAGTCGGGTTCAGGTTGGCGGCCACGGTCATTGCGTAGACGCCGTTGCGACGCGCGATGTTGGCCACCTTCGGTACGGCGGTGCGCTCGATGAAATTCGAAACGGGAACCAGGCCCTGGGCCGTCACGATGCGAAGGCTGTCGAGCGCGTCGAAGGTGCGCTCGTCTTCCGGCAGGCGGACGCGGATGTCGAGTTCGTCGCCGCCATCGTCCGGCCGGTAGCTGCCGAGCTTCACGCCCGACGTCACCAACTGCACATAGGGGCTGAGCTCGCGCACGCCGATCCCGTACTTGGCCGCTGCTTCACGGTCGATAGTGATCTGCCAGTCGATGCCCGGGGCAGGGCGGCCGTCTTCGATATCGATCGTGTCGCCCAGGTCGTTCTCGATGAAATCGCGCAGCTTGGCTACGGCGGGGGCGATGTCGTCATAAACCGTGCCCTCGACGCGTAGATTGATCGCCTTGCCAGCGGGCGGGCCATTCTCCAGGGCCGCGATCTGCACGTCCAGGCCGGAGATAGGGGCCACACGGTCACGGATGTTCTGGAAGATTTCTGCGGCCTTGACGCGGTCGTTATAGGGCAGCAGCTGCAGGTTGAACGAGCCGATCGTGTCCGGCGGGCCACCCGTGCTCATCACGTCGCCACCACCGCCGAAGCTCATGATGACGTCCTGGATGCCTTCGACCTGCAGGATTTCCTGCTCCACCTCGACCAGCATGTCGCGGATTTCGGCGGGTGAGTAGTTGCCGCGCGTGATCACGTTGACGGTGCCAAATTCCGGCTCGGAGGCGGGGAACGCCTCGGTACCGGTCGGGTTCATGATGTAGGCGGCGAACATCAGCACCACCAGCGTGAAACCAACGCCCAGCGTCAGGATCGGCTGGTGCATCAGATGCTGCATGGTGCGCACGTAGACACCAGTCACGCCGCCGACCTTCTTGGGGTCGAACTTGTCGGCATACATGACGATGTCTGCGGCTTCCTTGGCCTTCGGGTCCACATGGGTCGAGGCAATGAAGGCGCCGATGATCGGCATGAAGATGAGCGCGGAGACGAGCGAAGCGCACATCACCACGATCACGATGATCGGCAGGTAGCTCATGAACTTGCCGATGATGCCCGGCCAGAACAGCAGCGGGATGAACGCGCCCAGCGTCGTGAAGGTAGCCGAAACCACCGGCACGAACATCTTGCGCGCGGCCATGATGAACGCCTCCTTCTTGGGGACGCCCTCCATCAGCTTTCGCTCGGCATATTCAACCACCACGATCGGATCGTCGACGAGCACACCCACGGCGAGCACGAGGCCGAACATGATCATCATGTTGATGGTCATGCCCATCATCTGCACCACGAGGAACGCGATCATGAACGAGATCGGGATCGACATGCCGATCATGATGGCCGGGCGCACACCCAGCGTAGCGATACAGGTGATCAGCACCAGCGCCACCGCCGTGAGCACCGCGGCTTCGAGCGAGCGGAACAGGCTCTTGGTCGAGTCCGCCTGGTCGATAAGGAAGCTGGTTTCGATGCCCTGTGGCCAGTCGGCAGTGAATTCCTCGGTCACCCGGCGCACGTCGTCGGAGATGGTGATGACGTTGGTGCCAAGCTTTTTGATCACACCCAGCGTGATGGCCGGCTGGCCGTTCACATGGGAATAGGAGGTCGCGTCTTCAAAAGTCCGGGTGATGGTGGCGACATCGCCGAAGGTCACCACTGTATCGCCGGCGGTCTTGAGTGGCAGCGAATAGACGTCCTGCGCATTCTTGATCAGGCCCGGCACTTCGACGTTGAACGAGCCTTGGCCGCTATCGAGCGTGCCGCCCGGCACCACCATGTTGTTCTTGGCAAGGGCGTCGAACAGTTGCGCGGCCGTCAGGTCATAGGCTTCGAGGCGGTTGAGGTCGATGGTGACTTCGAGCACTTCATCGCGCGAACCCGACAGGGTCACGCTCTGCACGTCGCCCATGGTCTCCAGTTCTTCCTGAAGGTCCTTGGCGCGGTTGACGAGTTCGCGCTCTGGCACCGTGCCATAGACAGCCACCGAGAGCGTCGGCATGTCACTGAACGAGATCTCCGTCACGGTAGGCTCGGTCGCGTCATCAGGCAGTTCCGAGGACATGCCGTCCATGGCGGCACGGATGTCGCTGAGCGCGGTATCCTTGTCTGCGTTGACGTTGAACTCGAGGAACACCGAGGCGTGGCCGGTCGTCGAGGTGGCGGAGTAGTTCTCCAGCCCGTCGATTTCCTTGATCCGGTCTTCGATCGGCTTCGCCAGCAGCTGCTCGGCATCACGTGGCGACACCCCGGTCTGGCTGACCGAGATGTAGAAATACGGGATATCGATGGCCGGGAAGCTCTCCTTCGGCAGCGACGTATAGGCTGCAAAGCCCGCTCCGAGGAGCAGAACCATGACGGTCAGAACTACGCGCGGCATCCTCAGGATGCGTTCGATAAAGTCCAGCATGGTCTCAGCTCGCGGTTGCGGTGGCGGTTTCGACAGGCACGTTGGTGGCATCGACAGACTGGCCGTCGACGACATATTCCTGGCCGACGGTGATGACGTCGACCGAGAGGGGCAGATCCAGCACCCACACGCCTTCGCGCGTGTCGCTGGCGATGGTCACAGGCAGGAACTTCACCACGCCCTCGACGACCGAGCTGACGCCCAGCACGCCATCGTCATTCAGTGTCAGGACAGACTGTGGCAGCAGGTGCGCCGGGGCGGTGCCCATGGTGACCGTTGCGGTCGCCGTGATGCCGTCGCGGATCGCGCCACCGGCATTCGGCAGCTCGATCTCGACCGGGAACGAACGAGTTGCGGGATCGGCGGTGGCCGAGATGAAGGTCACCTTGCCTTCGACTTCCTGGTCGGTAATGGTCTTGATCTTGGCGGGCAGACCCAGCTTGGCGAGACCGATACGGGCTTCCGGCACCTGGCCGATGAAAACCATCGGATCGAGTTGGACGATCGTCGCGCAGGGCTGGCCCATGGCGAGCATGGCGCCGGCAACAACCAGCGGATCTTGCACCACGCCGGCCACCTTCGCGTGGATCTCGGTGCGTTCGAGTTCGGCCTGCGCATTGTCGAGGCCGGCCTGGGCCGAGCTGATCGCCGCCTTGGCGCCGCTCAGCGCCACTTCGAGCTGACGAGCTGTATTGGGAGCCGCGAGGCCCTTTTCACGCAGTTCGGCATTGGTGTCGAAATCCGACTGGGCCTGGGCAAGACCGGCATTGGCCTGTTCGAGACCGGCCTGCGCCTGGGCAACGGCGGCGGCGCGCGTGCCCTGGTCCAGTGTGCAGAGCAGGTCGCCAACGGCAACATCCTGGCCCTTGGTCACGTGCACTTCATCGACGATGCCAGCCGTCTCGGCTACAGCGCCGACGGACGCCTTCGCCTGGGTACGGCCGCGCAGCGGGACCTCGACAGCCCAGGGCTGCGCCACATAGGTGGAGGTGCGAACCGACTGCAATGCCGTGTTGGCGCCATTTTCCTGCTCGTTGCGCTGGGCAATCGTCAGGTGCGGATCGACGGCGTGTTCGGTTTCATGTTCGGCCAGCACACCGGCGTCGGCGAGCTGCGTCGCTATCGGCCCGTGTTCTTCGCCTTCGAGGACCGAGATCATCGGCCGTTCGCCATTGCCCGGACCGTTGCCGCCCATGACCAGAGAGCCGGTCGCCAACCAGGCGCCGGCTAGAACAAGGATCAACAAGGCCACGCCGTATGAAAGCAGTGCACGCATAGAGAATTCGCCCCTTTATTCAGCCGCGTCTTTTTTCGGCTCGGCTCGCGCCATTGTGATCAGTTCGTGCATATGGGAGCGCATGTGCCGTTCGGCAACCTCCATCATTGCACGACCGTAATTGATGACCCATCGGTCCGACGCATTGCTGCTGCGCTCGCTGAACGCTTCCTCGAGCTTGCTATGGCCGTCTATGGTCCGTTGCAGGAATTCGTTGGCCCGCGTTTCCACCAGTTCGCGCGGAAGGATATGCGCGAAGCGGGCAAACAGCAGGAACGGGCTGCGGAACACGTCGTCGCCAAGTGGACCCGACAGTTCGTCGGCGAAGGCCGCGCGGCCAGCGTCGGTGATCGAATAGACCTTCTTGGCCGGTTTGCCGCTCTGCTGTTCCGTGCGGCTGACCACAAGGCCCTCGTCCTCGAGCTTAGCGAGGGCGGGATAGATGGAGCCGAAGCTCGCTTCGACGAAGTATGCGCATTCGCCTTCGACGCAAAGCCGCCGGATTTCATATCCGGTTGCTTCGCCCTCATAGAGGATCGACAGGCAAAGGGTTCTGACGTTCATGCGCTGGCTCCGTCGGACCATATGCTGGACCGATATATGCCGGCTCTGTATATGCTCAGCGTGAATCACGCAAGTTCTACCACCCACCAGTTCGGGCAGAGCAGTTAAGACCAGGTTGCATGGCTGGCGATTTAGTCCAGCAAGCGGGCCATTTCGGTAGCGGCGCGCTGCGCCAGTTCAACGCTCGATGCGGCCACGAAGTAAGGGTTGAGGAAGCCCAGATCGCCTTTGCCGTAGCGCATGCGCTGCCCATCCAGCGTCACCACCGCGCCGCCCGCAGCCTCGAGCACGGCCTGTCCGGCGGCCGTGTCCCATTCCGACGTGGGCGTGAAACGCGGATAGAGCTGGGCATCTCCGCGGGCCAGCAGGCAGAATTTCAACGACGAGCCGACCGACACATCGGCTTCCACGTCGAGCGTTTCGCACAAGGCCGCAAGCGCCGCGTGCCCATGCGACCGGCTTGCCACGATACGCATGCGCTCCGCCGAAACTACGGAGATGACACGCTTTTCCGCCACGCTGCCATTAAGCGTATTGCAGAACCAGGCGCCCGAGGCATCGCCGATGAACGTCTCGCCGGTCACTGGCGCCAACACCACGCCAAGCACCGGCACGCCGTGCTCCACCAGCGCGATGTTCACCGTGAACTCCCCGTTGCGCTTGATGAACTCCTTGGTGCCATCAAGCGGATCGACCACGAAGTAGCGGTCGCCCAGCACCGGGATGATCCCGGCCGCTACACTCTCTTCGCCCAGCACCGGAATGCCCGTGGGGGCGAGGTGTCGCAGGATGATGGCTTCGGCCGCGGCATCGGCCTCGGTCACCGGCGAGCCGTCCGCCTTGGCCACTGCGGCGATCGGTCGCGCATAGACATCGAGAATGACGTGCGCCGCCGCGATGGCGGCATCCAGCGCCAGCGAGGTGAGGTCCTGGTCGGTTGGCGCCTGCATGATCACTGTCATTTCAGCGTTCCACCACCACGTCGAGCCCGAGGTCGAGGGGCCTCGCCGCCATGGTGATCTGGCTGGTCGAGATGTAGTCCACCCCGGTCTCGCCGATCGAACGCACCCGCTCGAGCTTCACGCCGCCCGACGCTTCGAGCTTCGCCCGTCCGGCATTGATGGCCACCGCCTGACGCAGCAATTCGTTGCTCATATTGTCGAGCAGGATGACCCGCGCCCCTGCTGCCAGCGCCTCTTCCAGCTCGGCGAGATCAGTCACCTCGATTTCGATCGCCACCAGGTGTCCGGCAAAAGCTGCTGCGGCCAGATACGCTGCCGTCACGCTGCCAGCTACCGCGATGTGGTTGTCCTTGATCAGGATAGCGTCATCTAGCGAGTAGCGGTGATTGGCGCCGCCGCCGCAGCGCACTGCATATTTCTGGAATGCCCTGAGGCCGGGCGTGGTCTTGCGCGTGTCGCAGATCTGCGCCCCGGTGCCATCAACCGCATCGGCATATTCGCGCGTCAGCGTGGCAACGCCGCTCAGGTGGTTGAGGAAGTTCAACGCCACCCGCTCCGCGGACATTACCAGTCGAGCAGGTCCGGTCACCGTGGCTACGATGCCACCGGCGTCGATGCGATCCCCGTCGGCAACCTTGGGCGCAAAGACAACGCCGTCCCCGACCAGTCGGAACGCCGCCGCTGCCAGGTCCAGTCCGGCGATCACGCCCGGCTGCCGTGCGGAAAGGCTCGCTGTCGCCCGCGCATCGGGATGCAGCGTTGCCTGGCTTGTCAGGTCCCCCGCCAGTCCCAGGTCTTCTTCCAGCGCGGCAGCTACTGCGCGGTCGACCAGGAGGCGCGGCAATTGGGCGGGCAGTCGGTCAGGGCGTGACATCGGCAGGCTCTCTCTGGCGTCGCGCTGATGTACGCGCGGCTCGTGTCACTGGCAACACCAACCGGCCAGCTTGCGGAATTGCCTAGTGGCGTGCCCGGACCGTGTGATCGGCCTCGATAATGCCCTTGGTCAGGCTTCCATTGGTTGGATAGAGCGGGATGAGGCACGCCTGCAGTGCATGATAGATGTCGGGCTTGCCCACGAACAGGCGCGAGGTCGGCGTCAGGTCTTCCTTGAGCTCGCTGAACCAGCCGCCATTCTTGTGGTCGATGACATGGTTCTCGGCATAGTCCCACAGCTTGCGGTACCAGGCCTGGAAATGGTCGTGGCTGTCGAATGCCGAGATATAGGCGGCAGCACCGATCGCCTCGCTCACCGGCCACCACAGTTTTTCGCGCATGATCGGCTGGTTGTCCCAGTCGAGCGTATAAAAGAATCCGCCATGCACCTTGTCCCAGCCCAGCTCGATGGACTGGCGGAACAGCTCGCGCGCCGCGCCGGTCATCCAGTTGAGGCGCTTATCTCCGAGCACCCAGAGCTGATATAGCAGCCGTGACCATTCCAGCCAGTGCCCCGGCGTCGCGCCGGACGGTCGGAACATCTCGTTGCCCTCGTAATTCTTGTCGAGCACCCAGTTCTCGTCGAAGTGCTCGGCCACCCGATGACCGAGCGGCACGGCGGTCTTGAGGATGATCAGTTCGGCAATGCGCTCGGCCTTGGTGAGATAGTCGCGATTGCCAGTGGCCTCATAGGCAGCCATCAGCGCCTCGGTCATATGCATGTTGGCGTTCTGCCCGCGATAGGGCAGCAACTGACCCCAGTTCTGATTGTACTCGTCGCTCACCGCGCCGCGCTTTTCGTCCCAGAAACGCTGGTTTATGATCTCGGTCACGTTAGCGAGCATCTGGTCGGCCAGCGGATGCCCCACCAGCTTGGCACTCGAAGCGGCCAGCAACACAAAGGCGTGGCCGTAGGCCTGCTTTGATCCGTTGGCTATGCCGTTGTCATCGAGGCTCCACACATAGCCGCCATAGCGGGTGTCACGGTGCTTCTCCCAGACATAGCGCATGCCGTGGTCGACGATTTCGTCCGATCCCGGCCGCCCGATCAAGCTACCGATCACCGCGCAATGCACCATGCGCGTGGTGACATGAATTTGTCGGGTGGAATTGTCCCGGTCGAGCGGGTTGCCCTCGTCATCGAGCTCGAAGAACCCGCCCTTCGGGTTCAACGACGGGGCCACGAAGAAGTCGAACAGGTTATTGGCCTGCCGCATCAGATACTGCCGGTGGAACGGCCGGTTCGGCCATGGGCTCGAATTGGTCTTGGGCAGCGTCAGCGTGGCGTCGGTCATAGTGGCTCCCGGCCGGCGGAATTCAGCGCGCCGGCTCCTCATACGCCCGAGCTATAGCGACCGCGTGGCAACGTTGCAATTCCTGCCGTCGCTTACCCCCGACAGCTTCCCAAATAGGATCGTTAGCCTCGGGCGTACCATTCCTCGACACGCGCGACTTCCTCGGCCGATCCCAGGATTACCGGCACGCGCTGATGTATCCCCGTCGGCATGAGATCGAGTATCCGCTCCTGCCCGGTCGTGGATTTGCCGCCTGCCGCCTCGATCAGCAAGGCCATCGGATTGGCCTCATAGAGCAGCCGCAGCCGGCCGCCCTTGCTCACCGTCTCGCTGTCGAGCGGGTACATGAAGATGCCACCGCGCATCAGGATGCGGTGGATATCGGCCACCATCGAGCCAACCCAGCGCATATTGTAGCGCTTGCCCGTTGCGCCCGCTTCACCCGCGACATTCTCGGCGACATAGCCCCGTGTCGCCACGTCCCAGAACCGCTCGCGCGCCGTATTGATGGCATACTCGCCCGAGGCCGGCGCGACCACCAGCTTGTCCTGCGTCAGCAGGAACGTCCCGCCGGCGTCCAGCGTGAACACCGAAGTCGAGGTCCCGAAGGTCAGCACCAGGCTCGTCGCCGGCCCGTAGGCGGCATAACCCGCCGCCAGTTGCGCACTACCGCGCTGCAGCAACCCCTTGGTGGCATCCAGCACCGAAAAAATCGTGCCCACGGTGACGTTTACGTCGAGATTCGAAGACCCGTCCAGCGGGTCGGTCGCCACCATGAACCCGCCCTGATTCTCGATGTGAACCGCTTCATCCAGCTCTTCCGAAACGAGAATCGAAATCTCTGGGTTTGCCCGTATGTGATTCAAAACAATGTCGTTTGAGATCACATCGAGCGCCTTCTGCGCCTCTCCCTGCACATTGGTATGCCCGGCGAGCCCCGTGTGCCCGGCAATCGGCGCCAACCGCAATACCGCGGCGATTTCCGCACTCGCCGACGCCATGGTGGCGACCACCGAGGCCAGCTTGGCATCAACGGGTTGGGCGGCAAGCCATTCGGAAAGCGTGGTCATGGAATACTCGACAACAGGGGAAGGAGCCTCCAGTCTCCTCATCGCGCCCGCCCCGCACAAGGCCGACTTTGGCATGAGGCCACTTACCTCGCCCTCCGCGGAGGGTCGCCGCGTAGCAGGGGTAGGGGTCTTGCTACTTGTTCCACATCCCCCGTATCTGCGCCCCGATATCCATCTGCACTGGCGCCGGCGACAGCCCCTCGATGTAAGCCGGCTTCACCGGCGGCCACAGGATGTCCTCGAACAGGGGCACCATGGTGCGCGGAATGAACCGCGTCCGTTGCGCATAAAGGTGCTTGTCGCCATGCTTATGCTGCTGCGTCACGAAGAAGCGCTGTGGCACGATCAGGTTCAGCTCGTCCCGCGCCCGCGTCATCGCCACATAGAGCAGCCGGCGCTCCTCTTCCAGTTCATGCGTGGAACCGGTGCCGAGGTCGGATGGGATGCACCCGTCCACCACATTGAGCACATGCACCGCCTTCCACTCCTGCCCCTTGGCAGAGTGGATGGTCGACAGAATGAGATAGTCCTCATCGAGCAGCGGGACGCCCGACTGGTCGCTCGTCGCATCCGGCGGGTCCAGCGTCAGTTCGGTCAGGAATCGCTCGCGGCTCGGATAGCCGCCGGCGATCTGTTCCAGTTGCATGATGTCCTGCACCCGGACACTGGCATCTTCATAGGCCTGTTCCATCAGCGGCTCGTACCACAGGCGCGCATAACCAAGCTCCAGCGGCCAGCCCGCGTCCTTGCGCGACAGCCGGCCCATCATCTCGACCAGCCCGGTCCAACCCTCTGCCGCCCGCGGCGGTGCCGGGATCTCACCGAGCGCCCAGATCGGATCGGGTCCGGTGGCCATGGAGTCTAACACCTTGCCGGCGGTCCCGGGGCCAACCCCTGGCAGCAGTTGCAGCACCCGGAAGCCCGCCACCCGATCGCGCGGATTCTCCGCCCAGCGCAGTACGGCCAACAGGTCCTTGATGTGTGCGGCATCGAGGAATTTCAGCCCGCCGAATTTCACGAACGGAATGTTGCGTCGCGTCAGCTCGATTTCCAGCGGCCCCGAATGGCTCGAAGTGCGGAACAGCACCGCCTGGTTCTTGAGCGTCATGCCGCCCTCGCGCGCTTCGAGCACCTTGTGCACCACATAGCGCGCCTGGTCCGCCTCATCGCGCACCGTCACCAGCAGCGGCTTGGCGTCCGATTGCCGATCAGTCCACAGGTTCTTGGTGAAGCGCTCGCTGGCCAGGTCGATGACGGCGTTGGCCGCGCCGAGGATCGGCTGCGTCGAGCGATAGTTGCGGTCCAAGGTGATAATATCTGCCGGCGGACTGAAAGCGGCCGGGAAATCCAGAATATTCCGCACTGTCGCCGCCCGGAACGAATAGATCGACTGCGCATCGTCGCCGACCACCGTCAGCCCGCTGCCATCGGGCCGCATTGCCAGCAGCACCGAAGCCTGTAGCTTGTTGGTGTCCTGGTATTCGTCCACCAGCACATGATCGAACCGCCCCGACACCTCGGCGGCGATGCCCGGATCGGCCATCATCCCGGCCCAGTAGAGCAGCAGGTCATCGTAATCGAGCACGTTCTGCCGCTGCTTGGCCTCGACATAGGCGCCGAATAGCTGCCTCAGCTCCGTCGCCCACATGGCGCACCATGGAAACGTCTCCTTGAGCACCGTCTCCAGTTCGCCCTGCGCGTTGACCACTCGCGAATAGATGGCGAGACACGTTCCCTTGGTCGGGAACCGGCTCCTGGCTTCACTCATGCCCAGCTCGTGCCGCACCAGGTTCATCAAATCAGCCGAGTCTTCCCGGTCATGGATGGTGAAGGCCTGGTCGATCCCGATCTGGCTCGCATGCTCCCGCAGCAGCCGCGCCCCGATGCCGTGGAATGTCCCGGCCCAATTCAGCGCGTCGGTGAGCACGCCGGAACTCTTGCCCAGCACCTGCGCCGCAATCCGCTCCACCCGCCGGCTCATCTCGCTCGCCGCCCTTCGGGAGAAGGTCATCAGCAGGATGCGCCGCGGATCGGCCCCGTTGACCATGAGATGCGCCACCCGATGGGCCAGCGTATTGGTCTTGCCCGAACCAGCGCCGGCAATCACCAGCAGCGGCCCGGGGCGCTCCAGTCCTATGCCATGCTCGACCGCCCGGCGTTGTTCCGGGTTGAGCGCATCGAGATAGTTGAGGCTGGCGAGCACGAATCGAGACCTGTGAGCGGGAGCACTCACACAAAGCTATTCTGGTTTTGTTCGCAATGGGTGAACGGGCAAAGCCCGATCACGCCTCCTGCGCCAGATCCGCCAGCAACCCTGCCGCCACTGATAGCCGCGATACCGTCAGTGCCCCCTGGGTCAACTCCGCCACTGCCTGCGCCGTGCGCGATATTCCCGGCCGCGCGGCCCAGTCCGCCAGCCCGCCTTCGGCCTTCAGCACATCCGCCGTCAGGTCGCGCTGTGCGCGCATCAGGTTGGCCAGCGCCCGGTCCAGCGCCATGCGGTCGAACCGGTCACTGAGGATGATCGCCCGGCCCTGCTCGATGACCGGCCACAGCTCGAACGCCGCGAACACCCCGAAGAATGCAGCCCCGCCCTCGGCCACCGGCACCCCCGAACGCTCGCTGACCAGTACGATGTCACTGGCATAGCTCAATACCGAAAGCTCAGCTATCCGCTGCGCCGTTGGCTCCGGCACGCCCAGGGCCACCAGCCCGGCGGTCCGCTGGGAAACGCCCTCAGCCAGCGAAGCGGGCAGGGCAGTCGCCAGCATCGTTCTCAGTGTCGCAACCCCCGCCGAGTGCCTTTCCACCAGCCCAGCCAGCCCCTGCGTCACGTCCGCATTGCGCAAAAACCACAGGCTCTCCTGCCGCAGCAGGTCCATCACTTCGGCGTAGAGCGCGAGCTGCACCGCGCCCGGCACCGTTCCGTCGAGTGCATCGATCGCCGCATTGAGTTCGCTCAGCCCATAGACGTCGCGCGTCGCCGCATAGGCCAGCGCCACCTCGCCCGGGCTCGCGCTCGTCGCGGCGGTGAGTTCGCTGACGAAGGCCGGACCGCCACGATTGATCATCGCATTGGCCAGCACCGTCGCAATCACCTCGCGCTTCAGCCGATGCCCCGCCACCGCTTGGGGATAGGCCGAGTGCAGCGTCTCGGGGAAATAGCGATAGAGCTCCCCCGCCAGATACCCATCGTCGATGGATTTGCCTTCCAGCAGGTCGGCGTAGAGCGTGAGCTTGGCATAGGCCAGGATCACCGCCAGCTCCGGCCGCATCAGCGCCTTGCCACCCGCCGCTCGGGTGTCGAGCGCGGCGTCGGTAGGTAAAAATTCCACCGCCCGGTCCAGCAATCCGCGCTCTTCCAGCCGCTCGATGAGTTCGCGATGGTCCGGCAATTCGCCCAGCCCGGCGCGCTCGGCCAGTGAAATCGCCAGTCCCTGCAGGTAGTTGTTGCGCAGGCATAGTCCCGCGACTTCGTCGGTCATCGTCACCAGGAACGCATTGCGCGCCTCGATGCCGAGCGTTCCATCCGCCTGCAAGGGCGCCAGGGCGATCTTGATGTTGACCTCGAGATCGCTCGAATTCACCCCCGCCGAATTGTCGATGGCGTCGGTATTGATCCGCCCGCCCTTGAGCGCATACTCGATGCGGCCGCGCTGGGTCACGCCGAGATTGGCGCCTTCCCCGATCACCTTTGCGCGCACCTCGCTGCCGGCAATGCGGATCGCATCATTGGCCCGGTCGCCCACATCGGCATTGGTTTCGAGGTTCGATCGAATATAGGTCCCGATGCCGCCGAACCACAGCAGGTCGACATCGGCCTTGAGGATCGCCGTCATCACCTCTGCCGGCGTTGCTTGGTTGACCTCAAGCCCTAGTGCAGTCTGCATTTCCGGCGTCAGCGGGATCGACTTGAGCGAGCGCGGAAACACCCCGCCACCCACAGAGATCAGCCCCTTGTCATAGTCCTGCCAGCTCGACCGGGGCAGGGCGAACAGTCGCTGCCTTTCGGCAAAGCTCGCTGCCGCATCTGGGTTGGGATCAATGAAGATGTCGCGGTGATCGAACGCCGCCACCAGCCGGATTTCCGGGCTCAACAACATGCCGTTGCCGAACACGTCGCCACTCATGTCGCCCACGCCGGCGACCGTGAATGGCTCCTTCTGGATATCGCGGTCCATCTCGCGGAAATGGCGTTTCACCGTCTCCCAGCCGCCCCGCGCCGTGATGCCCATTTCCTTGTGGTCATACCCGGCCGATCCGCCCGAGGCGAACGCGTCGCCCAGCCAGAAGCCGCGCGAAATCGCGATCCCGTTGGCCGTGTCCGAAAAGCTCGCGGTACCTTTGTCCGCCGCCACCACGAGATAGGGATCGTCCCCGTCCCGCCGCACCACATCCGTGGGCGGTACGACCGCGCCACCGGCCAGGTTATCGGTCACGTCAAGCAGCGCCCCGATGAAGATCGTGTAGGCCGCCACGCCTTCCGCCTGGAAGGCCTCCCGCGCCATGCCCGGCGCTAACAGCTTGGGCACAAATCCGCCCTTGGCACCGACAGGCACGATCACCGCATTCTTCACCTGCTGCGCCTTGACCAGCCCCAGCACCTCGGTGCGGAAATCCTCCGGCCGGTCCGACCAGCGGATGCCGCCACGCGCAATTGCGCCAAACCGCATGTGGATGCCCTCCACGCGCGGCGAATAGACCGAAATCTCGCGATAGGGTCGCGGCGCCACCATGCCGTCGACCAACCCACTGTTGAACTTGATTGCCAGCGCCGGCATGCGATTGCCCGCGGCATCGCGCTGGAACGCGTTGGTCCGCACCGATGCTTCCACCAGGTTGAGGAACCGGCGGATAATAGTGTCCTCGTCGAGCGACGCCATGGCATCCAGCGCAGCCACGATCCGCTCTCGCGCCGCCTCGGCATTGGCCTCACGATCTGTCTCGGCCGGGTCATGCAGGGCGTTGAACAGCGCCACCAGCGCCGAAGCCGCCTCGGCCTGCTTCACCAGTACGTTGGCGATGTAACGCTGCGAATAGGAAATACCGATCTGCCGCAGGTAGCGGGCAAGTGCCCGCAGCAGCGCCGCGTCGGTCCAAACAAGCGCGGTCCGGCTCACCAGTGCATTGAGCTGGTCGCTCTCTGCAAGCCCGTCCCACACCGCCAGCAGCCCTTGCTCGACCGCCGCGCCACGCGCCGCCACGTCGAAGCCCGCTTCGGTCGGCTCCAGCACCATGTCGTGCAGGTATCGCTCCACGCCATCGCGCGGCACGATCGTATAGGTCCGCTCGTCGATTACCCGGAACCCGAATGCCTCTAGCATCGGCACGCGATCGCTCAGTGGAATGGCGCTTTCGCGGTGATAGAACTTGAGCCCGAGCGACCCGTCCGCCCCGCTGCGCCCCCGCAGCCTTATAGCCACGCCGGCGCCATCGCCCAGCCCGCGCAGCACGCCGATATCCTCATGCGCATCATCAGCTGTGTTGCGCGACTGATAGGCCGCTGAAAACGCCCCGCGATAGTCGCTGATGGCAGCCGGGTCGTCTGCGCTCGCCACCAGCATGTCGCCAAAGTTGGCGGTCAGCGCATCGACGCGGGCCTCCAGCTCGGCACGAACAGGCTGCGGCGTCGGTCCGGCGACCCGGCCGATGATCACATGCAGCCGCACGAGCTCCCCTTCCGGGAAGTGCGGATAATAAGCCGAAACGCGCCCGTCATAGGCCTGCGCCAGATAGCGCGTGATACGGGCCCGCGCTTCGCCGTCATAGCGGTCACGCGGCACATAGACTAGGATGGAGACGAAGTTGTCGAACCTGTCGATGCGCGGCAGCACCCGCACGCGCGGCCGATCGTAGAGTCCGGCGATTGCCGTCGCGAATTCGAACAGCTGCTCGGTACCGATCTGGAACAGCTCGTCGCGCGGATAGGAGTCAAGGGCGCTCAGCAACGTCCTCCCGTCATGGCCGAGCGGGTCGACGCCAGACTTGCGCATGACCTCGGCGATCTTGCGCCGGATGATCGGCACTTCGGTATGCGGGGTCGCTTGCGCCTGCGCGGTAAACAGCCCGACGATCCGCAACTCGCCGCTCGCGCGTCCGTCGGCGCCAAAGGTCTTGATGCCCACATAATCCATGTGCACCCGCCGATGCACCCGCGCCCGCACATTGGCCTTGGTGACCAGCAGGGGCTCTTCCGACTGCATGAAGGCGGTGTGCTGTGGGGTCGATTCTACGAAATTCGGCCCGCTGCGCAGCACCTTGAGGTCCGCGTCCCGCAATATTCCCAGCCCGCTCTCGGCCACCGGCTCCAGCCCGGTGCCGGCTACCCGATAGTCCCGCATGCCCAGGAAGGTGAAATTGTGCTCGATCAGCCAATCCAGAAAGCGCAGCGGCTCTTCCTTCTGCGCGGCCGGGCTCTGTTCCAACGCGCCGATCGCTCGCCGCAGCCGCTCCAGCATCGGCTGCCAGTCGCGCACAGCGCGCGTCACTTCCGCCATAGTTGTTTCGACTTCGGCGGTCAGCGCATCGATATCGGCGACCGGATCACTGTGGATATGCAGCACGCTCAGCGCGCGGCCGGTGTTTTCGCTCACGCCGTTGCTGTCCATTCGGACCACCGGATGGGTGAACAGGCGCACCGAACCTCCCGTCGCCCGCACCGCCGCCAGGGCGCTGTCGACAATGAACGGCATGTCCGGTGAAACGATATCGAGCACCAGTGGGTCGCCGGATTTGTCGGGTTGGGTCGCCGTCAGTCGGCTGCCGTCACCGGCATAGGCCTGCAGCTCCAGGTAGGACCGTCGCAGGTTGTCTTCGAACTGTTGCGGCGATTGGCGCTCGAGGTCCTCGCTATCCGTCGCCAGGATCGCGGCCCTGAAGAACCGGGCAAAGCCCGCTTCCTCCGTTGCCAAAGCCGCTGCCCGCTCCAGCAGTACCGGACGCCTCGATTGTCCCAGGTCCATTCAAACACTCCCAAGTCGCCGCCGCAGTCTAGGCATCCCTGGCGCCCGTGTCTGCCATCCGTTTACACAATAGCTGCTCGCCGCGATGACGTTGTGACCGGATGCCATTCGTTATCATTCACTTCATCTCCAGGAATGAATTTGCGTGATCGAGACGTTTTCGCCCTCGTTGGCGATCTTTTGCTCGACTGAAGCCCAAATGAAGCAAACTGTTTTCTCGACGTCCAAGGTGGCGCGAGTAGCCGCCTTGCGATACCCTAGTCATCTGGTAGTCTTTTAGTCGTCAATCTCAGCGGGAGACAGAGATGAAGAACGCACCGAAATTTATCGCCTACACCGCCCTTGCCGCATCGCTGATGCTCGGCTTCGCGGTGACGGCGCACGGTCAGGATCGCAGCCTGATCAACGTCAGCTACGATCCGACCCGTGAACTCTATCAGCAGTTCAACGAGGCCTTCATTGCCCACTGGCAGGCCGAGAAGGGCGAAACCGTCGCCATCGAAAATACCCATGGCGGCTCAGGCGCCCAGGCCCGCACCGTCATCGATGGCCTTGAGGCCGACGTGGTGACGCTGGCGCTCGAATCCGACATCAACGCCATTTCCGATGCCAACCCGGAACTGATCCCGGCTGATTGGCGCGGTACCTTCGAAAACAACAATGCGCCCTACACCTCGACCATCGTGTTCCTGGTCCGCAAGGGTAATCCCAAGGGCCTCAACGATTGGGGCGATCTTATCAAGGACGGCGTTGAAGTCATCACGCCGAACCCCAAAACCTCGGGCGGCGCCCGGTGGAACCTGCTCGCGGCCTGGGCCTGGGCCAAGGCTCAACCTGGCGGCTCGGATGAAACCGCGCAGGCTTTCGTCACTGATCTCTATAAGCACGTTCCCGTGCTCGATACCGGTGCCCGCGGCTCCACCACTACCTTTGTGCAGCGCGGCATCGGCGACGTCCTGCTGGCCTGGGAAAACGAGGCCTATCTGGCTCTCGAAGAACTAGGCCCCGATGCGTTCGACATCGTCACGCCGTCGATCTCGATCCTGGCCGAACCCCCGGTAGCACTGGTTGTCGGCAATGCCGAAAAGAAGGGCAATACCGATCTGGCTCAGGCCTATCTCGAATACCTCTACTCGGCCGAGGGTCAGGCCATCGCTGCAGCGAACTATTACCGCCCGTTCAAGCCCGAGCTTGCGGCTCCGGAAGACGTTGCCCGTTTTGGCGAGGTCAACCTCGTGACCATCGCCGATTTCGGCGGCTGGCGCGAAGCTCAGCCCCACTTCTTCGGCGACGGCGGCATCTTCGACCAGATCTACACCGGCACCCCGGCTCAATAACGTCCTTCGTCCTCCCAGACGCGACAACGCCGGCCCTCAAGGCCGGCGTTTTTGTTCGTCGGGAATGCGGTTCCTCTCTCACGAGCGTGAAGCGAGGGACCACCTAGTGTACTGTCGTCGGCCCGATCGGCTCCTGTTCGTCGGCCGCGGCACCCACCTTGGGCCCGGCCCAGAACACGAGATACAGCAACTCTTCGCCTGACGCGTCGGTGATTTCGATCGAGCGCGGCAGTCGCGTATCGCCGCCCGTACTCGCTGCCCGCTCAACGATGGCCTTGGCCAGCGCGGCCGCATTGTGTTCCGCCGCCTCGAGATCGGGCAGTTCGCTGCCGTCCTTGTCGGGGATCAGTTCATCATCGGTGCGATAGTGAAAATAGAACCGGGGCATGGGGCGCCTCCCTCGTCGGGAAAATGCCGCAGCGGGCCGAGGGTTGCCGGCGCGGCGCAATGATTACAGCAACTTGGCAGCTTCGTGCCTGTCAGTCGAGCCCGTCGAGCCTGTGATAATTGTGGCGTTGCCATAGCAAAGGCGTCCGGCTGCTCGTCGTTTCGGCCTCGATGACCGCTCCGGCAAACAGCACATGCGTCCCCGTTTCGATTGAGCCGATCACGTCGCAATCGAGGGCCGTCACCGCCCCCAGCAGCATCGGATGTCCGGATGGCCACTGGCTCCAACGCCCACTGTTGAATCGCTCCTCGGGTTCGACCCGTCCGGCGAAGGCATCGGCGATTCCGGCCTGGTCGTCTGCCAGCAGCGCCAGCGAAAACCCGCCGGTCTTGGCGATCAGGTCCGCCAGCCGGCTCATGATGTCGATGGAGATGAGCAGCGTCGGCGGGTTCATCGACAGCGACAGCATCGAGGTAACCGTGCGGCCAAGCTGCTGGTCACCGCGGCGCGCCGTCACCACGCTGACCGTTGTCGCCATTCCCGCCATGGCCGCGCGGAACTCCGCATTACCGACCACCGGCTGGCGGGGCGGATGCAGCTTCATCGTATCGGGCAACTCGAAATCGGCCATTAGTATAGTCACGGTCTCTCGACAAACTCGCAATGCGGCCGGGGCGGCACCGCGTCTAGGTAAACCAGTACGTCATTCTCGCGCAGGCGGGAATCTCCGTTTCTGGAGGTCGCGGAAAACGACGAGTTCCGCCTGCGCGAGGAGCTTGGCCTTAGCCCAGGTTGGCTTCGGCGAATTCATAGTTCGCCAGCTTGTCGAGGAAGTTGGTCACATAGTCCGGGCGGCGATTGCGGAAGTCGACATAGTAGCTGTGTTCCCACACATCGAGGCCCAGCAGGGGCTTGCCCTCATTGGTCGCCAGCGGGTTCGAGCCGTTCGGGGTCTTGGTAACCTTGAGCTTGCCGTCGCTACCCAGCACCAGCCAGGCCCAGCCCGAACCGAACTGCGTCGTCGCGGCGGTCTTGAACTGTTCCTTGAAGGTATCGACCGAACCCAGGTCGCTGATGATCTTGGCCTCAAGCTTGCCGGGTAGGGCGCCACCCTTGGGGGAAAGCGCGTTCCAGAAGTGGATGTGGTTCCAGTGTTGTCCGGCATTGTTGAACACCGGCGCCAGGTCGGCCTTGCCGTTGGCGAAGGCGATGATGTCCTCCAGCGACTTCCCCTGCAGGTCGGCATTCTTTTCCACAAAGCCGTTCAGCGCCGTAACATAGGCCTGGTGATGCTTGTCGTGGTGCAGTTCCAGCGTTTCCTGGCTCATGCCGCGTTCGGCAAGGGCAGCGTGCGAATAGGGCAGGGCGGGAAGTTCAAAGGCCATTTTTGGCTCCTCTCGGTGAGCGCTCGGTCGCGCGATACTGCGGCAACGGCAGCGCTTGCATTTCGCTGCCGCGCCGTTTAATTTCCAAGCAATGACTTTGAAAACTTTTGACGGCGATATGTCAAGCCAGAACTTGGATAATGCGACTGGGAGCGGCGCAGCTCCGGAAAATATGGCTTGGTCGCCGCGCAGCCCCGCCGAACGCGTGCTGATGGCGCTGAAGATGCACGGTGCGCTGTCATCCGCCGCGCTGGGATCGAGGCTCGGTACCACGGGCGAGGCCGCGCGTCAGCAGCTTGCCCGCCTCGCTGAGGAAGGCCTTGTCGTCGCCAGCAGCGAGGCCAAGGGCGTAGGGCGGCCCACCCAGAGCTGGCGCCTCACCCCGGCAGCCCAGTCCCGCTTTCCCGATACCCACGCTGCCTTGACGGTCCAGCTGCTCGGGATCGTGCGCAATTCGCTGGGCGAGGACGCGCTCGACACCCTCATCGCCACCCGCGAGGCCGAAACGCGCGCCGCGTACGAAACCGCGCTCGCCGACCGCACCACCCTGCGGGACAAGGTCGCCGCCCTTGCCGATCTGCGCTCCGCCGAAGGCTATATGGCCGACTGGCGGGAGGAGTCCGATGGTTCGCTGCTGCTCGTGGAAAATCACTGCCCCATCTGCGCCGCGGCCACCGCCTGCCAGGGCTTCTGCCGCGCCGAACTGGAGGTCTTCCGCGCCGTGCTCGGCTCCGACACGCAAGTGGTCCGCGAGGAGCACATCGTGTCCGGCGGTCGCCGCTGCAGCTATTCCATCCGCGAGGCCCAGGACACCATCATCCCATGAGCGACGATATCAAGCGTCCGCCCGTTGGCACCCGCCATCAGCGCGTCGGCTGGGACACCCCTGTTGGCCTCGATGAAACGATGATCCGCGCCGTGGTCGATCGCTTCTATGCCGATGCCCGCCGCGACCCGGTGATCGGGCCGGTGTTCAATCGTGTCATCGCGCCCGAAGCGTGGCCACACCATCTGGACACCATCACAGATTTCTGGAGCTCCATGCTGCTCGGTACTGGCCGCTATGCCGGCCGCCCCATGCCCAAGCACATGGCCATCCCGGAACTCTCAGATGCCCACTTCATGCGCTGGCTGGCTCTGTTCCGTCGTACCGTGGAAGACCTCTGTCCGCCCGACATTGCGGCCATCTTCATCGAGCGCTCCGAACGCATCGGCAACAGCTTCCGCATGAACATCGCCATGCGCCGCGGCGAAGATATCACCGCCATGGGCCCGCTCGATCGCGAAACCCCGCTCTGGACCCCACCGAAGTAGCGCAAGAGAGCATCGCTCGGCGCATCATTATTCTCACCACGCGCTTTTCCGGAGCCCGTCGCCGACCACAGTTCTGCAACCGACCTTCGCGGCAGAATTTTTTTCCACAGTGCCATCCGCAAACGCCACCGCCTCGCTTTGATAAACCCGACCGTTCCACTAGGGTCACCGCCGCCGAACCGGGTTGAGAGGTCGACATGAACTGCGCCGCCAATACTGCTGCCAACAAGGCTGCCGCTTGAGCACCGCCGTTTCGACCAAGGCGCGTCGCGGCTGGCGCATCCGTCAGCCAAGCGTCATCCCGGGCTTCGGGCTGACGCTCGGTTTCACGCTGACCTATTTCTCGCTGATCATCCTGATTCCGCTGATCGCCCTGGCGGTCCGTTCCGCTGGCCTCGGTCCCGAGGGCTTCTGGAAGGCCGCGACCGATGCCCGTGTGCTCGGTTCGCTCCGCGTCAGCTTCGTCACCGCGCTCATCGCCGCCGGTGTAAACGTCATTTTCGGCACGCTGATCGCCTGGGTGCTCGTGCGCTACCGCTTCCCCGGTCGCCGCATTTTCGATGCCATCATCGACTTACCATTCGCATTGCCCACCGCCGTGGCGGGCATCGCGCTGACCGCCATCTACGCGCCCAATGGTGCCATTGGCGGTATCTTCGCGCCGCTCGGCTGGCGCATCGCCTATACGCCGGCCGGCATCGTCATCGCCATGATCTTTATCGGCCTGCCCTTCGTCGTGCGCACCATCCAGCCCATCCTCGAAGAGGTGAGTCACGAGGTCGAGGAGGCCAGCGCCACCCTCGGCGCCAACCGCTTCCAAACCATCTGGCGCGTCATCCTGCCCAGCCTCACCCCCGCCATCCTCACCGGCTTCGCCCTGGCTTTCGCCCGCGCAGTCGGTGAATACGGCTCCATCATCTTCATCGCCGGCAACATTCCCTTCGTCTCGGAAATCGCGCCGCTGCTGATCTATATCCGCCTGCAGGAATTCAACTATGGCGGCGCCACTGCCATCGCCATGGTGATGCTGTTGATCTCCTTCGCCATGCTGCTCTTCATCAACCTAATCCAGGCCTGGTCGCGCCGGAGGTACGGTTATGGCAACTAAGCTCCGCGCCCGGCACAAGCGCCGCCGCTCGCCCACCAGCGAAAGCCGACTGGTCCAGGCTCTCCTCATTGCCATCTCGCTGCTGTTCATGGGCGTGGTGGTGGTTCTGCCCACCTACGCGGTGTTCCATGAGGCGTTCAGTAAGGGCGTCGGCGCCTTTTTCGCCGCTCTGGGCCAGAAGGATGCGCAGGCCGCCATCCGCCTGACCCTGCTTGTCGCCGCCATCGCGGTGCCCCTCAATGTCATCTTCGGCCTTGCTGCCTCCTGGGCCATCGCCAAGTTCGAGTTCAAGGGCAAGGCCTTCCTCATCACCCTGATCGACCTGCCATTCTCGGTCTCGCCGGTGATTTCGGGCCTGGTCTATGTGTTGCTGTTCGGGGCGGGAAGCTTCCTTGGCCCCTGGCTCAAGGGCTACGGCATTGAGGTGCTGTTCGCGCTGCCGGGCATCGTGCTGGCCACCATTTTCGTGACCTTCCCCTTCGTTGCGCGCGAACTCATCCCGCTGATGCAGGATCAGGGTACCGGCGACGAGGAAGCCGCACTTTCACTGGGTGCCAACGGTTGGCAGACCTTCTGGCGCGTTACCCTGCCAAACATCAAGTGGGGCCTGCTCTACGGCGTCCTGCTCTGCAACGCCCGCGCCATGGGCGAATTCGGCGCCGTCGCGGTGGTCTCCGGCAAGATCCGCGGCCAGACCACCACGATGCCCCTGCAGGTGGAAATGCTCTACAACGAATACAACGCTGCGGCGGCCTTCGCCCTGGCGTCCCTGCTGGCCATGCTCGCGCTGGTCACGCTGATATTGAAGTCTGCTCTGGAATGGCGTTACGGCGAAGAAATCGCTGCCGGCGCCAACCACTGATAGGAACAAGTGTCTATGGAAGTTCGCGTTCAAAATGTGCGCAAGGAATTCGACCGGTTCCCGGCGCTGCATGATGTGTCGCTCGATATTCGTTCGGGCGAACTGATCGCGCTGCTGGGGCCGTCCGGCTCGGGCAAGACCACCTTGCTGCGCCTCATCGCCGGCCTTGAAATGCCCACTCAGGGCAAGATTTTCTTCGGCGATACTGACGCTTCCGAGCGGAGCGTGCAGGAGCGTAATATCGGCTTCGTGTTCCAGCACTATGCCCTGTTCCGCCACATGACGATCCTCGAGAACATCTCGTTTGGTCTCAAGGTCCGCCCGCGCTCAACCCGCCCACCTTCAGGTGAAATCCGCCGCCGCGCCATGGAACTGCTCGATCTGGTGCAGCTCACCGGCCTAGAGAAGCGCTACCCCAATCAGCTCTCCGGCGGCCAGCGCCAGCGCGTCGCCCTCGCCCGCGCCCTTGCCATCGAGCCGGCCGTGCTGCTGCTCGACGAACCCTTCGGCGCGCTTGACGCCCAGGTCCGTCGTGAGTTGCGCAAGTGGCTGCGCGAGATTCACGACCGTACCGGCCACACCACCGTTTTTGTCACCCACGACCAGGAAGAGGCGCTGGAACTCTCCGACCGCCTCTGCGTCATGAGCCAGGGTAAGATAGAACAGGTCGGCACCCCGGATTCGGTCTATGACCATCCCACGTCGCCCTTCGTTTTCGGCTTCATCGGCGAATCCAGCGAATTGCCAGTCACCGTCGAAAACGGCGAACTCTGGGTTGGCGGCCGTGCTATCGGCGTTCCGGCCGGCGACGCCAAGCCAGGCGAAGCGCGCCTGTTCTTCCGCCCGCATGATGTCGAACTGATTGAGGCCGATGCCTCGCTGGCTGGCGTGGTCAGCACCGCCCGTCGCGTCGGCGGCACCCGCCGCGTGGAGCTCGAAATCGGTGGCGCAGGCCACCTCGTCGAGGTTGACCTGCCTTTCGACCACCCCGCCGGAGACAAAAGCCGGCTATCCTTCCGCCCGCGCCGCTGGAAGCTGTTCCCGGCAACGCAAGGTTAGCCCAGCCACGACACTTCCCCTCTCCTCAATAGGAGAAAGGAAGGCAGGCTACTCCTCGTCCCCCTTCACCGCCTCCATCGACACATGCGTGCTCGTATGAGCCACATGGGGCAGGGCGCTGATCCGTTCCCCCAGCACCTCGCGATAGTCAGCGATATCCTTGGTCCGCACCTTGAGCAGGTAGTCGAAGCTTGAGGCGATCATATGGGCCTGCTCGACCTCCGGAATCGCCCGCACCGCCTTGTTGAACGCCGCCAGCGCTGCCTTGCGCGTATCGCTCAGCTTCACCTCTACAAAGGCGACATGTGGCAGCCCCAGCCGCTTGGGGTCGATTACCGCCCTGTAGCCAAGAATATATCCAGCCTGCTCCAGCCGCGTGATCCGCGCCTGGCACGGCGTCTTGCTGAGGTTCACCCGGCGCGACAGCTCCGCCACGCTGATCCGGCCATCCTTCGCCAATTCATCGAGAATGCGCCGGTCGATCTGGTCCAAAGTCTCGTACATGACAGTTTTCATGGGCTTTCGTCCTGCGAAACGGCCACAGGATAACGCGCAACGCCACACAGCGCCACCATGTCAGGCGAAACGCCTGTCGATCTCATGGCATTGTGTTTGGAACACGAATTCATCAAAAATCACGGTGTCATCCGACCTCCGGAATGACCCGGTGGGTGATGAGCAGAGCAGGACACCCAATGACCTCCATCGACACCGCCCGCGCCACGCTCCGCGCCCACAACCTGGCCGACGAAACGCAACTCGTCCGCGACCTCATCACCGCCACCGGCCTCGATGATGCCGCGCGGCGAAGCATCTCAACCCACGCCGAGTCCCTCGTCACGTCAGTCCGCAAGGGCAATCGCCTTGGCCTGATGGAGAGCTTCCTTGCCGAATATGGCCTCGCCACCGACGAGGGGGTGGCTCTCATGTCGCTGGCAGAAGCCCTGCTTCGCGTCCCCGATGCTGAAACCGTTGATGCTCTCATTCACGACAAGGTTGGCGGCTCGAACTGGGCCGGCCATTTTGGTGGCTCACCCAATCAACTCGTCAACTTTTCCTCCTGGGCCCTGAGCCTCACGGCCGACGTTCTTGGGGATCCCGAAGTCGGGCCGAAGAATGCCCTGCATCGCGCCATCGCCCGCCTCGGCGAACCCGTCATCCGCACTGCCGTAGCCCAGGCCATGCGCCTCCTTGGCAGCCAGTTCGTCTTCGGCCGCACCATCGACGAAGCCGTCGTCAACGCAAAAAAGCCGGAAGCTCTGGGCTACCGCTATTCCTACGACATGCTCGGCGAGGCTGCTCGTACCGGCGCCGACGCCATCAGGTACTTCAATGCCTATGCCCGCGCCATCGCCACTCTCGCGCCGCACTGCACGGCGCCTTCCGTGCGCGACAATCCTGGCATTTCGGTCAAGTTGTCGGCGCTGCATCCGCGCTACGAGTTCGCCCAGCGCCACCGCGTCATGGCCGAACTCGCTGAAGCGACTCGCAAATTGGCCCTGGCAGCCAAGGCCGCCAATATGGGTTTCAACATCGATGCCGAGGAGGCCGACCGCCTCGATCTCTCGCTCGACATCATCGCCGAAGTCCTGGCGACGCCCGAACTAGCCGGTTGGGACGGCTTCGGCGTCGTCGTCCAGGCCTATGGCAAGCGCGTGCTGCCGCTGATCGACTGGCTCGACGCCACGGCAAGATCGCTCGATCGCCGCATCATGGTCCGCCTGGTGAAGGGCGCCTATTGGGATGCCGAAATCAAGCGCGCCCAGGTCATGGGCCTTGATGGCTACCCCGTCTTCACCCGCAAGGCATCGACCGACATCAGCTACATCGCAGCCGCCAGAAAGCTGTTCGCTGCCGGCAGCATCTATCCCCAATTCGCCAGCCACAACGCTCACACGGCCAGCGCCGTGCTGCATCTTGCTGCCCATGCGGGCAGGGGGCCCGAGACGTTCGAGTTTCAGCGCCTCCACGGCATGGGCGAACGCCTGCACGAGGTGCTACGCACCAATCACGGCACCCGCACCCGCATCTATGCCCCGGTCGGCGCCCATAAGGACCTGCTGGCCTATCTCGTCCGCCGCCTGCTCGAAAACGGCGCCAACGGCTCCTTCGTCTACCAGATCGCCGATGAGGACATCCCGGCGGCCGTGGTGGCCGAAGACCCGATCGCGAAAGTCCTGAGCCTGGATCACCCCCTCCCAACCTCCCCCATCCAGGAGGAGGTGCTGGCCGGTGGTTCGGGCGCCACAGCGCCACGCCCACAAGGTACCTCCCCCTTGATGGGGGAGGCTAGGAGGGGGTGGGGCCACGAGTCCGGAATCACCAACACCGCCATCCCGTCCCCATCAGCCATCTTCGCCCCGCGGCAAAACTCCGCCGGCCTCGACCTCACCGACCCAGTTGCCTTCCCCACCATGGAGGCTGCCCGCACCGCCTTCCAGACTGCCCAATGGCAAGCCAGGCCGCTCGTCGCCCAACCCGCCCCCCTCCCCAACCCTCCCCGCGAGGGGGAGGGTGTATCATCGAGTCTGGGGCACGATTCCGCCAAGACCACAGCGCGGCACCTCCCCCTCGACGGGGGAGGTTGGGAGGGGCTGTTGGTTGGCCCGCATCTTCTGTTCAACCCGGCCGATCCGAGCGATGGTCTTGGCACAGTGGTAAACGCCACCCCCGACGTCGTAGCCAGCGCCATCTCCACCGCCACCACCTCCACCTGGCCCCAAACGCCAGTGCAAACCCGCGCCAATCTCCTCCGCGGCACCGCCGACCTCTACGAACTCCATCGCCCAGAACTCTTCGCCCTCCTCGCTCGCGAAGCCGGCAAGACCTGGGCCGACGCCGTCGCCGAGGTCCGTGAAGCCGTCGACTTCCTGCGCTATTACGCGGACGAGGCCGAAGCGCAGCCATTCGCTGCTCCGCGCGGCCCCATCGCCGCCATCTCGCCGTGGAACTTCCCGCTGGCCATCTTCACTGGCCAGGTCGCGGCGGCCCTGGTTGCCGGCAATCCTGTCCTCGCCAAGCCCGCGCCGCAGACGCCGCTCATCGCCTTCCGTGCCGTCCAGCTGATGCATGAAGCCGGCATTCCGCCCGACGCCATCCAACTCCTTCCCGGTGCTGGCGAAGTCGGCACCGCGCTCACTTCAAATCCCGTCATATCTGGCGTCGTCTTCACCGGCTCGCTGCCAACAGCCCGCAAGATCGACCGCGCCATGGCGTCCCATCTCGTCCCCACCGCGCCGCTCATCGCCGAAACGGGCGGCCTCAACGCCATGATCGTCGACTCCACCGCGCTCCCTGAACAGGCCGTGCGCGATATCCTCGCGTCCGCCTTCCAGTCCGCCGGCCAGCGCTGCTCCGCCTTGCGCGTGCTCTTTGTGCAGGAAGACGCCGCTGATCGCACCATCGAGATGCTCAAGGGCGCACTGGACGAACTCACTCTCGGTAATCCCTGGGACCTCGCCACCGATATCGGCCCCGTCATCGACGAAGCCGCGAGGTTAAAAATCCAAGCGCATATCGAGACTTACGAGCGTTCGGGAAATCTGATTCATCGCTTGAAGACACCGGCGCAGGGCACCTTCGTCGCCCCCACCGTCCTCCGCGTCAAAGGCATCGCCGATCTCGCCGAGGAAGTCTTCGGCCCCGTCCTCCACCTCGCCACCTTCAAGGCCGACGAACTGGACGACGTGATCGCCGCCATCAACGCCTCAGGCTACGGTCTCACCTTCGGCCTTCACACCCGCATCTCCTCGCGCGTCCGCCAGGTGTCTAATACGGTTCGATCAGGCAATATCTACGTCAACCGCAACCAGATCGGTGCCGTCGTCGGCTCCCAGCCCTTTGGCGGCGAAGGCCTTTCGGGTACCGGCCCTAAGGCAGGCGGCCCGCATTACCTGCCACGCTTCACGCAAGGTTTTAGCCACGCCGACATGGCCCCGTTGCCGCTGCCCGGTCCAACCGGCGAGAGCAACATCATGCACACCGCCCCGCGTGGCACCGTCCTCTGCCTCGGTCCCACGCCGGCTGACCAGCAAGCACAGGCCACCATGGCGGTCATGTCAGGCAACGCCGCCATCCTGGCCGAACTCGATCTCGACGCCCTCAGCCACGCCACGACCTTCGAGGCCGTAGCTTACTTCTCTGAAGACGCCACGCTCCGCGCCATCCGTATCGCCCTCAGCGCCCGCACCGGTGCCATCATCCCGCTGCTGACCTCAGCCGAGGAGGGCGCCCGCCTTTTGGTCGAACGTCACGTCTGCATCGACACCACGGCCGCGGGCGGCAATGCGACGTTGATGGCGCAGGTGGGGTAGGGCTTACCGTGCGGCCACCAGCGCCGCCAGCTTCGCCGGCACCGCGATGATCTCCCGGATCATCTGCACCCGCTCGGGCGTGTAATACCCCTCCACATCGAGCATGTTCACCGTGCCTACGAGTTCCCCACCGATCACCACTGGCATGTTGACCACGCTCTGGCAGCCGAGCGAATTGATCAGTTCGTAATCCGGGAACACCTTGGCGATATCGGCAATGGTATTTGCGACGAAATACTGCCGCTCCTTGTGCACGATATCGAACCAGCTGTCGTAGCGGATCGGCTTGGTGCCCGACGTCGGATAGTTCGCCGCATCGCTCGTATACGCCCGCCGCGCCACTTCGGCTTCCATGTCCACGGTCATGAAGGTGAAAAGCTTCGCCCCCACCGTGCCCTGCACCAGCGCCTGCAGCGCCCCGAAGGCCGCATCGGCCCCTTTGGCATTGGCAATAGCCGCGTCGAACCGCGCGATGGCGTCAAAATGTTCAGTCATGAATTTGGTCCTTAGGCAGTCACGCTGGCCCGGCCTTCCGTGGCCGCCAGCAATTCAAGAGAATAGGGCTCGACGAGCCGGCCGCTCCGCAGCAGCCCCACATCCGCCACCTCGACGATCCGCCCATGCCGCATCACGGCCAGCCGGTCGCACAGGAAACTCACCACCGGCAGGTTGTGCGTCACCAGCAGGTAGGTCAGCCCCTGTTCCCTGCGCAGTCGCTTCAGCAGGTTGAGGATTTCCGCCTGGACGCTCACGTCCAGCGCCGAAGTCGGTTCGTCCAGCAGCAGCACCTTGGGCTCCAGCATCAGCGCCCGCGCGATCGCCACGCGCTGTCGCTGCCCGCCCGAAAGCTGGTGCGGAAAGCGGAAGCGGAACCTCTGGTCCAGCCCCACTGCGTTGAGCATCGCCTCAACCCGCTCGCCACGATTGCCGATGCCGTTGATCTCAAGCGGCTCGCTCAGGACGGCGTCGATGGTCTTGCGCGGATGCAGCGACCCGTAGGGGTCCTGGAATACCATCTGCACCTGCCGCGCCACCGCGCGCTCGATGCCATGCGTCCGCTGCTTGCCCAGCACGGATATCTCGCCGGTCCAGTCCGGCGCCAGTCCCGCAATAGCCCGCAATATCGTCGACTTGCCCGAGCCGCTCTCGCCAACCAGCGCAAAGCTCTCGCCCTCGGCAATGTCGAGGCTCACCCCGTGCACGACCTTGGTATCGCCATAGGAAATATCGAGGTTCTGGAGACTGATCGCGCTCATGTGCCCGCCCATTGGCTACGATCCAGCACCGGCAGTTCGTCCCGGCTTTCGTCGATGGTGGGCATCGCCGCCAGCAGCCCGCGCGTATAGGGATGCTGCGCCTGCGCCAGCTCACCCGCCGCGCATTCCTCCACGACAGTCCCTGAATTCATCACCAGGATGCGGTCGCAATAGCGGCTGACGAGATTGAGATCGTGGCTGATCAGGATCAGCCCCATCCCCTTCGATGTCACCAGGTCGTCGATGATATCGAGCACCTGCGCCTGCACGCTCACATCCAGCGCCGAAGTCGGCTCGTCTGCGATCAGCAGTTCCGGCTCGGGGATCAGCATCATGGCGATCATCACCCGCTGCCCCATGCCACCAGACACCTCGTGCGGATAAAGCCCGGCCACGCGTTTCGGATCATTGATCCGCACCGCTTCCAGCATCGCCAGGATTCGCTCGTTCACCTCGCGCCGCGGCAGCTTCTCATGCGTCACCAGCGCCTCGGCGATCTGCTCGCCCATGGTCATGACAGGGTTCAGCGAAAATTTCGGGTCCTGCATCACCATCGAAATGCGCGCCCCACGAATGGACCGCATCTGCTTTTCCGACTGATCGAGAATGTCGATCCCGTCGAACGCCAGCCGATCCGCCGTCACCAGCCCCGGCTTGCGGATCAGCTTGAGGATCGCCCGGCCGGTCATCGACTTGCCCGACCCGCTCTCGCCTACGATCCCCAGCCGTTCCTTGCCGACCGAGAACGAAATGCCCTTCACCACCTCCACCCGCCCGCGATGGGTCGGGAAGCTCACACGCAGATTTTCAACCGAAAGCAGCGGTGCCATCACTTGCCCTCGCTCTTGGGGTCGAGCACGTCACGCAGCCCGTCGCCGAGGAAGCAGAACCCCAGCGACACGATGATGATGGCAAAGCCCGGCATGGTCGCCACCCACCATTGGTCGAGGATAAAGGCGCGCCCGCGCGAAATCATCGCGCCCCATTCCGGCAGTGGCGGCTGTGCGCCCAGCCCGAGGAACCCCAGGCCGGCGGCTGTCAGGATCACGCCCGCCATATCCAGCGTCACGCGGACGATCATCGAGGACGTACAGAGCGGCAGGATATGCCGCACGATCACTCGCAGCGGGCTCGCGCCCTGCAGCCGCACCGCCGCGATGAATTCGGCATTGCGGATGGTCAGCGTCTCAGCCCGCGCAATACGCGCATAGGCCGGCCACGAGGTGATGGCGATGGCAATGATGGCATTGTTGATGCCCGGTCCGAGCGCCGCGACGAAGGCCAGCGCCAGGATCAGCTTGGGCATGCTGAGGAAAATATCGGTAAACCCCATCAATATCCGGTCGGTCCACCCGCCGAAATACCCCGATACTGCCCCGATCAGCAGCCCCAGCGGCGCCGAGATCAGCGCCACCAGTCCCACGATGGTGAGCGTAATCTGGCTGCCCCAGATCACCCGCGAAAAGATATCGCGCCCCAGCTCGTCCGTGCCCATCCAATGCGTGCCCGATGGCGGGGCGAGCCGGTTGGCCAGGTCCTGGCCCGTGGCGGAATAGGGTGCCAGCCACGACGCAAAAATCGCCGTCAGGATCAGCACGACAATGATGACCCCGCCCAGCGCCGACAGCGGATTGCGCAGCAATGCGGTGAACACCCGATAGGCACGCCCGGCATTGGCCTGCCAGCGCGAGGTGGGGGAGTCTTCGAGCAGCCAGTCGCGCGTGGTCATCGTGCCCTCGGATCCAGCACGCGATACAGCACGTCGCTTATCTTGTTGATGAAGATGAACACCGCGCCGATCACCAGGGTCGAGCCGAGGACCGCATTCATGTCCGCATTGAGCAGGGCCGTGGTCAGGTAATTGCCGATCCCCGGCCAGCTGAACACCGTCTCGATCATCACCGACCCTTCCAGCAACCCCGCATAACTCAGCCCGATCACCGTGATCAGCGGCACCCGGATCGGGTTGAACGCATGCCGCCAGATCACCACCCGTTCCGGCACGCCCTTGACGCGCGCCGTCGTCACGAATTCCTGGTTCAGCTGGTCGAGCATGAAGCTGCGCGTCATGCGGGCGATATAGGCGAGGCTGAAAAAGCCCAGCACCGATGCCGGCAGGATCAGGTGGCTGATGGCATTCCAGAAGATGTCGATCTCGCCGGCCAGCAGACTGTCGATCAGCAGCAGGCCGGTTACTGGCTCCACCAGACCATCGTAGAAAATGTCTAGTCGCCCCGGGCCGCCAACCCAGCGCAGTCGCGCATAGAACAGCGCCAGCCCCACGAGGCCCAGCCAGAAGGCCGGCATGGAATAGCCCAGCAACCCTACCACGCGGATGATCTGGTCGATGACGGAGCCCTGCCGGCTGGCCGCGATCACGCCCAGCGGCACGCCGATGGCCACGCCGATGATGATGCCCAGCGTCGCCATTTCCAGCGTTGCGGGAAAGAACCGGCTGATATCGGTCAGCACCGGCCGGCCGGTCGAGACCGACATGCCGAAATTGCCGGTCAGCACATTACCGACATACTGCGCGAACTGCACGAAGAGCGGCTGGTCGAGCCCCATCTGCACCTTGGCAGCGTCATACACCGACTGCGTTGCCCGATCGCCGACCACGGCCAGCACCGGGTCAATCGGGATCACCCTGCCGATGAAGAAGGTGATCGCCAGCAGCCCAAGAAAGGTGAGGAAAACCGTCGCGACAAAGCCCAGGATAGCCGAAATCCCACGTCCCCAGCGCCGCCGTGTCGCGGCGGAGGAGGCAGGTGCGGCGATAATCTGCGGCTCCATACTCACGTAAGAATTCCCCAAGGAAAACAATACACTGCGCCTGCAAGATGACTCTCTCGCAGATCGTGAACTGCCTCACATTTCGCTTCCACCATACAGAAAACTTTGCTTATATCAAAAAAATTGTGGTGGGACGGATGGCAGGCGCAGCACTGACAAAGCCGGAAGTGGAGGGGCACCCCAAAGTGGGCGCCCTCATCCGTGCCCGTCGCCGCCAGCAGCATATGACGCTGGAAGCGCTGGGCAAGTCGGCCGAGGTTTCGGTGGGGTATCTGAGCCAGGTCGAGCGCGATCACGCCACGCCTTCGCTTGGTACGCTGGCCAGCATCGCCCGCGCTCTCGGCGTCGGCATCGATTACTTCGTCTCCGCCCCCACCGCACAGACCGCGCTCACCCGGGCCGGCCAGCGCAACCGCTTTTCGCTCGATGGCTCTTCCGTCGTCTACGAACGGCTCGGCGCCGATTTCCCCGGCAACATGCTGAGTAGCTTCATCATGACTGTCCCGCCCGGCTACCGCTCCGAAACGGTGGCGCATGAGGGCGAGGAAATCCTCTACGTGCTTGAAGGCTCCATCACCCAGCGCCTCGATAGCGACGAGATGGTGATGAGTTCCGGCGATAGCCTGCACTTCCGGGGCAATCGCCCCCATTCATGGTCGAACCACACCGATCAACCGGCGCGCTTGCTCTGGACCGGCACGCTGACCCTCTTCCGTTCGTCGGCCAAGCCATCTCGGCAGGTCGTCGCGGCAGCAAAACCCGGCCCCAGGCCGGTGAAGAACAAGAAAATTGTGAAACCACAGGAGAAACGCTCATGAACATGCTTCGCGCCGCCTTATTGGCGACCGCACTGTCGCTGCCACTCGTGGCCGGCGCCTATGCCGCTACGCCTGCCGATGCGCTGGTCATCGCCCAGAACATCGACGACATCGTCGCGCTCGATCCCGCCCAGGCCTATGAATTCACCTCGGGCGAGATCAACACCAACGTCTATGACCGCCTCGTCGGCTACGAAGCCGAGGACACGACGCTCCTGGCACCGGGCCTCGCCACCGAATGGGTGGCCGATGACGCCGCCAAGACCATCACCTTCACCTTGCGTGAAGCCAATTTCGCCTCGGGCAATCCGGTGCGTCCGGAAGACGTGGTCTTTTCCTTCTCCCGTGTGATCAAGCTCAACCTGACGCCGGCCTTCATTCTCGCCCAGCTCGGCTGGACTCCCGAGAACATCGCCGACATGGTCACCATTGCCGATGGCAAGGTGGTCGTGAAGTACGAGGGCGATTTCTCCTCGGCCTTCGTGCTCAACGTCCTGGCGTCGCGCCCGGCCTCCATCGTCGACGAAGTCCTCGTCACCGAGAACGCCGTCGGCGAAGACATGGGCAATGCCTGGCTCAACACGCATTCGGCCGGTTCCGGCCCGTTCGTGATGGAAGATTACCGCCCGGCCGAAATCGTCCGCCTCACCGCCAATGAAGGCTACTTCCGCGGCGCTCCGGCGATGAAGTCGATCATCATCCGCCACGTTGCCGAAGCCGCCACCCAGCAGCTTTTGCTGACCTCGGGCGACGTCGATATCGCCAAGAACCTGACCCCCGACCAGATCGTCGGCCTGCCGGCAGATACCGTCAAGGTCGAGACCTATCCGCAGGCGGCTGTCCACTTCCTCAGCTTCAACCAGAAGACTGAATCGCTGACTCCGCCGGCCGTTTGGGAAGCTGCCCGTTACCTCGTCGATTACGATGGGATGACCCAGTCCTTTCTCAAGGGCCAGATGGAGATCCACCAGGCCTTCTGGCCCAAGGGCTTCCCCGGCTCCTATGACGAGACCCCGTTCACCTACGACGTCGAAAAGGCCAAGCAGATCCTGGCCGATGCTGGCATCACCACGCCTATCGACGTGACCCTGGACGTGATCAACTCGACCCCGTTCACCGATATGGCGCAGTCGCTGCAGGCTACCTTTGCCGAAGCCGGCATCAACTTCGAAATCCTGCCCGGCACCGGCGCCCAGGTCATCACCAAGTACCGCGACCGTACCCACGAAGCCATGCTGCTCTATTGGGGCCCTGATTTCATGGACCCGCACTCCAACGCCAAGGCCTTCGCCTACAATTCCAACAATGCCGACGACAACTACACGGCAACCACCACCTGGCGTAATGCCTGGGCTGTGCCGGAAGAGCTGAACGCCAAGGTAACCGCCGCCCTGGCCGAACCCGATCAGGAGGCCCGCAACGCCGACTACATCGAGATCCAGAAGGAAGCCCAGGCGTCGTCGCCCATCGTCATCATGTTCCAGGCCGCGCTGACCATCGCCATGGCCAACAATGTCGAAGGCTACGTCAACGGCGCCACTTCCGACTTCGTGTATTACCGCCTCGTGACAAAAGAATAATCCCGAACAGCGACGGTGGTCCCCAAGACACCGCCGCGCAGGAGCCGGGTCATGTCCCTCCGGCCCGGCTCCTACCTCTTTCGACTGATTGTTCAGTCGACACCCTCCCCCTTGTGGGGAGGGATCAAGGGTGGGGGATGAGAGCCACGGTGCTAAGGCTCCTGTAGCCTGTCCCGCCCACCGACCGGCCGTCACCCTCGGGCCTGCCCCGAGAGCCCTTCACTTCGCAATCATCCGGCAAGTACAGTGCCCTCGGGGTAAGCCCGAGGGTGACGATCCAGGTTGTTGCGGTTATTAGCCTACTGAACCAACCCATCCGAGCCCGCCCAATGAACCCCACCCTTACTGCCCGCCTCGCCAACCTCCGCGCCCGGATGGCTGCCACATCAACCGACCTCGTGGTCATCGGCCCCTCGAGCCACATGCTCTACATGGCCGACCTGTCCCCCCATGGCGACGAGCGTCCCGTCCTCCTGATGATCTCGCCGACCTTCGCCGGCTTCCTCATGCCCGCGCTCAATGTCGACAGCGCCCGCCAGCACACCGATCTTCCCTTCTTCCCCTGGACCGACGCCGACGGCCCGGATGCTGCCCTGCAGGACCTCCTCAACGCCACCGGCGTCCCGCGCATCAGCCCCTCCATCGTGCTCGACGAAACCACGCGCGCCGATTTCGCGCTGCTGGTCATCGACGCACTCCCCGGCGCCCATCGCCGCTTCACCAATGACACCGTCGGCTATCTCCGCTCCCGCAAGGATGCGGCCGAATACGACGCGCTCAAGAAGTCGGCCGTGCTCAACGACGCCGCGATGGCTGCTGGCTTCGCCGCCTTGCGCCCCGGCATATCAGAGCGCGAAGTCGCCACGGTCATCCGCGATTTCTACAAGGCCAATGGCGCCACCACCGAGTTCTGCTCGGTCTGCTTCGGCCCCAATGGTGCCTTCCCGCATCACCACACCGGCGACACCCAACTGAGGGATGGCGACGCCGTCCTCATCGATACCGGCGCCCGCATCTACGGCTACCCCTCCGACATGACCCGCGTCGGCTATCTCGGCACCGCACCGGAAGGTTTCGGCCAGGTCCACTCCATCCTCGATCGCGCCGTCGAGGCGGCGATCAAGGCCGCAAAGCCAGGCGTCAAAGCCAGCGAAGTCGACAAGGCCGCCCGCGACGTCATCACCGCGGCCGGTTACGGCCCCAATTTCCTGCATCGCACCGGCCATGGTCTGGGCATCGACATTCACGAAACGCCCTACATCACCGCGACGTCGGATACGGTGCTGGAAGACGGCATGGTCTTCTCCATCGAGCCGGGCATCTACCTGCAGGGGCAGTTCGGCCTGCGCCTCGAAGAGATCGTCATCATCCGCAACGGGGTCGCCGAAATCCTCTCCGACATGCCCAGAAATGCTGTGGCGGGCGGGAAGTAATGTCGGCGCCGACGCTTACCACCGAGCATCTCGTTCTTCGCGCCCACACCGCCGGCGACTTCCCGGCCTGCTGCACCCTGTGGGCCGATCCGGGCGTGACCCGCTTCATCGGGGGCCGCCCGGCGACGCCGGAAGAAGTCTGGCGCCGCATCATCGGCTATGCCGGCATCTGGCAGTTCAAGGGCTATGGCTTCTTCCTCGCCACATCAAGGGAGACGGGTGCCCTCGTCGGCGAGTTCGGCATCGCCGATTTCCACCGCGACATCAATCCACCCCTGGGCGACACGCCGGAAGCCGGCTGGGCCATGCTGCCGCAATATCAGGGCAGGGGCCTCGCCCACGAAGCCCTCTCGGCCGTCCTCACCTGGGTCGATCGGACCATGCCACGCACCGTCTGCATGATCGATCCCAGCAACACGTCCTCGCTCAAGCTGGCAGCAAAACTCGGCTACACCGAATACGCCCGCACCACCTACAAGGATCACGCCACCATCCTGCATGCGCGGGTGGCCGGTTCAACATTGATCTAGCCGCATGAGTGGGCGCGGTTCCTCCCCCTTGATGGGGGAGGCTGTGAGGGGGTGTCGGAGCCTTGACGCTCATGACTTACGCCCTCAGCAGCGCAACACCCGCAGCCACATCCCGCTCGAACACCAGTACATCATCCACCGCCGTCAGCCGCCCGTGATGCACCGCCGTCTTGCGCGCCGCCACGTCCGGAGGCCCATCGGTCTGGCTCCGCTCGTCCCATTGAGGATGCGTGAAATAGTACAGCGCCGCGTGGTACCCCACGACCACCACATCGGCATGCCGCAGATACCTGATATCGTCAGGATCGGACCCCGGCGCATCGCCAATAATGCCCTGCCGCTCCCAGCGCACCGCGTCCTTCGACCGGTACACGCCCTGGCCGCGCCACTCATCGACGATCAGCCAGTGCCAGCCGCCAAGCACGAACACATTCGGCCCCTCATGCGGCGCCCCGTCCGGCGACCCCGGCAGCACCAGCCCTTCAAGTCTCCATGAATACAGGTCGTCGCTCACAGCACTCCACGTGCTCGAACCCGCATCCTCGTCCTTGTACCACATGCGCCACAGCCCATCCGGGCACTTGATCACGCACGCATCGATCACCCGCGGCGAGTTGAGTGTGAGCGGCCCCACTCGCGTCCACGTCTCGAGGTCCGGGCTGGTGAAATGCGTGATCGTGCGCGGCACGCCCGGCCAGTTGTCCGGCACCCCCGGAATGTAGCTCAGCCACATATGATACTGGCCCTCGGCCCAGATCACCTCCGGCGCCCAGTGCGTATTGCCGCCGACGACATCGCCCGGCGCATCCAGCCCCTTCACCGTGCCGCGATAGTGCCAGCTCGCCCCGTCATCCTTGCTGACCGCCACCCCGATCGGCGAGCCATGGATCCAGGTAAACTTCGGCCCATCAGCCGCCGGCTGCCGATTGGTGTAGAACATCCACCACTCGTCCGTGCCCTGCTTGCGAATGACAGTCGGGTCCGCCGCCCCATCGGCTACCGGATCGCGATAAATCGGTGCCGACATCAGCCGTAGACCCGCACCATCCGCCCATCCGGCCGATCGACGAGCCTTCCGGCCTTGCCCATCAGTTCCCCCGCCAGCGCCACCATTCCAGGATCGGTTGCCAGCTTCCCACTTCCGGCATCCTCGGTACTGAGTACGCTCGCCTTCAGCAGCCGCGAATACGGATGCTCCGGATTGTCCAGCACCGTCCGCGCATCGCCCATTTCCACGATCCGCCCGCGTTGCATGATGATCAGCCGGTTGGAGATGTAATAGGCCGTCGCCAGATCATGCGTGATGTAGATGACCGACACGCCCAGATCGTCCCGCAGCGATTTCAGCAGGTTGACGATGCTCATGCGCAGGCTCGCATCCACCATGCTCACCGGCTCGTCCGCTACCAGCAGCGGCGGATTGGGGATCAGCGCCCGCGCAATGGCCGCACGCTGCAATTGCCCGCCGCTCATCTCATGCGGATAGCGTCCTTTGACCTCGGCGAGGCTCAGCCCCACCTTCTGCAGGGCCGCATCCATTGCCCCGTCCAGCTCATCCCGATGCCGCATCCCGAGAAACCGCTTCGCCGTCGACTCCAGATACCTGTCGATCCGCTTGAGTGGGTTGAACGCCTCGAAGGGGTTCTGGAACACCGGCTGAACATTGGCCATGAATTCCAGCCGCTCCTGCCTCCCGACGCGATGGCTCACGGTCTTGCCGCGGAAGCTGATTTCGCCACTCGTCGGCAGCTCCAGCCCCAGGATCATCCGTGCCAGCGTCGTCTTGCCCGAGCCGCTCTCCCCGATAATGGTGAAGATCTCCGGCGTTTCGGCACTCAGCGACAGGCTGGCGTCCTGCACCGCCTCGACCGTCTTGCGGCTCAGCAACCCGCCCATGGTGAAGCGCTTGGATACATTGCGAACTTCGAGCAGCGTACTCATGCCATCACCCCGTGCGGAACCTGCGGCGCCACCAGCGGCTTCACGTCCTGCCATCGCCAGCAGGCGCTGCGATGGTCATTGGCAACCTGGATCAGCGGCGGCACGTCGGTTTTGCACTTGTCGATCGCCAGCGGACAACGCGGATGGAACCGGCATCCGGCGGGCGGGTTGGCGAGGCTCGGCGGCCGTCCTTCAAGGGCAGGACGCTGCGTCGTGTCGCCAATGCGGGGCAGGCTGGCCACCAGATGCGCCGTATAGGGATGCTTGGGCGCAAAGAACATCTGCCGCGTCGGCCCTTCTTCCACCAGCCGCCCGGCATAGATGATGCCCACCCGATCGGTCATGTTGGCATGCACGCTCATGTCATGCGTCACGAACACGACCGAGCTTCCCATGTCCTGCTGGATTTCACGGATCAGCCCCAGCACTTCTTTCTGCACCACCACGTCGAGCGCGGTGGTCGGCTCGTCGGCAATGATGAATTCGGGGTGGCACACTGTCGCCAGCCCGATTGTGACGCGCTGTCGCATGCCGCCGCTCAGCTCATGCGGATAGGCATTGAGCACATCCGCCGGCAGCTTAAGCCGTTCCAGGTGGTTGAGCACCCGTGCCCGATACGCCGGGCCCGACAGCCCCAGCGGCTTCTTGGCAAAATCCTCGAAGGTCCGCCCGATGCGCCGCAGCGGATTGAGCACGCTCATCGAGCCCTGCATGATGTAGCTCAGGTGCCGCCAGCGGATCGCCTCGATCTGCGCCGGCGTGGCATCGGCCACGTCCACCGATAGCCCCTTGAAGTCATACTTGACCGATCCCGCCACGATCCGCATCGGCGGACGGATCGCCGCAGCCAGCACCTTGATGAAGCTGGTCTTGCCCGACGAGCTTTCCCCGGCAATGCCGTAGATCTCGTTCTTGCGGATGGTCATGGTGATGTCGTCGACGGCCCGCACTTCGCGTTCCACGCCGAAATAGTTCATCTGGTAATAGGCCTTGAGGCCTTCGACCTTGAGCAGATCTTCGGTCATGGCCTAGGCTCCCATGCGGCGCAGGCGGCTGCGCGGGTCGATATATTCGTTCATGCTCACTGCCAGCAGGAACAGCCCGATAAAGGTGACGACGATCAGGATGACCGGGATCACGATCCACCACCACACGCCCACCACCATCGCCGAGTGATTGTTGGCCCAGTAGAGCGTCGTACCGATGGTGGGATTATTGATGTTGGTGAAGCCCAGCACCGCCAGCGTCACCTCGAGCCCGATCGACCACAGCATGTTGGCCATGAAGGTTGAGAACACGATGGGCATCACATAGGGAAGATGCTCCTGCAGCAATATCTTGGGTGTGCTCATCCCGGCAAACACCGCGTGCCGGGTGAATTCGCGATGCTTGAGCCCCAGTGCCACCGAGCGGATCAGCCTTGCGTCGAAGGGCCAGCCGAGGCCCGCCATGATGATGGCGAGCATCAGGCTGTCGAGATTGTTGCGCAGCACGAAATAGAACAGCACCAGCACCGGGAACACCGGCACCGCCACGAAGATGTCGTTGAAAAACATCAGCACCCGGTCCACCCAGCCGCCGACATAGCCGGCCGTCAACCCGATCGCGAGCGAAATGATACGGCTGAGCGTCGCCACGATAAGGCCGAACATCAGGCTGTTCCGCATGGCGGTGGACATCTGCCAGAACAGGTCCTGCCCACGCGAATTGGTGCCGAACCAGTATTGCCACGACGGCGGCATGTCCGGCGGCTGCATGTAGATCAGCGAGGTGTCGACCGGCGAGAAGAAGCTCGCCAGTGCGAACAGCACGATGATGGTCACCAGCACCATGCCGATGGCGAATTCGATATTGTAGCGGATGAGGTCGCGGAATACGGCAAACATGGACTTACTCCGCCCGCACGCGTGGATCGAGAAGGGGGTGCAGCAGGTCGATGATGAAGATGGCCACCGCCACGGCCGTCACCGAAACGGTGCCCACCGCCAGCACCAGCGAGAAATCGCCGCCGCCCACCGCATCGATCAGCAGCGAGCCGAGCCCGGGATAGTTGAACACCTGCTCGACGATGACAGTGCCCGAAAACACCCCGCCCAGCGTCATTGCCAGCGCCGTCAGTTGCGGTACCAGCGCATTGCGGATCACATAGCCACCTACGATCGTATTGCGGTCGACGCCGGCCAGCTCGGCATAGGTCACGTAATCTTCCGTCACCACGTTGCTGACCAGCGCGCGCATGCCCAGGAACCAGCCACCAAAGCCCACCAGCACCAGCGATGCCGCCGGCAATATTGAGTGGACGATCACCGAGCCGACGAACTGCCAGCTCCAGCCCATGGTGACGTTCATGGCAAAACCGCCCGAGATCGGCAGCACCGGCCAGACGAAGCCGAAGATGATCAGCAGGATGAAGGCCACGATATATTGCGGGATCGGCTGCAGGCCCATGGCGATGACGCCAAAACCCTTGAGCAGCCGGCTGTTCTGGTTGTAGCCGGCCAGCGCGCCAAGCAGGTTGCCGATCAGGAAATTGATAATGATGGACGTGGTCAGCAGGCCAACGGTCCAGGGCAGGGCGCGCATCACCAGCGTCATGGCCGGGGTCGGAAACGCGATCATCGACGGCCCCAGGTCGCCCTGTACCAGTCGCACCCAGAAACTGACATACTGCTGGAGGATCGGCTGGTCGACACCATACATGGCCGTCAACGCCTCGCGCATGGCCTGCACAGCCTCCGGCGCCGAATTGGACCGGGCCGTCATGCGGCCCAGTGCCGATTCCACCGGGCTGATCGGCGACAGATGCGTCACCAGGAACGTCGCCGAAACACCGAAGAAGATCACCGCGATGAGCTGCAGCGCCCGCTTGCCGATGAACCAGAGATAACCTTGCATGAGGACTCCTCAACCGTCCCGTTTTCCATCTCTCCCACCCACCGGGTCCACCCTCCCCTTGTCGGGAGGGAAGCGAGATAGGGCTTAGCGTCAGCTAAGTCCGTGATCGAGCAGGTGGGGGTGCGGGAGCCCCGACATGGTGGTTCTCACCACCCCCTCCCAGCCTCCCCATCGAGGGGGAGGCGCCGTCGAGAATGTGAGGGGCACGAAGGACATCGTGCCCCTCAGATGGCCCGGCACAAGGCCGGGCCACCGGGAGGACGCTGTTAAGCCACCGGCTTGATCTGCGTGAAGATGTACTTCCCGTTCGACCAGTTCGTGACCGGGTTCGCATAGGGGTTTTCGATGTTCGGCCAGCCGGTCCAGTGCAGGTTCGACTGCACCGAGAACACGTTGTACGACATGATCGGGATGTTCGGCATGTCGTCGAGATGCAGCTTGACGAATTCGTGGCCGTATTCGAGTCCCTTGGGATCGTTGAAGTCGATGCCCCGGATCTTCTCGATGATCTCGTCGAGCTTGGGGTTGGTCCAGCGCATCCAGTTACGGGCGGGCTGGATCGTGCCTTCTGCCGCGACATATTCGGAGTGGTAGCTGTCGAGGAAGAAGCTGAGATCGGGGTGACCGCCCCAGGTTTCCACGGCCCAGCCGATATTGACGTCATAGTCGCCGGCGGCGACGCGGTCCCAGATATCGGGCGCCACTTCTGCCGTCGCCTGCACGCCATTCTGCGCCCAGAGCTGGGCGATGATGACGCCGAGGCGATTGATCACGCCTTCGGACGGAACCTGCACGGAGAAGGCGAAGGGCTCGCCCGTACTCGTCATCCACTGGTTGCCGTTCTTGGTGAAGCCGGCTGCCGTCAGCAGTTCTTCCGCTGCCGGGATATTCTGCTTCCACCAGCCGAAGCCGAAGCTCTTGTTGATGGCTTCGGGGTCGGTCGGCACGTCATCGCCGAACTGCGGACGCACCATATCGGCGATCTGCTGGCCGATGGTGGCATCGTACGGCTTGATCTTCTGCGTGCCGGTATCGACCTCGTAGTTGATCAGGTAGTCCTGCAGTGCCGCATGATAGTCGCGGGTGTGAGTGCCGGTCGGCGGGATCGAGATCGCCGACAGCGTTGCTGCGCCACGATAGCTGGCCATCGACATGGCCTTCGCATCGAGCATCAGCGCCAGGGCCCAGCGGACGCGCTTGTCCTGGAAGATGGGGTTCTGGTGGTTGAAAATGGCCATCGGCAGGGTCGGATCTGGATGGGCATAGGGGAAGCCGGTGAACCAGCCCGACACATTCGGGTCTTCCTTGATGATCGAGAACGTGCCTTCCGGCGACAGATCGTGGATCATGTCGAGGTTGCCGTTGCGCATTTCGATCAGGCGGTTGTCGGTCGAAATGTTGTTCCGGTATATGATGTGCTTGGGCGTCGGTTCGCCGACCAGGCCCAGCGTGGTCTTGTCCCAGTCCGCGCGCTTGTCCCAGATATACCAGGTGCCGTTCGGATCGAACGAGTTGAGCGTGTAGGCGCCCAGGCTCAGCGGCGGATTGTAGTCATAGGTCAGCACGTCCTCGACCTTCTCGAACACGTGCTTGGGCATGATCCAGGCAGCGTTCCAGCGCACCGAGAACACCGCATGGAATCGTGAATTGGGCTTCTGCAGCTTGAAGTGGACGGTGTATTTGTCCGGCGCGGTGACTTCGGCCACCTGCGTCGAGAACGCACCGCTCCAGGTCATTCCGGGCGTGTCGATCTGCTTCTGCACGGTGTAGACCACGTCGTCCGAGGTGAACTCGACGCCGTCGCTCCACATGATGCCTTCGCGCAGCTTCACCGTCATTTCGCTGAAGTCGGCATTGTATTCCCACGGCCCGGAGGCGAGGGCATTGTAGACCGCATCCTTGCTGGCTTCCGGAATGCCGGCGTCGGGGTCGATGTACCACAGCGTGTCCATGGTCAGCTGGTGCAACCCGTTCGACCAGCCGCCGCCACCATTCACCCAGATATTGAACCAGGCCGGATTGCGGATCACGCCTTCCGGATTGTGGACGATCAGCGTCTCGCTGCGCGGGAAATTATTGAGGTCGGGCGCGGTGCCTTCGGCCTCCTGGGCAAAGGCCAGACCCTTTGCCGAAATCATCAGGGCACCGGCAGCGGTACCCAGCATAAAGCTGCGTCTATCCATCTCATCCTCCCTTGCCGAAGTGCCTCCCGCACTCCGATCGCGACGACGCCCTCCAGCGCCTTCATAAATCATACTTAACCAGCACTTTGGGGATGTCAACGCACATCCTGATGTAAATCTGAAACCATGATACACAATAGAGAGGGGCGCACCGATGCCGGTACGCCCCCTCCACGTGTCTGTCAGGAATAGGTCGTCTGTGCCGCGCCAAATGCTAGCAGTCTGCTAGCGAACAGCGGTCAAATGCGAAGGTCGGCTCAGAGCTTCACACGCACCATCTGGTACGAATAAGGCGGTAGCGTCACGCTCAGCGTGCCGCCATTGATCTTAGCACCTTCGCCCTTGCGGGGGGCGACTTCGTCCTGTTTCCTGGCGGTGTTGACGGCCTTGAGATCAGGATGGGTCATCACCTGATGGTCGATGACGGTGCCATTGCCAAAGCCCTGCAGGCTGACTTCCGTCTCGATGCTCTCGGTCGTATGCCGGTTGACGAGGAAGAAGCTCAGCGTGCCTTCCTCTTGGTTATGCACACCCGAGATATCGACAAACGGCGTGTCCTTGGCATGCGTCGTCTCATAGCCTGGCGAATTCGTCACCAGATTCAACGCCGTACCGCGGCCGAATACCGATGCGAAGAAATAGGGATAGTAGATGGTCTGGGCCCAGGCCGGACCGCCCTTTTCCGTCATGATCGGAGCGATCACATTCACCAGCTGCGCGATGCAGGCGATCTTCACCACATCCGAGCGGCGGATGAAGGTGTTGAGGATCAGCCCCACCATCAGCACGTCTTCGAAATTGTAGATGTCTTCCAACAGGCCCGGCGCATGCGGCCAGCCGCCGTTGCCATCCAGGATCTCCCGATCCTTCTTGTTGGAGTGGTACCAGACGTTCCACTCGTCGAAGGAGATGTAGACGTCGCGCTTGCTCTTCTTCTTGGCCTTCACCTGCTTGATGGTCGAGGCCACCGTGTCGATATAGGTCTCAAGTTTATGGCTTAGCCCCAGATAGTTAGGGGTGTTATCGTCGCGATTGGCGAAGTACATGTGCAGGCTGATATGATCGACATGATCATAGGTATGCTCGAGTACGATGCGCTCCCAGTCGGGGTAGCTTTGCATGTCCGAATTCGATGAGCCGCAGACGATCAGCTCCAGGGACTTGTCGAACATGCGCATGGCGCGCGCCGTGTTGGCGGCCAGCTTGCCATACTCGTCGGCATCCTTGTGTCCGACCTGCCAGGGGCCGTCCATCTCGTTGCCGAGGCACCACATCTTGACGTTCCATGGCTCCTTGCGGCCGTTCTTGATGCGCAGGTCGCTCCAGTAGGAGCCGCCCGGATGGTTCACATATTCAAGGAAATTGCGCGCCTCGTCGACGCCGCGCGAACCGAGGTTCACCGCCAGCATCATTTCGGTGCCGACAGTGGCGCACCAGTCGGCGAATTCATGCACGCCTACGGCATTGCTGTCGGACGTATGCCAAGCCAGATCTAGCCGGGTAGGGCGCTGCTCGCGCGGCCCGATGCCATCTTCCCAGTTATAGGCGGAAACGAAGTTACCCCCAGGATAGCGAACTACCGGTACATTCAGATCCTTGACCAGCTTGGCCACGTCACCGCGCATCCCGTCCTTGTCGGCCGTCGGATGGTCGGGTTCGTAAATGCCCTCATAGATCGCCCGGCCCAGATGCTCGAGAAAGGCCCCATACACACGATCGTCGATCTTGGAGATCGTGTAATCCTTGTTCGCGACGACCGAAGCCTTCACTCTATCCTCCCACTAATCCCGTTTTTCTGATTTATATCAGTTACCCCGTTGTAGACGAGGCGAACGCGATCGCGCAAGAGAGGCCGTACAATAAATATGATAAATCGCGCTCAGCGCTCCGTCTGCAGCCGCATGATGATTTCCTGGTCGTAATTCCCGAAGCCGCGGCCGAAAATGTTGATGCCGCCCGGGTGTTTAGCGTCAGGCTTGACGGCAATCCGGAGGCGGATCGAGTGGTGGTTGGCCAGGTCTAGGTCGACCAGGGAGATCGGCGAAATCTTCATGCCATCGACATAAGTGCCGTCCAGCGTCACCCGCCAGCTCTTGAGCTTGCCATACTGGCTACCCTTCAGTTTCCACCAGTCCGGCGTATAGACGCCGCGCTTGTCCCCAAAGTCCCCCGGGCTCATCCAGGTGCCGATTTCCGTGCCGTTCACCGATAGCGTGATGTCGCTGGGCCAGTCCGCTGAGGTGCCCGGAACCTCGGAGCTGAGCTCCATGGAGAACTCCATCGCCTCGATTTTGCTCTGGCTGAGCTTGGCGTTATTGGGGAATTGGTATTCGACATATCCCCGCGTGAACCAGATCAGCCCGGCCTTCATCCGGTCCGGATCGAGAAATGTATCCGGCACGTCCAGCAACCCGATAATGCCTTCAGCCGAGCACAGCCCGCACGGCGCCGAGACTTCGCAGCTCGTATAAAGCCCCAGGGGCATGGCTACTTCGATCGTGTTGGACTTGAGCGGCTTGATGTCCTCCTTGAACATTACCAGCACCTCGTCGAACATCGAATGGCAGATTTTCTGATTACCCTTGCGCGCCTTCTGCGTCTCGGTCCGGATCAGTCCCGCCCCTTCCAGGATCTGGATATTGGTCGAGACGGTGGACTGGGGGAGGTCGAGCTTTTCGGCGATATCATTGCCATTCATCGGCCCTTGCATATGCAGGAGCTTGAGAATTTTTACCCGGATCGGCGACGCCAATCCTTTGAGAACCTCGATGCCTTCCTCGGGATCGACAACTAGGAAATTGCGGCTCATGGCGGGCTGGCATCCGGAGGAGTTCGATGACAGTTATGTCTATCAGCAATTTTGATGCAATCAACCACACCCCCTAAAACCATCGGGGGTTTGCCGATCCGGGGCTCGTAATCGCACCGTGCTAATACTTGATAATGGATGCTGATCATGTATTAGCTTTGCGTCACGTCGAAACGGGTCCGTCATGTCCAGGTCTGCCGATACAGTCGCGCCGCAGGCGGTGCGCACAAAGCGCAATGGCGGCCGCCGGGTCACCATGACCGACGTGGCCCGCGAGGCCGGGTGCTCGCAGGCTACTGTATCATTCGTCCTGAATCATGCGCCGGGGATAAAGCTCTCCAGCGAAACCAAGCAGCGGGTGTTCGAGGCCGCGCGGCGGTTGGGCTATGCCGTGCCGGCGATGCCTGCGCCGGTCGCTGCGGCTGCGCGGGGACGGCGGATTGGGTTCATTGCCGACCAGTTGGCGACCAGCCCCGAGGCCATGGTGGCCATCGAGGGGCTGACACAGGCGGCGCGCGCCAGCGGCGACGTGGTGCTGGTGGCGCAGACGCATAATGACGAGGAGCTGGAAGCCGAGCTGATCCGCACCTTTGTCGAGCAGCGGGTGTCGGCACTGGTCTACATGACCATTTTCACCCGCGAGGTGGAACTGCCCGAGCAGCTGATCGGCCTGGAGATGCCGGTATTCCTGCTCAACTGCTATACCGCAAGCCAAGCCTACCCCGCTGTTGTACCAAGCGAAATAGCCGGCGGTCAGCGCAGCACGCGGCACCTGGTCGATAGCGGCCATCGGCGCATCGCCACCATTACCGGTGAAATCTGGATGGAGGCGGCGCAGGACCGGCTCAAGGGCTATCGGAGGGCCCTGGCGACGGCGGACATTCCGTTCGATCCGGCACTGGTGGTAGAGGGCGACTGGTCCGCCAGTTCCGGCTATGACGCGACGCGCCAGCTGCTGGCACTGCCTGAACCGCCCACGGCGATCTTCTGCCAGAACGACCGCACCGCTATCGGCTGCTACGAAGCGCTCAAGGAAGCGGGGTACGACATCCCTAACGACATGGCCGTAGTCGGCTATGATGACGAGGAAATTTCCCGCCACCTGCATCCGAGGCTCACTACCTCCATTCTGCCGCATCGCGCCATGGGGCAGTGGGTGATCGAACAGCTCGGCGAATTCGTGCCGGGGCAGGGGCGCTACCCGTTGGTCAAGCTGGAATGCCCGCTGGTGGAACGAGATTCCGTCATGAAGTCAAAGGATTAGCCCGCAGGCTCGATGAGTGCAATCGAATTGCGTTCGATCAGCTCGCACTCGATCTTGACCTTCTGCTGCCGCTCGTCCTGATCCGCATCATTGTAGCTGTCGAGTAGTTCCGCCACGGCCCAGCGGGCCATTTCGTCATGCGGCAATACCATGGTGGACAGCGGCGGATCCATGTTGGCGGCCAGGTCCTCGTCGTCGAAGCCGACGATGGAAATGTCTTCGGGCACCGATAGCCCTAGCCTGTGGGCGGCCTCGTAACAGCCCATGGCCATGCGGTCATTGAAGCAGAAGATGGCGGTGGGCGGACTTGGATGCGACATCAGCGCCAGGGCCGTCTCGCGCCCGCCCCTGATGGTCCAGCCGGCCTGCCGCACCAGGTCTTCATCGATTGGCACGTTCCATTCCGCCATCGCCTGGCGGAAGCCCTTCTCGCGGTCGACGGCTGCCTCGACGAAAACCTCGCCGGTCATGTGGGCAATGCGGCGGTGGCCGGCGCGCAACAGCGCCTGGGTGGCCGTATAGCCGCCAACGATATCGCCCGGTACCACGGAAGGGTACCGCAATTTGCGCTCGTAGCAGTTGAGCAGCACCAGCGGAAGTTCCGAAAATGATTCAGGCACAACCACTTGCCGCATGATCAGCGATGCGTAGATGACGCCGATAGTCTTCTGGGAGACCAGGAGATCGATCGCCGCCTGCTCCAGTGCGGGGTCGGAGCGGGTGCAGAATACCGCCACCGTCACGTCCTGCAGGGCGGCCTCGTCGCGGGCGCCCTCGATGAATGGCGCTGCAAAAGGGGTGGTGGAAACCTCGTCGAGCATCAGCCCGATGACCCGCTTGCGCCCCTCCGGCACAGGATGGGCCTTGCCGCGGCGGTAGGAGAGGGTTTCGGCGGCCTCGATCACGCGACGGCGCGTGGCCTTGGAAACCCGGGCATTGGGAACGCCGTTGAGCACCAGTGACACCGTCGCCTGTGACACGCCGGCCAGTTCGGCCACGTCCACCATCGTCGCACGCTTTTCCACCGGTAAGCCTGGCCCCTTTGCTTGCAGCATGCCCGCAGATTTCCTGCGGTTTGCCCGCGGCTTGCATGCGTTTTGCATGCGGTTTGCCCGGTTCTTTTAGCAGATTGAAGGGCCGGCAGAACCCCTATTGCCAATCCGGATCGTTCCGACCTATGGTGATAAATATATAACTAATATTGCTGAGGGATGAGGATGGAGCGGGCAAGCCTGGCGCGAGTTGCGGACACTGAATCGGGTGCGCGTCGTCGCCTGTCGCTGGACGGCGTCTGGCAATTCCGCCACGAGGACGGACCATGGCGCGAAGCGCATGTGCCCGGACCATGGCAGGCCGAATTCTCCGATCTGGTCGATACCAGCGGCCGCGCCGTCTACAAGCGGAGCTTCGCCCTGCCCGAGGGCTGGGGCAGCCAGGAACTGGCCCTGCAGTTCGGTGCCGTCAGCTATTTCTGCGAGGTCCTGCTCAACGGTCAGCTGATCGGCAGCCATGAAGGCGCGTATCTGCCCTTCGAAATCGTGCTGCCGGCAGCGGCGCTCAAGGCCAGCAACGAGCTAGAAGTCCGCGTGACCATGCCGTCAGCCGATCATCGCGCCTATCCCGACTATCCGTTCGGCGAAGTGCCGCATGGCAAGATCAGCTGGTATGGCCGCATCGGCGGTCTGTGGCAGTCCGTGGCGCTGGAAGCGCGCGACACCCGGCATATCGAGGACGTGGTCATCACGGCCGGCATGGACGGCAAGCTGTCCGTCGATCTCGCCTTCTCTTCTGCTTCAAACGGCATGCCCGTGCAGCTGTCGGTGCTCGATGCCGACGGTGCCGTCGTGGCGGAAGCCAGCGTCACCGCGGGGCAGGGCGTCGCCGCCAGCCTCAGCTTCACAGGTGCCAAGCTGTGGTCGACCGATACGCCAAACCTTTATTCGCTGGTCGTCGATCTCGGCACCGACAAGGCCGTCCACACCTTTGGCTTCCGCACCGTCGAAGCGCGCGGCGGGCAGATACTGCTGAACGGCCAGCCGATCTACATGCGTGGTGCGCTGGACCAGGACTACTATCCTGGCGGCATCTACACGCCGCCCTCGCTGGAATTCCTCGAGGACCAGGCGCGCAAGGCCAAGCATCTCGGCCTCAACCTGCTGCGCTGCCACATCAAGGTGCCGGACCCGCGCTATTACGAGGTGGCCGACCGCCTGGGCCTGCTGGTCTGGACCGAGGTGCCCAACGTCGCCAACTTCACCACCAAGTCGGCCAAGCGCATGCGCGAAACGATGGAGGGCATCCTCAAGCGTGACCGCAACCACCCCTCGATCATCGCCTGGACGCTGATCAACGAGGATTGGGGCACGCGGCTGATGGAGAATGCCGAGCATCGGCAGTGGCTCAAGGACAGCTATGACTGGCTCAAGGCCGAGGACCCGACGCGCCTCGTGGTCGACAATTCAGCCTGCTTCCCCAATTTCCACGTCAAGACCGACCTCAACGACTACCACTATTACCGGTCCGTGCCGGAACGCCGCCAGGAATGGGACGATATCACTGCCCAGTTCGCTGCGGGTGCCGACTGGACCTTCTCGCCGCTCGGCGACGCCGAACGGCGTGGCGACGAACCGCTAATCGTTTCCGAATTCGGCGTCTGGGGCCTGCCTGATCCCAAGCTGTTGCGCGGCGCCGATGGAAGCGAACCGGACTGGTTCGAAACCGGTTCGCTCTGGGGCGACGGTGTGGCGCTGCCACATGGCATCGAGGAGCGGTTTGCCTCGCTCGACCTGCACCGCACCTTCGGCTCGTTCGATGGCTTCATCGAGAACGTGCAGTGGTACCAGTTCATGAACCTGCGCTACCAGATCGAGCAGATGCGCCTGCATCCTTCGATCATGGGCTACGTCATCACAGAGCTGACCGACGTCCACTGGGAGGCCAATGGCCTGATGGACATCGAGCGCAATCCGCGCGTGTTCCATGACGTCTTCGCGCAGATCAATACCGACACGGTCATCGTGCCGCGACCGGCCCGCTATTCGGCCTATCTCGGCGAAACGCTCGAGATAGACCTCACCGTGGCGACGGGTGGCATCGCCCTGCCGGAAGGCGCGACGCTGCGCTGGACTGGCGACGCCTCGGGTTCTGTTGCCGTGCCGGCTGCCGGCCCGGTTTCCATCACCAGCCCGGGCACACTCAAAGTCGACCTCCCGGCCACCGGCGCGAGCCGCATGGCTAGACTTGAGTTTGTGCTCGAGGCTGGTGGCTCCATTGTCGCACGCAATTCGTGCGAGATAGCGCTATATGCCAGGCGGGACACGGCCAGCCTGCCGACTATTGCCGTGGCAGATGCAGCTCTCGCGACCTATGCCACGGGCCTTGGCTATAATGTCGTGCCGCAGGACCAGGCCGACATCATCCTCTGCCATGCCGTCGACGGCGCCGATGTCGAAGTGATGAAGGCCGGTGGCCGCTTCCTCATCCTTGCCGATGGCACGGTCGAGACCAACAAGAACCTGCGCACCGACATGCCCGATGGCGAGCTGCCGCATCGCAGCATCGTTGCTGATGGCAAGAAATTCCGCCCCAGCCTCGACCAGCACCTGCCGGGCATCAGCCTCGTCGAACGCGACGGCACTATCTGGCGTGGCGACTGGATCGCCGGGTTCTCCTGGGTGCGCCGCGACGGTCCTTTCGCCAGCATTCCGGGCGGCCCGATTTTCGACCTGAGCTTCTCGGGCGTGGTGCCGCATCACCTGCTGACCGGTTTCCGTCCCTGGGAATTCGGCAACAATGTCCATGCCGGCATCGTGGTGGGCTGGGTGCACAAGCCGGCGGCGATCATCGGCGAGAAGCGCGTCGGTCGTGGCGGCGTGGTGGCGACGACCTTCCGCCTGACCCGCGAGGCGCCGGGCGCCGATCCGGTGGCCGCGGCTTTGTTCGATGCGCTCGTGGTGGCGACCAAGGAACTGCCTGTCGACAAGCACTGAAAGCATGACGGGCGCGAGCGGCCACAAGAGCCGCCGCGCCCACCGAGGA